>CAYPZN010000055.1:0-26073 GCA_964415335.1 uncultured Crocinitomix sp.
TGTTGATAGTACAGAAAATGGTTTAAATGATGGTCTGGAAAACTATGCACCTGATTTTTCAAAAGATGTTTCAGACTCGGTCCTCCGGTACAAAATTGAAAACAATGATTTTTCAGAAAATAATAAGGAAGCAGATTATGCATTTTTTTTCAGTCCTGTTGAGGGGGTAGTTTCTCGCTCATTCTCTCCTTTTGATGATCATTTTGGCGTTGATGTTGTTACTAAAGACAAGGATCCTATCAAAGCTTGTCTCGAAGGAGTTGTAATCTTAACGGGATGGATTCAATCTGAAGGTAAAGTTATTGCTATTCAACACAAAGATAATTTGATTTCAATTTATAAGCATTGTGCAACTATATTAAAGAAGAAAGGAGATCAAGTTCAAACTGGAGATCCAATTGCCATTGTTGGGGATACAGGTGAAAATAGCTCTGGTCCGCATTTACATTTCGAACTTTGGAAAAATGGAAAAAACATTAATCCTGAAGAATTCATTTCTTTTTAATTAATCCTTCAAACCATAAACATCTTCATTATCCATCAATTAACCTTTTTTTGATTTGTTGTTTCACATAATTTGAAATCTCAATTTTAATTATTCCTTCTAGATTTTGTTACAATTATGTTATAAAGCAATTCTTTTACAATTCGATTCATTACATTTGCGTTTACTTTAATTTTTTGTTCCGAAATGTGGTTTAAACTTTCGCAATTCATCTTAAGAAATAGAATTTTACTCCTTGGTGTCATCCTTGGATTCACCGTGTTTTTCGGGTATTTTGCTATCACTAATATTAAGATTGATAATACTTATGGAACAATGCTTCCTAAAGATTCTCCTCCAAAACAGGATTATGAATTATTAAAAAGTTCTTTTGGAGGAAGTGAATCACTTTTGATTTTTGCGATTCAAACGGACGATTTATATTCGAAAGAAAAGTTTCAAGCATGGTATGATTTTGGAGAACGCGTTGCTAATTTTTCAGCGATTGATTCTGTTTTATCTGAAGCTCATTTGTACCAAGTAGCAAAAGATGTTGAAAACAAAGTTTTCTTTTTTGATGAAGTAATTAAACAGCGGCCTGAAACACAGGCTGAAATCGATAGTTTACGAACAATCATTCGATCAAATCCATTGTATAACAATGTTTTATACAATGCCGAAACAAATTCGTCTTTAATGATGGTTTTTGTCAACGAAGCAATAATGGTTGACATGAAAAAAGCAAATGTGCTTTTTGACGTAGAGGCTGTTGCTGCTGATTATGAACCTATTTTAGGAAAAATTCGCATTTCGGGAATGCCACATATTCGCGTTGCGGTTGGAAAAAAATTAAAGGGCGAATTAGGCCTTTTCATTGGTTTATCAATTGGTGTTACATCACTTCTGTTGTTCATCTTTTTCCGTTCGTTAAAAATTGTTTTAATAGCAAATACTGTTGTTTTCGCTGGCGTAATCTGGTCTTTGGGTAGTATTGGAGCGTTAGACTATCAGCTTTCAATTTTGATGGTTTTAATTCCACCATTAATTATTGTAATCAGTATCCCTAATTGTATTTTCCTAATCAATAAATTTCACCAAGAAATTAAAACTCACGGTAACAAGGCAAAAGCTTTATCTCGTGTTATTCAAAAAATTGGTAATGCTACTTTTTTGACCAACTTAACAACTGCTTTAGGATTTTCTACATTTATATTTACTAATTCTGAGCGACTCTCTGAATTTGGTTTGATTGCGTCGATTAACATTTTGTTTGTTTTTGTGCTTTCAATTACAATTTTGCCAATTGTATTGAGCTACTCTAAAATTCCTAAAAGCAAACACTTAAAACACCTTGAAAAACAATGGCTTCATTACACCGTTGGCAAGCTGGAATCCTTGAGTTTAAATAGACGCAAATGGGTTTTTCTTGGAACTTTTGTTGTAGTCATTGCTGCTTTTATAGGCACATTGCAAATAAAGGCTACGGGAAACATTACTGGTGATTTACCTCAAAATGATCAAATCACAAATGATCTCATGTTTATCCAAGGGAATTATGGTGGCGCCGTACCTTTTGATATTCTATTAAATACGAAAAAGAAAAATACTTTTTTCAATCGTTTTGAAAATATTGAAGCTGCACAAAGACATCTTGAGTCTTTTAATCGATTCTCAAAATCGTTATCAGTTACAGATGCCATTAAAGTTGCCAACATGGCATATAGTAATGGAAATCCTGAGAAATTTGAAATACCCTCGGTTTCAAAATTGAATAAGATCGCAACTTATATTGAAAATACAAATTCAGGGGCTTCTAGTACAAACGGTTTTTTAGATTCGACACAAATGATCACGCGTGTTACAACACAAATCGAAGATTTAGGCTCTTATGAAATTCAGGCACTGGTTGATTCGGTAAGGCCAGGATTTGAGGCTTTTATTAATCCTAAAAAAGTTTATACCGATAGTATTTATCCACTAATTGTTAATACTCAAGGAGTAGAAAAAGATATTCATTTAGCTACTTTATACGAAGAATCCTCTGCCGTAATGCGGGATTTGCAGAAAATGTATGCAGAAAATGATAGTGATCTTATGGATGAATTTGAATCAGATGAAGAGTTGATTTACACGTACCATATGAAAGAAGGGTTTAACGATAGTCTGGCAAAGGCAATTGAATTAAACGAATGGGAAGTGATTTTTACTGGAACCTCTGTTGTTGCTTCTAACGGAACACAATATTTGGTTATTAATCTTATCATTTCATTGGCTATTGCAATTGTTATGATTGGAATTTTAATGTCAATTTTGTTCCGTTCTTGGAGAATGGTTCTTGTTTCTCTCGTCCCTAATTTTATTCCACTTTTATTTACAGCTGGGGTTATGGGATTTACTGGAATTCCAATTAAACCTTCGACATTACTCGTTTTCAGTATTGCTTTTGGAATTTCAGTGGATGATACCATTCACTTTTTGGCAAAGTTTAGACAAGAGCTTAAAGTTTATGAGCATGACCTTAGAAAATGTATTTTATCTGCACTTCGAGAAACAGGTACAAGTATGATTTACACTTCTATCGTATTGTTTTTTGGTTTTTTAATGTTTGCGTTCTCTCAATTTGGAGGCACAAAAGCTTTAGGTATCTTGGTATCTTTAACGCTTTTAGTGGCAATGTTTGCTAATCTTATGATTTTACCAAGTTTATTGCTTTGGATGGAAAAGAAAATCAGCAATAAAGCATTAGCAGAGCCTCTTTTTCATTTGTATGATGAAGAAGAAGATATTGATCTAGATGAGCTAGAAATTGAAACTACTACGATTGGTAGTACTAAAAATATGAACGAATCAAATTCATAAAATGATCGGCTCAATTCAAACGTATCAAACTTATATTGAAGACGCACTTAAAGATTTTAATCTGCCTTCAAATCCTGCTAATTTGTATGAACCTATTACCTATTTTATGCATCTTGGAGGCAAGCGGATGCGACCGGTTCTTACACTAATGGGGACAGAAATGTTTCAATCGGATTTTTCATCAGCTAAGTCAGCAGCAATGGCTGTAGAGTTATTTCACAACTTTACATTGATTCACGACGATATAATGGATGAAGCTCCTTTACGAAGGGGAAATGAGACTGTTCATAAAAAATGGAACCGAGACATTGCAATTTTAAGTGGGGATGCCTTAATGATTGAAGCCTATAAACAGCTAACTAACTATAGCCCTGAAGCTCTTTCTCAATTGTTGCCATTGTTCAATCAAACTGCTTCGGAGGTTTGTGAAGGACAGCAGTGGGACATGGACTTTGAAACGACTTCTTCTGTTGAAATTGACGCTTACTTGAAAATGATTAAGTATAAAACGGCTGTTTTATTAGGGTGTAGTTTAAAAATGGGTGCAATCATTGGCAAAGCTTCAGAAGAAGATGCTAATGCTCTTTATGCTTTTGGGGTAAATCTTGGCATTGCTTTTCAACTACAAGACGATATTTTGGATGTCTACGCGGATGAAAATAAATTTGGGAAACGAGTTGGTGGTGATATCATTGCTAATAAAAAAACATATCTATTACTAAAAGCTCTAGAAGATGCTAATGAAGATCAAATGAATGCATTTAAAACTCTTTTTGAAGAAAAAGATATGGTTGCTAAAGTTTCTGGTGTTAAAGCTCTTTACGCTGAATTAAACATAAAAGAACAAGCTTCTGAAAAAATGAATTCTTTTTATCAAATTGCAATGAATAATTTAGATAATATTCAAATTTCAGCAGGTCAAAAATTGCCTTTGCGTAATTTAGCGCAATATCTTTTGGGAAGAGAAAGTTAAACGATCAACTTACAATTGATCCAAGTTTCATCAAGATTTGCATGGTATTTTTTGTAAAAATTGATTGCTGGTAGATTCCAATCCAGTACTTGCCATTCAAATCGTTTTACATTTCTTTCTTTGGCGATATCATAAACACTGTCAAAGAGTAATTTACCGATCCCCTTTCGTCTCCATTGTTCAGTAACTAAAAAGTCTTCTAAATAAAGGCATTTCCCTTTCCATGTTGAATAGCTTGTATAAAACAAAGCAAAGCCAATTACTTTTTCTTCTTGAGTCGCAACAATACAATCAAATACTTTCTCATTTCCAAAACCATCTTCAATAAGATTTTCTAGGGTGTTTGTTACTTCCTTTTCTGCATGTTCATATATTGCCAGTTCACGAATCAAATCCAAGACAGAACTCATGTCTTCCCTTTTTGCAGGGCGAACTACAATTTGGCTCATTGTTTATTGTGCTAGATTAAATCTCAGAGAAATTCCTGAACTTGTATTTGCCGTCTTAAATGCAGTTGACAATTGAGGAGTATTAACAACTCGGTCGAAATAGAATCCCATATTTAAATTTGGACCTATGTTATAATCAATTTTCGATTTAATTGAATATGAATTTTGACCAGAAGTTATTTGTTGACTGTTTTCAATAATATTCCGGTTTAACGCAATATTGTTTCGAATTGACAAGTCAAATCGGATATTCAAATCACTCACAGGATTTTTACCCAGTACTTGAAACGGTAATTTAACGTTAGAAAATTTATATCCACTTCCAATTACGATTTCTTGTCCTCTCATTTCAGTAATTTGAAGATTTGTAACATTTAATGCTAATGCGCGATCTCTTTTATACTCAAACCTAGTAATCAATCCATTTTCTCCGACAATCCATGTTGCATCTAATCCTAAGAACGGTGCAAATTGTTCAGTAATTGTAACACTTTGAATTTGTCTTCCTGCAATAAAATTATCTGAAGCATCTCTCTGTTGAACTCCAGCTTGATCAAATGCTGCCAAGTTTGTTTGGAAATTTGATACGGACACATTTGAACGATAAGCGTGCGTTAAAGAGAAATTTCTAACGTGTTTCTTTAAAAAATCTATTTTAGAAAGTCCATCATAACGAATATCCCAATTTGGTAATGGAATTGCCTTAAAGACATCAAAAAATTCGTTTCCAGTTCCTCTTCCAGTATACGCTCCAAGGAAAGCACCAACTAAAACATCTTGCTGATTTTCCCCAAATCCATCATAGTAACCGTCAGTTCCTAGCGAAGTTCCACTTTCTTCTCCCAATTGTTGCGAAACTGTTTGTCTAGAGGCTCTTAATTCTTCAAACACACTTGATACATTGTTTGAATCAATTTGTCCGAATGACGTTTTCCAAGCTATCGTTGTAAAACTTACTGAACCTCCATTTATACGACTTTGATATTCAAAATCTGGACCTCCTGTAAGTGTATCATTAAATCGGAAAAATGAGTTTTCATTTTCAGTAAACTTTCGATCAACAGTAATGTTAATTCTTAAATCTTTAAACGGTTCAAATGTTCCTCTCGCATTTATTGATTGTGTATGCGATACTGTATGTTGAATATTTAAATTTGGGTTTGGATTTAACCATCCATTACTTGCAGCAAACGGTGCAAATTCATCAAATGCTCCATTCCCCCAAGCATTGGTTTGTTGTCCTAATAAGTTTCTGTTCTGTTGTCCTGAAACAAATCCAAATCCAGGAGATCCAAAACCATTGTCTAATCCCAAAATAGACGTTTCTGTATTAAAGCCAGGCAATAGCATTCCGTCTGTTTCAGCATACGAAAAAGAAAGGTTTCTAAACGCCATAATTAATCGTGCAGTGGTCTTTAACGCTGGATGAATTCCTTCTCTTTTCTTCTTTTTCTTTTCATCCTCTTTTTCTCCATCTTCTTTCTTTTTATCCTCTTCTTTCTTTTTAGCATCAGCAGTCTGATTTCTACTTGCAACGTTTCCACGTCCTCCTCTTGATTTACCGTCATTATTTACTTTTCTCAAGAATCCAATTTTATTGTAAAGCGTTACCATATTCAATTGGCCGTTTACTGTAAAGTTTCTAGAATTTTGCGCAGTGTTGCCGATCTCTGGCAATGACAATGGAGCCCTTTGCCAATCATAACTACCTCTTAATTTAGCGTTTGCCGAAATAAAGCTTGTCAACGGTAATTTATCAAACGGAATCTTATAAGAAAGGTCATAATTATGTGCATAATTAAGTCCTTTTCCTCCAAAGTCATTACTTCCATTAAATGGCTGGAATGCGTTTCTTAAATTTGTTCTGTATTGCTGATAATTATCTGCTGCATTAGGGAATAAATCCGGGTCAGCGTTCTTATCAACAATTCCTGTTGGTTCTTCAATAATTGCATTGTTAATTGCAGAGAACGAAAATTTGATGTTTTTGGAAAGGTCATACTTAAAATCATACGTTCTATTCCATGTAAAATTCTTTAAGAATGTTGGGCGGAAGATAAAGGTTGTATCTAATGCATTTCTATTTTGACGTTCATTATATAAACGTGTTAGGTCAGTATTAAATCCAAGCGATTTTGGTCCTAAGTAGAAATTAAAATCTTTCACTAATGCAAACCATCTTGATTTTCTTAGAAATTTCAATTTCTTGAACGGCTCAACTAACAATGGCTTATTCGAATATGTATAATTTAAACCTCCTCGATAAGTTCGTGTAATGTCTCGTTCAGTATTAATGTCACGACGGAACAATTCGTTAAAAGAATAATTTGCAGTCCAATTCTCAATGTCCCAAATGTGATTTTCTTTCCCAGAAGGACGTTCTCTTCGAATATTTGTAAAGTTGAACGAGCGTCTTGTCGTCACATCTCTAGATAATTCCGCCCTACTCCTACGTGTTGCCAAGTCTTCATATTGATTAATTCGAACATCAGGTGCAAGTTGATCAAATTCTGGTTCAATAATAGATGTTGAATATCCGGCATAGAATGGCAATTGTAAATTCAACTTTTTACCGAAAAATTGTCCTAATTCTACATTTGTAGAGGCATCAAAACCTAATTGCGTGTCTCGCTGACGTTCACTTACTTTTTTCTCAATACTACCCCAGCCTGGTGTTGAATAATTTCCTGATAAATTAACACTTGCAAAGTCTGCTAACTGAACATTTACACGTGCGGTAGATGCCCATCCACCTCTTTGATCAAAATCAGTTAAACGCAGCTCATTTACCCATACTTCTGCACATTTTTCTTCTCCATCTTCAGCACTTAACCAAGGGTGATTTGTGTTTTTCCCAGGATTACGAACACCAATCATAATTGTTTTTGTTCCTTGAAGATTTGGATTTCCTTTTACTTTAATTCTTCGAATAACACCAAAATCATCTGGGGCTAAATTACGCGTGTATTCTATTGAAGGGGTTGCTCCATTTCTGTCCCTTTCAATTTTTAATTCAAGTAATGAATCCAATTCTATTTCCATATTATTGGCTTCGGGCCAAATCAACAACGCATCCTGTGTCAATGTTCCGTGCGGTGTTGTTTTTAATGGAATTTCATACTCATAATAGTTGTTGTCAAAATCTGTTCCTAAACGGATAAATGCAGTTAATTCGTCATCCTGAAGATCAGCTTCTGTCCATCCCAAACGTTCTTGTTGCTCGGCATGCACAAACATTTTGATTTTCTTATATGAACGGACATCAAATTGTACATTTTTATATGCAGCTCTTGCTTCTCCATCTTTTAATCCACAAATTTCTAACGAAAGTGATTGCTCGTTTAATTGTCTTTGATTAATTGATCCAACATCTAACTCTCTAACAATACCAGGAGGGATTGCATAATTAACTGGTTCTTTTCCTTCGTTCTCTTCTAAGTTTACTGCTGCTAAATTAAACTCTGTAGAATTTGGATCATCCTGAATTACTTCTCCTGGCTCGTTTAGGTTATTCAAGAATTTTCTCCATTCTCCACGAATTAATTCTAAACGCGCAAAACGTAAAACAACTTCATGATCAAACCCCTGCATAAACATTCTTAAGAAACGAATTGATCTAAAGTCTGAAATTCCATTAATTACATCTGACGGATTTTCGATTGGAATTTTAAATTGATACCATCTCTCTATTTTTCCGTCTACTCCTTCAACAGCAACATCTTGCTGGTTCGTGATGAAATTACGTCCAATTTGCAAATCGTTTGGTCTTAAACTTACTTTATATTGGAAGTAGCTTTCTGATTCACTTAAGTTATTATCTTGATTTAAATCTTCAATATCTGGAAGCTGTGTTCCACGCGTTGGATAGCCTTCTCCATTTATTGTATCTGAGATTTCAGGTGTTGCAGAGTTTCCTTCTGTACCATTATAAAATTTATAACGTCTAACGATATCATGCTCCAAAATATCAGAATCATCATCACGATAGTACGTATAGTTGTCTGATGATGGGTCATTCAATAATTGCCCCTTTGCAGTAGCATTTAGCGCACTCCCATTTACCCAACTCACAAATGCTGCTTTTCCAGCAACTTCGGCTGCTCCGCCAAACCCATCTAATCCGACATCTTGAAATATTCTTGTCCCTGAGTTATTGTCAAATGCATTAACAATTACCTGATCATTTGAAATTACTGACCAAGAAGTTGTATCATATACATTAGGATCAAATGTATTACTTGTTGGTAATCCATTTTCAAAACTCTTTCTTGAATCTGGCAGTACATCTTCAGAAATATTTCCTAAGTTGAAATATAAATCTCCTCCTCCAGTGTTTACTTCTCCACTATCTGTTGCATCATCATTAAATGGATCAAGCATCCAAAATTGGATAAACTGAATATTTGCTGTTTCAAAATTCGTTGTTGTTAGTGCACGCATAATTCCAGCCCAACGTTCTTCCGGATTTGTGAATTCTCCGTTTTCGTCAATTAATGCCGCGGTTGTATCATAGTTAAATTGTCCTCTTTCTCTTGGATAGTAAGCTAAATCAAATACCGGAATATTATTCAATGTTCCTTGTTGTGGTTGGAATTGAGGAAATAGTTCATTTTGTCTTAATTGCCTCATTCGAGAGTCAAACAAAATTTCATCATTATTTCTAATATGGTCTGGAGTAGTATTTGTGTTTTGGAAGAATGTTGTTGGATCGATTTGATACCAAGATAAATGCGCTCTATTAAAACCTGCTTCAGTTCCTGACTTTATTTTTGCTTCAGGGAATAAATCATCTTGTCCTTGCGGAATTGATGCTAAACGCCATGTTTGGAATTGTCTAATGTCAATTGCGCTTTGACTTCCTTCAAACCCATCAATATAAGAGATTCCTTCTCTACTGATTGCTCGTTGAGTTCCTGGAATTAAATAAGCAAATTCACCATAAGCATTAATGCTAGATTTTTCCTTTGTGCTAATCACAGGTAAAAAGTCAACTAATTTTGTTAAAAAAGGTACTTCGGTTTTATAACTAATGTCTGTTCCTAACACTGTATTACTGATTGGCTCATCTCCAATGTTTACCTTTTGGGTTAGTGGTTTTTCAGTAAGATTTAAAACTGTCGCTCCAATATTAAAGTCTTTGTTAAACTCATAATTAAAATGAGCTCCAACTAATGATTTAGATTGAAAACCGAATAAGGAATTACTTTCCAATTGAACCTTAATTGGTGTTTGTGATTCAAGAATTCCTTGGTTCAATATTTTAACGCGTCCTAAATTATAATCAACTGTATAATCGACACCTTCAATTAATCTTGATCCTCCAGCTGTTACGGTTACACTTCCTTCTGGAACATTTAGTGAGTTTAACGATATTTCTGAACTTACAGATGACTTATAACTCCCTCTAATGCTGAATCTATTTTTACTAGGAATTTGCTGTGCAGCTGTTTTTGTTGAATCGTATAATTCTTCGAACGCGATTCCATTTACTTCAATTGGAGCTAATGGACTTGCTTGTAATTTTTCTCTTAATGTTCTTCCAAATGGTTCAATCGTTGTAAAATAAACTCGTCCTGTTCTTGGATCTAATGTTCCTCCATTGATTGCTCTATTTCCATCATATTGAATTGGAACGTAATCAAAACGTCCATCTGAAAAAGTTTCTTGATTTAGATTTAATCGATCTAAATCTAATTGTTGCATTAACAGGATATCATTAACTCCTTCAAAAGGTAAATAATTGATGTCAACACTTGTAGCAGGATTGTTATACCAAACATCAAATGTAAAATCCGCTGGACTTACTTGGTAAGCACCAATAGAATAAACATTTTTCATCATCAAATCCCACGTCTTATTTCTAGGATTAATAATTGTTGGTTTTAATAATTTAAGGATTAATGCACTTTTTGAATCTTCTTCAACGGGAACGTCAGTTGAAAATTCTCCAACTTGGAATGTTCTTCCGTTTATTGTATACTGATACGCTACCCCAAGCACTTCATCTTGATTTAACGGTGATCTTAATGAAACAAATCCTAATTGCCCGTTATATGTAAACTCTTGTTCTGTTAATTTTCGCGCGTTTTCAACTTTTTCATAATGAATCGATTGCTCAAATGGCCCTGGTGATCCTGAAATTACAGATAGTGCATTTACTGAATTCGAAAAATCCCTAACATCTGTATTGTTTGAAACTTCTTCATAAAGGTTATTCACACCATTTCTAGGTAAATCATTTCCTCCTAAAATTGTTGGACCACCCTCTAAATTTTCAATTCTACCCTCTCCTAAATCGGTGAAAGCAATTATGTTTCTTGTGTTTTCAACTCGGTTAATTCTATTGGTAACCCAAACTTCAATTTTTGTAATGTTTACTTGAGAGTTTACAATTGGAATTGACTGCATAGCCGTGTCATAACGTTCTCTGTGATAATAGTTTAAGAAGTAGTGTTTGTTTGCTTCATAATTATCAACACGAACTTCATAATCTTGAACTTGTGCACCACCTGCAACATTAATTTCTTGTCGTTGTCCTTTTTGTTGGGATAAAATTGTCTGAGCTGTTAATCTTCCAAATTTCAAATCTGTTCTGATACCAAACAAACTTTGAGATCCTTGAATTAAGGTTGTATTTAATGGCAAACTTACATTTCCAGCTTCTATCTTCTGAATAATTTCATCTTCATATCCTGTATATTCAATTCTTACTTGGTTTTGAAAATTAAATGTTGCTTCTGTATTTTGGCTAATTGTCAATTTTAATTTATCTCCAATCTGTCCAACTAAATTCAACTGAATTTGCTGTTGAAAATCAAATGTTGCTACTCGACGTTGTCTTTCTGGTAGGGCTGGATTATCGAATCTAGAAACGTTAACTCCAAAACGAAGTTCAGCAGAACCTGTGGGGCGAATATTGATTTCATCACCTCCAAAAATTACATCAAACGCTTCTCCTCCAACTTTCAATGGTGGAATTATAGCTTGTCTTGATTTTTCTGTTGACTCATCTACTTTATCTACCCAATAATCATTCAATGCTTTTTCTCTTTGATAGGCTATATACTCTTCCCTAGTCATTGAAGTTGGGTAACGATAATATTTTGACCCTATTTTTTGGACTACTTCGTAATTACCATTTTCGGGATTATATACAATTTCCGTATTTAAGTTACTTGGATCTTTTAAGCTAATTGGAGATGTTTTCTGATCTGTGTAATCTCTATAATCATAAATTGGAAAAGGAAGTTTTACTTTCGGAGTATCTTCTTCTAATCGATATGAAAGGACGCGTGAATTCTTTCCTTTGCCATTTGCAAAAAGATTCAGTGTTAAGCCTAGTGTGAGTAGTATGAGCAGTGTGTTTTTCACCTTGTTATAATACCTTTAATGCCTCCTTTATAATTTGTTCAACAGATTGATCGCCTGTAATCACTTTTTTAATCGCTTTTTCCGCTCGGTTTTTATCAAAACCTAAGGACAACAAAGCAGTTAACGCATCATTTTCATTTGTATTGTTTACAACAAGAATATTTTCTGTATTAAAATCAGCTTTTGCAACTTTATCTTTTAAATCAATAATTACTCTTTGCGCTGTTTTAGCACCTATCCCCTTTATGCTTTGGATGAGTGCAACATCTTCTCTTACGATTCCAGCGGCTATCTCTTCGGACGTCAAAGCAGACAACATTAAAATTGCTGTATTTGCTCCAATCCCTGAAACGGAAATTAGATGATTAAACATTTCTCGTTCTTTCAATGAATAAAATCCATACAACGTATGTGCATCTTCACGGACTTGTAACTGTGTATGTATTTTTATTTGTTCGTCTGCTCCAATATTCGAATATGTATTGAGGCTTATTTTTACAAAATACCCTACTCCTGCACACTCAACAATAATATTTGTTGGTGCTTTTTCGACAAGTCTTCCGTTTAAGTGAGCAATCATTGTTTTATCTTTTTTGAGCGTCTAAAACAGCAATTTTGACCATATTAGTGATTTCTCTCACACTACTTCCTAATTGCAAAACATGCACTGATTTTTTAAGTCCAAGCAAGATCGGTCCAATAGCTTCAACATCATCTGTCATTTCTTGCAATAATTTATAGGCAATATTTCCAGAAGAGAGGTTCGGGAATATCAGTGTATTCACATTTTTATTTCCTAAAGAAGAGAAGGAGAATTTTTCCATCCTCAATTCGTTGTTCAATGCAAAGTTTGCTTGTATTTCACCATCAACAGCTAGATTTGGATAACGTTCGTTAATAATTTTAACGGCTTGACTCATTTTTTTCGAATCTTTTCCAACAGCTGATCCAAAATTAGAATATGATAATAATGCTATTCGCGGCCGAACATTTAGTTGTCTTACTTTCTTAGCAACCATGTTGGTAATTTCTGCGATTTCTTCTGCACTTGGATCAAAATTAACTGTTGTATCAGCTAAAAACATTGGCCCTCTTTTAGTAGCAAGAATATACATTCCCGCCACTTTGTCTGTTCCTTCTTGTTTTCCAACAATTTGTAGGGCAGGACGAATTACGTCTTTGTAATTTCTGGTAATTCCCGAAATAAGTGCATCCGCTTCTCCAGTCTCAACCATCATTGATCCAAAGTAATTTCTTTCACGCATGATTTTGCATGATTCAGAAAGCGTGAACCCTTTTCTTTTTCTCTTTTCGAAGAAAATTTTTCCAAATTCTTCACATTTACCGATTTCACACTCTTCTTTTGGATCAATAATTTCTGCATTTTCAAACTCTAATCCTATTTCTTCTATCAGCGCATTTATTTTTTCTTTTCTTCCAAGTAAAATTGGTTTAGCGTATCCCTCTTCTTCAGCCAAATGTGCTGCCTTTAAGACTCTATAGTTATCAGCTTCTGCAAAGACAACTTTTTTAGGGTTTTTAATTGCTTTTTCTGTCAATACATTGACCAATTTATTATCTAATCCTAATCGTCTTCTTAATTCAGATTCATATTCTTCCCAATCATCAATTGGTTTTTGTGCTACGCCAGATTCCATTGCAGCTTTTGCTACAGCAGGAGAAACAGACGTAATTAAACGTGAGTCTAATGGTTTCGGAATTATTTGTTCTTTTCCAAACGAAATATTCTTTTCACCATATGCTTCATTAACTTCTTCTGGAACTGGTTCTTTTGCAAGTTCGGCAATTGCTCTTACAGCGGCCAATTTCATAGCCTCATTTATGGAGGTTGACCTTACGTCAAGTGCTCCTCTAAAAATAAAAGGAAATCCTAACACATTATTCACCTGATTTGGATTGTCAGAACGTCCAGTAGCCATAATAATATCATCTCTAACCGAAGTTGCGTCTTTAAATGAAATTTCAGGATCTGGATTTGCCAATGCAAATACGATTGGATTTTTTGGCATTGATTTAATCATTTCTTTTGAAACGATTCCTCCTTTTGAAAGGCCTAGAAAAACGTCAGCATTTTTCATGGCATCTATCAAACTTATATCTTTATCATGTACTGCAAATTCAGACTTGTATTGGTCTAAATTATCTCTCTTCTTTGTCAAGAGGCCTTTACTATCATACATTAATATGTTTTCCAACTTTGCGCCAAGCGCTAAGTATAACTTAGCACAAGAAAACGCTGCTGCACCCGCACCAACAACAACAATTTTAACTTTTTCAATCTTCTTTTTAGCCAATTCAAGTGCATTAATCAAAGCAGCACTTGATATAATTGCTGTTCCATGCTGATCATCATGCATGATTGGAATATCTAATTCTTCTTTTAACCTTCGCTCGATTTCAAACGCTTCTGGCGCTTTAATGTCTTCGAGGTTAATTCCACCAAACGTTGGTGCAATTGCTTTAACTGTAGAGATAAATAATTCTGGGTCACTGGCATCCACTTCAATATCAAAAACATCAATGTCTGCAAAAATCTTAAACAAAAGTCCTTTCCCTTCCATAACAGGTTTTGACGCTTCAGGCCCGATATTTCCAAGGCCAAGTACTGCCGTTCCGTTTGAAATTACAGCAACTAAATTTCCTTTAGCCGTATACTTGTATACATCTTGTTTATTATCGGCAATTTCTAAGCAAGGGTCAGCAACCCCTGGCGAATAAGCTAAAGATAAATCTCTTTGCGAACTATAAGGCTTTGTTGGAACTACTTCTATCTTTCCTGGCTTTCCGTTTGCGTGATAATCTAAAGCGTCTTGTTTTCTGATTTTTGCCATTGTTGTTTTTTAATGGATTAAGTGGGCAAATATACTAAAATATAGTGACTCCATTGGGAATCAATTGAACTATATCACTGAATTATTTCATTAAAATCAATTCAAAAAAGAATTAAAAATTTAGTAGCTTTAAAGTGATTAAAATTCATCTCATGGAAAATCAAAAGAAGAAAATCGTTGTTTTAACTGGAGCTGGAATTAGTGCGGAGAGTGGTTTAGGCACTTTTAGGGATAGTGATGGACTATGGGAAAAACACAATTTGTCAAAGGTGGCAACGATTGACGCTTGGCATAAAAACCCGGCTTTGGTTTTATCTTTTTACGAACAAAGAAGGCAACAAATTCTTAACGTTGAGCCTAATGAAGCGCACCATGCTTTAGTTCGTTTAGAGGAAATCTTTGATGTTTCAATTGTTACACAAAATATTGATAACCTTCATGAACGAGCAGGTTCTAAAGATATCTTACACCTACATGGATTGATCACTCAGGGCAGAAGTGTTCTTTCTGATGAAAATCCATTTTCTATCAGTGCTCCAATTCGTTTAGGAGATGTAACTGCTGAGGGGCATCAAATTCGACCACATATTGTTTGGTTTGGAGAGGAAGTTCCTAAAATGACAGATGCAGAACAGCTTATTTCGGCGTGCGATTTTTTAATTGTCATTGGAACATCTTTGAAAGTATATCCCGCCGCAGGTTTAATTCATTCTTGTTCTGTCCATGCAAAAAAGATTTTAGTTGATCCAGGAACATTTAATTTTCCAGAAAGCGACATTCAACACATTCAAGGAAAGGCCTCTGAGAAGGTTCCGGAACTGGTCAACTCTCTGTTAAAACAACAAAATCATATCCTTTAAAATCTATTTTACAACTGATTTACAAACACTTATTGAAATAGGTGGGAGTTTTCAACATTTTTTTTGTTAATGAACGTAATATTTTGTCGAGTATTCCGTCTACTTTGGAGGATGTAGTGTATCGGAATTGTGTTGTTAATAAAAATAATTTTGATGAGAGGTTAATGATGCGAGCATTTTTATTAAATTTAAGAAACCTAAAAATCAACGTGATATGTTAGAATTGTGCAAAGAGATACTGACAAAGGTTAGTTTTGATAAGATTTTATTCCAAAAGGAACTTAGTAAAGCACTTACTTGGATAAAGTCAGAAGAAGTGGAGGGATTTAAGGAATGGTGTCTAAATTCATTTGGACAGAAGTACCCCAAAATACTTCATGTAGCTTTTAAAAAATCTTAGTTATGAGGGATGCTTAAAGCATTCCTTTTTTATTTCTCCCTTATAAAATTAATATTCCTTTTTAGTCCTTTAAATCGCGTTCGTTTAACTGCAGATAATTTAAAGAGTTCATTAAAAATTTCTTTTGATAAATCACTAAAATCTACTTGGTCTAATTTTTCATGAGGCTTAAAAGTATTCGTACTGTGACTTAGTGAAAATCGATTCCAAGGACAAACATCTTGACAAACATCACATCCAAAGATCCAATCGTCCATTTTTCCTTTAAACTCACTTGGAATTATTTGGTCTTTTAACTCTATTGTAAGGTACGAGATACACTTAGAGCCGTCTACTACATTTGGTTTAATAATTGCTTCTGTTGGACAAGCATCAATACATTTAGTACATGTTCCGCAATGATCAGAAACTGGGAGATCATATTCCAATTCTAGGTCTAAAATAATTTCTCCAATAAAGAAGAATGATCCGACTGTTTTAGAAAGTAAGTTTCCGTTTTTACCTACCCATCCAAGGCCAGATTTTTCTGCCCAAGCTTTGTCCATTACTGGTGCTGAATCAGTAAAGCAGCGCGCATTTATTTCTGAGCCAACAACTGTTTCAATAAATTGTAAGAGTTCATTTAATTTTTCTTTTATTACATGATGATAGTCATTGCCATATGCATATTTAGAAATTTTAAATGCTTCGTTTTTAAATAAATCTTTTTCCGGAAAGTAATTTAATAATACTGAAATAACACTTTTTGCTCCATCCACCAAAAGAGCTGGATTTAGACGTTTATCAAAATGATTTTCCATGTATTTCATTTTTCCATGGAAATCATTTTTTAGCCAACTCTCTAAGTGTTTTGCTTCATTTTCAAGAAATTCTACTTCTGAGATTCCACATGATAAAAACCCTAACCGTTTCGTTTCTTCTTTTATTTTTTGGCTTAAGTCTGTTTTGTTCATCAAAACAATCCGCTTTGATGATACCCTAAATCACGTCCCAAATGTTTAAATGCTTTTTCAGTTGCTTTTCGACCTCTGGGTGTTCGCAATAAGTAACCCTCTTTGATTAAATAAGGTTCATAGACCTCTTCTATTGTTCCAGGATTCTCGCTTACTGCTGTTGCAATTGTACTCATTCCAACAGGTCCACCGTTGAATTTATCAATAATGACTGATAAAATCTTATTATCCATTTCATCCAGTCCGTTCTGATCAACATTTAATGCCTCTAATGCCATATTTGCTATCTCGATAGTAATCACTCCATCTCCTTTAATTTGAGCGAAATCTCGAACTCTTCTGAGCAATGCATTTGCAATCCTTGGTGTTCCTCTACTTCTTCTTGAAATTTCCATGGATGCATTTTCATGAATCTCTATCTCTAAGATTCCTGAAGCTCTAGTAATTATCCCAGATAAAATATTAACATCATAATATTCCAATCGGGAATTAATGCCAAATCGAGCTCTTAAAGGAGCTGTTAATAATCCTGATCGTGTTGTAGCTCCTATTAGCGTAAAAGGATTCAACGAAATTTGAACGGTTCGTGCACTTGGCCCACTGTCAATCATGATATCTATCATAAAATCTTCCATAGCCGAGTATAAATACTCTTCTATTACTGGACTTAGTCTGTGAATCTCGTCGATAAATAATACATCACCCTCTTCTAAGTTTGTTAGCAAACCAGCTAAATCTCCAGGTTTATCCAAAACTGGTCCGCTCGTAATTTTAATCCCAACGCCCATTTCGTTCGCAATAATATTTGCCAACGTTGTTTTCCCAAGTCCTGGAGGTCCGTGCAAGAGTACATGATCTAATGATTCATCTCTTAGTTTTGCAGCCTCTACAAAAATACCAAGGTTATCGGTTACTTTTTTTTGGCCAGAAAAATCATTGAATGTCTTGGGCCTAAGCACCGTGTTGATTTCTTCCTCCTGAGAAAATTGCTCGTCGTCTCTATAATCAAATGAATCCAAATCAGAAATTTTATATAAATATAAGTTGAATATCTTATGGTTAAAGGCATCTCTTTGGATACTTATACACAGTTTCGATTTTATTATTCCTCATTTCGGAGATCTATTCATAGCACATTATAAAAATGGAAATCAAAACAGGGAATATTTTATTAAAATCCTATCCAAAGAAAAAGCCCATTCGTTTGAAACGAATGGGCTTTAGAATAATCTTATCTAATTTTTCTAATGTTCTTCTTCTCCTTCTGCTAATGGAACAGTTTGAGGGATAAAGTCATCCTCTGCCCCAGGCTTAGAGTAATCATAAGGCCATCTGTGAACTTCTGGAAGTGCTCCAGGCCAGTTTCCATGAATGTGCTCTACCGGAGTAGTCCATTCTAATGTGTTTCCTTTCCAAGGATTTTGAACTGCTTTTTGTCCTTTTGACGCGCTATAAAAGAAGTTGAATATGAAAATTATTTGAGCTAAACCTCCAATAATTGCGAAAATGGAAATCACTACGTTTAAGTCCATAATCATATCAAATTGATTTGAATCAAAACCTTCGTAAACACTATAATCGTAATATCTTCTTGGTGCTCCTCCGATTCCTACAAAGTGCATTGGGAAGAAAACACCATATGCAGAAACTAACGTTAGCCAGAAGTGTACCATTCCAAGTTTTGCATTCATCATTTTCCCATACATTTTAGGGAACCAATGATAAACTCCAGCAAACATTCCAAAGATTGCTGATAATCCCATTACTACATGGAAGTGCGCTACAACGAAATAAGTGTCATGTACTGCAATATCTAATGCCGAATCCGCTAATATAATTCCTGTAACACCACCTGTAATAAATGATGAAACCAAACCTATTGAGAAAAGCATTGCTGGTGTATACTTAATATTACCTCTCCACAATGTTGTGATGTAGTTAAATACTTTTACTGCTGAAGGAATCGCAATTAATAATGTTGTAAATACGAATACACCTCCTAAGAACGGGTTCATTCCAGAAATAAACATGTGGTGACCCCATACAATAAATGAAAGGAATGCAATTGCCAAAATCGATCCGATCATTGCACGATAACCAAAGATTGGTTTTCTCGAATTTGTCGATACAATTTCGGAAGTCAATCCTAATGCAGGCAATAATACAATATAAACTTCTGGATGTCCTAAGAACCAGAAAAGGTGTTCGTATAAGATTGGTGAACCACCTGATTGTTCAAGGATTTCACCTCCTATGATTGTGTCATTTACATAGAAACTTGTTCCTAATGTCCTATCCATCAACATTAACACCACTGCTGACACTAATACAGGGAATGAAAGAACTCCAATTACAGCAGTAATGAAAAACGCCCAAATTGTCAATGGCAAACGTGTCATTTTCATTCCTTTTGTACGTAAGTTTAATACAGTAACGATATAATTCAAACTTCCTAATAATGAAGAAGCAATAAATACTGTCATTGATAATAACCACATTGTCATACCTGCACCTGATCCAGGAATAGCTTCTTCGTATACTGAAAGAGGAGGATAAATTGTCCATCCTGCAGAAGCTGGTCCTGTTTCTAAAAACAGTGAGTATAACATTAAAATACTTGACAAGAAGAATAACCAATAAGAAATCATATTTAGCAATCCAGACGCCATATCACGCGCACCTACTTGCAACGGAATTAATAGGTTACTAAATGTCCCAGATAATCCACCTGTTAATACAAAGAATACCATAATTGTTCCGTGAATTGTAACTAACCCTAGATACATTCCGCGATCCAGAATTCCTTCTGGCGCCCACTTATCTCCTAAAAAGAAGGATAATACGCTATTGCTTTCTCCTGGCCATGCGAGTTGGATTCTGAATAAAATTGACAGAATAACTGCTACAACCGCCATAAAAATAGCTGTTACCAAGAATTGTTTCCCGATCATCTTGTGATCTTGAGTGAAAAGGTATTTCGTAATGAAACTTTCCTTGTGATGATGTCCGTGATCAGTATGAGCTGCTGCTGACATAGTTAATTATTTATTATAAAATTTTTAATCTTTTTGTTAATTCTTCTTCTAGTGATGTGCCTCTTCCGCATGATCTATATCTTCGTGATGATCATTCCCATGATCTTCGTGATCTCCATGGTGTGCTGCTTCTGGCATTTTCATTCTACTCACATCAATATTTCCAGGAAGAGCTAAAGTATCGACAACAGCTTGTGTTGCTACACCCTCTCTCATTTTCCAAGCATCAAACTCTTCTTGTGTTCCAACTGTTACGGCCATTTTCATGTTTGAGTGAGAAACACCACAAATCTTATTACACATCAAAATGTAATTGAATTTAGGGTTACCTACGATATCGCGCATTTCGGCTGTTGTGAAAATAGGTTTTACCTTTAACGTTGTTCGTTGACCAGGTACACAGTTCATTTGTGCTCTAAAGTGAGGGAAATAAGCTGAGTGTAATACATCTTGAGATCGCAATACAAAGAAGTATTCTTGATCTTTTACTAAAAACAACTCTTTTGTAATGAAGTCATCTTTTGCGTATGCTCCAACAGAATCTCCGTACATTCCTTCCATGTTCAAAATACGTTCTCTGATTCTCTCTAATTTTTCAACTTTAGAAATTAAAAGATTTACGTTTGCTTCTGAATAGGCTGCTTCTCCATTTTTCTCTTTTTCAAGATTTTCATGAATTTCTGCAATTTCTTGATTAATTCCGAAAACTCTCCACATGATATTATCATCTGTAATTAAGCCTAAAGAATTTGTATGCGAAACTCCTGAAACTGGATCGTCTTCAGAACCAATTAATTTATAATCGGCATAGCCTAGTTTATTATCATCTCCAGAATATCGCGCAGTCCAATCAAATTGTTTTGCATATAACTCTACAATTTGTGCATCATCAGATGGCGCACCTGTAATTTCATTCCAAGTTAACAATCCTAAAATGATGATTACAGCTAAAACTGCCGCTGGAACTACCGTCCAAATCATCTCTAATTTGTTGTCATGCGGAAACCAGTGCGCTTTTCTATTTGGATGATAAGAGTATTTCCATGCAAAAACGAATAGCAATCCATTTGTTAATAGAAATACTGCAATTACAATAATCCAGTTAACATTATATAACCAATCAATCTCTTGACCAA
This sequence comes from uncultured Crocinitomix sp., assembly GCA_964415335.1. Taxonomy (GTDB): domain Bacteria; phylum Bacteroidota; class Bacteroidia; order Flavobacteriales_D; family Crocinitomicaceae; genus Crocinitomix. The sequence continues at coordinate 21,373 of CAYPZN010000055.1, forward strand.
TTTCAGAAGCTGCTTGAGGTAATAAACCTCTTCCATAAACAGCTAACATCCAGAAGAAAGAACCAAAGAATACAATTAAAAATGCTAACATTAATGATGCATTAATATTGTTTGTTCTTAAATCAATATCTTCTTCTCTCTTGCCTCTAATTTTATTAGAGAGTTCATATACGCGCATTATCTGTGCAATTGCGATTGCAGCTAATACGATAACGACTAAAACAACAAATTTCATTCCCATTTCTTAATTCTTTTGATCTCTATAATAAGTTAAATGTGGTGGTGTTTACTTTCGTCCAAATATGGATGGTTTTTAGGCATCAATGGTGCTTTCGTAAGTGTATTCAAAATAAAGAATGTAAATACTCCTGCAAATGCCATAAATAAACCTACTTCCATAAATCCTATGCTTCCATGTTCACCCATAGTACCAGGTGTAATTAACATGTATACATCTCCCCAGTGACCAATTATGATTGTAAAACAAACAAACATTAAGATTCCAGCATTTCTTTTCGCGTCCGCAGACATTAAGATTAACATTGGAATAATGAAGTTAACCATGAACATACCCCAGTAAATCATCTTGTAATTTTCAATTCTTGTTACGTAATAGATTACTTCCTCAGGAATATCAGCATACCAGTATAACATGAATTGAGAGAAAAATAAGTATGACCAAAGGAAACTTGTTGCAAAAATCCATTTCCCTATATCATGAATATGGCTATCATTTACTTGCTGTAAATGTCCTTTTTTCTTTAAATAAAGTACAACAAGCATAATTGTCGTCATTGCTGTACACCACATTCCTCCGAATACGTACCATCCAAATAATGTAGAGAACCAATGTGCATCAATAGACATAATCCAATGCCATGATGAAGTGGAGCTAAAGTATCCGAATAAAACTAAGAACAGTGCTGCCTTAGAAAAGTTTTTAAAGTGAATTTTTGTTCCTCCTTCAAGGTCTTCTTGTAAACTTCTTTTTCTAAAACCTCTATAAAAGAAGAAGTAAGTCGCAAAATAGATTAGTGTAACAACCCAAAAGAAAGGTTTTGTTAAGAAAGGTGCTTTCCCAGCAATTAGTGCATCATGTTTAACAACTTCTGGATCCATCCACTGATAAATGTGACCAGTGTGGTGTCCGTGTGTTGTTTCTTGACCAAACCAACCTCCGTCAGTAAATGTTAGTATCGCGAAAATTACCAATAACACAATAATTCCTACTATTACATAGGACGCCACACCTTCTACTACTCTTTTAACTGCAACAGACCAACCTGTTTCCGTAGCATATTGTAACGCCAAGAAGAATAATGCTCCTAACGCAATTGCAAAGAAGAAAAATCCATCAATTAAGAAATTAGAGAATAATCTCGTCATAAATTGATCTGAGCCGCTATTCTGAACGATACCGATAATAAATGCTAACACACCTACTCCGATAACTCCGAAAATTGTCTTTTTAGCTTTAGCTGAAATTTGAAATTCCATTTTACGTTTATTAATCTTTATTATTAATTAAATACTCTAAATTCTACTCTTCTATTCGCAAGGCGTCCTTCTTCACTACTATTATCTGCAATTGGTTTATTTTGTCCATATCCAATTGATGTAATTCGAGTTTTATCCACTCCTTTTTCAGTTAAATATAATTTAACCATTTTTGCTCTTTTTAACGATAGTGCTTGATTACCATTAGAATTTCCTACGTTATCAGTATGGCCATTAATTAATAAAGCCATTTTATCATTTTCAACTAAATATTTCGATAAATTATCTAATCCATTGTAAGATGATGTTGCAAGATTAGCCGACCCAGTTTCAAAAACAAGTCCTTCAATCGCGAAGTCGATTACTTTTTGTGTTGCTTCATCCACTTCAGGGCATCCATGATTTGATGGTGATCCTTTTACCGAAGGACATTCATCAACATTATCCATGACACCATCTTTATCTGTATCTGTATTTGCATCAAACAAAAGTACTTCTTCTATTTCTTTATCTTTTCCAGCAAGTTTTTCTACGTAGTGTACAATTTTCCATCTTTCCATTGGATTAACTTGTGACGCATGCGACCCCATTGATCCTTTTCCATATGTAATTGTATAGAAAATTTCTCCAGCAGTCAGTTCTTTTTTATATGCTCCAGGTGAAGGAAATTTTCCATTACTATTGGTTACAACTGAACCTTGTCCATCTCCTTTTTCTCCATGGCAATGAATACAAAATCTTTCGAAAAGAACTTTACCTTCTTTTGCATTGCTCTCAGTATATGCAATTGGATTTAAGTCATTAATTGCAGAATTTCTTCCAGCAGTATCTTGAGCGATACCATATAAACCATGTGTTTTATCTGCATTTTCAGGTGCTCCATGATTATAAGGTGCTAAATACCCTTCTCCATTTGTGTATGGAATTGTTCCAGCTGGTGGAACGTAAGAAAATTTATCTTCAACCATTTTTTGCGCTTCCTCATCATAAATTCCTCCTACTTCTCCATAATCAACATATGCTTCGACAGCAGGAGAACGGTACATGTCTGGCATATACTCTAATCCCGGAGAATTATCATCAGCAATACAAGAAACTAATGTTCCTGATGCGATAAATGCTGTTACCGATAAAATTTTAAAAGCTTTCAGTTTCATCTGTTTATTTTTCTTTTTGTCTTGTCATTTCATAATGATCTGGCAAGTTCAAATTTATTCTATCGTTATTTTACAACAACGTAATCTTTTTCTTCAATTTCTACTATATCCGTTTCCTTGATTTTAGCATGTAATTCACTTGCTGAAAATTTTGCGTTATCGGATAGTCTAATCTCCATTACAAAACGATCATCAGTTGTACGAGGATATGGATTATCAGCAGGCATTCCTGGCAATGTCTTATTTCTCAACAAGTATGTAATTGCCATCCCGTGAGCTGCAAATAATACAGTAAACTCAAATGTAATTGGAACGAATGAAGGATAATTTTCAAGTAAGCTGAAATTAGGTTTACCTCCAATATTCATTGGCCAATCATTAATCATGAAATATTTAAACCCGATTACTGCTAATGTCATTCCCAACAATCCAAACATAAAAGAAACGATTCCTAATCTTGTGTGTTTAACACCGATAATTGGATCGATTCCATGAATTGGAAATGGAGAAAAAACGTCTGTAATATGTACTCCTTCTGCTACTAATTTCTTAGCACCGTCTTTTAGTACATCATCATCATCATACATTGCATATATTACTCTGTCTGCCATGTGATTCTTATTTATTCATTAATGTTTTTGCTTGCTCAGCCCAGTTATCTCTCTCTGCTCTTCCCTTAAATGATCCCATTACTGAATCCAGTAGATCATATTCTGCTTTCCCCATTTTACTCACTTGTCCAAAATTGTAGATTCCAATTTGATTTAGGGTTCCTTCCAATTTTGGTCCAACACCGTTAATTAGTTTTAGATCATCTTTGTTGTCTTCAGATCCATTCCCTAATTTCTCGATTAGACTAGAAATGTTACTTTCCTTTTGTTCTTGTGTTAGCTCAACTTCTTCAGCGACACTCTCAACGACTTCTTCTACTTTACTTTCTACTTCAGCCGTAATTGTTTCAGCAGCAGGAGTTGGCGTGTGTTTTGGGCGCTCTGGAGCAGTGTCATTCTTATAAGACTCTCCTGAACTTTTCAAGATCGTTTTAAGTTCCGCAATTGGTAGAACTGGGAAGTATCGCGCAAAAGCAAGATAGAAAACAAAGAATAATCCAATTGTTCCAATATAAATTCCAATATCTGTCCAAGTTGGGTGGAACATACTCCAAGAAGAAGGTAAATAATCTTGGTGTAGTGATGTTACGATAATTACAAATCGCTCAAACCACATTCCTATATTTACTACAATTGAAATAAAGAAAGTGAATAATAAGCTTCTTCTTAGTTTTTTGAACCACATTAATTGCGGTGAAATTACGTTACATGTCATCATTGAAGCATAAGCCCACCAATAAGGGCCTGTTGCTCTGTTGATAAAAGCATATGATTCATACTCAACTCCTGAATACCAAGAAATGAATAGCTCTGTTAAGTACGCAACCCCTACAATTGAACCTGTAACCATAATTACAATGTTCATATACTCAATATGCTTTGTATGAAGATAAGCTTCTAATTTTAACCCTTTACGCACAATCAACATGATTGTTTGTACCATTGCGAATCCAGAGAATACCGCACCAGCAACGAAGTAAGGGGGGAAAATTGTTGTATGCCAACCAGGAATTACTGAAGTGGCAAAGTCAAATGATACAATTGAGTGAACTGAGAATACCAATGGTGTCGCTAATCCAGCTAATACTAACGAAACGATTTCAAATCTGTTCCAATGCTTTGCTCTTCCTGACCATCCAAATGATAAAATAGAATACATTTTTTTAGAGACTGGGCTTTTCGCACGATCTCTAATTGTTGCAAAATCGGGTAGTAGGCCAATGTACCAAAAGACAAATCCTACTGATAAATAAGTAGAGATTGCAAATACATCCCAAAGTAGTGGTGAATTAAAGTTAACCCATAAAGATCCGAATTGATTTGGAATAGGCATTACCCAATAACCAACCCAAAGACGTCCCATGTGAATTAAAGGAAATAGTCCTGCCATAAATACGGCGAAAATTGTCATTGCTTCTGCAGAACGGTTAATTGCC
>CAYPZN010000056.1:0-25985 GCA_964415335.1 uncultured Crocinitomix sp.
AAGAAAAATTAGATAATTTTTTACATAGAAACCCAGAGACAGCAGAAATACTTGAGAAAAAGATTAAACAATCTGAAAAGGAAAGAAAAGAGCTGTCAGGAATAAGAAAGTTAGCAAGAGATCGCGCAAAGAAGTCAAATTTGCACAATAAAAAATTGAGAGATTGTCGTGTTCATTATAACGACAAGAAAAAAACAGAAAAAACAGATTTAACAACACTTTTTATTACTGAGGGGGATTCGGCCAGTGGTTCGATTACTAAGTCACGCAAAGTAGATGTTCAGGCCGTTTTTAGTTTAAGAGGTAAGCCATTGAATAGTTATGGTTTGACAAAAAAGGTAGTTTATGAAAATGAGGAGTTTAATTTGTTACAAGCTGCATTAAATATTGAAGATGGTATTGATGATTTGAGGTATAAAAACATTGTCATAGCAACAGATGCGGATGTTGATGGAATGCATATTCGTCTGCTTTTATTGACTTTCTTTTTGCAATTTTTTCCCGATTTAGTGCGAAAAGGCCATGTTTTCATTCTTCAGACCCCACTGTTTAGAGTTAGAAACAAAAAAGAGATTTATTATTGTTATACAGATGAAGAACGTGTGACTGCGATTAATAAATTGGGGAAATCAGCTGAAATTACAAGATTTAAAGGGTTGGGAGAGATTTCGCCTGATGAGTTTAAAAACTTTATCGGAGATGATATTCGCTTAGATCCTGTTTTGATTGGTAAAGACGCCAAGATAGAAGATGTCCTGACATTCTATATGGGGAAAAATACACCAAATAGACAAGACTTTATCATTAACAATCTAAAGTTTGAAGAAAACGTAGCGTAAAATTTTAGACATGTATAATTAACTGGAGAATTCGTGTTATTAAATGGATTATGTCTCGTCTAAAAAATTAACTTGCAATTCAAAAAATAAAACCTGTGAAGAATATTAAATTTTTAATTCTTTTCTTTTCAATTCTAGTGTTTAATACATTGGAAAGTTATAGTCAAGAAAATGGAATTGTCAAATTTTTCGTTGAAGTTGACAATGGTTACTTTGAGATAGAGATTAACGATACAATGCTGTTAAAGCGTTATAAAGATACCCTTCCTGCTGGAGATTATACTGCAAAAGTTTGGTCACCGGGATATGTCGTAAACCGAATCGATTTTACAGTTGTTGCGGGTGCTACAACTGAAAAACATGTCGAAATGGCTAAGAATAATAACTATTTAAAATATGAGCAAGATTATAGAACTTATCGGTTACAGTTTCATAAACAATTTACCATACCACTTTCAGTTAGTTTGGCGAGCGCTATAACAAGTGTTGCATTTGGAATTAGAGCGTTTGATACAAGAAGGCAATTAGTTACAGATGTTGATCTTTACAATAAAACGCCAATTACGAGTGCTGTTTTAGAATTGAAAACTAGAATTGATGAAGGAAATAGAAGATTTAACAGGCAAAGAACAGCTTTTTATATTAATACAGGATTTACAGTTGCTTTTATAGGAACGACCATTTTTTCTTATATAAATTTCAATAAAAATTATACGGAGCCTGTATTTGATAAAGAAAGCCCATTTAAAGATAAATTTTCGTTCAATTTCACACCTTATGGAGGAGCTTTAACTTTTGATTTATGAAATATATCCTAGTTTTATTAGTGTTGGCCTTAACGGCTTCTAGCTGCTTAAAAAAAGTTGAGGGGATTGATGAATTAAATACCAACGTTTATGACCCTGATTACGCTGGAGAACAATGGTTTGAAATTGTAAATATTTTTCAATTTACAAATTCGTTAGGACAAATCCGTGTTCGCGTCACATTTCAAATCCCTGAATCGAATACACCAGACTTAAAACCATCCACAATTGATCTTGGAGTCAGAAGAGGTTCCGGTGCATGGATAAATGACGAATTTAATCTTATTGGTGACGGAGTTTACGAAGGTGAAATAGATTTCGAAAAAACGGATTCAGACGTTTACTGTTTGAGCCTAGGGATTTATGTCGAAGAGGATAATGAAATAATCAATGATTTTATGGAGTGTGTTGCACTTTAGTTTATCTTAAAACTAATTTAAACCCGTTTAATATCCTCCCTAACGCTTCAATGTTAATAACTAAGCGTATTTCTGTATAAAATATAAGACACTTCTTTTTATTTTTGTTAGTCGCAGAAAATAAACTATGTCAGAAGAAAACGAAGAACCAGAAGAAGAACAATCATTTAATTCCGGTCCAAATGAGGAAAATTCAGTAGGTGGTGATGATGTAGGAGAGCAGATTGTTCCTTTATCTGGAATGTATAAGGATTGGTTTTTGGATTATGCCTCTTATGTAATCCTTGAACGTGCAGTTCCTGCCTTGACAGATGGTTTTAAACCTGTCCAAAGAAGAATTCTACATTCAATGAAAGAAATGGATGATGGCCGCTACAATAAAGTGGCCAATATCATTGGTAATACAATGAAATATCATCCACACGGAGATGCCTCTATTGGAGATGCTCTTGTACAGTTAGGACAAAAGGAATTGTTAATTGATATGCAGGGTAACTGGGGAAACACCTTAACTGGTGATTCTGCAGCTGCACCAAGATATATAGAAGCAAGGCTTTCAAAATTTGCAAATCACGTAGCCTTTAATTCAAAAACTACAGATTGGCTTCCTTCGTATGATGGAAGAAATAATGAACCAGTACTTTTACCGGTTAAATTTCCTTTATTACTTGCTCAAGGAGCTGAAGGGATAGCAGTAGGGATGGCTTGTAAAATTCTGCCTCATAATTTTATTGAACTAGTTGATGGATCAATTGATGTTTTAAGAGGTAAAAAGACAAATATTCTACCTGACTTTTTGAATGGTGGAATGGCAGATTTTTCTGGCTACAATGAGGGATTAAGAGGAGGAAAAGTTAGAGTAAGGGCGCGAATCGAAAAAGTAGATACAAAAACATTAAAAATTGTTGAAATTCCGTTTGGAACAACAACTTCTTCATTGATCGACTCCATCCTAAAAGCAAACGATAAAGGAAAGATAAAAATAAAAAGGGTAGAAGACAATACCGCTGCGGAAGTAGAAATAATGGTTTATCTTTCTCCGGGAGTTTCTCCAGATAAAACAATTGATGCATTATACGCATTTACCAATTGTGAAATGTCAATTTCTCCGAACAGTTCGGTTATTTTAGATAACAAACCTTATTTCTTAAGTGTAAATGAAATTCTTAAAATTAATACCAACGATACAGTTCGACTGTTAAAGAAAGAATTAGAAATCAGGTTAAATGAATTAGAAGAATCATGGCACTTTTCTTCTTTAGAGAAGATATTCATTGAGAATAAAATTTATATAGAATTTGACGGAAAAACATATGATGAAGCAATTGCTGTAACCCATAAATTGTTAAAACCGCATATAAAGCATTTAATCAGAGAAGTGACTGATGATGATGTTAAGAGATTATTAGAGATTAGAATGCGTCGAATTACAAAACATGACGCTGACAAAGCTGATAATATAATTCTCTCGTTAGAAGAAGAAATGCAGAAAATCAAACATCATTTAGAGAATTTGATTGATTATGCCATTGCCTATTTTAAGGATATTAAAAAGAAATTTAGTACAGGTAAAGAACGAAAAACAGAAATAAAAACATTTGACACAATTTCGGCAAAAAAAGTAATCGTAGCGAATAAAAAACTATACGTCAATAAAGAGGAAGGTTTTATTGGTTGGGGACTTAAAAAAGATGAATTTGTTAAAGAGTGTAGTGACATAGATGATGTAATCATTTTCTTTAAAACAGGAAAAATGATGGTTACAAAAATTAGCGATAAGAAATTTGTAGGAAAAGACATTATTCATTGTGGAATTTGGAAAAAGGGGGATGTTCGTACAATTTATCATTTGATTTATAGAGATGGACCTCAAGGTGGGGCTACAATGATGAAGCGTTTTGCCGTTAAAAGTGTAACAAGGGATAAAGAATACCCGATTACAAAAGGCACAAAAGGATCTAAAATTTATTATTTCTCAGTTCATCCAAATGGAGAAAGAGAAGTCGTGAATGTGCAATTGAGACCAAGACCGCACCTAAAAAGAGTTCGGTTTGATATCGATTTTGGTGAATTGTTAATAAAGGGGAGAGGAGTTGCTGGAAATAGAGTGACAAAGGAAATTGTTTCAAAAATAATCCAAAAAGAGGTTGGTGAATCTACATTGGCTGCTAGAAAAATTTGGTGGGATCCTGTCGTGAGTAGACTGAATGTTGATAGCAGAGGGAACTTTTTAGGAGATTTCAAAGGAGATGACAAACTCTTAACAGTATTTACTTCTGGAGAACTACGTTTAACGAATTTTGATATTTCAAATCGTTTTTCAGATGACTTGATTCATATTGAAAAATGGTATCCAGAACGACCACTTAGTGTTGTTTATTATGATGGCGCTAAAGAAATGCATTTTGTCAAACGTTTTCTGGTAGATGTTAAATCTGATAAAAAGACATCCTTTATTTCTGAGTCGGAAAACTCACAATTAGACGTAGTTTCTACCGCGTTCAAACCAGAAATCAAAATCATTTATAATAAACGACTGAGAGAAACGAAAAACCTTCCGGATTCCATTGTTGATTTGACTGAATTTATTGATGTTAAAGGGATGAAAAGCCAAGGAAATCAATTGACAAAGTTAAAAGTTAAGGAAATTGAATTGACAGATACAATTCAAGGCTCCATACCTTGGCCCGAAGAAGAAAGGAAACAAGTAGAAACAGTTTCTGAAAATTCAGATGAAACTAAAAAAGAAACAGAAATTATTTCGGATCCAGATACTCCTATTGAAGTTGAATGGGATTTGAGTGATGAGAAAAAGGATAAATCAAATCCAATTAAAGATGAAGATGACGACAGCCAAGGCTCGCTTTTTTAAAAATCAAATTTATATAGTTGTAATAACATTAATTTGTGCTGCTTGCGGACCAGAAAAAGTGTTAGAATTTAAATCTGTTTTTAGTGGACATTCAATAGAAAAAGTTCATGCCAGAGCGATTTCAGTTTCTGAAGGAATTGTTTATGTTGGTGGGGCAGAAGGAAATGTTTCTTTCACACATTTTAAAGATTTACAGAGTGATAATATGAACTTTCCTGGTGTCGAAGACTTTCGAGATATCTATGTGAATACTATGGGGGCTTGTTTGCTTATGAATTCTGGTGAAAAAGGAATTATTTGGGGCATTTCTCCAGGAGGTTTTCCTCAAAAAGTTTTGGACACAAATGGCGTATTTCTTGACGGAATGGATTTTTGGGAAAATGAATCGAACGGAATTGTATACGGTGATCCAATTGGAGGGAAATTCTTTCTAGCAAAAACAACCGATATGGGAAGAACCTGGAATTCTATTAGCCCAAAACAGTTTCCAAATGCATCTGAAAATGAAGGCGGTTTTGCAGGAAGTGGGACTGGAATTCAGGCAATTGGAGATTCTACTGTTTATTTCGGAACTGGCGGTTCTGAAGGAACTGCCCGATTGTTTTGTAGTCATGATCAAGGGGAAACATGGGTTGCAAAAAATACGCCAATGAAATCAGACAAATCTCACGGGATTTATTCAATTTACTTTTGGACAAAAAACGAAGGGATAATCATTGGTGGGAGTTATATTGATTCAACGTATAATGATGGCATTTGCTATTTCACTGAAGATGGAGGCGAATCATGGGAAGACAGAACCAATGAATTAAAAGGGTATTGCTCTTGTGTTCAAGGTAACAAAGATGGTTCACTCCTTGTCGCTACGGGAAGAGTAGGGACATTTTATTCGTTAGACAAAGGAGAAACGTGGCTTATATTAACCGAAAAGGCTTACTATTCATGTAATATTACCGAAGAGAAAATCATCTTGTCGGGAAAAAATGGAATCCTAGAGTTTTTCGATTTCAAAATCGTCTCCACAGATTCATAATCCACCAATTATTGATTAAACCCAAATATATTCTACCAGCTTAACTAGTTGAGCGTAGGATAATTACTTTTTTGATATTTTTTTAACAAATTAGAGTGCAACCTTTATACATTTTATTTCGTTTTTGTTTTAAAGTATTCTTACTTTTGTATTTATTAAAAACTAATAAAATTATTTTATGAAAAAAATTTACACTTTAATTGCTGCTTCACTTTTCGCTTTTGGAGCAAATGCACAGTATGATTTAGCTGTGGAATGGAATACATTAACTGAGGGAAGTACAGTAGAAGTAAGCCCAATTGATGTTACGTTTAATATTGTAAACGCAGGAATGACAACAATACCTGTAGGAGATACAATTTGGGCCTCTTTTTCAAGAGATGGCATAGCAGTATTCATTACAGATGTAAACGTTGCTGGAGAGCAATTCCTTCCATTAACGGAAGATTTTGAACCTGGAGATGCACTAGGACCATTCGGGTCTGGTGAATTAGGATTACCTTCGGGTTTTAGTGAAGAATTCTGTGCCGTAGTATATGGAGTTGGAGCAGCATCTATTGCTAGTATGGAAGGAGATGAAGATACAGATAATAATACTGCATGTGTTACTTTGAATGTTACCGAAGGATTTGATGTTGGAATCGAAGAAGATTTACAAGCTGCTTTAGGTAAAGTATATGTTGCTGGTGATCAATTAATGATTACAAACGAAACTGTTACTTCTGAAGAGCCTGCTAACTTAAACATCATCAACTTAAATGGACAAGTTGTTAGAACTGAAAACTTTGTTATTGCTCAAGGAACACAAGCAATCGAAGTTGGAGATTTAGCACCTGGTATTTATGTTGTTTCTTTAGAAGTTGAAGGAGCTGTAGTAACTAAAAAGATCTCTATTCAATAAGAGTAGAATTTAAATTTTTAAAACCGTCTGCCTAGGTAGACGGTTTTTTTATGTTTATAATTTCCTGTTTTAAAACACGTTATAAATTAATAGAAAGAAAATTTGGAAATCAATAAAAACTTAAGTTATATTTGCAACAACAAAATTATATGAATACTATTATTACAACATGGCATCATCATTTTCATTCAATCGCAAAGGCGAAATGGATTTGATGAATCATTTGTAAAAAAAAATAATCAAAAACCCGTTTTGGCCAAGCTGAAACGGGTTTTTTAATGATTAGAAATTCGTCTTCAGTTTACCAAGATAAAAATTGTTAAAATGAGTAAACTAAAAATTGCAATTCAAAAGTCAGGAAGATTAAAAGACGATTCATTAAAAATTCTTGAAGATTGCGGAATTTCAATTGATAATGGAAAAGATCAATTAAAAGCAATAGCACGAAATTTCCCACTTGAAATTTACTACCTAAGAAACTCTGACATTCCACAATATGTTAAAGATAGAGTGGTAGATCTTGGAATTGTAGGCTCTAACCTGTTAATCGAAAAGGAAAGTGACTTGGAAGTTATAAAAGAGCTAGGCTTCTCTAAATGTCGTGTTTCTCTTGCAGTTCCTAAAGATGAAATAGTAACTGGAATAGAATATTTTGAAGGAAAACAGATTGCGACATCTTATCCGAATACATTGCGTGACTTTTTAGTAAAGAACAATATAAATGCTGCCATTCATAAAATTTCTGGTTCAGTAGAAGTTGCACCAACTATGGGGTTAGCATCTGCTATTATGGATATTGTAAGTTCAGGTAATACATTGTTTAAAAATGGTTTGAAAGAAGCCAATGTAGTGCTCGAATCACAAGCCGTTTTGATTAAATCGCCCGTTTTAAGTAATGAAACCCAACAATTGATAGAGCAACTTATATTTAGAATGGATGCCGTATTAAGGGCAAAAAAGTCTAAATATATTTTAATGAATGTTCCGAACGATAAGATAAAGTTAGTAAGTAATATTTTACCAGTATTAAAGAGCCCAACTGTACTTCCATTGGCTAAAGACGGATGGAGTTCATTACATTCCGTAATTGATAAAGAAGATTTTTGGTCAGTCATTGATCAATTAAAAGATGCTGGCGCCGAAGGTATACTTGTTGCACCAATTGAAAAAATGGTAATCTAAATAACGCTTTAAATCATTATTATGAAGACATATTATAATCCAGAAAGATTAGGGTGGAAGAAACTCCTTCAAAGACCTGAAATTGAAACGCCTAAACTAAATGAAATCGTACAAAAAATATTTTCTAAAATTGAAAAATCAGGGGATAAAGCGCTATATGATTATACACTAAAATTTGATCAAGTTAAACTAGACAACGTAGTACTCGATAAAGATGAAATAGAGGAGGGAACAGTTGCTGTTACAGAAGAATTGAAAAATGCTATTCAACTTGCTGCAGATAATATTAAGGCATTTCATGAAGCTCAACAATCAGAAGCTCTTTTTGTTGAAACAGCGACTGGAGTTAGTTGTTGGCAAGAATCAAGACCAATTCAGAAAATTGGAATTTACATTCCTGGTGGCACTGCACCGCTTTTCTCAACTGTTCTGATGCTTGGAATTCCTGCTAAAATTGCAGGGTGTAAAGAAATTGTCTTATGCACCCCTCCAAATAAAGAAGGAAATGTTGATCCAGCAATAATATATACAGCATCTTTAATTGGAATTACTAAAATTATTAAAGTTGGAGGAATTCAGGCAGTTGCAGCATTAACTATAGGGACAGAATCAGTACCAAAAGTTTATAAAATTTTCGGACCTGGAAATCAATATGTAACTGCTGCAAAGCAATATGCGCAACAACTAGGAGTTGCGATTGACATGCCTGCAGGGCCTTCAGAATTACTTGTTACTGCAGATAATTCTTCTGATCCAGATTTTATCGCTTCTGATTTATTATCTCAAGCCGAACATGGTATTGATAGTCAAGTGATTTGTTTAGTCAGTAATGAAAAGCAAATTGAGCCAATTCAAAAAGCAATCAATGATCAGCTATTAGCATTGCCTCGAAAAAATATTGCAGAATATGCTTTAGAAAACTCTAAAATAATCGTTTTAAACAAACAGTCGGATCGTATAGACTTTATTAATGCTTATGCGCCAGAACATCTCATAATTGTTGAGGAGAATGCAAAAACTATGATTGCTCAAATTGAAAATGCTGGGTCTGTATTTATTGGGAATTATACACCAGAAAGTGCAGGAGATTATGCTTCAGGAACCAATCATACATTACCAACAAATGGTTTTGCAAAAAATTATAGCGGTGTAAATATGGATGCTTTTATTAAAAAAATAACATTTCAGAATATTACAGAAATTGGAATTAAAGAGATAGGGAAGGCAATTGAAGTAATGGCAAGCGCAGAAGGATTAGATGCACATAAAAACGCTGTAAGTATTCGCTTAAAAAAATTAAACAATGATTAAGACTTTGTTAAGAGATAATATTAAGAGACTGAAGCCATATACAGCAGCAAGAACTACTTTTTCTGGAAAAGGTGCAACATTAATGGATGCGAATGAAAGCCCTGTTAATAACGGAGTTAATCGTTATCCAGATCCATTGCAATTAGAGTTAAAACAACTGATTGCTAAAAGAAAGGGTATAAGTGTGGAGAATATATTTGTTGGAAATGGAAGTGATGAAACGCTTGATTTGCTATTTAGAGCATTTTGTGAGCCACAAAAGGACAATGTGGTAATCTTGCCGCCAACTTATGGAATGTATAAGGTGCTCGCCGATATCAATGATGTGGAATGCCGACTTGCTCCTTTGAACGAAGACTTTAGTTTAAACCTTGAAAACGTATATAAACAAGTTGATGGAGATACAAAGATTATATTCATTTGCTCACCAAATAATCCTACAGGAAACAGTTTAAATCAAGAAGATATTTTATCGCTTTTAAATCAATTTAAGGGCATTGTAGTAATTGACGAAGCTTACATTGATTTTTCAAAAAAAAAAACGTTTACTAAAAGTTTAGATAAATTTCCTCAACTATTTGTTAATCAAACATTTTCAAAATCATATTCTGGGGCTGGGATTCGTTTAGGATTTGGTTTTGGAAGCAATGAATTAATTCAAGTTTTAAATACGATTAAGCCTCCTTATAATATCAATGAATTAAGTCAAAATATGGGCATAAAGTTAATGCGGAATAACACAGAATTTGAGTCTAATATTTCGGCAATTTTAAATGAGAAAAAACACCTGAAAGAAAGGCTAGAGAAACTAGAATGTATTGAAGAAATTTTTCCTTCTGATGCGAATTTCTTCCTGATTCGAGTAAGTGATGCAAATGCGATTTACACGTATTTACTTGAAAATGATGTGATTGTTCGAAACCGAACAAATGAACTTTTTTGTAAAAACACACTTCGAATTAGCATTGGCGCAAAACAAGAAAATGATCAATTAATTGACTTATTAAAATCATACAATCCAATTAAAAATAAATGAAAAAAGCATTATTTATAGACAGAGATGGTACATTGGTAATTGAACCTCCTGTTGATTATCAGTTAGATAGTCTAAAAAAATTAACCTATTACCCAAAAGTATTCTCTTACTTGGGAAGAATAGCAAATGAACTCGATTATGAATTAATTATGGTCACAAATCAAGATGGATTAGGTACAGGGTCTTTTCCTGAAGACACGTTTTGGCCTGCACAAAATAAAGTAATTGAAGCCTTTAAAAATGAAGGAATAATTTTTTCTAATGTTCATATAGATGACAGTTTTCCAGAAGATCTGTCTCCAAATAGAAAACCACGAACAGGAATGTTAAGTAAGTATTTGGAGGGGAATTACGATTTGGAAAATTCCTTTGTAATTGGAGATCGATTAACCGATATGGAATTAGCTGAAAACATGAAGTGCAAAGGAATTTTCATGTCTGAAAACAACGAAGAAGGATATGAAAGTACTTTACTTAAAACAGTGGATTGGGAAGAAATATATACTTACTTAACATATGGTTTACGCAAATCAAAAATCAAGCGTGAAACAAAAGAAACAACAATTGATATCAGTTTAAACATTGATGGAACTGGAAAGAACACCATAAACACGGGGATTGCTTTTTTTGATCATATGCTAGAGCAAATTTCCAAACATGGTTTAGTTGACCTAGATGTCAATGTAAAGGGAGATTTAGAAGTAGATGAGCACCATACAATTGAAGATACTGCTATTGCACTCGGAACAGCATTCGATCAAGCGATTGGCAATAAAATGGGAATGCAACGATACGGATTTTGCCTTCCTATGGATGATTGTTTGGCACAAGTTGCCTTAGATTTTGGCGGAAGAAACTGGTTAGAATGGGATGTTGAATTCAAAAGAGAAATGATTGGTAAAATGCCAACGGAAATGTTTTTTCACTTTTTTAAATCATTTACAGATGGAGCCAAATGCAATTTAAACATTAAAGCAGAAGGTATAAACGAACACCATAAAATTGAAGCAATTTTTAAAAGTTTCGCGAAAGCAATAAAAATGGCAAAAGAAAGAAATATAAATCAAATGATTTTACCGTCAACAAAAGGAGTTTTATAATGAAAATCGCAATTATAGATTACGGTGCAGGTAATGTTCAATCTGTTAAATACGCATTAGAAAAGCTAGGTTATGCAGGAGAAATTACTGCAAACCCTACAACAATCAGAAGTGCAGATAAAGTTATTTTTCCTGGAGTAGGCCAGGCTGCATCAGCAATGAGAAAAATTAGAGAAACAGGTTTAGATGAAATTATACCAAAATTGAATCAACCAACTTTAGGAATCTGTTTGGGCATGCAATTACTCTGTAATTCAACAAGTGAGGGGAATACAACTGGGCTTGGTGTTTTTGATACAGAAGTAGTTGAATTTGAAACAAAGCTAAATGTGCCCCACATGGGGTGGAATACAATTGAATGTTCAGGCTCAATAATCTTTTCAGGGTTGAAACGAAAGGAATATGTTTATTTTGTTCATAGCTATTATGTCCCCCTTTGCGAGAGTACAATAGCAACAAGTAACTATGACCTTCCTTTTTCTGCTAGTCTAGCTAAAAACAATTTTTATGGCTGCCAATTTCACCCGGAAAAAAGCAGTTCAATTGGAATGAAAATCCTTAAAAACTTTATAGAATTATGAGAATAATACCAGCAATAGATATCATTGAAGGAAAATGTGTTAGATTATCTCAAGGAGATTATAATACAAAGAAAATCTATAACGAATCACCATTAGAAGTTGCAAAAGAATTTGAAGCAAGTGGAATCAAATACTTGCATTTAGTAGATTTGGATGGAGCAAAATCCAATGGAATTGTAAATTGGAAAATTCTAAATGAAATAGCAACCAAAACGAACCTTATAATTGATTTTGGAGGCGGTTTGAAAACAGATAAAGACCTACAAATTGCATTTGAAAACGGAGCAAATCAAATTACGGGAGGAAGTATTGCTGTAAAAAAACCTGAAATTTTTTCAAGTTGGATTGAAAAATACGGTTCCGATAAAATCATTTTAGGAGCAGATGTGAAAGAAGAAAATATTGCTGTTTCTGGTTGGAAAGAAAAGACAAATCAGAATATTTTCGAATTCTTAGAGGGTTATATAAACAAAGGCATTAAATATGTGATTTCGACTGATATTTCTAAGGATGGAATGTTAAATGGAACCGCGAATGAATTGTATCAAAATATCAGAGATAAATTTCCAGAATTGAATGTAATTGCAAGTGGAGGCTTTTCTGCAATTCAAGATCTTGATAATCTGTATAAAATAGGTGTTGAAGGAATCATTATTGGGAAAGCAATTTATGAAAACAAAATAACGCTTAAAGAAATTGAATTGTATGTTGACTAAACGAATTATTCCATGTCTGGATATCAAGGATGGAAAAACAGTAAAGGGTGTTAATTTTAAGAATTTGATTGATGCTGGAGATCCTATTGAATTGGCAAAAAAATATGAACGGGATGGAGCAGATGAACTTGTTTTTTTAGACATTACGGCAACTGAAGAAAAACGAAAAACCTTGTTAGAATTGGTTGCAAAAATTGCGCAGAATATAACAATCCCTTTTACCGTGGGAGGCGGAATAAGTTCTGTAGAAGATGTTAAAATGGTTTTAAGGGCAGGAGCAGATAAAATTGCCGTAAATTCGGCTGCAGTTAAGAATCCAGCTTTAATCGAATCGTTGGCAAATGAATTTGGAAGTCAATGTATTGTTTTAGCAATTGATGCAAAGCAGATAGATGGTGAATGGTTTGTTCATTTGGTAGGGGGTAAGGTGAAAACAGGTTGGAATTTATTCGATTGGGTTAAAGAAGGTGTGAAAAGGGGGGCAGGAGAAATTCTATTTACGTCAATGAATAATGACGGTACAAAAAATGGATTCGCAAATGAAGCATTAAAACAACTTTCAGAAGAGGTTAAAGTTCCAATTATTGCTTCCGGGGGCGCCGGATCAATGACTCATTTTGTAGATACATTTAATAAAGGTAACGCTGACGCAGCATTGGCCGCTTCTGTATTTCATTTTGATGAAATCCAAATACCAGTACTAAAAGAAAAGTTAAACAAAGAAAATATTCCAATAAGAAAATGAATTTAAAACTAAATAATGACGGACTTATCCCAGCAATAATACAAGACTTTAAGACCAGAGAAGTTTTAATGTTGGGATACATGAATCAAGAATCATATGAAATTACATTAGAAAAGCAGAAGGTTACTTTTTTCAGCAGATCAAAACAAAGAATATGGACAAAAGGGGAAGAAAGTGGTAATTTTCTTGATGTTGTTGCCATTCAAAATGATTGTGATAGTGATGCTTTGTTAATTCAAGTAAATCCTGTTGGACCAACTTGTCACACTGGAACGATAACTTGTTGGGGAACTCCAAAGCGAACAAATTTCAGTCAAATCGAACGATTAGAAGCAATAATAACTGAACGAAAATCAAATTTTGACGAAAAGTCATATGTTTCAAACTTGTTTGCAAAAGGAATTAATAAAATAGCTCAAAAGGTTGGTGAAGAAGCTGTTGAAGTTGTGATTGAAGCAAAAGATGATGATTTGAATTTGTTTCTAAACGAATCAGCAGATTTGTTTTTTCACTACCTAATTTTACTTCAAGCAAAAGGTGTTCAGATTGAAGATGTACTTGAAGTTTTAACCGAAAGAGAAAAATAAATTCTTAAAAAAATGATTAACTTACCATAAATTAACCCTTTAATCCAAATTTATGGCTAAGAAAAAATTGACTCAAGTCTTCGTAAAAGACCTTGATGCAAATGAAAAGCAACGAAAACATATTATCCTCTTAGACGGAACTTGGAATGATGAAACAGGGCTTAAGGGTGATGGAAATGTGACCAATATTGTACACCTTAAAAGATTGCTTAAATCAGATGAAGATAGGCAAATCGTAAGCTACCATAGAGGAGTAGGAAATGACAATGATAACGGACAATTAAGAAGTGTTTTAAAAGGAGCAACAGGAAGGGAAATAGAAGCGATTGTAAACAAAGCCTATGCAACATTTGTTGAGAAATGGAAAAAAGGGGATCGAATTTATATTTTTGGATTTAGCAGAGGAGCGGCTACTGCTAGGTTATTAGCATCAAAAATTAATAGAGAAGGAGTACCAAAATCAATTCAAATTACCCGAAAATCACAGGTTAACAACGAAACAAACGTTGTTGAACGGGTTATTCTAAATTATAATGTCGATCGATCAAAGATTATTCCTGTAGAAATAGAATTTTTAGGAGTTTGGGATACTGTTGCCGCATTAGGAGCTGGAAATAATGTTTTAAAATTCTTTGGGTTAAGAAAAAGAAATCTCTTTCAAAATTACGACATTGCTGAAAATATAATGAAGGCAATTCATCTAGTAGCAATTGATGAAACTCGAAAAATATTTGCTGCAGCTTTAATGAATGATAAACCAACGGTAACGCATGAAGTATGGTTTCCTGGAGTTCATTCTGATGTGGGAGGGAGTTATGAAGAAGATGAGATTGCAAAAGTAACACTATACTATATGTTAAAGTGTTTAAAACAATGGAATAAAGAAAGAGGCTTGAATGAGTTTTTAATAAATGGAGAGCGAGAAAATCAATATGTAAGAAAAACAATTGAACGAGCAAACTTTCATTTTCATGGCAAAGGTTTAGGGATGGGAGTACGCGAGATTGGAGTTCAAGAAAACGGTAAAGTAAATCCATTGAAACGCCCTAAAATTCATCAATTGCTTGAAGACATTATCTTGAATGATAATGCTTATTCAATTGTCGAAATAAAAAAAGAAGAAAAACCAAAAATAAGGGCTATTAATTTTGAATATCAACCCTTTAACTTAGAAGAGTGTAAAGAAAGAGGATACGATATTGTTAATTGATAATTAACCGTTGCGTATTTATTTTGTCTGGATTGCCAAAAGAAATTAGGTAAACTCCTTTTTCGAGATGACTTACATCTAATTTCTGTAATCCTTTTTCAATAGGTCCTTCCATGGCCGTTTTTCCAGCAATTGAATTAATTTTAAAGTATTTATAGGTTGAATTTTTAAACCAAATGAACGAATTGCTGGGGTTAGGGTAGATTGTTAATTCAGTTGTTTGAGAAAATTCATCTTCAATTGATACGGTTGTGCACAAAACAGCATTCAAACGTTTCCAAATTTCATTATTAAATGCACCTGACACCAATCCTCCTATTCCTTCTGGAGAATACCCCATTCTTACAACAATAAGGTTTTGCGAAGGAACGACATTAATTAATTGACCTTGACTTCCCAAAGCGGCATATAAATCAGAAGGTGCATCTGGAAAAAGAGGCCCGTCAAAAACAAATTGAGTTTGAGGCAACATAAAAGACGCGCCTTTCCATTTAGCCACCATAAATAGCCATAAGAATTATTGATTTCTTGACTTGGATTGATCATGTCATTTAGGTAAATGGGATCGGATAGCAGAGGTGTATCGTCCTATAAACCTTTATTTAAATTTAAAAGTCCAAAACGCGCCATATCTCTAGACTTACTAAAATATATATTGTTAAATCCAAGTGGGATAAAAGCACCAGTCATTCCAGTTTGTGCTTCAATTTTTAGATTTGAATATGCGTTCAACGTAACACCCGAGGCATTTTCTATAACTTCATCCAGAAGTGTATAAGAACCGTTGTGATAAGACCACCTTTCGCCGGAATCTTCGAGATAGATTAAGCATTCTGGGTCAGTACAAAAATGATCATCAATACCATCATCTAAACCACTCGTCATTGTTAATTGATTTCGAATAGTAATCGCGCTCTCTTGAGATGGTGTAGCACTTGTCCAACCGTCACCTAAGTACATGTTTGTCGGTTCGGAAATGTCCAATAAACCTTCTTCTTGCGCTATTCCTACAAGTACTGAGGTTAATGATTTTCCAGCTGAAGCCCAAAACCAAATACTATCTTTTGTAAAACTATCAAAGTACTTTTCTAAAACAATTTTTCCATCTTTAATTACCAAAAAAGCTTTCGTATTTTCGTCTTCTAAATAATCACAAAGAACAGGAATTTGTTCTACACACCAACCTAATTCTTCCGGTGACTTTGTTTCCCATTCGTCTCCCGTTGTAGGAGGGAAATATAAATCTTGTCCAAAAGAGATTTGAGTAAAACAACTTATTATTAAAGCAATGAAAAAAGAAATTCGTATATAAATCAGTTAAGTTAGACCTCTGACTAACAAGAAATAGATAGGTTTAATATTAATCATAAAATAAATGGAAAGCAAAAACAAATTTCCAAAATAGAACAGAGTAAACTTGAAATAATGTAAATTCGTAATGAAATAAAACAAGTAAAATAATGAAGTACTATTTCTTTTTGCTAACCCTATTTTTAGCAGCGTGTTCATCTGAAGACACTGAATTTTTAACGTATACTGATGATGTGAATAATTTTAAGATTGACTACCCAGCAACTTGGGATACAACAAATATTAATGTTCACATGGCGTTTATGGCAAGGGAAGACTTTACTGATTCAAGTGACGTTTTTTCTGAAGGAATGAGTGTTTCTTCACTTCCAAACGAGGGGTTAGAGTTAGATTTTATTGTTGCTGAAAATATAAAAATGGCGAAATCATTTTTTAAAGATCCTGCGGTTACCGAAGAGAAAATAAAAACGAATGCTGGAGTAGAAGGAGTTAGAATAAGACTTGATTACGAATCAGAAGGACTTAAATTAACCAACTTTGCAACTTTCTTTAATAGTGCTGAAAAACTAATTACATTAACACAGAGTTCTGAGCAACACAATACTGAAAAATACGAAGAACTATTTCTGAAGTCCGTGAAGAGTTTTGGCTGGATTGAAAATTAAATTATGCGAATAGAAAAAGTAAAATTATCCGATAAATTTAATGCGTTTTCTGAACACTGGTCACCTAAAATATTAGGTGAATTGAACGGGCAACATGTAAAAATAGCTAAACTAAAAGGTGAATTCGTAATGCATCAGCATGAAAATGAAGACGAATTATTTTTAGTTATTGAAGGTGTTTTAAAAATAGAAATGGAAGAAGAAACAATCACTTTAGAAGAAGGTGAGTTTTGTATCATTCCAAGAGGTGTTAATCACAAACCCATTGCAGAAAAAGAGGTTAAATTATTGCTTTTTGAGCCTAAAACTACTTTGAATACAGGAGATAAAGAAAATGAAAGAACAATCCGAGACGTTGATATACTGTAATTCTTTGTAGCATAAAACAACTATAATAAAGTATTCGTTCCTCCGTTTACTAATGTGTAAAAATTGCTTTCATGAAAAGATTTACCCTTTTAATACCTGTAATATTTCTGTTCTTGTCTTTTCAGAGTTGTGAAAAAAACTTTAAGACTGTTGTATTATCCGATTATATTGCAGAGAATGAGACGTTAGAATTTGCTCAGTTAATAGCATGTGCTGGAGGAAAAAGCGGGGGTTTAGGAGATTTAGGTGAGTTACCAACATCTGTGCTTTATTATCCAATAGAAGGTGCTACTGATATCAGATACTTTGAAACAAATAACTTAGCTGATTCATTAGATTTTTCTAAATACACGCAGAAATTTCTTAAAGATGATCCGATTTTCAACGGGTATTTAAGAAAATACAATAATCCTGGATTTATTGGCGAAAGAGTAGGTATTGTAACTTTTATTACAGAAGGAAATCTACACATTAGTGATCCGATAAGAATTAAAACGAATCCAAAGCCAACAGAAGTAAATGCAAACTTACTTTCTGTAAATGAAATTGGGGTTAATCCAGAGTTCGTTTGGGAGGATGGTGACATCAAAGAGAATGTGATTTATTTTCAAGTAATAACGGACCTAAATGATAATGTTGTTTCTGCTACCTATACATTTGATAAGAACTTTACCTTTTATGATTTAGATAATGTTGTTTTAAATATTACAGATCCAAATACTACTCCATTATTGCAACCAAATACATCATACAAAATTACACTTATGGGAGTCAGTGAAGACAATTGGGTAAACTCACTTTCAGAAAGAATTTTTCAGACAAATTGAATCTGAAATTAATACATTGTATGATGAGTTTCAATGCTTTGATTTTAATGAGTTTATGACTTTTTTTTCGTTTTCCCGTGATCAATAAAAAACACATTAAATCACTTTATCTCATTTAAAGAGATACTATTATGCTTAAATTCGTTCTGAACAGATGAAATACAGTATTATACTTCTTGTTTTTATTGTATCAAATGCATTTTCTCAAACGCTCAATTGGGAAACAATTACTAGTTTTCCTGGATTAGGCAGGGATGATGCAGCTGCTTTTTCTATCGGAAATACCATTTACGTTGGTACAGGGAATCACTTTGGTTTTGCACAAAGTAATAGAATATACAGTTACAATACTGAAACTAAATTATGGAGTGAGAAAAATCCTTTTCCAGGCGTTGCACGACAATACGCTCGAATTGAAGTAGTCTCAGGTAAAGCATATCTATTTGGAGGGATTGATTTATTCAACAACCCTTTGAATGATGTTTGGGAATATGATCCTACTATTGACGAATGGACTGAAAAAACAAGCAATCCAGCAGAAATTCGTTGGCAAACAGCAAGTTTTACAATAGATAATAATGTCTACTATGGATTAGGAAGAGATTTGACGCTTTTTTATAATGATTTTTGGAAATATAACGTAAATACAGATAGTTGGGAGCAGCTCAATGATTTTCCAACTATGCAAAGACATGAACCTGTTTCATTTTCGTTGTTTGGATCTGGTTATGTAGGATTGGGAAGGGATTGTACTTTAGCTTATAAGGATGATTTTTGGAAATATTCTCCAGATGAAGATGAATGGATACAGTTGGATGATTTCCCTGGAGGAGCAAGATATTATGCAAAGGCCGAAACTTATAACGGAATTGGTTTTGTCGGAACTGGAGAGTTAGAAAATGGAACAAGAACGAATGATATTTGGTCATTTGACCCATTTACAGACCAATGGAGACAAAAGTATACTTTGCCTGGTGAGGGGCGTAGAGGAATATCTTCTTGTACAATTCCTTTTTCAGGAGTTTACTTGTTTTTCGGTTTAACAAATGACAATACACGCTTAACGAGAATAGATCAATTTAACTTTGCTAATTCAACTGAGCCTGAAAACGTATTATTGAGATACAACTCAATTAAGCAAGAGTTAATACTTCTTAATTTACAATTAGAAGACAATATTACTGTTATTTCAATTCAGGGAAAACTTGTTTTAAGTCGAGGTGCTTTAGATTCAAACAGTACATTAAATACATCAAATTGGCAGAGGGGAACATATATCATTCAAACGAAAGCACAAAGTCAAAAAGTGATTATTTATTAATCGTATCGATACTTACTTTCAGGTGATTTGGGCACCGTAGATTATTAAAATAACAGTTAATTATCGTTAATTCCTCATATTATTCCGATATTAGATCAACCATTTTCAGAACGAGAAAAAACAAAATCAAGAACCAATTAAAACCGAATATGAAGAATACAATTGCCTTTTGTGGAAGCAATAGTAGCCAGTCAATCAATCGTAAATTGATCCGTTATGCAGCATCAAAAATTGCAGAAAGTAAAGTGATTGAATTAACGGATTATGATTTTCCAATGTACGGAATAGATTCTGAAACAAAAGAGGGAATACCGACTGATATAACAAAGTTAGCAAAGTTATGTCAATGGGCTGAATCGGTTATAATAGCAACACCAGAACATAATGGTTATATGCCAGCGTATTTTAAAAATATTTTAGATTGGCTTTCAAGAACAGGAGTTAAGTATTTAGAAAATACAAACGTTGTAGTTTTAAGTACTTCACCGGGAAGAGGTGCGGGTAAAAATGGAGCCGCTTCTGTTGAAAAAATTATCGGTTATGCTGGAGCAAATGTTGTCGGGAGATTTAATTTACCTTCTTTTCAAGAAAACTTTGATGATGCCAATAACTGCATCTCAGCTCCTGAATTAGATCAGAAGCTCAAAGAAGAACTCAATAAGTTGTAAATTCTTTTTGTTTAGTTCATACAGATTTTTTTAGTTAATTGTAAATCATTTAAATGCGTTTTTTTGTACTCATATTTTTGCTTTCTTCAATTGGGTTCGGACAAGATATGCTTCCCTTAGAAACGGTATTTCAAAAAGGGCACAAGGATTATATTAGAGCGTATGATTTTAGCCCAGACAATAATTTTGTTATATCCGGTGGGTTTGACAATATATTGATCCTATGGAATCTAAAGTCTGGAAAACAAATAAGAACATTTTCAGGGCACACGGAAAGAATTAGGTCAATTGAATTTAGCCCAGATCAAAAATATGTACTTTCCTCTGCTGCAGATAATAAAGTTAAAGTCTTCGAAATTTTAACTGGAAAACTATTTCGAGAATTTGCTATAGAAAACAGAGAAATTTATAATGTTTATTATAGCGTCAATGGGAAATATGTTTACGGACTGGACAATAGGGATGGTGTTCATGTTTGGGATGTTGTCAAAAACAAAAAATTAGGAACTTTCAAAAAAGAATTTGCTGCCCATAATGAACGGTTCATAATTGATCCGCTTGAAACGAAAATTTTATCTGCTGGAAACTATAGCCAGATGTACATTCTTGATCTTCAGAAACAAGATACTATACAGACGATAGCTTTTGATAAATCGTATTCGCAATCCTTTAGTGAGGATGGGAAATATATAGCGATAAGCTCTCAAAAGCTTTTTACATCCGTTTACGATTCAGAAACAGGAGATTTAATTAATACCTATAGAGAAGGAGAAGAAAAGTGTGATGGATGTAATACACGACATGTTTTTAATCCAAATGGAAAATCTTTATTGACAATGTCAAGTAAGGTAGATGCTATCTTGTGGGACATTAGATCGGGGAAAAAAATCCGCTCGTTTAGTACTGAAAGAAATAGTCCGAATCAACTTCTGTTTAGCTCTAGGGGTACATATATTCTAATTTCATTTGATGAAGAAGTTGTTGTTTATAATACTAAAACGGCAAAAGAACAATTGCGACTAAAGAACGATAAGATCGACTACTTTAACTTCAAATTTAGTGCTGACGAACAATTTATCATTTTACCTGGGGATAATGGTGAACTAGAAGTATGGAACGTAAAAACTGGGAAAAAGGTAAAAACGATTTTTGGCTACTTAAATCAGCCAGATAATAGCAAACTCAATTTAAGTTATACCAATTGGACAAATCAGGCAATCTTAAACTATATTGAACATAAACGAAAGGTCGCTTTAAGTCCAGATAATAAGTCTATTCTTATCGGAGGAATTGATACAACAGCAATGTTGATTGACCTTGCTTCTGGAAAAATAAAAAAAACATTAATAGGGCATACAAAATCCGTTATTGCATTTGACTTCTCACCTGATGGAAAAATGATCGCAACTGGTGGAGGAGACAGATTGATTAAATTATGGAGCACATCAACAGGAAAGGAAATAAAAACTTTGAAAGGCCATCAAGAAACTATATTTGATTTAAAATTTAGTAATGATGGAAGTCATTTAATTAGCGCGAGTTGGGATGGTTCTTTACTCATTTGGAATCTAAATTCAGAAAGTGCTGATCGAATTGAATTTGGAAACAATTCACCATACACCATTGGCTTTACGCCAAACGAACTTTACATTGTTACTGGTGATTTAGAGAAAAACGTGCAGTTTTGGGAGCGAGATGCAAAAAAACCATTTAGAAACTTGATTGGTCATACTTCAATTCCCTCTGCGTTTGATTTCAGTCCAGATGCTAAATCAATTGTAACTGCAAGTTGGGACGGTAAAGTTAAATTATGGGACATGTTGACAGGCATGCTAATTGGAAAAATGGATAAGCATCAAGGAGCTGTATATGCAATTGCATATGATCCAAATGGTCGATTCATTGCTTCTGGAGGAAGTGATAATCAAATTATTTTATGGGACCCAAAAAAGAATCAAATCCGTGGTAAATTATTAGGAGATTCTACTGCAATTACAAGCATTGAAATTACAACTGATGGGAGTAAATTAATATCCATGAGTATTGATGGAGTGATAAAAATCTGGGATTTAGTTAGCAATCAAGAAATTTATTCTTTTGTTCAAATGACAAGGACAGACTGGTTAGCTACAAATCCGTTAGGATATTTTGATGGATCTTCAAAAGCATTGCAATGGGTGAATTATGTAAAAGGAACGGAGGTAATAAATATTAATCGCCTTTTCGAAAAGTACTTTACCCCAGGATTAATTCAACGCATTTCAAATGGAGATAAATTTAGTGAAAATGAAAAATTAAATCAGGAACAAATGACTAAAATTCCCTTGATTGCTTTGGGATTAGGGGTGGAAGGTGGAAAAAGAAGTGTTCGTGTAAATGCTGATTCTGTTATTCATTTTAATGAAGCTATAATTCCCCTAGAAATTATTATTGAAGCACATGAAATTCCCTTACAAGACCTTCGAATTTATAATAATGGTAAATTGCTATTGCAAGAAAGTTTAGAAGAAAATATAAGTTTTAGAGGAATTGGTAAGAACAAAAAAAATGTTGAAATTTCATTGGTTAATGGCCTTAATAAAATTACTGCAGTGGTAGTAAATGAAGATCGTACCGAGTCTGAACCAACTATAGTGAATGTTCAATTTAATGGCGAAAAAGCGAAGACAGACTTGTTTTTACTTTCCATAGGAATCAATAATTATAAAAACACCAATTACAATTTGGATTATGCGGTAAATGATGCTAAAGCATTTAGCAAATCCGTCAAGAATGGTACAGACTCTTTGTTTAATAGCGTAATCAATTATTCAATTAATAATTCGAATGCAACAAAAGAGAACATTTTGAATACAATTGCTGAAATTAAAGAAGAAATTGGTTCTGAAGATGTGTTTTTATTTTACTATGCTGGTCATGGTGTGATAGGAGAAGGGCAAGAAAAAAATGAGAATGAATTTTTTATTGTAACGCATGATATAACCAATCTTTATGGTGACCAAACTCAACTCAATGAAAAAGCAATAAGTGCAACGGAGATAATGGAAATATCAATTGGAGTCATTGCAGAAAAGCAATTGTTTATTTTAGATGCTTGTCACTCTGGTGGTGCGTTAGATGCGTTTGCTACTAGAGGTGGTCAACGTGAAAAAGCTTTAGCTCAACTTGCTAGAAATACAGGTACTTTCTTTTTAACAGCCTCACAGGACGTTCAGTACGCAAACGAAGTAGGGAAACTTAATCATGGTTTGTTTACATATGCTTTATTGGAAATTCTTGAAGGTAAAATAGACAGTGGAAATGATGCCAGCGTTACTGTAAGCGAATTAAAGCGTTATGTTGAGGAAAGAGTACCAGAACTTTCACAAGAATATCATGGATCACCGCAATACCCAACAGGGTATAGTTTTGGTAGAGATTTCCCAATTGTAATTTTAAAATAAATATTATGGAGGCTAAAACAGCTGATTTTTCAAGAACCACGATTACTGAATTGATGATCCCTACTTTTGCTAATTTTTCTGGAAAAGTTCATGGAGGTATTTTACTCTCATTAATGGATAAAGTAGCATATGTTTGTGCAGCAAAACATTCAGGAGCATATTGTGTTACGGTTTCGGTTGATGGTGTAGAGTTTAGAGAGCCTGTAGAGGTAGGGGAGTTAGTTTCGCTTTCCGCATCAATTAATTATGTAGGAAATAGTTCTATGATTGTCGGAATTCGTGTTGAATCAACAAAACCAAAAACAGGGCAGGTAAAACATACTAACTCATGCTATTTTACAATGGTAGCAAAAAATGAAGACGGCAGTTTAATGAAAGTTCCTGAACTTATTTTGGAAACACACATTGACATTAGACGTTTTTATCAAGCGAAGAAACTAAGAGCAAAACGAATGGAAATTACGCAAATGCTTCACACAGAGGATGAAAACATCTCAGATGGTGAAATTATAGCCCAATTAAAAAATAACCGTTGTCAAATTAGAATAAGATAAATTAATCGTCTGATTATCATTGTCTTGTTATTTATTTTAGTTAATTTTTTGTTAATTAAATAAAAAAATGATAACCTTTTAGCTTTTAACGCGTTAAAAGAGTATAGGATGTTAAATCCGAATAGGATAACATTTATTTATACGGTTTTGAAAAGAGTTCTTTTGCTTAGTGAAGGAACTCTTTTTTATATCTACTAAAAACGAACTGAGTGAGTAAGCGTGCTTTAAAATCTTATTTGACTTCTTTATCAAAAGATGAGTTAGAAGAGCAGGTCATTGAATTATATGACCGACTGAAGGAAGTAAAAGAATTTTACAATTTTGTTTTCAATCCAAATGAAAATAAATTGTTAGATGAAGCAAAATTTAAAATTTCAAAAGAATACTTTCCACAAAGCTCTAGAAAGGCAAAAAAAAGAAGATCAGTAGCGCAGAAACAGATTAAAAATTTTCTAAAATTGGGTGTTGAACCTATTAAAATAGCAGACTTAATGCTTTATAATATTGAAATTGCACAAACGTATAATTCTGAAAAAGAAATTACGCAAGAAGCCTTTTACAAAAGTATGCTCAAGTCGTTTCAAGAAGCAATTACTTATATTGATTCTAACGGTCTAGAGAAGCAATTTAATGATCGAATAGAGAAAATTGCAGATGAAGCAAATCAACAAAACTGGTTGAATAAATACGCTTTTGAAATGGTTCTGGAAAAGAGGTTTTGAATTTTATATATTCTAATATTTTCTTATTTTCACAGAAAAAAATGAAAAAACAATTAACCCTTCTATTTCTTTTTCTTAGCTTAATATCCTTTGGACAAAGGGAATCTTTCGATAAAGTTAATTTAGAACAATTGATTCAAGAAACGCAATTGAATGTTGGAAATTCTGATTCGCTAAAAATATTTTGGTGGATACCAATCGAATTTTGGAGAGTTACATTGGTCCAAGATGAAAATATGACTGAACAAGGAATAAATGATTTTCTTTCAGTTTTGGATCAATATGCCATTTTAGCAGTTGTTGAAGGAAGAATGGGAGCTTTTGGAGGAGTACAGTTTACCCCAGCCGATTCCATCAGAAAAAATACAATACTTTTAAGTAGTGATAATATTAGTCATAAATCAATTCCAGAGAGCGAGTTGAGTGTTGATGTTACAATTTTGATAAATACATTAAAACCTATTATGATTAACTTGATGGGGAATTTAGGGCAAAATATGCAATTTTTAGTTTTTGATGATCGTGACGAAAAAGGGAAACGTATCTTTGATCCCTATAAAGAAAATTCGATTAAATTAAAAGTAAGATCTTCTATGTATGAGTGGGATACTGCTTTAGGAGCACTCTTGAAAAAGAAAATTTGTCCGATAGATGATGAAGCTCTAAATGGAAAATGGAATTTTTGTCCAGTTCATGGGGAGAAATTAAAGAAGATAAAATAAAAAAGGGGATGGTTCAATATTGAACCATCCCCTTTTTAATAAATT
>CAYPZN010000057.1:0-25874 GCA_964415335.1 uncultured Crocinitomix sp.
TTTTTTCGCCAGATTTTCTAAATTTAAATTGTCCTAATTTAAGGGAGGAGGTCAGATTTGAAATTTATAATCAATTAAAAAATATAGCTTGAGGCTCTTTTAAAACTCTCCGAAATTTGGTTGCAATTCCACCTTAACATTGGAAAAGAATTGTTTAGAATTTTAAGCGACTATAGTTAATTGATAAATTAAACTTATTTCTCCATATTTTCTTTGTTGAAAAATTTCTTTAAACTGAACTTTATTTTTCAACGCAATTTTTGAGATAGAAGAAAAGTCACAATCTTCTGATAGAATCATAAAAACGTTTGAATTTTTCCCAAAATATTGAGGTAACGAAGGAAATAATTTTTCAAAGTACTCAAAATGCTCACCGCAAAACCAAGCCTCTTCAGCATGATTTTTAGGCATTTTTGGATAATAAGGGGGATTTATAATGATGAAATCGAAAATCTCTGATGGAATTTTTTCAAACAAATCAGAAATTACCGTATTGATATGTATCTTATTATTGATCGCATTTAGGTTTGCATTTTCTATTGCTACAGGATTAATGTCTGAAGAAAGCACATTTGCGCCATTCTTTGCTGCAAAAACGCTTATCAGACCTGTCCCACATCCCAATTCTAAAAAACGTTTTTCTTTTAAGTCGTAATTTTCTAAGAATTGAAGCAATAATTTAGTACTCAGCGTAAAATGCGGAAAAAACACACCAGGTAACACTATTCCTTTAATTGTTTTGTAGGAATAGTTGCGCGGTTTTTTAAAATAGTGCTTAATAAAAAATTGTAAAGCAGGACTGATGATTTTTGCAGGCAATCTCCTCATTCTTCAATATCTTCGCTATAGAAACCTTCAATTTCGGGTTGTCTATATTTCCACATGCGGTGTAAAACTTTTATTTCATAAGGGAAATTGTAAACCCCTGTTTGATAACGCCACCAAGAAACACCTTGTAAAACAAAACGTTTTATTTTATTGATTCTAAAATCTGAGACTGTCGGGTGATATCCATTTAACACGGTTTCAAAATCTTTTACACGATTAACCATTTTAGGTGTCAACCACGGTGTCAACGGATTTTTTCTAAGGTCAAAATTTTCCCAAGCAGGGTCAAGCCATTCATCTAAATTTTCAGGAAATTTGAACCCAGCCTTTTTAATTTGTTCATTTAGTTCTGAACCTTCAGTAGGAACAGGGCTATAGAGATAAATAATGATTTCAGTTAGGGGATTAATTTTTTTTAATTTTTTGATGAATTTAATGTCATCATTAATCTGTTTTAAAACTTGTTTTTCATTTTTCCCTGGTAACCCAAGAACAAAAGAATATTCAGGAACAATATTGAATTTACTCAATCGTGTAGCAAAAGCTTCTATTTGGGCAGCAGTTTGCGTACCTCCTTTGTCCATTTGTTTTAAAACTTCATCACTACCACTTTCAGCACCAAAGAAAATCATTTTACAACCAGCCTCGCTCATTAACTGTAAGTCTTCATCTGAATACTTATCTAGTGTATCGATTCTTCCTTCTCCCCACCATTTAATATTATCGTTTAAAACAAGTTTTGAAAACTCAACGACTCGTTTTCTTGAAGTAAAAAAGTTGTTATCATGAAATTCTAAAGAATCTACACCATAGGTATCTTTTAAATGTTTTACCTCATAATAAACTCTTTCTGCAGACTCTCCTTTCCATCTTGCATTGTAAATAGGTACAACTGCACAAAAAGAGCACGTAAAAGGGCAACCAAAACTTGAATGATAAGCCATGGTTTTTTTACCCATGAATGTTTTAGCCAAGTAATTTTTTATTGGATAATCTCTGTTGTAATGCGCATAGGGAAGGCTAGGTAATTTGTCCTGATTAAGCAACTCTTCTTTACGTGTTTTAACAATTTTATTGTTTTCATCTACATAAGCCAAGTTTTTGATGTCAATTAGTGGTGTTCCATTCTCCCAAGCATCTAATAAATTTGGAAATGCAACATCTCCGGGGCCCATAATTACAACATCTACGTAACCGCTTTCTAAAACAACTTTATATTGATTTGTTGCAAAATAACCTCCCCAAATGATTTTTACATCAGGAAATTCTTTACGAATTTTTTTACTAATCGGAATTGCTTGTTTTAATTGAGGTCCTGGCATCACAGTTGACCCAAAATAAGCATGTTTTTTTTCTATCAACAATTTACTAATCCTTTCCCAAGGGTCTTCTTCTAAATTTCCATCAACGTAGTCAACATGATACTTGCCATGAACAGAAGCTCCGGCTTGTAATATAGAATTGGGAACACGGTGTTTCCATCTTCCACTTTTTGGATTAAAAAGTATAATTTCTTTTTGGTTCAAAGTAAAATTTTATTCAAGCATTAGTATTGTTGTCATTCATCTAAAAGATGAGTATACAAAGATACATTTTGTTTTCAATCTAATGAATTGAAAATTAAGATTTCCATGAATGGTTTACTGATGAATCGGAAGGAATTAATTTTTTAAGATACCGCGCAATAAAATCGTTAAATTAGCCGGCAATAATGCTTAATTCAATGCGTTTAATGCTTGAGTTAATAACAATCAAAATGCGAATTTTAGGATTAACCTGTTTTTTACTTCTTCTTTCTTTGCAGATGTCGTGCAATAAAGATCCTGATTTTGGGCTTGACGATAATGAAATTAAACTTCGTTGGATAAAAGGTTATGATGAAGATAGTTTATCAAAAGGTTTACTTGGATTCGAATGGTCACTTTCTTATATCGGAGCAGCACAAACCAAGACCATTTACAATATGGTTGTAGAAGAAACTGAACTTCTCTTTTCAATAGATCAAATTGGACTTCCTGAAAACGGACAGCAAAAATTGCGAATTTTAAATCATAAGTTAAAAGCATCAGAAGAATATCGAGTTGTAGGGGCAATTGATATGGCAAGATATGAATCACTTTTGATTGGTGCATCAGAGCATTATTATGAGTTAGTTGATATGCCAGATAATTATTCTGATTTATTGGCTCAATATGAACTGGGAGATGCGATAGGTTATGTTGATAGTTCGCTTATATCTATGCGTGATCGAATCATTAAATTTTCGGAGCAAAAGGGACTTAATCAATTGTTAGTTGCCGAAGAGGTGAATGAAATGACAGGAGAATTAATTGATTTTGAAACAATTGATATTATGCCAAACGGACAACCGCGTTTTGGAATTTTTAATCCAGATGGAACACGGAAAAATTTTGCAAATCCAATGGATACTGAAGCGGGTAAACCAGCCAAGTGTATGTGGTGTCATGAGTCTAGAATTCAACCTCTTTTTACAGATCAAAATGAATTTAGTGGATTTTTACCATTTGAAAAATTAAGAGATACTTTAGCATATTTTAGAGTTTCACATGTTGCTTTAAGAGATGCAATAACTACTGGAGTTGACTATTTAGAAACACAAGATCACTCCTTTGCTGAATTGTTGTACATTGCTTTTATGGAACCTTCGGCAGAACGTTTAAGTTTAGAGTGGAATTTGTCAATTGAAGAAGTTAAATCAAGGTTAGCAGGAATGCCAACACACCTTCATCCTGAGTTTCCGTTTATCGGAGATCTTTATTTTAGAAACGAGATAGAAATGTTTGCCCCATATGATGCTCTTCCTGTTTCAACATTTATTAGGGAGCCTTCAATTCAAGAAGTCAATCATATTGATTAAAAAATGGAAACAAAACTTAAAGGAATTAATCTTCCCATTATAGGATATGGTTTCATTTTTTTGCTAGGGAGTTTTTTTGTTTTTGAAGCCATTAATTTTGAACCTCACGATTTTTCTAATTATTATTTTTCAGGAACGTTTTTTAGAAATGGTCAATTTGATTCTTCAATTTATTTCCCACATCATTTTAACCAAGCCATTGCCGCTACTGGACAAGAAGGTGTTTTTGCAAGCTTTGCTCCACAAAATGCTTTTTTAGCATTATTTATGGTTCCATTCTCATTGTTTTCAATTGGAACAGCAAAAATACTTTTTAACTTACTTGGATTATTGTTATTTGTCTATAGTGTTAGAAGTTTAATTAAACACGTTGAAATTAATCCAATTGTTCTTTTCTTAATTCCAATTGTTCTCTTTGTGCCGTTAAAAAATCACTTTTTATTTGGTCAATTCTACTTAATTCTATTCTTTTTTATTGTTGAGGGATTTATTGCTTATAAGAAAGAGAAGTTTTGGTTAATGGGAGTATTCTGGGGAATAGCAATCTTCCTAAAAGTCTTCCCAATAATACTTGTTGCTATGCTACTTTTTAAGAAAGAGTTTAAAGCTGTTTTAATATTTGGATTGACTTGTTTGGGGATACTATTTATGAGTGTTTTAATCAGTGGAATTGACGTTTGGCTTTATTATTTTCAAGAAGTTCTGCCAAAGTCGAATAAAGGAGAAATTACCATTCCTTTTGTACAAAATTATCAATCCATGCATATGTTATTAAAAGGATTGTTGCCTCAAAAAATTGGTTTAATGGCTTCTTTACTTCTTTGTTTTAAATTAATGTTTCTTATAATAGGTTATTACTTTACAAAAAATGAAAAATCATTGCTCAAAACTATTTCTTATTGGATTTTGATTAGTTTGATTATAACTCCAGCAGGGAATACTTACAGTCTTGTTTTACTGGTTTTCCCGCTTTTCGTATTTTTTGAAAACAACATTAAATTAACGACTCAAATTATTCTGGTTGTAGCCGTATTAATTTTAATTTCAAATGTTCCGATTCAACCATTTAAGGATTACCCAATCCCGTTTTCTTTTCCTCGCTTAATTGGCTTCGTTGTTTTAGTGGTAATTTTTGTAAAAGAAAACCTAATTCACATAAAGTGGAATTATTTTGCAGTTATCATTTTTCCAATTGTGATTGGTAATTTTTTATTCCAAAAAAATGCTCTTCAAAATGATCAGCCGCTTACTTCTGATCCAGCGCTTTTAAATTATGATTATCACATAGATAATAACAAATTAATGTATACTTATTGGAGTCAACAAGGTCCATTAATTGGAGAAACAGATGTTGAAGTAAAGGAGTTAGATACAACTCGCGTTAAACTAATTGACAATCAAATCTTCTATAAAAACCAGCCGATTACTTTTGATCCATCTAACAAATTAAAACCAGGGTTAATTAACGATACAGCAATTGTTTTTTTATCTGATTATCAACGTGGAATAGGGTTTTATGAATTGAGATATATTCCAGTAAATAATGAATAACAATCATTGAATTTCTCTTTTTACCGTAGAAATAAATTAATTGATCAAAATGAGCCTTGTAAATTAACTGATAATAGAATATATTTTTTATTGAATTTATAGTTGTTTTCATCCGTTAAATAGCCGTTCAAAAACGCTTTTCTTACTAATTGTAACTCAACTAAGTTGTTAAAGCCATCCTAAAAAAGCGGCAGTTGTGAAAATAAATCTATTACATTAAATCAGCGAGTAAGTTGAGATATTGTAGCTAACAAATTAGTTTAGTAAAATGTTATTTCTTTTCATTTAAGCGCATTTGTATCCCTGAAACAACTGCTTTTATTTTATGTTTCAACGCTTTTTTCGAGAGTAAATTACCGCAACTTTTTGTTTTGTGATAATGAACTTCGTTTACAATTTTACGAATAGCAAAATCGTAGTAATGACGTGGGTAAGTTCGTTCAAAATCTATTTGACGATCTGTACTAGTGCTCCATTCTGGCTTTTCCGTAATGTTTTTTTCAATCTGTGTATAAAGCCCAGTTCCTTTTATGGGATAAGCAACAGTGATCGTAAAAATGTCTGGATTTGCTTCTTTTAAATAATCAATTGTGAGCTGAATGTCTTCTTTTGTTTCTGTAGGGTATCCCACCATAATGAAAGTGCCACTTTCAATATGGTATTGCTTAGCCATTCGGATCATCTCGCTAACTTTATTGATGTCTACTTGTCGTTTCATTAAATCAATAATACGTTGAGAACCACTTTCTGCACCAATCCAAATTCTAAAACAACCAGCTTCTCTTAACTGCTGAAATACTTCGGGGTTAAGTCGCTCTGCTCGCGTAATGCATTCAAATGGAATGCTAATGTTCCGTTCTTGCATTTCTTTTGAAAAGGCAGCAATCCATTTGTGACTAACCGTGAAAACGTCGTCTACAAACCATAAAGCATCTGGTTGGTAGGCTTTAATCAAAAATTCAATTTCATCTACAACTAATTTTGGGCTTCTTCTTCGATAACTTTGGCCGTAAACTGCTGTACTACACCACTGACATGTATATGGACAGCCGCGTTGCGTAGATATATTTAATGTACTTTTTCCATGATATTTTTTCCACGTTTCTAAATATTGACTTAAATCAATATTCGCGCGTTCCGGTAAGGGTAAGTCATCTACATTTTTGATTTTAATTCGCGGCTTATTTTGGACAAGTTCACCATTGTTTAAATAAGCAAGCCCTGTAATTTGACTAAAGTTTTTTGAATCAAAAAAGGCATTTATAAAATCTAAAAAAGTTTCTTCTCCTTCGCCAATAACAATATAATCTGCCCCGTTAGTTAAGTAATTTTTTAAATTATATGTAACATCTGGACCTCCAAGCAAAATGGTCGTATCACTTATTTCAGGAATGGTTTTAATTTTCTTTATAAGTGCCAAAATTTTGACTTTCGTCATTAAATTCGTGTAAAAAGCAACTACTTTAGGTCTTGTTTCAAGTAAATGTTCAAACCAGTGTTCTTCTGTTGAGAATGTAGAATCAAAAACTGCATGGTCAATATTGTTTTGATTTAAATAACCTGATAAATAAAGTAATCCAAGAGGAGGATAAGGTTTCATGATCTTTTTCTCAACCTCGTCTTCCTCCAAAAAATAACCATGTGTTAAAAGAATACTCATCCGTGTTTTGTATCAATTTTATGTTCAAATTTTCTTAATAAAAACAGAACAATAAAGCTAGTCATTAAGTTTCAATTTAATTGCGTAGAAGCGCCTTTTTTAACAAAATATGGAGCTGTTAATAATATAAATTTTGCAACAGTAGCTCCGATAATTGCTCCTAAAATTCCTACTTTAGGAATTAATATTAGTGCTAATAATAAATTTAAACCTGCCCCTAAAAAGCCAATTCTCATGATCAATTTTTCTTGTTTGCGACGGTAAAGAATAAATACATCAATCATATAAAAAAAAGGAGGAATGGCACCTATTGTCATGATAAAATAAATCAAATTTGAAAATTCTACCGTTGTAAAAAAATTGAGAAAAATATAAATCGAAAAACTACCCATCAACACTAACGGTAATCCAATTTTCATTAGTAGAAAACGTATTTTTTTTAGTGTTTCATCTTTTAACCGATAGATATGTTTTGAAAAGGGCTGAACAATAAAAGCAGATAAGGCATCCAATAAAAGATAAGCTCCCATTAAAATTTGATATTTCGCTAAATACGTATCTCCAAGATGAAATTCAACGATATATAAATCGATTCTGGAGTGAAGCCAACCACTTAAACTAATTAAGAAAAAGGGAAGTGTTAATACAAGAATGGAGAAATCAAAATGAAACAAATCGCGTTTTCCGAAGGGTTTTAAATAGATGGTTAACAGAACCAGTTTGACTAGGTTCGAAACTAAGTAAACAAATAGAAAATACTCAATAGAAAAACTCTTATTAAAGAAAATCGCACTAAGAATAAGAACAAATCCTGTTAATTCTGCAATCAATTGCATTTTAAATGCTTGCTGATAGATAATTAAACTTTCAAAACTACTGTATAAAAATCGCACTATTATAAGTAAAATACTGAGCAAGGCAATATTTGAATCGTAATAAAGCAACAATGGTATGGAAAGAGCCAGGAAAAGTGCACGAGTTGTAAGGCTTTTCGCATAATGTAATTTTATCTCGTTTGGTTTCTCACTATACGTTCTGATTAGGTATTCTTTATTTCCCCAATTGGCAATAAAATTAAAAACAAAAAGAATTAAAATAACTCCAGCAAATTCTCCCCAATTTTCCGCTCCGCAGGATTGAAAACCGATAAGTGCAATAAAGAAATTAAATAGAGAAGGAGCGAATCCGCGAAGAAAATTGAAAAAAATGATATTTACGCGCTTAGCGATCAAAATTTAAAAGGCACTACAGCATCTATTGCAGGCTGGAAATAATCCTCCAGCATTCACAATTTCTTTTCTAAATTGAGCATATGGTCCATCATTCCAAATCTCTTGCAATGTATTTTCATAAATACTACCCATTGAAACATTGTAACAACGTCCATGTGCTGGAATGACAGTGCCATCTGTTTTAATCATCAGGTTTGTAAAAACATCATTACAAGTTCTGCCTATTTTTTTATCTGGTTCTCTATAAAAAGTCTCCAGCGTATCTCTGTCATTTATCTCAGGTGAAAAAGTAACATTTACTTCGCTTTTAAAAGCTTTTATTTTTGAAATTTCGCTGTGTAATGCGTCTAAGTCAATTTTGGAAAAATCAGTCATTTCGATATTGGAATGTGTCGCTCGATATAGCTCTCCATAAATTGCATTATGACTTTCAGCCAATGATTCTGTTACAAAATTTTGATGCATTAAACCAATTTTTACAAGTGGTAATTTGCTGAAATATTTTACAAAATCGAGAAGTTCTGTATAGTTCCACTCAGTGATAACGCAAAAAACAGAAATTTCTGGAGGATTTTCAAATGTTTGAAGGTATTCAATTCCTTCAATAGCTTTTTGAAATGATTTTTTATGACCTCTAATGTAGTTATGTGTTTCCTCTAAACCGTCAATAGAAATGTAGACCTCACTTACTTTTCCATCTATTAATTCTTGCGCTTTTCGCTTTAAATTAAGTGCATTTGTTGTGATTTGGGTTTTGAGTCCTCGCTCATGAGCCATCAATAATGATTCTCTCAAATGAGGATAAACTAAAGGTTCTGTAAAAGCATAACCAATTTTAGCATTTGGAAAAGCATTTGCTGTTTGATCAACAATTGTTTCAAACAATTCTAAAGGCATATTTAAGGGGTGAGATCCAACAAGATTTTGCGCGAAATTAGTTTCCAAATTTTGTGTTCCAACATCACACATTTTACAATGCAAATTACAGACGTTATTTACACCTAAAACAATATATTCAGGATCAAAAAACAACTTTCCTGGAGCAATAGTTTTGTTAATTTTCTTTAAACCTCTATTTATAATACTCATTGAAAACAAAGATACTGCTTTAAAATTTGCTATACTAATTTCCTGATTATTAATCAAAATAAGATTGAAAAATAAAGTGAGACAACCGATTGCTTATTCTGTGTTTAAAATAAAAAAAGTAACTTCGTTGATAATATATAATTCCGTTGATTTTATGGAAAAAAATGAAATAACTGAAGAAGTAACTGTAACACCCATTATTAGGGATGTTGAAAGATTGATGAGTCGTTTAATTACTGGCGTAAAGAAATTTATCATCTTTATTTGGGAGCAACTCATTTGTTTGTTACGTTTTGTTTTAAAGCATTTTGTGATATTTCTAATTGTTTCTATCATTGGAGGATGCATAGGTTTTTTTAGCACAGGACTTGTTCCAAGAGAATATGCATCTGAAATGGTGCTAAAAATCAATGTTGAGGCAAAAGAGCAACTTTTTAATGATGTTCAGTATTTTAATGCATTGATCCAACGACAGGAACATGAAAAATTAGCTTCTATTTTTGAAATTTCGACAGCAGAAGCAGCTTCACTTAGAAAATATGAAATCATAGCATATTCATCATTCGTTGAAAGAACAAATGCACTGAATCAACTCTATGCTACTACAGATACTTCTTTACGAAATACGATCAATACAGATCAATTGTTAGCAGATAATAATAATGAACTAAGTTCCAAGTTTAAAATCACAATTCACGCAAGTGAGCAATCCATTTTTCAAAAATTGGAAAAACCAATGTTGAGCTACTTAGAACGTGTTCCAGAGTTACAAATTTTATTAAAAAAATCAAAGGCAGCACTTGAATTTCAACGATCCATTTATCAAAAAGAAATGGTTAGTTTGGATACCTTGGCAAAGGTTTTTAATAATGCAATGCTTGAACAGGCCAAGTCAGGATCCATTTCGGGATCAGACACTTATATTTCTTTAGGCAATGAGCAAGAGAAGAAAACCGAAATGAATGCGCTTGACATTCAAGATCGATCGATTTTTTATGCACAGAAAATCGCAAAACTAGATATTGAAATTCAAGAACATGAAACCATTTATTTTACAACTGCGCATCTAAATGATTATGGAAGTAAAATTGGCCTGGGGCGTTTAAGTAGGGCTATTGTAATGGCACTTATCTTTTTTGTTTTAACTGCACTTATTTTGTTGTCAAGAATTGTGTTTAAAAACAAATCCTAAATGACCAAAGTCAGCACAGGTATTACCGAAAAACTAGTTAGTAATATTTTCGGAAGTACTTTGTATAAAGGAATAGATGTACTCTTTAACTTTTTATTGGTTCGATTCGCCATTCAATTTTTTGGTGAAGAAGATTATGGTGTCTGGTTAACTGTTCTTTCAGTTTTTACCTGGTTTTCAGTAATTGAATTTGGTGTAAGTAGTAGTTTTAGAAATCGGATGACACAATTTTTTGCAGATAAAAAAATAGCTGTACTTAAAGAGTGGATTGGAAAAGGGTACAAGGCTACAACAATTATCTATACTACTGCAATTATACTTTTCTTAGTCACACTTATTTTTATTAACTCTCCTTTTGAAACTTATGGAGAAGATTTTAAACTAGTCTTTCAGTTAAGTTTTGTGCTTTACATGATTCACTATATATTTTTCTTCTTACAAACAGTATTGTTAGCAACTCACCATACCAAATCAATTTATTTAATTAGTGCTTTACAAAAAGCAATTTTATTGATTGGTATTTTGATGTTTATGTATTTCGAATTAACACCCTCACTGATTTTTATTTGCTTGTGGTTTTCTTCAATTCCTTTATTGGTTTGGACCTTTGCTTCATTGTTTTCCTATAATAAGTTTCTGGTTGAACTGAAACCTGATCTCAAAAAATCATTTCAACAAAAAACAAAAGTTTTAAATGAAGTTAAGCGTGCCTTTTTTATTATTCAAATCAGCACATTAATTGTCTATTCAACGGATAATTTGATCATTATCAATCAGCTTTCTGGAGCAGAAGTAACCAATTATAATATTGCATTCAAGTACTTTAATATCCTCATTATTATTTTCAATATTGTACTGCTTCCATATTGGTCTTCTTTTACAGAAGCAGTTCACAGAAAAGATATTAATTGGATAACGAAAAATGTTAAACGACTTATGTTTTTTTGGGGAGGAATG
The DNA here is from genome assembly GCA_964415335.1 of uncultured Crocinitomix sp. GTDB lineage: Bacteria > Bacteroidota > Bacteroidia > Flavobacteriales_D > Crocinitomicaceae > Crocinitomix. The sequence continues at coordinate 11,388 of CAYPZN010000057.1, forward strand.
GTTTTACTTGGTATCATCATGTTATTCTTATCCTCATTTGCGTACGATTTATGGATTGGAAAAGAAACGACAATTTCATTTCAACTCTCCATTTTTATGGGGATTTCGGTTTTAATAACCTGTTGGAATAATATCTTTTCTTATTTCTTAAACAGTATTTCAAAAACCAATTGGCAAATGTATTTATTAGTTGTTGCAGCTTTAGTAAACATTCCATTGTCTTTTTTGTTAATGAGTTATTATAATTCAACAGGAGTAATCATTGCAACAACAATTGTTTTGTTGCCACTTTCTATTGCTTTGCCATTTCAGTATCGATCAATTGTAAAAAATCTATCCAGCTAAATTTGTGCAAGTATTAACACGTCATAACGTCATTCACCTGTTTTTTTTGGAATTAATTTCTATTAGTCCACTGATCATTATCTTAGGAAATATAGTTCCTCCTTTTCCAATAAAAATTCATCACATTGGCTTAGGATTAATTTTTTTAGTTACGCTCTATGCTTTAGTTGTTGACGGGTATAAAAAATGGATTCTTTATGTTGGTTTAGGGTATACATTAATTCAATTTACACACGAAAATTGGTACTTGAAAGGTCTGATCGATTACTTTTTTGGGCCATTTGTCTTACTTGTAATGGTTGATTTATTAGTGAATAATAAAATTCCAAGAAAGACCCTTGAAAAATACCAACGCCGGTTCTATTTTTTTATGTGGATTCCTATTGGCATAGCAGTTTTCCAGTACTTTAATATTTTACCCATTAAATTTTGGAATGCGCAATATGTTAATTATGCCTACTTCGGAGCGCTTGCAATACCCAGGCCTAATGGTTTTTTATATCATGGTTCAGAATTGTCAATATTAGTTTGTTTTCTTGCTTTATTTCAATTTTTCAAAAAAGAAAGAACTGCTTTTTGGATGCTTTTATTAACCATTGCGATTGCTTTTATGACTTATTTCAAAGCCGTAATGGGGTGCGTAATTTTAATCTTTTTGTTTTATGTCGGTTTTATTAATCGAGAAAGTTTTGCGCAGATAAAATTAGTTTCAAGAAAAAGAATCATATTATATGTTAGTCTTACCTTAATTGCAATTGGAATTGTTGCGGCGCGTTTCTTTCTACTTGTACATTCATATACAGGGTATTATTTCCCTCCTGCAATGCTTACAGGAAGAGGAGCAATTTGGAATATTTATTTAGAAAGAATAAGAGAGTTTTCCGTTTGGAATTACCTTTTTGGAAATGGAATGGGATCATCTTTTGATATTTTTGCAGATTATGCTACACCAAAAACATGGTATTTATTAGCGGCTGATCCAAAAGCGGATACGGACTATGATACGCATAATGCAGTATTAAGCGTATTTATTAATAGCGGGATTATCGGAATGCTTTTTATCGTATACCTTTTTAAAATTGTATTCAATCAAATAAAAAAATGGACAACTATGATTCGTTGGAATAAAACCGTCTTTTTCGGTATTTTTGTACTCCCTTTGATAACCATAGGAGTTACAATTCCAATTTATGAAAACGCCATATTTTGGATTTGTCTTGGTTTTTTATGCTATCGGTGGAAATTTTATGCAGAAGATGAAAGAAGTGCAGCAGAAAAATAATCGATTGAAGTTGGAGAATATAGATTTCTTACTTTTCTCAGCATTTATGGCTACCTTCTTTTTGCATTACAGAATCAATGGTTTTGTATTTATGTTGCTAATCATTTTTTCCGTCTTTAAGTTCTTTTTAAAAAAAAATGGTTTTAGAGGATATAAGGGACTCATTTTATTTCCAATTCTATTTGCTATATTAATTCTAGGGCAATTAAATACGGAAGATTTGCGGGAAGGATGGAAGCTCATTGAACGAAATTTAGCTTTATTTTTCGCACCAATGGTAGCATTTGGTTTTACAAAATTTTCCAATTTTCAGAAAAAAATAACTTTACATGTCTTTATTATAATGGGCGTATTAATCGGAATTATTTGCTTAACGAACGCATCAATTAATGCACTTCAATCGGGGTCGATTTATGTCATTCCAAATGATACGCATTTTATCTATAATACATTTATGCACCATAGGTTGACAGATCCCGTTGGTTTACATGCGATTTATTATTCTATATATATTGCTTTTATTAACTGTTATATTTTAAATCGCTTAACGAGTGAAAAGTTAAAGACTAATGTGAAATGGAGTTATGGAATTATTTTCCTGTTTTTTTCCATTTTACTTTACTTATTAAAATCAGCAAATGTGGCTTTCGGATTTTCAATGATGGTTCTTTTAATTATTGTGTTTAACTATCGAAAAACAGTGTTTAAAACAGTGAGATCAATTACTCTTTTTAGTGTTTTTTCGATTGCTGTTAGCTTTTTTGCATTTAAGGGGATACAAACCAAATTAGAAAACTTTTCGTTTGAATATGAAATGGAAAACGAACAACTCAGCCCTTTAGGAATTAGGCTTTCTATATGGGAGTGCTCAAGAGAAGTAGTTCGAAATAATTGGCTCTTTGGAACGGGTACTGGTGATTCACAAAATGAATTGGTGAAAGTATATGAAAAGAACAATTTTAAAATTGGATTAAAAGAAGATTTTAATGTGCACAATATGTTTTTACAATATTGGATGAGCAATGGGTTAGCAGCTTTATTAGTGTTTGTTGGCCTTTTTATACTACTCTTTAAAAGAGCAATTAAATATCGAAATATTGTGTTCTTTTCAATGCTTGTATTATTTCTACTCTTTTGTCTAACAGAATCAACAATGCGAACACAAAAAGGGATGTTCTTTTTTGCATTTTTTGCTTCAATTTTTTATTGGGTTCCTACACTAGGAATCGCAATGTCGAGCGAAAAATGAAAATCGTACAAGTTCATAACTATTATAAAATTGCAGGAGGAGAAGATACCGTTGTGGCTCAAGAAAAGAAAATGCTTGAAAACAACGGACACAATGTAGTTACCTATTATAAAAGGAATGATGTAATAGACGATTTTTCTTTTTTAGATAAGGTTAAATTATTGCAAAACACACAGTGGTCAAAAGAAACATATCATTCTTTCTTGAAATTTTTAGAACAAGAAAAACCTGAAATATGTCATGTTCACAACGTTCTACCATTAATTTCTCCTTCAATTTATGAGGCTTGTAAAAAAAATGGTGTTCCTGTTGTTCAAACATTACATAATTACCGTTTAATCTGCACAAACGGATTGTTGATGAGAGAAGAAAAAATTTGTGAAGATTGTTTATCAAGGTCCGCTTACGGAGCTGTGCTTAAAAAATGTTATCGTAATTCTTATCTGCAAACATATGCCGTGGCACGAATGATAGAGAAGAATAAAGCAAGAAAAGTATGGACTGAAAAAGTGGACGCCTACATCTGTCTTACTGAATTTGCAAAGCAAAAATTTATTGAACATGGTTTACCAGTTGAAAAATTGACGGTTAAACCAAATTTTATTGAAGAGTTGACGATTAGTGCTGTAGAAAAAAAGGAACCCTATTTTATTTTCGTCGGTCGGATAACGGCAAGCAAAGGGGTAGAGTTATTAAAAAAAATAGATAAGGAACTTCCTATTCCGTTAAAAATGGTGGGCGAAGGAGATTTAGAAAATCAATTCATAAATTGCGAAAATATTACCCTATTGGGGAAAAAGTCTCATGCTGAAACCTTAAAGCTAATTCAAGGAGCAACAGCTTTAATCATTCCTTCATTATGGTACGAAGGAATGCCAATGACTATTTTAGAAGCTTTTTCGTTAAAAACACCTGTGATTGCAAGTAATATTGGAGCAATGAAAACCATGATTAATCATGAGCTAAATGGGTTATTATTTGAACCAAATAAAATTTCTGAATTAAAAGAGAATCTTAGTTTTGCAATATCGAAGCAACCGATATTAGAAAAGATTGCATTAAATGCTTTTACCGAGTTTCAAAATGAATACAGTGCGGCGAGTAATTATAAGAAATTGATGAAGATTTATTCTGAGCTTATCAAGCGTTGAAATGAAAGTTATAGGAACGGATTTATATGATCAAGGGATTGATAGTGCTGTAGATACTTTCATTGCATTAGCGCAAAAAACTCCTGAAAATAGACTGGTAAGTCCGTCTGACGCAAACGTGCTTGTGACGGCACGAAGATCAAATGAATTTAAGAAAACACTTAATAAATTTTTTTGGAATTTACCTGATGGAGTACCTTCCGTTTGGATCTTAAAATTAAAAGGTGCTCGAAAAGCAAACCGTTGCAGTGGTCCTGACTTTTTTAAGAGAATAATAATAGAAACGAAAGATTTACCCATTAAACATTTTTTCTGTGGTGGAGCAGAAGGGGTAGCTGAAAGTTTAGCCGAAACGTGTGAAAAATGGGGGAATTATAATGTGGTAGGTGTAAATTCGCCACCATTCAAAGAGTTAAATCAAGAAGATTATATTGAAATTGCTGAAGAGGTTAATAATAAAGAAACAAACATTCTTTGGGTAGGACTAGGAGCACCAAAACAGATTTATTTTTCTAATGAGATTTCAAAATATACAAATACGCAGTTTATTGTTCCAATTGGAGCTGCATTTGATTTTCACACAAAAAGAATAAAAAAAGCACCAGTTTGGATTCAAAAATGTGGAATGGAGTGGTGTTTTAGACTTTTTCAAGAACCAAAACGTTTGTTTGGAAGGTATGGAAAAGTTGTACCATTATTTATTTGGTACAACATTGTGGACTTGTTCAAAAAAGCTTAATTTTTTTGAATTACCATTAAAAAAATAGGGCCTAGATATATCTAGACCCTATTTTAATTTGAATAGTATGTAATTTTACATTTTACCCCACTCAGTAATATTTTCTTCGATATAATTCATCCATCCTTTAGATTCAGCTTTTGTTGCTAAATCAAGTGCCTTTTTAGCCATTTTTAATCCTTCATCTTTCTTTCCTTCGTCCATTAAAATTTGCGCTTGCATGAAATATAAATTGTGCGTCTCTTTTACTTTTAATCCTTTCGCGATATAATCCATTGCTGTCTTATTATCTTTTAAAGAATTTTTATAATATCCAGCAGCTCTGTTATAAACTTTATCTAGATCTGTTCCTTCTTTAATCGCCATTTCTATATTTTTCATGGCAATTTTTTGTGTGTTTACTCCCAAAGGAATAGCTACAGCTGTTTTGTCCCACATGATGTGTAATTCAGCACCATCATTTTTAACATTGTTTACAGCAATCGTAAAAGTTTCGTTGAAGGAAGCGCTTGTATTTGCTTTTACTTTAGCTGAAGCAACATTTTTAGAAGCATCATAATCTCCTGCCCCCCATTGCTCTGTTTCCGAATTTAAAACAACTTCCCATTCACCACTTTTTCCTGGAATTGCAAACATAGCATATGTTCCACTTTTCACTTCCGTTCCGCCAAATGTGATATCAGAAGATGCAGTAAACTGCGTACATTTATTTGCTCCAACACGCCAAACTTCTCCATAAGGAACTAAATCACCAAAAATGGTTCTTCCTTTAACACTTGGTCGAGAGTATTCGACAGCAATATTAGTTAGTCCAACTGTTTGTTCTACTTTACTAAAAGGACTTGGTTGAGGTAGTTCTTGTGAAATTCCCGTTTTTGCAATAAGGCTTGCAGCCAATAAAAAGATTATTTTTTTCATTTTAATTGATTTTGTGATTAGTAAATAAAAGGGTATTGAAAAGTAAACCGGATATAACAACAACGGCACTTCCAATAATATTATAATGTAAATAACTTAGTTCAATGTAATCGTAAATAGTTAAAAAATGAAGCGTCAACACCAAAACTTGCCCAATGATAGCTCCGATAAATGCTGCTTTTGCTCCAACTTTTTTGAAGAAAAATGCTAATAGAAATACTCCTAGAATAGTTCCATAAAAAAGAGATCCAAGGATATTAACCAATTGAATTAAATTCTCAAAAAGCCCAGCAGTTAATGCAATGATAATCGCAAGGATTCCCCAGGCAACAGTCAACAATTTGCTGACCCGTAAGTCCTTTTTTTCTTGCGCAGCAAGATTTGCTTCAGAAGTATTTTCTATACGATCAATGACGTCATTTGAATCATTGCGTTTATTACTCTTATCCCAAAACTTTTTATAAAAATCAATCGTTGTTGTTGAAGCTAATGCATTTAACTCTCCCGCTGTAGAGGACATAGCGGCAGAAAAAATAACAGCCAACAATAAACCAATCAATCCATTTGGAAGAAAATTTAAAACAAAGGTTAAAAAGATATAATCACTATCTTTTTTCTCATAACTTTTATCTAATGTCGCTACTTTATCTTTGTATGAATCACGCAATTTATCTTGTTGTTCCTGTAAAGCTTTAATATTAGAGAAATCCTCTGTTTCTCCATTGCTCCATTTTTCTAAAGCTTTTTCTTTTTCTTTGAACGTATAATCATAAGCAAATTCAATTTCCTCCAATTCAGGATTATTCTGAGTTATTACTTGTGTTGTTGAATCATTAAAAACGATAGGAGGTTTATTAAATTGAAAAGAAACATAAACCATTATTCCAATTAAAAGAATAAAAAATTGCATTGGAATTTTCATCAAACCATTAAACATCAGCCCCATTCGAGAAGCCTTCAATGTTTTACCACCTAAATAACGTTGTACTTGGGATTGATCTGTTCCAAAATAAGAAAGAAATAGAAACAGACCTCCAGTTAAGCCTGATAGTAAAGTGTAACGGTTACTTGGATCTGGAGAAAGATCAATAATTTCCATTTTCCCAAGACGTCCCGCAATATCAATTCCTTCTGAAAAACCAACACCTTCTGGAAAACTTTGCAGCACATAATAAAAGGCTAAAAACATACCCCCCATTATAATCCCCATTTGCCATTTCTGTGTCAATGAGACAGCACGACTTCCTCCTGAAACAGTATAAATAATAACTAGCCCGCCAATTAGTAAGCATGTGAGTTCCAAATTCCAATTCAGTAAGGTAGACAAAATGATTGCTGGAGCGTATATTGTTATTCCTGCCGCTAAACCTCTAGAAACTAAAAATAAGAATGCAGTCAAAGATCTTACTCTTACATCAAATCGTTGTTCCAAATATTGATAGGCTGTATAAACCTTTAATTTATAATAAATGGGTAAGAAGAATACTGAAATTATGATCATTGCCAAAGGCAAACCAAAATAAAACTGAACAAAGCCCATTCCACTTTCATAAGCTTGCCCAGGCGTCGATAAAAATGTAATAGCGCTGGCTTGTGTTGCCATAATAGACAACCCTATTGTTGCCCAATTTTCTGAATTATTTCCTTTTAAATAACTCTCGAGATTTTTGTTTTTGCGTGTTTTCCATGAACCGTACAAAACAATGACAAGTAAAGTTGACCCAAGAATTAACCAATCAATTGAACTCACGATTTAAATGAATTTGTGATTAGTAAATAGATCAAAATTTGAACAGCAAGAAAGAGAATAAGTCCTAAATACCATCTGCTCCATTTGGTTTTGTCCTCGTCTAAATTCATTTCTTATAACTTAACAAATTAGCAAATAGGCGGTAAGCTCCTTCAACACCATTAGGTAGTTCTCTAAAAAAGGAAATTCCAGTATAAATAAATTGACCTTTTCCATGCTTAGCAACAATTAGAGCTCCTTTTTGAGGTTCCTCTCCTTTATCATTCCAAGCAAAAATAGGCGTATATCCGTCTTGCCAATTTGAAGCGAAATACAATCCTCGTTCTTGCACCCAGTCATTAAAATCTGTCTGAGTAATTTTATTCGGAGAATTCATTAAAGGGTGCTCTGGGGCTAAAAACGTTACTGTTGAATTTTCATCCGTAACACGACTTCTTGAAAGATCAAATGAAAGCGGTGAAAATTTACTTCCATTTGCCGAACGCGTTGAAGTATTGTACTGCATGATTAAATTACCCCCATTCGAAACATAGCTAGACAATTTGTTTTCAAAATTTTTCAATTCAGGATGAACATTATAAATGCGTATCCCTAGCACTACAGATTGATATGTAGATAAATCAACATTTGGTAAATCAGTAACTTCAAGTAATGTAACATTAAACCCAAGCTGTTCTATCGCTTGAGGAACATCATCACCAGCACCCTTTATATAAGCAATTTTACCTGGAATAATTTTAGCATCAAGTGAAACACAAACAAGTGCTGCTGGTTTAAAAATTGTTTGCGAAGGAATATGATCATAAGTAATTTCTGTTAATGAGTACAATTCCTTTCCTTCTGAATCTGTGAGTTTTAAATGCCCCCGTTTACTTCCGACGGTTGGTTTAAGTGTAAGATCAAAATAAGATTCTTCATGTTTACTTTCGGTATTAATCGAGATTATTTTTGGACTAATTTCCCAACCTTCTGGAGTTTCAATCTGAATTTCGTTTTTTAAATTTTCTTTGAAACTATGAACTTTTAATTGAATCGTCTTTTCATTTCCTTCTTTTAGAATTGCAGATTTTTGGTCAAAATTTACGGTAAAATCAGGAGTTGAAATAATTGTTCTTCTACGCTCCCCATATGACGGATCTCTCCATTTGTGGGTAACCGGAATTTGCATATTCACGGGAATGTCATTAATGGTTAATCCAATTTTACTAATGTAAGTAGCATCTCCTTCTGCTTTTCCTAAGTTAATTGGGTCTTCTACACTGAATAGCGTGCTGAAAGGTTGATTTAACCAATACAAATTGGACTTGTTTTTTGAATTGATAATTCCAATTTTTTTTGTGATCAATGTATTGCTTGGCAATGATGATGAAAATTTCTGACCATTCAAACCAGTTAACTTAACGTCAACAGAAGAGCGGTTTAATAAATTGAAGTTAAAATTAATACTATCTCCTTTTGAATAAGCGTAATCGTTCGTAACAACCTCTAAATACAATCCTAGGCAGTTACGAATAATCTCATCAAGCAGTGTCAGTTTCTCTGCTTTTATGGCTGCGAGTGTTTTAGTAGGAATACTTGCTAAAGCTTGGCGTAAACTTAGTAACACGTCAATGTTTTTTTCTGGAGAAACAAAGTCAAAATTTTTCAATAGATTGTTGAACGTTACTTCAAAGGCAGGATTCACAAGTTTGCCCCATGACATTTTATTTTTTTCGAAAAAAGAATTTTCTAATTTTTGTCCACCTAAGTGTTCAAAATATTCAGTCCTAGCGCCACGTTCAACAATCGCTCCAAAACCTTGACATTTATGTTGACTTCTTGCTAAAGTTCCGATTTCATTATATGACATCCCAAGCAATGAATTGTATCCGCCGATATCTCCGGAGAGATAATGATTACTTTTCTCAGCTTTATCTGCTAATTGATCATCCCACCATACTGAAGTGTTCCAATAAATGGAAGTTGTATTCCAAACACCGTGTTGAGCTACTTGTTCTGGTAAAAAATTAGGGTCGGATGCTTTTTCAAAAGCTTCTATAGCCAGCATTGCAGAGGCTGTATGATGACCATGACCAGCTCTCTTGTCTGGTGGGAAACGAGTAATAATCACATCAGGTTTAAACTGACGAATTACCAAAACGACATCTGATAATACAACATCCTTTCCCCATTTTTCAAAAGTTTCAGTAGCCGATTTAGAATAGCCAAAATCAACGGCTCTGGTAAAATATTGGTTTGCGCGATCAATAGAACGAGCAGCTAAAAGTTCCTGTGTTCGTAATGCTCCTAAATCTTCACTTAATTCGTTTCCAATTAGGTTTTGTCCTCCATCTCCACGTGTCAAAGAAAGGTATGCTGTTTCCGCTTTTTCACCTAAAGAAAACCATGCAAGTGCTCTTGTATTTTCATCATCTGGATGAGCTGCGATATACAATACACGTTTTAATGAATGCATTTTTTGTAAATCAACATAAATTTCTGCGGCAGTTTTATTTGCAAAACTATTGAAAATGAAACTGAATAATATAAGAGAAAGTAAATAACGCATATCAAATAATTGTAACATTCAAAATTAATTCGAAATAAATCCTTTTTCCTTAAAACATTACTAAAGGTCTAATTTAAGGATGAATTTGCAAAGATAAGGTTTTAAGTTTTAGGAAAGGATAAATTTAACATCTCAGGCCAGTTTAATAGTACTTATTTAACAAAAAAAGATATGCTAAATAAGCATATTATAACTTGTTTTAGAGATGAATCTCATATCAATTAATGGAGGTTTGGTTGAATAGTTTCAATTATTTGAAGCATTTACTAAAATTCAGGTTAAATTTGCACAACGAAAGAGAAAAGCATTATATCATAGCTATGATTCGTATTCTGAACAAAATTTTTTCAATGTCACTAATGACATTGTTTTTATTAGCCTTTTTCATAGCAATTGGCGCGGCTACATTTATTGAAAATGACTTTGGTACTCCTGTTGCACAAAAATGGGTTTATCAAGCACTCTGGTTTGAAATAATCATTGGGTATTTGTTCTTCACAATGGCGTATAATATCTATAGATATAAGCTGTTTCAATGGAAAAAAATAGGGTCACTTGTTTTTCATTTTTCATTTTTAGTAATTGTAATTGGAGCATTAATAACAAGAGTTTCAGGGTTTGAAGGTGCAATGTTCATTCGCGAAGGAGGCTCATCTAATCAAATTATTAGTCGAACAACATTTTTACAAATAAAAACACATGATTTAAAACAACAATATGTCTATGATCTTCCATTAATCATGGACGGTCATACAGATAATTCATTTAAACATGATTATGAATTTCCTGGAGAAAGTGAAGAGATTTCAATTGAATTTCTATCGCTAAAAGAGCACGTAAAAGATACAATCATTCCAAAAGGGAAATCAAGTGGCGATCCTTATATTGAGATCGTTACAACAGGAAAAGTATCCAATTATATTAAGTCAGGCGAACTCTTTAATGTTGGACCTGTAGAAATAGCATTTAATAATAGAGAACATACTGATGCAATTTCAATTTTTGAAACGGACTCAGGGATTTATGTCCAAACTCCATTTGAATTAGGTTACCTTCAAATGAGCGATCAATCAGCAGGGGTTGTAAAACAAGATAGCATCCAACGTTTTAATACGAAACGTTTGTACTCTGTTATGGGGCAGCAATTCGTGTTCAATAATTATTATCCAAGCGCTCAATTAGAGCTTATTGAAGATTCTACAATTGCTAAAGAAATAAAAGCACTTACAGTAAGAGTGTCTCAAGGTAACCTGTCCACGGACGTTCTTTTAAAAGGAGGAAATGGAGCTGTAGACAATTTGGTGAAATTTGATTTAGGGAATTTACATTATGAATTAGCCTATGGAGCAAAATTAATTCAACTGCCATTTTATCTTTACTTGGATGATTTTGAATTGAAGCGTTACCCTGGTACGGTTAACCCCTCTTCGTTTTCAAGTAAAATAACTTTAATTGATCCTGAAATAAACCTTGAAGAGCCACACCATATTTTTATGAATAATGTACTTGATTACGGAGGATATCGTTTTTTTCAATCTTCCTATGATGAAGATGAAAAAGGAACCGTTTTATCAGTAAACCATGATGAAATGGGAACTTTAGTAACCTATATTGGGTATTTCTTGTTGGGGTTAGGTTTTGTAATTAGCCTTATGGCAAGAGGTGGACGGTTTAAATTTTTGATGAAAAAAGCAAAAGAAGTTAGAGAAAAGAGAGAGAGTTTAGGAGTTATAACACTACTTCTTTTGTCGACATTAATGCTCGCTGTCGGAAAGAGTAGTTTTTCTCAACAAAATGAATCAAGTAGAAATAATCCTGTTTTCGATTCTGCTGGAGTTGTTAAAGCAATTGATTACGAACATGCAGAAAAATATGGTCGTCTAATAATTCAAGATCAACAGGGAAGGTTTCAGCCTGTGCATACGTTGGCAACAAATATTCTTAAAAAAGTTAGCCGAAAATCAACGTATAATGGACAAAGCGCAATGCAGGTATTTCTTGGATTGCATACAAATGGTTTAGCTTGGAATCTAGAACCTTTAATTTATGTTTCTGGAGCAGAGATTCGAAAAAAACTTAATTTAACATCCAGCAGAGGTGCGCTTGCCGATTTCTTAACATTAGACTTTAGGTATATTCTTTTTGAAGATGCAGAAGTAGCGCGAAGAAAAAAACCGGCGGAAAGAAATCAATACGACAAGGATGTTTTAAAGACGGACGAACGATTTAATATTCTTTACGGTGTTTTTACAGGGCTTTATTTGAAAATCCTTCCTTTACCAAATGACATTAATCAAAATTGGTATTCTCCTTTCGATCCAGAAAACCCTTTTGAAGGAGAAGATGCAGAATTCTTAAATTCAATTATCCCATTGTATAATTTAGCCATTCAAACAGGACATCAATCGGGTGATTGGGCGCAAGCAGATAGAGTGGTCGAATTAATTGATACATTCCAAAGAAAAGTAGCTTCAGACGAAATAATGCCAAGTAAGAGCAAGATAGAATGGGAAATTACCTATAACAAAATGGATGTCTTTAAATGGCTAAATTGGTTTTATTTACTGATTGGATTTATTCTACTTGTCTTGCAATTTATTCAAATATTTAAACCAAAAATGAATTTAAAATGGCCTTTAAGAGTCGGATTATATTTATTTATTGCAATGTTTATTGCACATGGCGTTGGATTGGGAATTCGCTGGTATTTATCAGGTCATGCTCCTTGGAGTAACGGTTACGAAGCTGTTGTATTTATTGGGTTTATAACAGTTTTAGCAGGATTACTTTTTTACAGGCAATCAAAAATAGTTTTAGGAGCTACTGGAATTTTAGCATGGCTGATGTTATTTGTAGCACATATGAATGCACTTGATCCTGAAATTACGAACCTGGTTCCAGTATTAAAATCGTATTGGTTAATGATTCATGTAGCAATTATTACAGGAAGCTATGGGTTTTTAGGTCTCGGTGCAATTTTAGGACTGATTTGTTTGGTTATGAATGTTTTCTTGAATGACAATAATAAGAAACGCATTTTATTGACGACAAAAGAACTAACTCATGTTTCTGAAATGACGTTAATAATAGGATTGTTCATGTTAACAATAGGGACATTTTTAGGTGGAGTTTGGGCAAACGAAAGTTGGGGACGATACTGGGGATGGGATGCTAAAGAAACTTGGGCGCTAGCTTCAGTATTGGTTTATGCAATAATTCTACATTTTAGATTTGTTCCTGGTTTAAAAAGTCAGTTTGCCTTTAATGTCGCTTCTTTGTGGGGATACGGAAGCATTATCATGACATTTTTTGGGGTGAATTTCTACTTAAGTGGATTACATTCGTACGCACAGGGAGATCCTATTCCGATTCCATCTTGGGTTCCTATTACACTAATCATATTGATTATTTTATCGGTTATTTCTGGGCTTAGATTGAAAACTAAGAAATAAAATAATCTTACTATTTATACAATTTATCAGTTGATTTTCAGTCTGTTAAAAATCTATTAAAATTATAGATCCTCCAATCATTTATTGTTCGTTTAACGTTTAAGACCAATTTATACGTTATATGAAAAATTACCTCGTTGTTTTATTTTCTTTATTTGTCCTAAGTAGTTTTGGACAAAATTCAATTACTGAATCTGGTGATTGGTGTAAGTCAAACTTAAAATTGACTGCAGCGTTGTAAGGAGACAAGTCTTCGAAAATTCAATGGTTCAAAAATGATCAACTCTTAGAAAATGAAACTTCTACTGAATTGAACTTAATGAACTATGGAATAGGGGAATATAAAATTACTTTTGTTCAAGAAGGAAAAAATATAACGTTAACACACAGCAAAACAGAAATAAATGGACTAATAGCTTCATTTGAAGCATTCAATCACTTACCAGCAGCTGTTGTAGTTTTAACAGGTAAATCTTTGGGAAATCAAGAAATTATTAAGTGGAAATGGGATTTTGGCAATGGAGAAATTTCAGAAGAACAAAACCCAAGAGTGATGTTTAAGGAACAAAAATTCTATACAATTTCCTTGACGGTTATTTCTGAATCTGGTTGTGAAAACACAGTTTCTAAATCTCATGAATGGGCATATCGTTATTAATCAAAACGGAATTTAAAACATGTAAAATATAATTTACATCTTGTTATTTATTAGTCCGTTTGCATTTTCTCAACCGGTTTGCCCTGAGTATACTTTAGTTGGAGGAGTTTATGTTTGGGACTCTGGTGTAATAGATGGGATACCAACATCATCTTCTTTAGGTGTAACAACATTTAATGTGACAGGAACGGATATAAATGGCTGTACAAACACTTCATCTATTGATATTCTGGTAAATCCGATTTCGATAATTGAATTTATTGGAGATGAATTAATTGGTTGCGATCAATTGACAGTTCGATTTGATAATTTAACTATTTTATCTGGGGAAAGTTGTACATGGGATTTTGGAGATGGATCAGGTTCAACCGAAGAAAACCCAGAACATCTTTATA
>CAYPZN010000058.1:0-13044 GCA_964415335.1 uncultured Crocinitomix sp.
TATTATATCCAAAAGATTTAATGTCACTTCTCAATTTTGGTACGATTTCTTGAATTGAATCATCCTTTTCAAAATAGATTAAACTCCCATCTGGCTCTATTTTATTTGTGAAAATACTAAACTGCTCTACATAATTATCAAACGTAGGAAAGACATTTATATGATCCCAAGCAATACCACTTATTAGAGCAACGTGAGGTGCATACCAATGAAATTTAGGCCGTCGATCAATTGGTGAAGACAAATACTCATCTCCTTCAATAACAATATAAGGAGCATCAGACAGTTGAACCATGCAATCAAATCCTTCTAATAATGCACCAACTAAATAATCTGTTTCTATATTTAATTGAGCCATTACGTGAAGTAGCATTGAAGTAATTGTGGTTTTTCCATGACTTCCTCCAACAACTATTCTTTTTTTATCCTTGGTCTGAGAATAAACAAACTCTGGATAAGAATATATTTTTAAACCCAATTCTTGTGCGCGGTTTAATTCAGGATTGTCTTCTCGTGCATGCATTCCTAAAATGATCGCATCAATCTCTTTTGTAATTAAATCAGGATTCCAACCAATATGATCTGGTAAAATACCGTTTTTCGCTAATCGTCCTTTTGAAGGTTCAAAAATCTCGTCATCAGAGCCTGTTACTATATCTCCTTTTCTCTTAAGTGCTATTGCTAAATTATGCATTGCACTTCCTCCTATTGCTATAAAATGGACTTTCATATCTGGTATTTTGTACTAAATTCACTAAAATTAAGATAAGATTGATCCCTAGTATCAATAGTTTTCAACAGGTCAATTTGAACGGGTTCTTATTCATTTTTCAATTTATTTTAAGTGTAATCTTCATTTTTTTCCAATGAATTATATGCATCTTTGGGTTTTCATTTAAATTGAAACGTATGAAGTTATATCCAATCGAAACAGGTAATTTTAAGTTAGACGGAGGCGCCATGTTTGGTGTTGTTCCTAAATCAATTTGGCAACGCACAAATCCAGCTGATGCTAACAATATGTGTTCATGGAGCATGCGGTGTCTTTTAATTGAAGATGGGGATCGTCTGATGCTCATTGATACTGGAATTGGAGATAAACAAAGTGAGAAATTTTTCAGCTATTATTATCTCTTTGGTAATGAAACATTAAAATCAAATATTGAGGCTCTTGGGTTTTCATTGGATGACATTACAGATGTCATATTAACTCATTTACATTTTGATCATTGTGGTGGTGCTATAGCTCGACACGGAGAAAAAGGATTTCGCCCTGTATTTAAGAATGCAACATATTGGAGTAATGAAAGGCATTGGAAGTGGGCTACAGAACCAAATGCACGTGAAAAAGCTTCTTTTCTTTCCGAAAACATTTCTCCGATCGAAGAAAGTGGTCAACTCAAATTTATAGAACGTACAGGAAATTTAACTAAAAATGCGTTTAACAATATTGATTTTTTCTTTGCGGATGGGCATACAGATAGTCAAATGCTTCCTATAATTAATTATAAAGGGCAAAAAATTGTTTTCATGGCAGACTTATTGCCTAGTGTTGGGCACATTCCATTGCCTTATGTAATGGGTTACGATACAAGACCATTAATTTCATTAGCTGAAAAAGGTGATTTTTTAAGTTTGGCTGCCGATCAGAATTATACGCTCTTTTTAGAACATGATCATGCAAATGAATGTTGTACCTTAAAACAAACAGAGCGTGGAGTTCGATTAAACGAAGCCTTCGCTTTGAAAGAAATTCTCTAATTCACTTCCTTTATTTGTATTTTTTTTGGTGGTCAAATGGAACCCATCATTCATAATCATTCGATTTCTTAACTAAAAAATTAGACATACTCGTTTCATTTCACAGAGTATTTTATTACTTTGTGACGATAAATTCAATTTTCGACTGTAAACGCAACTTCAAATGAATAAATATCTTGTTGAAATCTTAAAAATTCAAAGCTCAATTATTTTACCTGGCCTTGGTGCATTAATGGTTCCCAGTCAAAAATCAGGTAAAGTTGTTTTTAATCCTCATCTCAAATTTAATGACGGTAGTTTAGCAAAATATATTGCTGAAAAAGAAAACATTGATGAGCAAGAAGCACAAAATAAGGTAGCCAAATTTATTCGAGAAATTGAAGCTGACCTTGGAAAAGGGATCGACTATGATATGTTTGAATTTGGAAGCTTTTTCAAAAATAAAGATGGGGAAGTTGATTTCAAAATGGCGACTAAAGCGGGAGAAAAAGCAATTTCGTCAAAACCTGTTGCTGCCACTAAAAGCGAAAAACCTGTTGAGAAAAAATTAACTTCTAAAAAAACAGAGAAGAAAGTAGCGGAGAAAAAATCGGAAGATAAAAAAGAAGAAAAAATCGCTCCTAAAAAAGAAGAGAAGGAAACTAAAAACAGTTTTGTTCCTAAAGTTGAAAAGAAAACTATAACGGAGGGCAAAAAAGAAGAAAAGACCACACCAGTTGCGAAACAAAAAACAGAAAATAAAGCAATATCAAAAGTAGTTGAGAAAAAGGAAGTTGCTAAAGAATTTAAACCAGAAACAAAGCAAACTAAAAACACTTTCATTCCACCTAAAACTGAGAATAAACGAGTAAAGGAAGAGGCTCCAAAAGAAAAAAAGGTTGAAGTAAAAGAAAAAGCGAAAACGGCTGCCGTTGCTGCAGTTTCAAGAAATACTCAAAAGGCAAAAGAAACAATCAAGGAAACCGTTAAAGAAACTAAGACGATTGTAGAAAAAGAAAAGAAAAAACGTTCTAAATTACCTTGGATAATATTACTCTTATTACTCTTAGGATTAGCAGCAGGTGGTTATTTCTTTAAAGATAAAATCATGCATTTCTTCGAAAGTGATCACACTGCGGCAAGTGCGGATTATGGAGATGAAGATGGACATAGTGATCAAGAAAACGGGGACAATCATGACGAAATGGCTAGTGATTCACATTCTGAAAGCAGTGAAAATCATGAAGACGAAATGTCACATGAAGAAGGAACCGCAGGAGATATGAGTCATGAAGATGAAGGACAAGAAGATGAAAATGTTGCGCAAGAAGAAAATGAAATAGTTGAAGACAGTGAGGAAAATGAAGTTGCAAATGTAGAAGAAGAAGAGCCTGCTGCAGTCGTTTCTAATGGAACTAACAATGGTAACTATCATTTGATTGGAAATGCATTTGGAGAAAAAGGAAATGCAGAAACTTATGTACAAAAAATGAACCAAAAAGGGTATTCTGCGAAAATATTAGGGCGTTTTGATGGATTGTATTTGGTTTCATTAAAATCGTATGATTCGCAAGCTGATGCAAGTAACGGAAGGAGTTCTGTCTCCGCTGATGCAAGTAGTGCCTGGGTTTTTAAATACCCTAGATAAAATAGATTTTAATGGATGGGGGAAATTGAACATATGTCCGTCTTATTAAAAATGGAACTATGCGCAGTTTAATTTCTCTATTTGGTTTATTTGTTTTTTTCAGCAATGTTGCCTTTAGTCAATCTCCAGATTGGGCTAATATAAAGGATAATATGACCTTTAATATTGCTCATTCTGATGAATTTGAAACACCTTTTATTCAAACTCATTATAATTTAGGATGGGAAGACGGATTACATATTTCGCGAGACGGATTACATATGTACGCCTTTTATCTTCCGGCTGATCTTATTTCTGTCAACTCACCCTGTTTGTCCTCCAATATCGCCTTATATCAGAGGACCTTTACTGGATGTAGACACTATTACAAATCCATTTGGTTGTAGTTCAATCTTAAACAGTGATATTATCTATACTTCTCGTCCCGATACTTCTGCAGATTTTGGTCCATGGCAATCCTCAAATATATCCGACCCTGTAGATTGGGAAGGTGCTCCGCAAACCGTGGTTGATAGTGATGGAAACGTTGAGTTTTTTCTGTATGTAGCCAAAAACGACATTTATTGGATCAGAGATACCGTACAAAATCCAGTTGGTCCTGGAGAGCTAATGCCCTTCCCTGTCAATGAAGATGATTTTACAGAAGATAATCCGCACCTGGAACGTGTTAATGATACTACATTAGTCTTATTTATAGACAATCATGCTGGTGCTGGATCAGAATCTGATATTTTTTATACGATTAGTCACGATAATGGGGAAACTTGGATGGAAAAGGTTTTACTGTCAAGTATAAATAATGATCATGAAGATATTCATCCACATTTTTGGTCCGACGGAATTGACAATTGGCTTTATTTTTCATCAACCAACATAGATGATCCAAATGAGCGTTTAGCTATTTTCAGAGCAAAGCAAATGGATCAAACTAATTTTAACAGTTGGGGAGAACGAGAATTGGTAATCAGTGCTGGGGAAGTAACCGACGGATCAGGCTTTATTACTGCAGTAGGAGAACCAAATTTAACAACATGGGGAGACCTTTCTTTTGTTGCAGTTGCTTTTTCTTTAGAGTCAACGGATACGACTGATATGTTTGAAATTAACCCGTGGTATTTACCAACAAAAAACCCAGTACATGTTGGAATTAATGAAAATGAATTTTCCAAAGAGCTGATTTTATTTCCCAACCCTGCAACAAGTCAAATTCAACTTAACCTAAATGGAAAATTTGAATATTCAATTGTAGACCTTTCAGGAAAAGTTTATATGCAAGAAACAGCCAATAACTCGTCTATTAATATTAGTGAACTAACCGAGGGAATGTATATCATACAAGCATTTCAGGAGAATAACGTTTATACTTCTCAATTCACTATTACTCGCTAGTTTTATTAATCGTCCTGAATGTTAAACTAATTCGAGGTAGATTCACTTTTTTGGTTGGAGGAATTTGGTGGAGCCAATAAATTTGTGTTTCATCTTTCATTATTAATAAACTTCCATGTTCTAATCGAATCGAAACTTTTTCTTTTGTCTTTTTATGCTTTAATGAAAATTTTCGTTCGGCTCCAAGGCTCAAAGAAGCAATTGCACCATTTTTCTTTAGTTCTTTTTCCCCATCACTGTGCCAAGCCATTCCTTCTTCTCCTGTATGGTATAAATTAAGTAAGCATGAGTTAAACGTTTCACCAGAATGCATTTCAATTTGCTTTTTTAATTTTAGGATTTCTGAAGGCCAAATTAAAGCTCGTTTTGTTACACCCGAATACCGATAAACAAAAGCTTCATCTGCATACCAAGCTACTTTTCGTTTCGTTACTACTTTTTTTCCAAAAACAATAGCTTCATCATGTTTCCAATCAACAATTTCGAGTAAATTCTTAAAGTAATTAGTTGCTTCTTTTTCAGGTAAAATTAGTCCATGATAATTCACCGTACCATTGTAGGGTAAAATATTTTCGGAAGGATCATCTGGAAACAATTTCATCAAAACAGAATGATTTAACGTTTTTGATGAAATTACACAATCAAAATAAGTTGATCAAAAATCAAACTGAAAATTTTAAAATTGATTAGGCAACTCCTAAAAAATAATTATATTTGCACCCGCAATAAAATTGCAAAAATATGGCGCGGTAGCTCAGTTGGTTAGAGCGCAGGATTCATAACCCTGAGGTCGGGAGTTCAAATCTCCCTCGCGCCACAGTAGGGGATAACTGAAAATTAAGTTCAGTTATCCCTTTTTCATTTTCCTGTAAACCTTTATCAATACTAGCGAATAGGTCAAATATCTTATTGAGTTTTGGAGTTCGAAATTTATTTTTGTCAAAAACAAGATTTTCTAAAAATATTGAACTCACAATCTTGTGTTTGATCTGAATCGGTCGTTTTTTGTACGTTTCAACGATATTTGATAATAAATTAATCCCTTGTTTGGTCATGTACAAAAAATCGTCTATAGATGCTCTTAAACCGTTTATTTGATCTCGAATTGTATTTTGCTCAACCATGTAACGCGCTTTAATACTAACATATTCATCAGGGTCTAATTTTCCATCTAACATTAAATCCTGTGATTTTATCAATCGCTGATCTATCTCCTTTAGCTTTTGATTGAGTTTAGTTACTTTGGTTTTATTGTTTCTTTCCGAAAATCCTTTTTGATCTGCAAGAACGCGATTATAAAGTATTACTAATTCAGGTGCTATTTGAATACTCTTGAGTAAGTCGTCGAACGCTTTGTGCATCTTTTCTTGTGGAACACTTTGCCCCTTACAACGGTGACAGGTATAATACCCGTATCTTTTACCCATTTTACCACGGGATAAACCTGATGTTAACGAGTGACCACATGATTTACAGTTAACCACACCCCGCAAATGAAAATCGTCGCGGAGCTTTGCGTACTTGGGTTCGTATTTACCCCTTACTTTTCGATTCTCGGATAACAGATTTTGAACCTTATAGAATAATGCTTCACTTACTAAAGGTTCGTGAATCCCTTGTACTATCTTCATGGGTTCATCCCTATAAGCAGGAACAATAATTTTACCCGTGTAATTAATCCGTTTAATGATTTTACAAAGATTGTTGCGCGAAATCTTAATTCCACGATTTTCGAGGTCTTTTCGAATTGCTATTTGTGTTTCACCATCTGCAATCCGCTGAAATATTTCTTTTACAACAGCTGCTTGTGTAGGATTTGGAATAATCATACTTTTTCCATCCTCATGTTTGGTTGTTTGATACCCATAAAAAGCGGGGCGCGGCCAACGTCCTTGCATCAGTCCCCTATGAATTCCTTTTTTAGTATGATACGAACGGTTATCATTATCAACATTTGGACTAGCCAAATAGATTGCAAGTAAATATTTACTTTCAGGAACGCTGTAATCAATGGGTTGTTGTATTGCTTGCGGTTCTATATTGTGAACAAGTCGCAAGGTTTCAACCATCTGTAAACCCTCAACCATATTCCTAGAAAACCGATCCCATGAAACAAACAAGAGTTCATCAACTTCAAGTTTTCCTCGCTTAACTAGTTCCATCATTTTATTCCACTTAGGACGTTTAAACGATTTTGCAGAATGATCTTCTTTAAATTCGTAAACAATAATATAACCACGCTTTCTACAATATTCTGTTAATCGCTCATATTGATCGTCCAAGCTATAACCCTTGATTTGATCGTCCGAACTTACCCTGCACATAATTATTACCCTTTTTGACTTATTCATATTTTAATATTTTTAATGTTCTTTAATCCAATAAAACACCAATACAAACTACTTCGCTTTACGCTCGTTTGATTGGATAAAATGATTTTGATTATTTGTTATTTCCCCAGTTTCAAATTCTGATAGTTGATACAACCAATTTAGAATTTTACTTATCTCTTGGTCTGTGTAATTCTCGTACTTTTTTCCAAGAATTTTTCTACACTCCAATAAGGATAACATTGATTTGTTATTTTAAAGAAAGGGAATTTTTTTAACTCCCCCAAATTTTCAGCAATTATTTTAATTCTACAATGTATCTAACCTTTATTCCCCTTAGGAATAAAGGTTAATATTACATTTTAGTATTAATTCACTACTGAATAATTTAACCCCGTTTTCTTCCATTTTTACGGTTATAAAAAACCGTTTTGCTTTCTTTCTACTTCTCATCTTTCTACACATTTTTTTAAGTTAATTGTATGTTGTTTTGAATCACCATAAAAAAAGGTAATTTATTCCCTTTTAAATAGCCCTTTGAATCTGTTTTATAAGTTGATTCTTTAACCGTATTTGATACATTCGCTCCGATTGCTTTAAGATAACCACGAGCAGTTTCAACGACCAATTCACCATGCGCGGGGAAATGACCATTTGTATCGTATCCTGCGCCACGTTGACGGGCGTAAACAATCAAGTCTCCGACCTTTGGAGCATATTCATTAATTCGAAAGCCACGCAAAGGCGACTTTTTATGACTTCTATGCTGTTTTGCGTATTGAAAATACGTACTGTGTTTAGCTGAATAGGGGAAACTCTCTTTTGCCCCGACTTTAAAAAACAGGTACGATATAAAAGCACTTGACCACGGATAAGAACTATGTACAATCGGATCTTGCATTTGACTTGCAGAAAAATGTATGCCTACACTTTTCCAATAGGAAATTAAAAAATGGCTTGCTTTTTGTGATAGTTCAGTTAATCCCTGCCAATTTAAAAGCTCTTGCTTTGCCTGTTTTATCAACGCTTGTTTGAAATTATTTTTGTTCATTTTAATTCGAATATGATATAACGTTATTACTGAAGCTCCAAATAAAAAAGCACTAGAAATCAGTAGGATAACATGATTTTTTTTCATTATTTTTGGATTGGTTTTTATTTAGATAAAAAAAGGCGGGTCAGTTATGGGAATCTCCAAAGGCCTCTTAAACTGCTTTTAGGTTTCCAACTGCCCACCGATTTAACTTAGCCCTTAACTCCTCTCTCTTCTCTACATGGGCTAAGAAGGTATTTAATAGTTTAACAAAAAATTACGAAAACTTACCGAAAGTGTAGTTAAGACAATGTTAACAAAACTAAAATTATATTAATTGAATGTTTTCACCTCTTTTTTTAACTCATCTAGCTTTTTTTCGATTCGTAATAATATTTCTTTATTATGTCTAATTTCGCTTTGACCTAGTACTTGATCGATTTTTATCTGCTCGGTTTCATCCACAAGTTCATTTATGGCTTCATCCTGCCGAATATTTAATCTTTGGTTATCTTCAGTGATAGCCTTGGTTTCAAAATAAAACGGAATTACACTAACCAAACCGCCAAGCAAAATGACAATTATTGTCTCTTTTATTTTGTCCTTTAACGTTTTCATTTTAACCCTTTTGCCTCAGCGAGTGTTACGTCCATTATTTCTGCTACGGAAAGAGACCACTTATGTATTCCATCCATATATAATGAAATATGCGGAAAAGTAACCCCACTCACGTCTTTCTTTGCTTGCAAAAGCAAAAAAACGCGCTTTGAATCCGTCAGTTCCAGTTGTTTTAACGACTGTACAAAAATGTCTTTGACAATGTTTTGTACTGATACACTAATAATCATTGCTAATGCTCCACCACCTCCAGCACGTACTATCTGTTTTAACGTTGCTCGCTCCAAAAAGGTTGAATTATCAAAAATACCAAATACGGGTTTTGCTGCTGTGTTTTCCAGATCAATCCGAATGCGCAGAGATTCCAAAGACACCCCATGTTTATTTGCATAATGATCGATTACTTTATTACACGTTTCAATTACTATTTCTTTCACTTCTATCATACTTCCTATTTTTAGTTATTATTATTTTCTCTATGTATCATTTATTACAATGCAAGTAGTTGTCTCGGATGCAATCCGTAATCCGTTTTAGGTTAAAAATTCCCCTGCAACTGTTCTCCATCTAACGGGAAATTTCCTTAGACCAATCAAACCTGATTTAACCGATAAGTTTCCACTGATGAAAACTGGAAGGTTTGATAGTGTATCTACTTGGAGTTGCCCACTTATAGGAACAATTGCACTTTCAAAATCACTCCACAAAAGCCGAACATCAAGGGGAATTATTGAGGTATTCCCTCGAAATAACTTGTACCGGTCATTTGAGGTAATTTGCGCCACTTTATTGCCCGATACGAAAACATCATAATCCTGATTGGATATTTCAACGTCAACGCCTGATGAATTAACAATTTTGAAAAATATCCGAATCGTTACGCCTTTTTTATCAATTTGTTGAACATTATAAGACATTACGCTACTGGAAATCTTATTGTAGATAATAAGCGCAGCAGTAGCGATTGTAGTAACAAGCCCCCCTGCAATTAATAACCCAACTGTTATCCAATTTCCCTTCATTTATTTGGTTTTATAGGATTAGTGTCTCCGTTATACTATAATGAGTAAAACCCCAAAGAATCCCATTATTCCAGCGACATAAGGCCAGATTGCAGAGAGCGTATTGCCTCCATAGTATTTAATTCTTTCCAATCGGTTAAGCCATCCCTTGATATAATGGGTTTGAGAAGAACTACGGTATTTGCCCGCCCTTGCCTTTTTAATGGCATAAAACAATTTTTTTGGATTTAATTTATTAAGGTATTTAATCCCTTTTTCGGTAAACAGCGAATAGTAATCGAATGAACCACCTATATGTTTAATGCCTTTATTGACTAAAAAACGCATCCCATTGGTTCCATGATTCACTACACCGTCATAAATAAGTGTCGCAACCGATTGGTTTTTGAGCAGTTGTAAATTGTTTTTTAACCAGTATCGCTGTTTTAGTATTTTTTCTGCTGTTTTCCGGCTCAATTCCTGCATTTCTTCCCTTGTTGGAGTATGTCCCAAATAAGTCGCTAGCGTTGGGGCTGAAATTCCCCAGTTAGTTCCAATTAGTTTCCCTTCATAATAGTTACCCGAATCACGGGGATCTATTTGGTAACCTCCTTCATTTATTCCTACGATTTGTTGTGTTTTCTCAAATTCTGCCATAATTTTACATTTTAATTGTTAACTAATTTTCCTTCTTCTCATTTAGCAATACAACTGCTTTTTTCTCGTTCCCAACGTATCAGTACCTTATTAAAATGACCTCATTTTAGGCATCATTTTAAAATACGTATTTCTGTGTTTTTTATCCTCTGTTTTTAATTGCTTGTATCGTTAATAATTCCATACATTAGCTTGTAAAAGGTTTAAAAGTGACGGTATCACCTCTTACATAGCCTTCGGTATAATCACTAAACCAGCCACTAACGGCTTTTGCTAATTTCACCTTGAACCATTGGTAAGGATAGCCATTGTAAACGCCTGTTTCTACACCAAGGACACTACCGATAGGAGAACCCGCGTTAATGGTTGTAATCAAATTGTCCGACGGATCCCACCAACCTTGATCGTTGTTTACTTCTGCCGAGGTTCTTATGTTTGTATATCCCCATCCAGCATTAGCAATTCCTTTAGGGTATAATACAACTCCGCGAATTTCAGCCAATGGGTTTGATAGTTCGTTTTCAGTATTAAATTTTGGTGTAATTTCACTGCCCCAAGATGAACTAGCCCCGCCCAACTTGCTCTCGCCTTCTGAATTACTGGAATCATCCGAAGAATTAGAAGTAATTGCTGTAGTAGAATTTCCATCACTTAGGTACGGATTTTCGTCGGTTTCTAAATCGTCTGAATCACTATCCTTGGTTAATCCATAGATTAAAACTCCAATACCTCCTGCCAAAAGCAACGCGCCAAGTACAATCAAAATTATTTTGTGCTTTCGTTCCATCTTTTAATTATTAGATAATTTTAATAGTTTATCAATAAAAATGTTTTTTTGATCGCTATCCTCAAAAACCGCTTCAATTACTGTTTCTAATGCTTCACTATAAGTTTGATAAAATTCGTCTGCAATCTTTGATACATCATGTCTATGACCTAATCCGTCAAATGCTCCTAAGATTGCGGACGTATCACTGGATGACCAAAAATAAGTACTATAATTCTCCCAAATTTCTTTGGCACGCTCACGTGCTTCTACTTTTGAAATCGTAGCTTTTCCAGCATTTTGATGCAATCGGCTGTCGTAAATTCCCGATACTACAAGTTTACCTAATCCTCCAACAGCATTTATACTGGAAGGATTATTATAAGCTTCATCCAAACGTCCGCGTATTCGGGAACGTTTAACCCCATAAACTGTAATAGGGATGCCAACGCCTATGACTATAATGCTTCCAGCCCAAATTGCTATTTTTAGTTTTTTGTTCATCTTAAAAGGTTTGGTATTGCTTTTAGTTTACTTGCCCCTCCGAGTGTCCGAGCATCTAAAAACATTTCAGCAGGTGATTTGCCTTTGTTAATTCCTGAAATAAGGAAATAGACAATAAGAGCAATAATTAAAATAACTGCACCGAAAAAAATATTTCTAACGAGCTTGAAAGTATCGCCAAAAAATTCTGCAATACTAGATAAACCGTCAGCAACTGACCCGCTAAAATCGGTTGTAAGATCAACACCTTGTTCACTCATATAGCTACGCAGTTCAAGGCTGTCGGCCTCCGACCCCGCGCCTGCTCGTTGATGCCAAAACCTAATCCAATAATCATTGGCATCTTTTTTTGAAAACCATCCGCGCAGTGCGCGGTGCCAACTTAACCATTGTTCTGTCGTGGCAACGTTTGTGGGTATGTTTTTACTTGGATCGTTCATTGTTCTTATTCTAAATTATTCCCCCTATGATGCCAAGCGGCAACCTTGTTTTTTGAAAATCCCGATAAATTCTTTTATTGCGGCCATTCTTTTACGGTTTAATTTGGTGTCTTTTTGAGCAAAAACAGCTTTAAACGCTTGCTGTACCTCATTTGAATCAAATCCAAGATTAAGCGCAATATGACAAGCAATTAAATCTGCTGTTAACTCGTTAGAATCTTTTTTACCGTATTCCTTGTTTTTAAATTTATGGGCGTATTCATGCAATAACATGACAATCAGCATGGGTACGGTAAAATCAAATGTTTGCTTACGTGATACTTCAATGATTCCCGATTGCCTGCCAATTCTAGCGGGGGTTGTTAATTCGAGACCAGCTTCTTTGATGATGTCTATATAAAGAATCGTAAACCCTTCACTTTGATAAAGTGTGCCTTTTTGCCCTGCTTCAAGTCGTGAACTTTCAGTTGCAAACCACTTGGCAAACCGAATAAAGGATTTATCCTCTTTACTCAAATCAATTGGGCATTTAGTATCAGGTGTTACTTTAATGTCTGCGACACGAAAAGCGCTTTTTTTGCGCGGTAAATTCCGATCAATAATTTCTACTGTCAATTCATCTGGCACAATAGCTAGCCTAAGGCTAGTTTTACTACTCGATTTGACTTGCAAGTTTCTATCGACATAGATGCGTTTTGTTTCTTTGTCATAAACGGTTATCCGCAAATTAACTGGACGAAGTACCTGAATGCCTAACGTCAGATTAAAAGGTTTTCCGTATGGATATAAATCAAATTTCATTTCTTTCATTATTTCTTTAATAGCCCGACATGCAATGTCATGCCCGTTTTCCGAGTGCATAACCAAGTAGTAAAAGCAAGAGTGCCAAAAGCAAAAATGGGCTGCCATTTTGCTTGA
>CAYPZN010000058.1:13054-25704 GCA_964415335.1 uncultured Crocinitomix sp.
ATCCAGTCAACTTTGCATTCGTGTTTTTCTTCTCCTTTGTTTTCTTCTGTTGTCGGTTCTGTTTTAGTTTCGTCCATTTTCGGAGCCTCTGTAAAGAGTGGTAAGTCATGCGTTATAGATGGATAGACAACACTAATTTCTGGTGAATCAATCCTCGGATCGTCACTTTTTGACTCTTGTTTATCGATTTGACTGGCATAAGTTTTTTGTGTCCCGCCCCTGATACTCTGTCTACTGGTTGTGCTTTTTAATTTATCCATTTTCCCTAATTTTTAATTGAAACCCTATAGCGCCTCCAACAAGCGCAAAGAATACTGGAATCGGCCAGCCGATTTTACTATAAAATAGGCAAACCCCAAAACCAAGTAATAGCCCCGTTAAAAAACCGTTCCGATACCCTTTAAATCCCTTTTTGTAGTCTGGTGTAAACATTGTTTGCTTGTTTTTTCTTTATGGCCTGTACAATGAAGATTATTGCCACGATTAAAAGCAGAATACCTGCGCCAATTGCAATCCAAATTCCGCGACCTAATCCATCACCACCTTGATATGGATTTACAGGAGCATTTCGGGGCAATATTGAGGTTACTTTATCTATTACCTCGTTACTTTCTTTTACAATCGCCCAACCATCTGGCCCGAAGGTAATCTTCCAGCCACCAACTTTTAACCGTACTTCTAATTCAGCAGCCTTACTGTCATCTCCAGATAATTCAGCAGCCTTGTACTCTTCAAATAGGTTTTTTGCCTTTCGCTCTGTCATAAAACTCATACGCTTGTTGCTAATTCGGCGCCAGCCTGTTTATTTCCTTTTACCAATCGAATAATTAACAGAACAAGGGCTAAGGTCATTATAAGCCCACCTGCAATTAACCATCCATTTCGCCTTCTTCGTGCAGCATCTTCCGCTTTTTGCTGCTCCATTTCAAAGCGCTGTCTTTCCAATTCTGCTTCTGTTGGTCCATTTTGTCCTTGTTGCGCGCGCGATATTCCACTGAGAACAGAACTAACAGCAGTTAAAGCGCTCCCTACAATGGTGACCCATCCAGTAGCATTGTGATAACCATCCATTTCAATTAACATCTTTGCAATAGCGTCTCTGAGGGTAGCGTTTTTAGCAAGGTGCTTAACGACTACTGCATAAATAACTTTTGCAGGCAGTTCTTTGGTTAAAGGCACATCTGTTTTTTGTAAAACTTCGGTTACTTCATCAGGATAGCTTGAAACAAGTTCGTTTAACTTTAACTGAATCAATGCATGATTTTTCCTTACCTGTCCCTGTTTTTCGTTGTTTATTACAATTTCTCCCAGTCTCATGTCGCTGTGTTTTTAATTGCAAACTTTCGTTTGTAGACTATCCAAGCGATAATTACGATTATGATTACTGCGCCTATTCCCATCAGTAAATTATTCCGCTTTTGCTCGTCTGCTACTCCTTTTGCTGATTTTTGTTCCTGCTCCTGCCGTTGTTGCTGTGCCTGTTGTTCTTCTAGTTGCATCTCTCGCAGGGAGCGTTCATGGGCTAACCGCTCTCTTTCTTTCTGTAATTCAATTTCACCCAATTCTTTGGCGGTTTCCCGATCAATGCCTTTTTCAAGCCCCGTACTTTCACCTTTAATGAGGGTGTTAATTTGATCTGTAATTGAACTGATTTGCTTAGGAATGCGTTTTTTTTCTGCGGACATGGATGCTACTCGTGCTTTATAGTCTACGATTGTTTGTTCTGCTCTGTAAACGGCTTCATTTGCCGTTGTTCCTTTTTCTTTTTCCCATTTTTTTCGTTTTTGATTAGACAATGATTTAAGCCAGTTAATATCTTCTTGCCTTAACCTTATAGTATTGGTTAAATTGGTGATATCAATGGGAATTTGTTTTAATCGTGCCTGTAATTTAGAACGCTCGGATTTGAGCGTATCTAATGTGCTTGTGCCATCTGCTGCGTATGCTGTACCGAAATCTAGTTTTAGCATTTCTTCCCCTCTCATAAATAACTAAGTTATTTTTATTACCCTTTTGAAAATTGGTTGCGCCAAAAAAGCGCAACCAATATGCTAATCATTTAAGAAAAGCCAGTTAATTTATTTAACGTTTTAACGGTCGATTCTGGTTTGGAAGCATTTGCATTCCAGCCGTATTAACACGTGCCTGTCCATAGTGTTTAATTGTACCTTGTCCTTTAAGTGAGGATGAATTGTCTACTTTATACATTGGGAAAATCGTATAAAACACGCGTGTTTTTGGCTCGATTTCAATCTCCCAATATGTTGAGCCATCTACATCTTCATTAATTGGCGCATCCAACATTGTTTCTTGTTGTTGGTAGGCTGATTTAAACTGTTGCATATTCATTGGTCTGCGAAACCAATTGCCGTTGGCATCTTTTTGATTGACGGTAATGAATTTGGTTAATTGTAACGTGTTTTCGGATTCAATCCGCATGAACTGTGTTGAAAACGGTTTGGTCGAAGACTGTTGTAAAAGTTCAACATATTCAACTCCCGGTTGTCCTGTGGTAACGCTAAGTGACGACGAATTACCAAAGTTTGATCTTAATAAAAACTTATCATTACCAAAAAGCCGAACTGTTAAGGCATTGGATTGATGTCTGTTTTCAACAATAATTTGATAGGGGTCTGCCTGATACAATTTTGTATTACTGCCAGTAGAAGTAGCTTCGCTACCGTCCATGTAATCGTGATACTCTTCTGTATATCCCTCTCCGTCGAAATTTAGATGCTTACGCTCTAATTCATCTAACACACGTTTAAACGGTGTATTTTTCTTTCTGTAACCCATAATTAAATTAATTTGATTTTAAACAGTCGCAGGTTCTTCAACTGGAACTGTTGTTGTACTACCTGTCGCGGTGGTTGTGCCGCTTCTTTTTCGGCAAGTGCCGCATTTTGGTCTTTGTTACGGATGAACTGATCGACAATGATACCGCCGATTACTGTGGCGAGTAATGTCAGTCCAAAAGTCACTAGACCTGCTTTAATTGCTCCTTTTTTTGCTTCATTCATTTTGTTTTTAATTTATATTTGAACCTACTATAGTATACGTATTTCTCTGGCCTTTGTTCGGGAAATATCTGCAACTTTTATGCTTCTAAAAAGTTGCAAAAACGCTCAAAAACCTCGCTATTACTGAATAGTAAAACTCACAACGTGAGTTGCAGTTATTTTTGATGAGAGCTTGTTTTTATTGATTTCTTTTGTCAAAAATCAATGTATTACAATGTTTGTTAAGCAAATTTGATGGCATTAAATGAAGTATTTACTGATTTTAATTATATTAGCTTTTAGGTTGACCCAAAACTGAATTTGCCTACTCAAGTTCTATTTTATAACCATTTCTTAATGGTTAATGAGTTGTGGCTGTTTTTCAGCCAAAAGGATGAATTGAAACGAACAAAAAACACATATGGAAGATTACAGACTAATTGCTCAGCAAATTTTTGATATTCAGTCATTATTGAATTGGGCGCATTTTAACATTAATGAAGATAAACAGGTATTAGACGCTTATGAAGATTTGGCTGTTTTTGTAGTGGAAAACTATGCCTTGCCAGATAGTCACAAAAATTATATTTACGACCAATTTAAAATTGAACAAAATCATGCAGGAAGTTTGGCAGATGAAATACGTGCTAAAAACAAAACCCTGATCGCAGAATTTAGTATTCAATGTTCCATTCGAGCAATTGAGGCTTTTTTTAGTTGGGGAAGACCTGAAAAAATGGAACAAAAGAATTTAACTTCACTGAAATACTTAATTGCCAAATTACATGGAATTGTTGGCGATAAGATATATAAACCCATAATTATAAACGAATGAAAACAACACTATACTTTATTTTAGGAATATTAATTATAAGCTGTCAGTCTAATGATTCAAATAATAGAACTGATTGGAACAGTAGTGAAAATTGGGATAGTGAGAGCACTTATTCCGAGCCGGAGCCAGAATTATCCGAAGCTGAATTGCATAGGCAATTGGAAAGAAAAGAATGTCAAGCGCCTCGCGAATATGTAGATGGAACAGTATCTTATAAACCCATTTATAAAAATGTGATTAGCTCTAAAGTTAAAGGCTTAAAACTGACATTTGATTTATACAGTATAGCTACAATTGCTACTTTTCAGGATGTAAATATTTCGATTGAACTTCAATCTAAAACAGGTTCTACTATAAAACGTGAAGAACTAACAGTATACGAATACTTGTATCCGGGAGGTTCTGTTAAATCTAGCTATGAAATGTCGATAACTAATCAACAGTATAAAGATTTTTATGAAGTTATTTGGTACATCAATAGTGCCGAGTGTGCAAATTACTAAAATAAACTCAACACATTTTTGATAAAAAAAAGAGGTAGAAATTTAAAAAAGTCTACCTCTGATTATGTTTATTAGTTTTTTATCAAAATTATAAGTATTCTCTTACCAGTTTCCTCATATACCCTTCAACTGCCTGCTTCTGATTCTTGTAAATTTTCTCCCCTGTGTATATGTGACGTTTTTCTAATAGCGGTTTTAATACCCTGCTGTAATTACTCGACAAATACAATTCAATTGCCTTTAAAAAATCCCTTTCTGTGAACTTACCTTTAATCTTTCCAGTATCCTTATTCAGATAACAAAAAAACCTGCGATTTCCTTCGTTGAATTTCATTTCAACGAGTTGTTCCATAATGAGTAAATGCTCAATATTTCCGCTTATCTTATTCTTATGCCTTGATATAGTGTCATCAGCCCTGTGCAAACGCAATTCATTACAATTTCCCCAAAGCTTTGGATTAAACAGCTTACCGACCGTCTGAACGTGTATAATCACATCAACTGAAACGTGCCGTTGTGTACAAATAGAACCGATCAGATCCCCCGGTAGTGAATCAGTAATATATTTACTAATATCTTCAATGAGTAATAAACCATTTCGGTAATGTTCTAAAATATACCCTAATGCCTTGCCCATTTCTGAGAGGCTCATTCTTTGCCCGTCTTGCTTAAAAATGGAAACGCGTTTCGCAACGGGTCTTGTCCAACGTGCAAAAGCTGGAACCTGATTTAATTTAATTAGCCCGATATTTGGAAAACCCGAATTGTGATCTTTTTGAACGTCTCCAAATTCATTATTAACATCAAAAATTAATACTTTTCTCCCCTTTCTTTTTGAAGTTGACTTTAAATAACCTGTTATCATTTTAAGGGTCTGGTACGTTTTTCCTACGCCCTTTCTTCCGGCAACCAAAATCATTTTGGCCTCTCGTTTACTCGACATTTACAAGGGTTTTAAGCAACTTGTACCTTATTCATCCCTGTAATCTTCTTTTGGTAGGTCAAAATTCGATTATTCTGCTTGCGGAGCTTTAAGGCAACCGTTAGCATTTGCATAAGGTGAGAAAAAACCGCCATTGTCAGCCGTTGCTGCGGGGTTAATTCCAATTGTTGTTCCATTAAAACCTCGACAAGTGGCTCTCGTATTTCGTCCAGTGTTTCCTGTTCAACCTCAAAAATTTCGTCTACCTGCTCATTTGTCTGCTTCATATAGTCGTCGAAGGTCATCCCCTCGGAGACTTCAATGGAAATATCAATTTGACCGTCAAACGATAACTTTTCGATTTTTTCTTCGTCGATTTTCGCTAGCCATTTAAACGGCTTTGGGGCAAGTTTTGCATATCCATTTAACAAGGCGCTAGCTGTTTGTTCAGCAGCTTTGCGTTTGGTGTTAGGGTTTACATTGTCAACAGGTGTATTGCCTGATTCAGTTAACGGGGGTTCATCTCCAATTGAACTAACAGTTTCTTTTGTCTGGTTTTCTGATTTTGTCTCTGTTTTGTTGTACGAGCGCTCAATTATTTCATCCGAAAAAGGATCATAGTCTTGGGCAAGCCAGCTTGTATTACTATCAATGGTTGTTTCGGATGCAATCCGTTCCGGTTCTTCTTCTGTAATTTCCAAAGGTACTGGCTCACTAGTATCACTCTCCGCAGTTGCCTCTGATACAACCTGTTCTACGGACACATTTTTATCTGATATTTCCTGTTCTGAATTTTCAGGCTCAATTGCCTGTTGATCTTCGATTGTTTCTGATTTTTCCGTAATCTGCTCATTACTTCCTTCGTCCTCAATTACTGTTTGTTCCATCAAATCATTAGTCACCAGAGGTACAACCTCTTCGGATAGGTTGTTAAGCAGATTTAATAAGTCGTCAAAATTATGACAGATCGCTAGTTCTTGTTGTGATATTCCTTTTTGAGTTGCCAGTTTTTCAATTTGCTGAATAACTGCCTGTTCATCTTCGGTTAATCGTCCTATTTTCTTATAAAAACGCATGATTATTTTTGAGGCGAGCCTCCTTTTTTAATTGGATTAAACCCCATGTATGCCGTTATCAATGCATCTAATTTTTTATACCGCTGAATCAATGCTTTATCAAAAGGATGGTTCTCTTTTAACTTTTGAGTAATTGTATTAATTGATCGGTGGGCAAAATATTTGGTCTTTTCAAAATAACTGGCAATCTCAACTTGTGAGAATCCCAAATGTTTTGAAACAAGTGCGCATAATACCTGTCTTGCTTCGGTGAGTTCCTTTCGTTCGTTGGAATGGAATAAATCGAACTCCGTTACTTTATAGGTATAACATATTTTATTGACAATATATGCCCCTGCATTTCGGTTTTTAACTTTGGTATGTCGAAGTGGAATATAATTGAGATAATGATGCACCCACGTACAGCCGTAGCGGGCTATATATAGGTGTAATTTTGTCATTATCTCGACATACTCTTTCGTGCCGACTGTTATTGCTTTTGGTACTTTCATTGCTTATTGTGTTTTTGGTTAATGATCTTTTTTTTGTAGCCCTATTTTGAAAGTTGACGTAGGCCAATAGCTGTGCCAAGTAAAAGCAAGATTCCGCCAACAACAGTCAATGCTTCTCCTGTATTTTTACCGTTATTATATTTCTTGTCTATTGCTTCAGAAATTTTGTAAGATTCAGCAATTAATTCTTGTTCTTCGTTTTCATCTATATAGCCGTCATCTAATGCACTTTCATATAGGGTATCAATTCGTTTGATTTGCGCCTTTAATTCGGTGCTTAGGTCTTTTAAATCCAATCCAAGTTCATCTAATTTTAGTTCATGGGGTAATTCGTGATTGAATAAAAATCCGTCCTCTTTTCTCTCTATGCTCATTTTAATTCGGTTTTACTGATTATCTCGTTTGAAATCCTACCAGAAAATGCCCATAGGCTTTCTTCTTCTTCGTCAAATCGTCCGCGCTTTAATGCCAATTCGATATACTTATTTAAAAGGCGAATCCGTCCTTTTAATCGTTTGTTTAATTCTTCTTTTTTTAGCCCCAACCGAGCCAATGTTTTGAGGTGGGGTAAATCTGTGAGCGGATAGCCCGTTGTAATTCTGAAAATTTTCATTTTGATTAAGTTTTAGTTTGTTATTATTTGCTTATAGTCCTGCGCCTGTTATATCTGACCGATTACTGCGCGTTTCGTAGTAGAGTTTGCCTGTTCGTGAAATCCGAAAGCCCGGTTTTTTAGCTTTTTTGTCAGCGTCGGAACCAAAATTTATCGTATTGTTGACCATATTCTTAATGGGGGTAATGGTCATGCCCTGCTTATGCTTATTAATCCAGTCGATATGCTTTTGTTTAATTCCTCTCTTTATGTGAGCAGGCATTAGTTTTACTTTTCCGACTTCAAAGTCTGGTATCTCATTTTCGACCTCATTTTGCAGTTCTTTCCGTGATTTTCTAGGCGAGGTTTTATCTTTTTTATTTGCTCGTGGTCTGCTGAACTTTGACCAATTAAAATCAGGATCGTATTCGTTTAACCAATCCAGTAGGTTTTGTTCAATAGGATTGTAATCGTGTTCGATTTCCGATAAATCAATTCTTATATTGTTGGGATAACCTCTAAACCAAAGTTTATTTTTTAGATAAGTTTCCATTGGCTTATCTGTAAAACCATAACTTTTAAGTCTAGTACGTAATTTTTCCAGTGAATTAAAGCCAATGTTTTGGTCATTTGCTCCTTCTGTCCTCTCTAAGACAATTGGATACTTTTTTAATAATTCTTGTGCCTTGTTTACAGTGTATCTATACTCTTCTTTAATCTTTTGACTTAGCCAGTTACTAAATTTTTCATTTCGTCTTTCAGCAGTCATTTTGATTTGTTTCTTAGTATTTTGAGTATAAGATTCGACATATACTTTTCCGACTTTTTGCTGCACATGAACAGTCCAAATTTCAAAAGGGTCACGTTGTATTAATTCAAAAACATGGGCAAAATTCCCTTTCATGCCTAAAGCAGTTATATAGAAATGATTGTTGCTTGATTTAATCATTTGTGAATACCTGATTTTTAATTCAAACAAGTTTGGAACAAGGCGAATTAACTTTTGAAAGTTTGTTTTTAATACCTGATTATGGTTTACTTTTTCTAGGCGAGTAGCCTTTTGACTGGATTTTATTGCCTGTTTTTGGTTTATCTGCTCAATTTTCTGCCAATCTTCAACGGTAATGCCAATTTGATAGAGCGTGTCTAACCATTTTCCAAGTGTATCGTTTTGCTCTTTTTCTTGTTCTACATTGGCGTTTTTAAGACCGGTTACATCCTTATATACTTCGATTACCTCTGAGTTGCCAATTTGTGTTGACAGTACTCTAACGGTTTTATTTTCAGTATTCAAAAGTACATTGATTAAACTGCCAAAGTCTGGAGTTTCTTTATATGCTTTAAGGTCGAGGAGTGTTAATTCATACCGTTCATTTTTGAGTTTGGAAACAGTAATGTTTAATTGGTTTTCACTGTCACTGTCAGCAGATGCCCCAGAAATTGGAAGGTCTTGTTTTGGCAAATTCTCTAATAAATTTGGTGTGATTTTGAGTAATTTTTCAAAGTTTACCTGAAAGGTCAAAGAACCAAATAAAAGTTTTTCGGTCAAATCAATTTCCTTTTTTAACTCGGACATGACTTTATCATAGTTTTTTGGCTTTAAACTCTCGACATAAGCTTTTATTTCTGATTCTTGAGGGTAAGGTATATCATTTAACTTATCACTTTCGTTTAATTTTTCTACAAGAAAAAACAGTGATAAGGCATTTGATTTTTGCTTGCCTTTTTCGTGCATGGAGTACGTTCGCTCCGCTTCTTCAAGGGTTGTTTTTTTCATTAATTCACGAATGGAC
Organism: uncultured Crocinitomix sp.; assembly: GCA_964415335.1. Classification (GTDB taxonomy): domain Bacteria; phylum Bacteroidota; class Bacteroidia; order Flavobacteriales_D; family Crocinitomicaceae; genus Crocinitomix. The sequence goes on from CAYPZN010000058.1 coordinate 22,266, forward strand.
TTGCTCAATTTTACCGGAACAAATGAGATATCGGGTTTCAAGTTCTCTTTGCTTTTTTCTTCTGTAGAGGTAGTCACAGTTTTTCCCTCATGTTTCCACTCTATAATTTGTTCTTGGGCAATGAGGTTTTTTAACCAATTTTCTAAAAAAGAATTTTGGGATCTTTTTTCGTTTAGATTGACTAATTTTCGTTCGTAAATGTCATTGTAGACATCTCGGTAATAAAGTGCATTTTGAAACGATAAGGCTTCTACTGTTTCATTTTCCGAATTAACTAATATGCGCATATCAGGGTCAGGAATCAGATCGCCATTTTGCTTATAGTAATGGGAGATTGCCAAGTAATGACCTGTGTTGTCTTTGTGGATTAACTCAATATTGAAATCATCATAGCCAGTTTTTAGTGATTTGCCGTAAATTTCTTCCCCATTTTCTAAACGCTCGATTAAGTCTGGTGCGATATTAAGCAGGCGTTTATAGTTCATACTCAGTCGATCTCGTTTTGTATTAATCGGAATGACTTTTGTTTTTTTCTGCTTCTGGGGGGGCGACTTTTTTCTAGTGGGTTCTTTTTTCTTTTTTGAACTGGTCTTTTTACGAACGTCGGCAACGTACTTTTCGGCTTTCCCATCACTCATAAGTTGAGAAGCAAGTTTTTGGGCATCACGCCACTGCATTTTTTCATAATTCTTAATGAGTGAAGCAAGACGCGACCAATTACCTGTTAGTTCTTCATTAGAACGTTCAAGAATTTCTTTTAATTTGTAGACATTAGTTTGATTTGACATAGTGACAATTTTTTAGTGTAAAATTTGTTCTATGCCTTTGGGTATTTAGGAACAAAAGGACGTGTTCCAACCGGGTGCAGTTTAAAACCCGGCTTTTTCATCATAAGTTAGAGATGCCCATTTCTGGGCGAGAGTTATATCTGTTATACGTAAAATATCTTAAAATGTTTCAAAAAACACCGATATAATTGCAGTTAAAAAGCCATTCAATACTACGTATTGAAAAAAAATAATCTGAACGAGACAAAAAATAAGTGCATTATCAATCATTGATCGGTCACTGACTGATCTTTGTTCGATTGAATTTAATACACTTATTTTTTTAATCGGCTGGAGATTAATCAAAACCACGGTTTTACTGTGTTTTTCGATTATTCATAGACTGGCCTTTGATCGGTTGACAATCGATTCGCTTAAAAGACAGGATAATTTTGATTGGTCAAAGATTAATCAAAACCCCGATTTTATTATGTTTTTCGATTGTTCTTAGACCGGTCTTTGATCGGTTGGCGATCGGTCGCCGACCAGTTGAAAACTGTTAAGAAAATTTAACTCCAATTTTCTATTAAAACTCTCCTTACTGTTTACCTAATTATTGAGTACAAATTATTTGATTAATAATGAACCCGTTTTTTACTTTCTGCTATATTTTTTTGAATTTCTGATCGCCTTTAACTAATAACTGCAACACCTATCGGTTGCAGTTAGTCTTTAAACAAGTGTTTAAAAGGACTTTTTCTACTAAGTGCAACTAGGGCGCGTTGCACTTATCGTTTAAACAGGTGTTTGAAAGTACTTTTTATGCTAAGTGCAACTAGGACGCGTTGCACTTAGCATTTTAAAATAAATAGTCTTGAAAAAAATTTGTTTAGAGCTTTATTTTTTTTGAAAAAGGAAATCATTCTAATCGAATGATTTTAGGCAGTCATTTTTTAAGATTGAATTGACGACGAATCTTATTTAAGATTAATTGATCTGCATTCTTTTTTTTCTTTTTGATAAAATTTTTCTTTCCAACATAAATTTTTAATTTTTCGGATGGATTTGAAAGGGCTATAGTATATGGCTTATAAAAATAGTAATCTATTGCTGCAATGGCTTCTAAACCGTTTTCATCTCCTTTTAGTTCGAATGAAAGAATAAATAGGTCTATTTTGGCCTTTGTAAAACTATGGTAAGCACCAACGGAGTTTGAATGACTACCTATAACATTGATTTGAGGTATTTTTTCTTGTAAATAAATTGCAAAGGAATTGCGGAATAGGTCGTTACCGTCTAAAAGGATTGTATTTATTTTCTTCATTTGGGTCTCTTTTTTGATATTGGATTCCACAAAAAAGAGGGTGGAACTTCAAATTATCTGCCTACAGGTACTGACAATACCTCAAACCAAAATAAGAGAAGCCCACCCATTCGGATAGGCATTCTGCTTAAATTCTCGGTTTGATTAAAATTGTCAGTTTTTGTAGACAGGAATTTTAGCAATGCGCTAAAAATATTTAAAAATTATATCTCTGTTTCTTTTCTTTTTTTAGCAAAGTTATTTCTTTTTTTGACTTAAAACAAAATCAACATTAAGTATAAAAACTTATTTAATTAAGTGTAAGTACTTATTTGATAATATTTTAACGTATTTTTTGCTGCTTTTTTTAAAAGAAAATTTATAGATTTATCGTTGAAGCGATCTAAGTTTTAGTTGTATGTCTTGATTTATGCCTACAAAAACTGACAATTTTTAATAAAATCAAAAATCAAACAACCCCTTAAATAGTTTTAAGGATGATTTACAGCATTCATTGATAGTATAACTTAACCCAAATCGTAAACTATTTTATATAAATCAAAATTTTTAAAACTATGAAAAGAGTGATCTTTTTCGCTGTAACTTTATTTACAGTAAATTCATTTAGTCAACTTGTTAATAGTGTACCTCCTACTGGGCTCGTTGGAATTGGTACAACAACGCCAAGTCCATCTCATCAACTTACCGTCAATGGAAACTCATTGATGCAAAACAACCTTGATGTAAACAATGATATACAAGTAGACGGGCAAACCATTATGAATGGAACTGTGCGAATGCATGGTTTAGTTCCTTACGATTCTGGATATGGAGATATGGAATTTGTTGTTTGTGGTCCAACTGGGTTTATTTCAAGAACAAGCTTTACGCAATTTAAGACACTATTACTTGCACCTCCTCCTGCTGAGTTGGATTACTGTTCAAGTACATTACCTGTACAATGGTTTTCAGGAACCGATAAATTGTTTACACCCTGTCCAGACGTTAATGTAGGGATAGGTATAACTAATCCAAACCATAGACTTACCGTTATTGGAAATTCCTATTCCAATACATTTTTAGCTGGAAATAGTGGAGGAACAACCAATGCGATTTTTAATGGTTTTGCACAAGGTACAACACCAAAACTTCTTGTTTTAGGAACAAAAAATGGTTCGTTGGCTGAAAATATTTTATTTACAGTAAACAATAGTGGTGCAACAGAAATAACCAATGTAAGTTCTGCACCAGCACTTACAATTAATAGCGGAGCTGGACACGCAATCGTAATTAACGACAATGCAGGAAATAAATTGATTCAAGTAGAAAATGATGGTTTATTGCGCAGTAGAAGTGTACGGGTTGATTT
>CAYPZN010000059.1:0-24293 GCA_964415335.1 uncultured Crocinitomix sp.
AAATCAAGTGCATCATAAGACGTTCCCATTACTTTTATTCCATAACGCTCTAGTTTCTCAGCCAATTTAAGTGCTGTTTGCCCTCCCAATTGTACAATAACACCTTCTGGTTTTTCATGCTTAATAATATCATAAATATGTTCCCAAAAAACAGGCTCAAAATATAATTTATCTGCTGTATCAAAATCAGTGGAGACTGTTTCAGGATTACAGTTAATCATTACTGTTTCATAACCACACTCTTGCGCAGCTAGTACTCCATGCACACATGAATAATCAAATTCGATTCCTTGTCCAATTCGATTTGGTCCAGAGCCGAGAACGACAATTTTCTTTTTATCTGTTACAACCGATTCATTTTCATATTCAAATGTTGAATAATAATATGGTGTTTGTGCACCAAACTCTGCTGCACAAGTATCTACCAATTTATAAACACGGTTGATTCCTAAATCTGTTCGTTTATTATAAACCTCAGATTCTAAACATTTTAATAAGTGTGCAATTTGACGATCTGCGTATCCTTTTTGCTTAGCATCAAATAACAATTCTTCTGGTAAGGATTCAATAGTAAATTTCTCAATTTCTTTTTCCAGTAGAATTAATTCTTCTATTTGTCTTAAGAACCAACTATCGATTTTTGTTTTCTCTTGGATACGCTTGAAAGGAATTCCTAATTTAATTGCATCATAAATGTGGAATAGACGATCCCAACTTGGGTTTTCCAAACTATTTAAAATCACATTTTGATCTGTCAATTCACGTCCATCTGCACCAAGCCCATTTCTTCCTATTTCTAACGATTGGCATGCTTTCTGAAGCGCTTCCTGGAAACTTCTCCCAATGGCCATTACCTCACCTACTGATTTCATTTGTAATCCAAGGTGCTTATCTGCTCCTTCAAATTTCGAAAAGTTCCATCTTGGAATCTTTACGATTACATAATCTAGGGTTGGTTCAAATAATGCCGAAGTTGTCTTTGTAATTTGATTCTTTAATTCATCTAAATGGTATCCGATTGCTAATTTTGCTGCAATTTTTGCAATTGGATAACCTGTTGCTTTTGATGCTAAAGCTGACGATCTAGAAACTCGTGGATTGATCTCAATTGCAATAATATCCTCTTTCTCATCAGGACTAACGGCAAACTGTACATTACATCCTCCTGCGAAGTTTCCAATTTTACGCATCATTTTAATGGCCATGTCACGCATTTTCTGGAAAGTAGTATCCGAAAGTGTCATTGCTGGTGCTACAGTAATTGAATCTCCTGTATGCACGCCCATTGGATCAAAGTTTTCGATCGAACAAATAATTACAACATTATCATTCGCATCACGCAATAATTCGAGCTCGTATTCTTTCCACCCCATTAATGCTTTATCAATCATCACTTCATGAATCGGTGATAAATGAAGTCCTCGTGTCAAAAGTTTATCAAATTCTTCTTCTTCATAAACAATTGCTGCTCCTGCACCACCTAAGGTATAAGAAGCACGAATACAAAGTGGGAAACCATACTCTTGCGCTATTCCTTTTCCTTCTAAAAATGATTTTGCAGAAGATTGAGGTGCCATTGGAACGTCAATTTCGAGCATTAAATCTCTAAAAGCTTCTCTATTTTCTGTAATTTCAATTGCATCAATGTCTACTCCTATAATTTTCACATTGTGTTCTTCCCAAACTCCTTGCTCATCACATTTAATTGCTAAATTCAATGCTGTTTGTCCTCCCATTGTTGGCAAAACGGCATCTATGTCATGTTTTTCTAAAATTTCACGAATAGATGCTACTTCTAACGGCTTTAAATAAATATGATCTGCCATTACAGGATCCGTCATAATCGTTGCCGGATTACTGTTGATTAAAGTTACTTCGATTCCCTCTTCTCTTAAGGAGCGAGCAGCTTGTGATCCTGAGTAATCAAACTCACACGCTTGTCCAATAACAATCGGTCCACTTCCTATAATTAAAATGGATTTGATGCTTGTATCTTTCGGCATAGTCTAGAAAATTTGCAGTTTAAATTGCCGTCAAAATTACGGAGAATAATCTAGATTTCTATTAACAAAATACTAATCTTATCCACAGTATAAATTGTTTTTAACAGCTTGTTTAATTTTTGATTCATAACAAGTGAATAAAGATTATGTTTCGCTAATTTTAAATAATAGCTAGAGTTCTCTATCTTTGGAATTAGAAAATGTGAAGCCTAGACAATCATAAGACTATGGAAGAAAGATCAATTGTATTAAATCAACAACAAATCAATCAGAAAATAGAGCGAATTTCGTATGAAATATATGAAAACACGTTTGAAGAAGAAGAAATTTTTGTTGCAGGAATTTCTGGAAACGGTTTTTTACTGGCAGAACGCATTATTTCAAAATTAACTGAGATTTCAGATCAAAAAATTCGTCTTTTTGAAGTTTGTTTGAATAAAGAGAATCCACTGGATCATGAAATTAGCCTTTCTGTTGACGACAATGATTTATCTACAAGTACTGTTATTATTATTGATGATGTAATTAATTCAGGAAGAACAATGATTCATGCGGTCAGAAGAATATTAGATAATAAGCTTAATGTATTGAAAGTGGCAACACTTGTTAATCGTACACATAGAAGGTATCCTGTTAAAGCTGATTTTGTTGGTTTAAACATTTCAACAACGTTGAAAGATAATATTGTTGTAGAACTGGGAGCAAATGAAATTGCCTATTTGGATTAATCAGTTCTTTTATTTCCAGTTGAGAATGGCTTTTGTTTTTTCATTATCGGCATAATCTAATTTCATTTTCTCAACGTTGCCTCTCTCAATAAAAAGAACACAAGGCTTTCCTACATCTGTTTGATAACTATATAAGTCACTTTTTTCATCATAAAAAGCTGTGATATTATTCACAATTCGATTTATTTGGTTTTGTCTTTCATTATCTGGTTGGCCTACAAAAAGGGCTGCACAATTATTGCATTCATTATTTTCGAGATTGTTTAAAACCATATCAACACAAGGTGTGCAAGAAGAAACAGGAACGACAAATAATTTTTCTTTATTAAGGTCAAACAAACTCATTTTAAAATTTTCTTTGAAGTAATAATTAAAATCTTCAGTATATTCGTATGGTTGTTTTAACCCATTCTCCTGCTTATTTATTTGTGATTGGCAACTAAAAAAAATCACTATCAATATTAAAACACTATTTTTTTTCATCAAAATTTATATTAATTACGGCAAAAGCATTTTTCTTCACCATTTCATTAAAAGCAACGTAAAAGCCTTTTTTTCCTACAAAACAAGAATAATAACGATACGTATTCTTAGGCATTTTTGCTTCCCCAATTGATGCTAGGTTTTCATCTAAAACAATAATTGACCAATCACCATCATACCGAGAATTCAACCTGTAATTATTTTTTTTGAGGGGTTGACGGTGTTTTACAATTCTATAATAACATTTACGATATTCATCATAATAGAGTCCTAAGTAAAAAGGGGATTGTATAATTTCATTCGATTCATCTTGAAATTCAATTTTATTTTTTCTGTCGAGTCCTTTAATTGGTTGTTTAATGTAGTTGGAACGTGAACAAAAGTTTCCAAGATGTTTCCCTGTAATATTATTATATTTACTTAAGTGATGCTCGTAACCAAAACCAAAAATTGAAATGGAATCCTGATCTAATTTAGAAGGTACGTCCATTAGTGGAAATAAATATTTTTCATATAATATTGGGTTGGGGCAAAATGAATTTTGGACTTTTCCGTCCAGATTACATCTTTTATACATATTTAATTCAAAGTTTTCTTCTTCCTCACAAAACATAACCATTTGAAATGATTTCCTTTCTTCGTTTATGTATAACTTATCTCCATTGAATGGAGAACTATACCCTGCAACACTATCACCTAGAGAAAATATGACTTTTGACGAGTCACTTCCTCGTCTATATTGCAACATTTCATAAGGATAATCAGTTAATAAAAAGACATCTTCATTGATATAGAAATCCTGAACAGCTTTATCGAGATGATCATGATTGAAAAAGAATACGGAAGAATCTTTCTCTAAATCGATTCCATAAATAGAAGAACTATCAAGAATAGAGTAATATAAAACATTATCCTCTTCCTTAACAGTTGTCCAATCATTAAAGGTTAAAGAAAAAGATGTATCGATTTGGAATGTATCTACTATTTGATAAGTTAGATTAAGATTGGCATCTTGTAAGCAAAGCTCATATTCTGATTTGACAGAACATGAGCTTAATTTGCAAATGATAAATACAGAAAGTATATACCTTAGATTCATGCAATACTAAATATTATAAATTATTTAGTATGACAAAACCATATTCCTATTTTTTCATATCTCGAAGAAGGATCAGCAGGAACACGGCAAGGAACACCTGCTCCAGACCAAATACATCTGAATCCTGTCATTCCTGAAGGGCAAGGCCTTTCTTTTAAACCAAGAGGCCTTTCTCTTAAACCAAGAGGCATAACAGAAGATTCTGAATTTGTAATAGCTGCACTATTTTCTGAATTTGTAAAAGAACTTGCTCCAATGAAGGTTAATGTTAAAATTGAAGCTGCTGATAGAAAAATTTTTACTTTTTTCATTTTAAATAAATTACGTTTTACCTACTCTAGATTATGATAAAGTTTAGGTAACTTTTCGGTTTCCGATACCTAAGCAATTGAATCAAACTTATCTTTTATTTGTTTCTAGAAGTCAATGACTTCATAACTGGTTGTTACGAGTTCATAGCTGGTAAATTTATTTTTCAAATCTTGTTAAATAGGTAAAGTTCATCTGAATTAATCCAAATGAAAATCCTATTTGATTGCTTCTTTTATTTGATCAACACAACGCATTCCATCAACGGCAGCAGAAACAATTCCGCCAGCATATCCCGCTCCTTCTCCACAAGGATAAAGTCCTTTTGCTTCAGGATGTTCTAATGTATCTTTATCTCTGGGAATTTTTATCGGTGATGATGTACGTGATTCGGGTGCATGTAGTACCGCTGTATTGGTCAAAAATCCATTCATTTTTTTTCCAAATTCCTGAAATGCAATTTTCAATCGACTGGTGATCATTTCGGGTAATACTTCATTTAAATCCAAAGAAACTAAACCGGGTTGATAAGAGGTTTTAGGTAAACTTTTTGACTTTTCTCCTTTCATAAAGTCTAATAAACGTTGTGCCGGAACAGCTTGTGTTTTGCCTGCGACTTCCCAACATTTTCGTTCTACCATTTGTTGGAATTTTAAACTTACAAATGGATCGTCTGTAGTATAGTTAGGAAGCTTGTGAGGCTCTACCTGAACCACCATTCCTGAATTTGCATACGGATTATTTCGTTTAGAAGGAGACCATCCATTGGTTACAACTTCTTCTTTTCCTGTTGCACATGGTGCTACAATTCCTCCTGGACACATGCAAAAAGAATAAACTCCCATTCCACTGGCTTGAGTTACTAAAGAATAAGCAGCTGGCGGTAAATTTTCTCCACTTAATTGACCGTGATACTGAATTTCATCAATTAAATCTTGTGCATGTTCTATTCTGACGCCAATTGCAAAAGGGTTTGCTTTTAATGCCAATTTATTTTCATGTAGTAAATAAAAAATATCGCGTGCAGAATGACCTGTTGCTAAAATGACATGATTAAATTCACGCCAAGTGGTATGATTAATTTCTATAGCTTTTATTTCGCCATTTTCAATTTTTAAATTGGTTAGCTTTTCTCCAAACCGAACTTCTCCTCCACATTGGATTATTGTTTCTCGCATTGCCTGGATAATTTTAGGCAATTTATTTGTTCCAATATGTGGATGCGCATTCACTAAAATAGATGCGTCTGCGCCAAAATGAATGAACCATTCAAGTACTTTTTTTACATTCCCTCTTTTTTTAGATCGGGTATATAACTTCCCATCAGAATATGTCCCTGCCCCACCTTCTCCAAAGCAATAATTAGATTCAGGATCAACCTCATGTTCTTTATGAATTTTTGCTAAATCTCTTCTTCTTTGACGCACGTCTTTTCCTCTTTCAAAAATAACGGGCTTTAAGTTGTTTTCAATTGCGTTTAATGCTGCAAATAGTCCTGCAGGACCAGATCCAATAATAGCAACTTCTGCTGCATGACTCACATTCTTTGCTTTAAAAGATATGTTGTCTGCAACATATTCTTCTCCAAGATATACAGCTAATCTAAGGTTATATTGAATGGCTTTTTTTCTGGCATCAATGGAACGTTTAAGTACTTCTATATGATTAATCGCATCAATTCGCGCATCCAATAAATCAACAATGCGGGCATTGATATAATCTTCATTGTGAATGAATTTTGCAGGAATTCTTAAATCAATTGTCTTAATCATGTGCTTTCAAAGGTAAACCTTATCCTTCAAAAGTAATAGAGAACCACCAAATTTTAGATTTTAGGCTTTCGAGAGGAGAAGAGAAAAATGTATCATCTTGAATCAAGATATTTCTAACCCCATTGGATAGCTTAATTTCAATTCCGAATTTAAAATAAGGCAAGTAAAAGTCAAATCCACCTCCTGCATGGTATGCAAAATCATGTTTTCTAAGTTTAACGATTGGATCATTCAAGCTCTGATCAACATCATCCTGACTCGCTAAATCAAAACTGTAAGAAAAGCCTCCTAAAGCATAAGCCGAAAAATTATTGATTCGCTTTGTATTCAGCTTAACCAATAGTGGAAAATTCAGTAACGTTGGTTGCGTACGTGTCGTCTTGATTTCACGTTCACCTTTATCCCAATAAGTATATGAAAATTCTGTGTCGTGAAAAGTTAAGGAAGGAATTGCCCTTAAATGAAAAGTTTCGTGAATATTCCAAGATACCAAAGGTAAGTGAATCGCAAAACCCGGTCCACTATTTATATTTACTTGAAAGACGGAATCAAATTGGGTGAAATTCTCTTTTAATTCAAATCGATAGCTTGTACTTGTTCCTCCTAACGCGGTTCCAAAATGAAATTTCTTATACTGAAATTGAGGGTAGTTTCTACCATATTTCTGAGCTCCGGCAGAAAATGCCAGTAGCAAAAAGAAAAATATGCTTAAAAACTTTAATTTCATTTGTTGAAAAACGGCAAATTGAATGAAATATTTCATCCAAACTGCACTATCCGAGTATTTCTTATAATCTTATTTTTGTGTATTGTTACACAATTCTTATTTAGTTCCATAGTATATCGTAGCAATTCCACCTCCAACTATTTTAGATTGAATTTTTTGATAACCCACTTCTTTTAAAATTGCTATAAAATCATCTCCTTCAGGAAATGCTGCTACTGATTCTGGCAAATACGAATAGGCTGCTTTATCTTTAGATATTGCTTTACCTATTGTAGGAATAATGTACTTTGAATGAAACTTAAAATACTGTTTAACTGGAAATTTCTTTGGTTTCGAAAACTCTAATACAACTCCAACTCCACCGGGTTTTAAAACACGAAGCATTTCGGCAAGCCCTGCTTTGAGGTTTTGAAAATTTCGAACTCCAAATCCAACAGTATATGCATCAAATGTATTGTCCTCAAATGATAAATTTTCTGAATCGCCTTGAACCATTTCAATGATATGATCAACCGATTTCTTCTTCATTTTCTTTCTTCCCACTTCTAGCATTCCATTGGAAAGATCCACTCCCACAATTCGTTCAGGATTAAGTTTTAATGCTTCTATAGCAAAATCACCTGTTCCTGTAGCCATATCCATGATTACTTTAGGCTTAAATTCTTGCAAAATTTTTATTGCTTTTTTGCGCCAAAGTTTATCAATTCCTAAAGACAAAAAATGGTTCAGAAAATCATATTTCCCAGAAATGTTATCAAACATTTCTTGAACTTCTTCTTTTTTACTTGCCTCAGCTTTATTGTATGGCTTTACTTTTGTCCCCAAATCTTTTTTGTTTTATAGCGCTAAAACTTCGCTCATTAGTTGTTCTTTATCCACAGTTACGACACCTATTTTTTCACAAACTAATCCACCAGCTAAATTTGCTATTTCAGCTACTGTTTTTGCAGGTAAATTACAAGCCAAGCAAAGTGTCGCCACACTAATTACAGTATCACCAGCTCCCGAAACATCCGCTATTGTTCGGAGATGAGCAGGAATGAAATGATTCTCATTTTCTGTATTCATGTAGACACCATGTTCCGAAAGCGTAATAAAAGTATGTTTTGGCGTTATTTCATCCTTTAAAACTTGAACAGCCTCTAAGAAAGTATCTCTATCTGTTCCTAATTCAAAGTCTTTTCCTACTCCCTCTTTCAATTCTTTTAAATTGGGTTTAAAAAGCGTCACATTTTTATAATCAAAAAAATGTTCTTTTTTGGGATCAACAGTTGTAATTATATTGTTTTCATTTGCGTATTCAATAACGGCTTGAATAACATTTTCTGTTAAAATTCCTTTGTTATAATCTTGAAAGATAATTGCATCAATGCCTTCTTTTTCTACAATCTCTTTTACTCTTTCTATTAAAGCAAATTCAGTCAATGAATTAATTGGCTTGGTATCTTCATTATCGACACGCATTAACTGCTGATTGTTCCCGATAATTCTTGTTTTTACAGTTGTGATTCTATCATCAACTTCCAAAACGCCCCATGCATTTAATTTATTATCGTTAATTAAGCGTTGAAAAAGTTTACCTTCTTCGTCTTTCCCGATAACAGAACAAATGAAAGGTTGTGCTCCTAGTGCTTTAATATTTAAAGCTACATTGGCCGCTCCTCCAAGTCTATGCTCTCTTGATTTAAATTGAACAATTGGTACAGGAGCTTCAGGAGAAATTCTGCTTACAGATCCATTTAAATAGGTGTCAATCATGACATCTCCTAAGATTACTATTTTCTTTTTCGCAAATGTACGAAAGGTACTTTTAAGGTCGATCATTAAGTCAATTTATCAAATGCTTTTTTCAATCGTTGAATTGCTTCGGTCAAAATATCTTCAGAAGTAGCATAGGATAATCGAATACAATTTGGAGCACCAAATGCACTTCCTGTAACTAGAGCAACCATAGCCTCATCCAATAAATACATTGAAAGGTCTTCGGCATTTTCTATAGTCTTACCGTTTGCAGATTTTCCAAAGAAGTTTGAAATATCTGGAAAAACATAGAAAGCCCCCTCGGGTTTATTTAATTTTATCCCTTCTATTTCTCCCAAAAGGTTTAAGACTAAGTCTCTTCTCTTTCTGAATGCTTCAACCATTTCTTCTAAAACTGATGGATCTGCCTCAACTGCTTTTTTCGCGGCTCTTTGGCTAATTGATCCGGTACCCGAAGTATATTGTCCTTGAATTTTAGCGCAAGCAGCTGCAATTTCTTTAGGGGCGCCAATATATCCTATTCTCCAACCAGTCATAGCAAATGCTTTGGAAACACCGTTTACTGTTATTGTTTTTTCATAAACTCCAGGAAACTGAGCAAAACTTTCGCTTTTTCCATTGAAAGAAATATGCTCATAAATTTCATCTGAAATAACATAAAAATTTTCTGTTTTTTCAACGACATCAGCCAAACCTTTTAGTTCGGCTTTGGTATAAGCTGTACCTGTTGGATTACAAGGATTACTAAATAGCATTAATTTAGACTTTTCTGTAATTGCATTTTTGAGTTGTTCTGGCTTAATTTTAAAATCTTCTTCGATTGATGTTTCTATAATAACCGGAATTCCACCTGCAATTCTTACTTGCTCTACATAAGTTACCCAATACGGTGCCGGAACGATTACTTCGTCACCAGGATTAACTAAACTCAAGAGTACATTAATCAAACTCTGTTTTGCTCCTGTAGAAACGACAATTTGATCGGGCGAATATACTAAGTCATTGTCTCTTTTAAATTTTGCGACAATTGACATTCTCAAATCCATGTAACCAGCAACTGGCATATATTTCGAGAAATTTTCGTCAATTGCTTTTTTCGCTGATTCTTTAATAAAATCAGGTGTATTAAAGTCAGGTTCTCCAAGGCTGAGCGAAATAATATCCTTCCCTTCGGCGATCAATTCTCTACTTTTTGCTGCCATAGCGATTGTAGCTGATTGTGCTAAAGCTTCTACGCGATCTGAAATCTGAATCATTCGTTCGATTTTTTGTTTACAAATGTAGCATATTTTGCCAGATCAAATGATCTAATAAATCGTAAAATTATTTGATTTTTTAAAACGTCATTCCGCTTTTTTCGTAAGGGTAGGCATTAAAGGTTCCTGTTGCAATTGCAATTAATTGTCCTGTAGATTCTTTATAGATTTTTCCTTTCGTAATAATAATTTTTTTTCCCTTTGAAATAACTTCTCCTTCTCCGATAAGAACATCATTTAAGTGTACTGGAGATAAAAAGTTAATTTTGAATTCTACTGTAGAAACAAGATTTCCATCTTCAGAAGAAACATAAAGTGCCGCTAATCCTAAAATTCCATCCATATACCCCGCTATAATACCACCATGCGCAGTTGTTGGTGTAGCCAAGTGATTTTGCTTTATTTTTAATCGATAAGCAATTCCATTATCTTCAAATTTGGTCAATTCCATTCCGTTAGTATTCCCAAACTGATTGGTTTGTGTATATTTTTCGAGGAGTACTTTTCTGAAATTTTCCATCTTGCTGTTATTTTCTATATTTTCAAGGTTCAAAAGTAATTATTCGTATTGAAAATAGTTGATTTCATTGGATTCTGTTTTTTAAAAAAAATTGTTTGTTTTTAAAATAAATCCTCTATATTTGTACTCGCATTTAAATATGCAAAAGCGGGAGTAGCTCAGTTGATAGAGCGTCAGCCTTCCAAGCTGAGGGTCGCGAGTTTGAGTCTCGTCTCCCGCTCAAATTAAAAACCATCCACCTAAGGCGGATGGTTTTTTTGTTTTAATTATTTCAAAGTGAATTTAATTTAGTCGTCGTATTTAATTGAATGATTCATTGCGCGTAAATTATCTCTTGTCACCTTTGGAAGGTCTTTTCTTTTATCTGAATAATCACTGTAATGATTTGACTTTTTCATTTCATTCTTAAGTACATCCTTCAATGCATCAGCAAGATCATTATAATCATTCCCTAAATTAATGATATTGGTTGCTGTAACATTAACTAATTGATCATTTTCATTATACATTACACTACCAGAGCTTACTGTATCTTCATTTTGCATTACAATTACGGCTTGAGCAGAAACTAATTGTCCATATGCGTTGTATAAAGTTCCAAGAATAACATGATCATCTGGATGGTTATCACGTATACCATCAATTTTAGTAGAGATGAATAGTCCCATACTGTCATAATTATATGAAACATCTTGAAGCCAAGTTCTGTATTTATGTCCGTCATATTTATACTTTACAGCTGCACCACCTTTACTGTTCCAAGATGATTGATCTATTCCATCCAAGAACTCATCATAATCAAATTCTAAATTTGAATCGGAATCACCATGATTATACATAAGTGCCGTAGTTGAAAGTCGATTTAGTGTATGTGTAACAACTTCTGTAAAATAAACTGTTCCTCCATCATCATAATCGGTGCTTATTTTTTTCGATAAATAATTGAACAAATCCATTGTTCCTACAATTCCCCATGAAACTGCTTCTACTACTGCTGTTGTCGCAACTCCTACGGCAACTCCCACAGCAATTGCACCTGGTCCTGTTGGAGAAGCTATTACACCACCAACAACTCCCGCTGCAGCTGCCGCAGCTAAAGAAACTCCTGTCATTGTTCCTTCTACGGTATAAAAGGCCCAATCGGGAATCTGTAAACCATTTCCCATATCATAACTTACGGTTGGGCTTGATTTATAAACGCCATTGGCATCTAATGAAACGTTTATTTCTGCATGGTCATCTGGTTCATTGTTTTTTATATGATCCAATTTAACTTTTAAATCCATGCTACCATCTGAATGAATTTTTCCTGTTGGCAGATAAATTCTGAAATCTGATCCTGCATCTGAAAACTCAATTGCAGAACCATCTTTAGCAGATTCATAAAGAGGATATTGATTTATAAAATATCTGTATAGTCTAGCTATATTTGAATCGTGTGAACTCATTTTTAATTTATTTTGAAATTCGCCTACTCTATTATATTGGGTTTTGGGCTTCTCCCTATTCAATTGTTTTGTTGCTTAAGCGTTATTGAACAGTTCAAATTTATGTGTTGACATAGGTTTAGTTTAGAATGGAAATACCTATTTTAATGGATCAGGTATTTGTACCTGTCTGTATTTATGATGATCTGTATCCATTCTTTTATCCCATTTTTTAATTTCAGCAAACAAAAAAACCATCTACTGAAAAGCAGATGGTTAATCTCATTTTATTCTGATGGCTTATTTTATTGAATTTCTTTGGATAATGCGGGAAGATACTTTACTTGTTTCATAGTTAATTTTCCTTTACCGATAAGGAGTAAAAATTGTGCCTTCGTTTTAACTACAGCAATTAATTTCCTGACCGTTCCTTTCTTTTTTGTTCCAAAAACGCTAACGGTTCTATAATTATCTGATTCTTCTAAAAGTAATTTATAATTTCCTTTGGCAGATATCGCCTGAGCTGCATATTTTTTGATTTTTGAAGCATCTCCCCAAAAATTCAAATACTTTAATTTGGACAAAGATTGTAATACTTCTATTGCTTCAGGGTAATCTTTATCGACCATTAAAGATGCTACTTTAGGGGGGACGATTTTTGCCTCCATGTCTTGATCATTTTTGTATTTCTTATAATAATCATCAATGGGATGTGCCGTACCCGTTGTTATCAATGAAAAAAACAACAATACAGTAATTCCTATTTTTAATTTCTCATTCTTTATCACCATATCCGATTTGTTTTAATTAATACCTATATGTATAAGGTATTTAATGACCAATTGTTACATCCAATTATCAATTGAGTTATTTTTCTCTAAAATAATTCGAATACTCATTTCTTAAAACTGTCAATTTAGGATCTATGTATGTTTTACAAAATGGTTTTTCAGGGTTCTTCTTGTAATAATTTTGAAATTGTTTTTGAGATGGTTTGAATGATTTAAATGGAATTATTTTTGTTATTATTTTATCCTTAAAAGTGGGTTGTAATTCATTCAAAATTTCATTTGACGCCTTCATTTGCTTATCATAAAAAGTATAAATCGCTGATCTGTATTTTCCTCGCATTGAGTGCGCAGATGTACTTTTATGTGTTCTTAAGTGAACTTTTATCAACGTGCTTAAAGGAATTTTTTTTTGATTAAAATGGACAATTACAGCTTCTGAAAAACTATCGTCTTCATTTGTTGATGAAACCCAGCCTTGTTCTACCATCTCCACTCCAATTAAGGCTTGAAAAACAGCCTCTGTACACCAATGACAGCCACCTCCAAATGCTATTTTTTCAATTTCGCCAGTCATGTCCTTCTAAGTGTTATTCGTTAAACCTGTTCATCAGTCATTTTTAACAAACTACCTTTTATTGCAGCCTGCGTTCTATTGTTCACATCTAATTTTGCATATAGACTGAGTACATGCGTTTTAATGGTGTTTACAGAAATAAATAATTTCTCGGCTATTTGCTTATTGGTTAGCCCTAAAATTAGCGCATCCAATACTTCTTGTTCTCTAGTTGATAATTTATCGTTCAAGACCACATTTAAATCTATTTTGTCCTTTCTATTCGCCTCTTTCGAAGCATTCAATTGATTTCTTAATTCGATCGTTTCATTGAATTTCAATCGAACTTCTGATCTTAATCTATCCATAGCAATTCGGTTGTTTTTCCGAATTAAAAATAATATAGAACATAGCATTAAAATCCCAATAATACTTATTGTTAGCCATAAACGTTGAAGTGACAAGTTCTTCTCATTTACTTTATTTTCTTGAAGTAGTAATTGATTTTTAATTATAATTTTTTCCTTTTCTAAACTATCGATTAACCGCTTATTGTTGTATTCAAATTGAAACTTACTTTGAATTAAAGCCTCTTGGTTTTTAATGTTATGGATACTATCATGCAAGTTTGAATAGATTTCAAAATACTCAAGTGCTTTTCCAACTTTTCCTTTTTCCTTGTAAATTTTATAAAGCACTTTGGCTGCTTCTTTTTCTTCGTATTTATATCCTTTAAGATGGGCTATTTCAAATCCTTGATTGGAAAAAGTTAACGCCGCATTTAGTTGTTTTTTTTGGAAAAGGATATTTGCTATTTTAGAATTTACTAGTGCTATTCCTTTATTGATTTTATTCCTCTCTCTTATTGCTAAACTTTCTTGGTAATAGTTTAGCGCTATATCTAAACTATCTCTCAATTCGTATATACTTCCAATGTTACTTAATGTGGCAGCCAAGCCCTTTTCATCATTTTCCTCTTTTCGAATAATAAGACTTTTTTCATAGTAGAATAAAGCGCTATCATAAAGTGTTTTGTTTCTATAAACAAGGCCAATATTATTGTAATTTGCTCCTAAACTTTTCCTATGTTCTAGTTCAGTATTAAGCGTGACACATTCTTTATAATATTCTAGCCCTAAATCATAATTTTCTAAATCAACATTTAACTCAGCTAAATTATTAAGGATTACAGCATATTCTCCTTTGTATCCTAATTTTTCGGCTATGTACAAACTCTTTATTGTGTAATCGATTGCTTTTTTTATATTTCCTTTTTCAGTGCATAAATACCCCATCCAACCATATCCTTGTCCTAATCCATCCAAATTTTGCGCCTTTTCGGCTATTTCTAAGGCTTGTAAAACAAAATATTCTGTTGTATCGGAATTTTCTAGAAAATGAATGCTTGCCAAAAGGTAATAAGCATCCATTCGATTAGAATCTGGCAAATTATTGGAAACCGCGATTTGCTTTAAAGAATCAATATTCTGTCCATTGGCAAAAAATTGAGTTGAAGAAACAACGAAGAAAATAAAGACTGTCAGCAATTTTTTCATTTATCCAATTTCATTTTACAGAACTTTTGTCGAAAGTACTAAGAATTGTAGGTAATTCTTAGCCGTTCATATATTTATGTGCTATTAATTTTTAAAGTCAAACGACTTGTTCTTGAAATCAATAGGATTGAATTTAATAACGCAAATTGAATTCGTTTTTTTCCTTTTGAGTGATTGATCTGGATAAATACATTTCTTTTTTAAAAAAAACGTCTACAAAGTGTCTCAACACCTCAGAATCAATTTTATAATACAAGTCTAATGGGTAGCATTGTGATTAATATTAATCATAAAACTTAATGATATGACAATTTTAGAAGGAGTACTTATTAAACTCACTACGGGTGAAGGTACAAACAAAAGAAGGGGTAGCGATACTGACGATCATCTGTATTTGGGGATACATGGAGAGAACTCGGGTGGCATTGAATTCGCAATTCATTCAGAACGAATAGATAATTTTGAAAAGGGTACCACAAATTATTATGCTGGTTTAGTTCCCAATTCAATTCGAGATAACGAAGATTGGAATGCCTGTTTTGTTACAGCTCAAGTTCAACAAAGGTTACTTTTCAAAAGTATGTTAATTGATCAAGGGCAAATAGATACTGTCTATTTAAGAAAAAATGGTACTCCAGGTGGTAAAGATGATGATGCTTATAAAGTAAAATCAATTGAAGTGCAATTAATTGGCTTTTCTGAAAATCAGAGAAGGACTTTTACACGAACATATTCATTTGTTGCTGGTGGCGGAGAATCTGATGGGCTATACTTAAGTAATGAAACTGGATTAAAAGTTTGGTTACAAGCTGGAGGAATTCCAAATGAGTTGGATAAAGACTAATTAGTATATTAATCGATTCAAAAAGAGGGCTTTTAGTTTAAGAAGGCTCTCTTTTTCGGTTAAATAAAGTGCAAGAATAGTTCTGTTTTGTCCTATAAAGGTAAGCTTGACTTCAATTATTTTTGTCTATCAAATTGTATACTCAACAAAGTATATGCTTAAATTTTATTTAAAATGAGAACCCTATTTCTAATTATTTTAACCTTGAGTCAAATTACTTCAAACACTCAGTTTTTTTCTAGTGAAATTTCCGTAGGAAATAGAGCGGTAAGTATTCTAAATCAATAAGCCTTTTTCAAAAGAGTCTAAATGGGGAATTGCAATGACAATAAACTCTAATCTGCCATATGATAGAACAAATACAATCTACAATTACCACATTATCTTATCCTCACTTTATTATAAATTAGGTGTAAAATTCAAAATTAAACCAAGTGTATTTATTGGTGCTTTTAAAAATCCAATAACCTATGGTCCATATATTGGCGCACAAATTTTATATCCTTTTAAAAACGGATTTATTTTAATTAGAAATCAACATCAATATGCTACTAACTATACAACTAATTTAATTGCCGTTGCAGAATTTCGACCGCAACTTAATGACAAAATTCATCTTTATTCGAGGGCGCAATTTTTTTCAGAATCAAATTTTGAGATATTCACTCGGAACATTCAAATATTACGTCTTGGACTTGGATTTAATAAATTAGATTTTGGTTTAGCAGCAACATTTGACCAATTTCAAAATCAAACCATAAGTTTTCAGAATTATGGTATGTTTTTGAGAACAAAAATTTAGTTAATTAACATTATTTATTTTTTTGGTCAAATTTCACTTAGATCTATTCAAAACTTCCTGCTATAGGTAAGCAAAAAATACCGTTCTAAAACTGTTCTTTCAGTAGTAAGTATAAAAGTTGGATGAACCTTTTGGGCAATTGACTGATTTTTTCCAAGTACATCAAAAGCGATAAATTTCACGCTATTTTTCTTATTCTTTGTAGTATATGTGAGTGCGGTATTATAGAGTGCAGTTGTTATCCATTCACTCTCAATAGTATTAGGAAAAGCAAAAAACATTAACTCATTCGACCATGAAAATTGATTAAAAATGTTCCATTTTGATGATAGGTTAATCTGATGTTGCAAATTGATTTGTTTGGGTAAATTGACAGTTTTATATCGAATCGTATTATAATTTATCAGGTAAGTCAAATCGATTGAAAAAAGAGAGTGCCGTTTCCAACCTAAGTTAATTTTTGGACTTAGATTCAAGTTTAAACTTTTATACACAAGGTCATTATTTCTGACTTCGACCTGAGATTCTGTCAGATTCAAAGATGACGAAATATCAATTGTGTTCAACGAGTCAAAATCAAATGTTCTTTTGAAATTAAAATTAGTTGTGTAAGTATAAGTATTGGAGGAATTAATATAATTAACACGTGTAATAAAATTATCATCTACAGCAGTAGTTGTAATGATTTGATTTTGATTAAAAACGACATCAAAATTAGCATAATAACTTTGCTTTTTCTTAAAATTATATGAATTAATTCCTATATTAAACGTATGCACCGTAGAAGGATCAAGTTCAGCATTTCCCTCTGGAATGACGAAAGGATTTAATGCATTAGGTAGTGATACAAGTTGCTGATATTGGGGAATTAAATATTGCAATTTATAATTCCCTCTAATTTGAAATGTTTCATTGAGTTGATACGTTCCATTTGTGACAAAATAAGGAAAGGAGAAATTTCGTTGAACTCCAGCATTGTCCACTTCCTTGATTCGATCAATAATTCGGTAATTGGATATATGGTATGCCGATTGAACTGTTGCTCTCAATTTATTTTTAGCCAATTCAAGCGATAGGTACGGACGTAATATTTGGTTTTCTTGATTAAAATTATAGCTCAACGTTTCATCAAAGTAAATGGTTAACGGAGATTCCAAGTTTTCACCTGCAAATTGCCTTATTTGACTTTTTTGGAGTGAATAGTCGCTTCCTAACAATAAAAAAAGTGTTTTAGATTTTAACGGTAATCGATAAATAGTTTTCAATTTATTCGTTCTCGATTTTTGACTTTTATATATTCCTTGTTCTAAAACTTCTGAAGAAGAGGAATCAAATTGTTCCGTTTGACTTCTACTTTCAATAACTTCTTCATTAACCTCCCAGAAATTATTGAGTGTTATTGTCAACGCTTGTCCTTTTTTATTTATTTTATGTAAGAATTCAATTTCATTATCCAATGAAATGGTGGAAGCATCAGTGAAAGTATTAAGAGAAAAATCACTAGAAATTTCACGATTTTCATTCAAGATTAACTGTCTTTGTTTTGTTGAATCATTCATCCCTTCAACTGTTAAACGTGGCCGAATCGTTAATTGCGTATTTGAAGAAATATTGATTTGAAAGTCCAAATCAACTGAATGATAATTTTGAATTTGTTTTCTAATTGAATTATTATCTACGAAATAAGTTAATAAAGGTGTCGTGAAGTCTTGACCTGAAAGCGTTTTAGTTTCATCTGAAACATTTGAAAAATTGTAATTACCATTCAGATTAATTTTTTTCCCTAATCGATCTGAAAAATTGATTCTTACTTGGTTTTGTATGCCTAAGCCTTGGGTTGAATTAGGTAAAATCGATTGCAAATTATACAAACCCGGATCCATTGAAAACTGAGAAGCGTTAATATTATTACTTCCACCAACAATACTTAAACGTTGGTCTCCATTAAAAAAACTTAAGGCTCCTCCGGATAAATAATGATTCGAAGTACCTCCCCCTAAAGTAACCAGTCCAAAAGAACCTTTTCGTTTATCTTTCTGCAAAACAAGATTAATCGTTTGTGTGCCTGTTTGTCCCGTTTGTCCTAAAAAAGCTTCCTTTTCCGTTTTAGTATCCATTATCTCTACAAGTTCTAACATTTCCTTGGTTATATTTCGCATAGCAATGGTCCCATTATTACCAAAAAAGGGTTCTCCATCAACCAATATTTTGTCTACCTTTTTTCCATTTACAAATACTTCTCCTGTTTGATTTACCTCAACACCAGGTAATATGCTTAGTAAATCTTCTACTGTTGCACCATCTGAAGTATTGAAAGCATCTGGATCAAAAACCAAAGTATCCGATTTCCATTGAACTGGAATCGGCTTTGAAGTGATTGTTACTGTTTCTAAAATTGCATTATCATAGTACAAGCGAATTGTATCCAACTGAATTTCTGATTTTTCCAGTTCCAATGTTTGAGTAAATTCATTGCAAAAAAGGTAAGTAATCAAAATTTTTAAAGAATCATTGGATTGGGATAGAGGATAATCAAATTCAAATCTCCCTGCGGAATCACTTATGGCCACCTTTTCCTTTAATGTTCGATCAGAACTAAATACGAATATTCCAGCACCTTCAAGTAGAGAGTTATCTTCTAATTCTACAACTCCTTTTACCAATATTGAGGCACCTTGTCCATTCGCACAAAACGAACATACAAATCCTAGTATTATCAGAAATAATCGCATAGTTTTTAATTGAATATAAAAGTTTACTCTGTCAATAATCTGACAGAGTAAACTTCTGATTATGTTCTCTGTAAATAGAAGTACAACTTTAGAAGGTCGATCCTAAATATGCACTGGATATTTTGTTTAGAGTTCTATACCGTGGAATAGACGGTTATTATCTTCATTACTCTCATACACTTGCCCCCAGAATCCACCAAAATGACCTGCGTCTGCTTGCGCTACTGCGGCTACATCATCAGTAGTGTTAGGCACAGCAAAAGTAAGTGTTACATGATGTGTTTGACCCACAGCCAATGCAGGACATGGAAAGTAAAATTGATTGTAAAAAGTAGTAGCATTTGCATCATAATCAACAGCGGAAACTAATATCCCAGCTTGAGATGCCTGACTTGCCCATGTACCGATATTTTTAACATCAAATTCATACGAAATAAGTGTAGGTGTACTACCTGAACCTGGAACAACAGTAACTACTTCTCTATTCGCAGTTACTAGATTAGGTAGTGGAAGGCTACTGTCTAATCCTCCGCCTCCAAGTTGAGCAAATGAAGAACTAATTCCAGCTAACAATATTGTCATTGATAATAATAAACGTTTCATAAATTTTTTGTTTTAAATTGTAATTAAACTCCTACTCTATTTGGGATTTTCGGAGACCTCCATAATAATCATGCATGAAAATTGTAATTGGGTTAACCGAGACCAAATTAGGTCAGATTTTTGGATGAAAAGTCGTGAAATTCAGATAGCGCAGGTATGAAATCAAATTGACTTCATTTGATTTCATATTGAAATTGACAATTGACTAAAATGGACGTTTGAAACGAAAAAAACTGGGTGAATTCAATTAAAGACCCAAGATTTTTTTTACCTCTGTTTTTAGGTTTGGGCTTACTGGAACGTAAAAATCATTTTTCAAAAAAAGGGTTCCCCCATCTTCTTTATTATAACTTATAATGTGCTTAAGGTTGACGACATGCGACTGATGTGGTCGAATGAAACCATTATTTTCAAGTCTTTTCCAATGAATATTTAACCGTTTACTGGTCATTTTCTTTGTGTCATTAAGCAGATAAAAAGTTGCATAACTCCCACTTCCTTGAACACGTATAATTTCTTCAAAAGGAATAAAAGTATAGGTTTGTCCTTCAGTTATAACAATTCGATTATCAAATGAAATTGGTGGGCTTTGAAGGATTGATTCTAATGAAACAGTTGAATTATTATTTTGATTTTGGCGAACTTTATTAACTCCCGAAACTAATTCATCCGGATCAATGGGCTTTAAAAGATAATCGATTGCGTTTACTTTAAATGCTTCAACCGCGTATTTTGAATACGCTGTTGTAAAAATGATTGCTGGGGCTGCATCTAATCCTAAAATTTCAAGAAATTCAAACCCCGTCATTTCAGGCATTTCAATATCGAGAAGAATTAAATCTACAACATTCGTTTTTACATATTTTAATGCTTCAATTGGGTTCTGAAATTTACCCAAAATTTCAACTTCTGGAAGATGCGACTTAATTAGCTCTTCGAGATAATCAATTTGACGCTTTTGGTCATCAATTATTAATATTCTCATTCGTTTTTAATAGGCCTACAATTTAGGTATTTGAAGTCGTTTTTAAAAGCATATTTTCGATAGAAATCATAAATGTAATTCGCGTACCAATACCATCACCATTTTTATCAATCAAATCCTTTACTTTTACGCCTCCATTTTCTTTTTTATTCAACACTTCAATTCTCTTAAGTGAAATTAGCATCCCAAAGGATTTATGATCATTTCTTTGGCTTAAATTAGCGGCAGCTTTTCTTCCTATTCCATTGTCTTCAATTGTAATTTGAATTGATTTTTTAACTTTTTCAAACGTTAATTGTATTATTCGTTCACCAGCTTTACTTCTTAGTCCATGTCGAATTGAATTTTCAATATACGGTTGAATCAATGTGGGTGGAATTGAATCGGATTCAGGATTCAATCCTTTATATTCAATTTTTAATTGAATTGGATTTCCTTCAAATTGTTCAGATTCAAGTTGAACGTATGTTTGCATAAGACTTACTTCTTCTGAAATAAGCACTAAATTTTCTTCCGAATTTTCTAGAATTTTTCGAATCAAAATAGAAAATTCTTGCAAATATTTTCTTGCTTTATTATTCTCATTTTTCACAAGGTAGTGCATTGCAGAGGTAATCGAGTTAAATATAAAATGTGGGTTGATTTGAGATTTCAATGCTCGCATTTCTAATTTTGCCAATTCTAGCGCAATTTTTGATTTTTCTTGCTCTTTTTTTCTAATTTGATTTATACGTAGATATACGGCAAATAAAATTAGACATATCCCAATAATGATTGCAGAAATAATAAACCACCAAGTTTCCCAAAATGGTTTTGAAATGAAAATAGAAATTGATTTAATCTCACTCCAATAGCCATTTGGATGACCTACCTGAATCATAAAATCATAATTGCCGGGATTTAAATTAGTATATTGAATTGTTGGAAATGAAGTTTCATTCCAAGTGGGTTCAATTCCTTTTAACTTATAACGATAAACTATCTCATAACCTCTATAACTAATGGCATCAAAGGAAATTGTTAAATTGTTTTCTTCATAATTTAAGTTATAATTAGACTTAACAGGTACTATTTCTTTATTGATCTTAATCTCGTCAAAAATTGCAATCGGTTTTTCATTTTCTCTTTCTAAATTTTTAATTTTTTCTATAAAAAGACCACTATTAGTTCCAAGAATGATATTTTCATTCTTTATTGTAAATTTACTCCTATGAACATTTGGTAATTTAATGTTATCATCTAATTCAAAACGATCAACCTTTAACTGACCGTTATTCTCATAAATTTTATAAATTTTGCGGTAAAAAGAAGAATAAAACCATAATGTCCCGTCAAGAGATACTGAATGATGATTAATTTTCAAAGGTTTACCATCAAGCGAATGAATTTTTTTAAACGTGTCTCTATTTTTCATATATAAAAAATCGTCTATATTATAAATCCAAATGCGACCAAACGCATTTATTATTTCATTTCCTCTTTCATAAAAGCTTCCGGGAAGATTTTTATAGGGTCTTATAAATTGATCCTCATCCAATACCCAAATACCGTCAAACCCAGAAATCCAAATTTTTTCATTTTCATCAATTTCTATGGATCGAATATTCGCTTGGTGAGAAGCTAAAATTTCTAGTTGATTTTCTACTACTTTATAGATTTCTTTTTTAGTTTGTCCAATAATTTCACCTTTTTTTGTATTAACTATATTATATGTATATTCATTATTAAAAATATCCTCTTGAAAATCTATGGTGCTCCAATTTTTACCATCCCAATTTTGCAAAGAGCCCAAATATGAAACCCAAATTTCATTTGTAATTGGATTATAATGATGTGTCGTTGGATGACTAAACCAGTATTCATTCCCAGAAAGATTATCAATTCCAGGAGGAATAAATTTAGTTATTGAATCGTTGTAAAAAACAAACAAATCACCATCTTCATTTTTGATAAGTAATGAATCTCCGTAAGAGTCAAAAAAAAATATTTCAGATAACTCTGGATATCCACTTTGCACCGAATAGTGTTGAAAAGATATGGGAGCAATATAACCAAAACCAAATTTATTGGATTTAATCCATAACCCTCCATTAGGTGTTTCTGTAACTATCGCGGCAGAGCCATTTGAAAAATGATCAAGAAAAGAAAAGTTCCCTTTTCTTGCACAAAAAAAGCCTTGGTCTACTGTTCCTATCCACAAATTATCATTACTATCATTAAAAAGTTTAATTACGTTTGTATGAAATTCACGCTTATCAATTAATTGGTCTTTTCTAAATCGGATAATGGATTTATTTCCATTAGAAAATGAAAGTGATCCATCCTTATGTTGAACTAATGAAGTTTCAAAGCGGGGCTCTATCTTTCCTATTTCACAAATTTTATAAGTGTTGTTTTTAACGTCTTGATAATAAAGTGAATATTCTTTTGACGAACTATCATTTAAAACACGATAATGAAAAAAATGACCGTCAACTAATTCTTTGACTATATATCCATGGAGATTTGATTCAGATTGCGAATTATGAGAGATAATTGCATTTTCCGTTATTTCATAATATCCACTATGAGCACCACTAATATGTAAATTCTTTAAACTATCTCGATATACATTTGAAATTTTGTTATTAAGAGCTTTTCGAAGTGTATCAGGAAATGGATAATCAAGAACTTCATTTAACTCAATATAATTAATTAAACCATTTTGATAAACCACCCAGATTCGATCGAAAAAATCTTTATGAAAACTAACCGTAAGAGTTTTGTAATTGTCATTTTCATTTTTCAATTCCACTAATTCTATACCATTAAACCGCAAGACATTGCTACTACCAGCACAATAAATGTATCCCAGCGAATCAGTTTCAATATCATAAACACTAAATTGCATTTTCTTATTTAAAAACTCAGAGGCCTCTATTATTCTAGGTAAAGGCTTTTGTGATATTCCATTAATCGATAAAAGCAATAAAGTAGTAGCAAATAAATTTTTAATTAATGTTTGTAGGGGCATTTCTTATATAGTTTATACTTTGTAAAATTAATCAGAGATAGATTTAACCACTTTAAAGTTAATTTCTTGAGAGGAAATACTTATTTTAATAAGTAGAACTAAAAAATTATAACGGTGACTCATTTAAGTGTAATTGTTTTGGGTTTATCTTAATACGAACATTTAACAAAAAAATTTTAAAATTACATTTTAATAAAACATAATCAAGTCTTAAAAGTACAACTTTAGTTTCTGACCTCCTCCCTTAAATTAGGACAATTTAAATTTAGAAAACCTGGCGAAAAAATTTAAGTTTAAAAGTTAAATATTTCGTTATGAGAAAGAGTAAA
>CAYPZN010000060.1:0-24028 GCA_964415335.1 uncultured Crocinitomix sp.
CTTCACCCATCAGTAAGCAGATAAGACTTATAAGTAATTTCTTCATTATAAATCAAATATTAAACAAAAAAACCGCTTGAGCATGATGCTGAAGCGATTTAAAAATTATCAATTATTTTTTTAGTCTGAAAATTTTTCAATAACCTCTTGAGTAACTCCTGTATTTGAGAATCCTCCGTCATGAAATAAATTTTGCATGGTTACATATTTTGTTAAATCTGAAAAAAGCGTAAGGCAATAATTTGCACAATCTAATGCTGAAGCATTTCCAAGCGGAGACATTTTTTCTGAGAAATTAATAAACTCATTAAATCCTTTAACTCCACTACCTGCTGTAGTTACTGTAGGAGATTGAGATATTGTATTTACACGAACGTTATTTTTCTTTCCAAAATGATACCCAAAACTTCTTGCTACAGACTCAAGGTATGATTTATTATCTGCCATATCGTTATAATCGGGAAATACTTTTTGAGCAGCAATATATGTTAATCCAAGAATAGAACCCCAATCGCTCATAGCTTTTTTTTTCATAGCCACTTGCATCACTTTGTGGAATGACATTCCTGAAACATCTAAACCTTTCATTGTCCAATCATAATTTTGATCGGTGTAATGTCTTCCTTTTCTTACATTAACAGACATTCCAATTGAATGAAGAATGAAATCAATTTTACCTCCTAAAATTTCAGTTGATTTATCAATTAAATTTTCTAAATCTTCGACATTTGTTGCATCTGCAGGAATAATTTCAGAATTTGTCTTTTCAGCAAGGTTTTTAATTTCACCCATACGCATTGCAATTGGTGCGTTTGTCAAAACAAACTCTGCTCCCTCTTCATTTGCTCTCTCAGCTACTTTCCATGCAATTGATTGCTCATTTAGTGCACCAAAAATAATTCCTTTTTTTCCTTTTAGTAATCCGTTAGCCATAAATATATTTTTTTCAATTGGACAAAAATAAAACTAATATTGATCTAAGCTTATTTTTATTAGATCATCTTAATAATCCCATAAATTAAAAGAGCCGCTACTCCGGCCCAAGAAGCAAATGCTCCAGTTGTAAATCCTTTAACGGCACTTCCCAAATTTCCGTCTCTATCATTTGCTTCTCCAACAACATAAAGTCTTGTATTCATTCTAATTCCTGTTTCTTTATAACGGTATCCTAACGTTCTTGTCCCATTTTTACCGCTTCCTTTTATTCCAAGCGAAACACCTTTAATCTTAATGCTTAAATCTCCTTTTTCATAATCTGAAAAAAGCTGTTCTGCATGAAATTTTGATTTTTTTGGATTTAATTCAACAAAGCCAGTATCATCTTTTATTCCAAATCCATTTGCCCAACGTTCGTTTTTTGAAACTGTTTCTGAGTGTTTTACCCATTCTTTCTTTTTATTCCCGTCAGAATCAGTTTTTGTAATTTGTTTTTCGTACTCTCTAATTACTTCCGAATTGAAATAAACTACTTGTTCTTTTGAAAGATCAGATTCAATTGGAGAATCAGAAAAAGCAGCTCCTTTTACTTCCACCATATGTGTAAAAGAGCCTGCCCCCATAGTATTTGTTATTTCTGTATAATTTTCGTTGATATCTTTTACCCGTGAAGTGTCCATCAATTCTAAACTAGCAGATTTCCCTGCTTTTTTGCCTTTTACAATCCATAAAATTGCGCCTAAAACACCTAATACAATACCTCCGATTAAGAATCCCATAATATATGTTTTGTGGAAAGATATAAATTCTTTACTCATTGAGATAGAATGATTTTCGCAAAAAAAATGAATCTATAACAGTAAAAATTATGAACCTTTATTCGTTCTATAACGTTTATCTTTGTGGTGTCTATTTTTAATTTTAAGAAGTATGTCTGAAGAGAAGAAAAAATCTAATATTCAAAACCCAATTGATCCAGATAAAATATCAGAAAACCCACATTCATTAGAGTATGGTCATCATGTTGGAAGTGCGGTAATCAAACCGGAGGATATTGGAAAATTAAAAGGACGCTCTTTAACTGCAATGGAGTATCAAACTGATCAGCAGTTAACACAATTGTACGAACAAATGCAATTGCTTGCAGAACAGGCAAAGAAGATTAACAAACGGAAGGAAATATCTGAACGAATTTATAATGCTTCATTTCGGTTTGATCCAATTATCAATCATGTCTATTACCTGTATGAAGATGATCAAGGAAAAGAAATACTCTCTATTATAGCCCCGAATGAATGGGGCCGAACCAGAAAAAATAACTACGCGTATATTGCGCAAATAAAATTGTTAGCTGATCATACCTGGGAAATAATGGATAGTGTTTCTGATGAATCATTTAATGTAACGGAAGAATGAGATGAGCATTAATTTAGAAATTAAAGCACTTGTAAAACAATTTGATTTGTTACCTCATCCAGAAGGTGGATTTTACAAAGAAGTGTATAGAAGTAATACATTTATTTCAGCAGAGGAATTATCTCCTGAATTTGATGGAGCACGCAATTACTGTACTAGCATTTATTTTTTACTGACTTCTGAAAATTTTTCTGGGTTTCACAGAATTAAGCAAGATGAAGTTTGGCATTTTTACGGAGGAGCTTCATTAATTGTACATGTAATTGATTCTTTAGGGGATTATAGTGCCAATCGAATTGGAATGGATTTTTCTGCAGGTGAAGTTCCTCAATTTGTCGTTCCAGCTGGAGCTTGGTTTGCATCAAGTGTTGCCATTTCAGACAATTACTCTTTTGTAGGGTGTACTGTTGCTCCAGGATTTGATTTTAATGATTTTGAGCTGGCAGAACGAAATAAATTAGTTGTTTTATTTCCACAGCATTCCGAAATAATTTCTGCGCTAACCCGGGTATAGAAAAAAGGTAGCTCTATCTCTAGAACTACCTCCTAACCTATTTAGCTATGAAACTAAATTTACTCTTTATACTATTACAAACTTATTATGAAGGTCCATTACAACCAACGAGTCAAATTTACGGCTCTTTTGCTCTTAAACTTAGTATGAATCGATAATACGTTAGTTTAATTCGATTAAGTGGAGAGGTTATCATTTATTGAAACAAAAAAAGAGCTGTTCAACTAAATGAACAGCTCTTTTTATTATTGTTTATAGTGTTTGTTAGAATTCTACAGTGAACTCAACTCGCCTGTTATTAGCTCTACCAGCACTTGTATCATTAGTATCTTTTGGTTTTGTTTCACCAAATCCTTGTGCTGTTAATCTACTTGCCTCAACTCCTCTGTCTGTCAAGTATTTCTTAACTGCTTCTGCTCTTTTTTGAGAAAGCGTTAAGTTTTTACCATCATCACCTTGGCTATCTGTATGGCCATCAATTGTCAACTTGTATGAAGGATTATCTTTCATAATGCTTACTACATTATTTAAGATTCCATAAGAAGAACTTTTGATAACATCTCTACCTGATTGGAATTGGATTCCTTTTAATGCTTTCTTGAAAACTTCTTTTGTTTTATCAGAAATTTCAGGGCAACCTAAGTTAGAAGCTACACCAGGAACAGTTGGACACTTATCATCTGGATCGGCTACACCATCACCATCTGTATCTGGACATCCTTTTAATTCTTTCAATCCTGCAACTTCAGGACAAGCATCTTCAGGATCAATAATTCCATCACCATCTGTATCTGGACATCCGTCGTATTTTTCAACACCAGGAATTTCAGGACAAGCATCTTCTTCATCTGTAATACCATCTCCATCAGCATCTGGACATCCTTGTGCAGAAAGAACACCTGGAACTTCAGGACATTCATCTTCTTCATCTGTGATTCCATCACCATCTGTATCAGGGCATCCTTCTAATGCTTCAACACCTGGAACTTCAGGACACTTATCTAAGTAATCAGCAATTCCGTCTCCGTCTGTATCAATTGCACATCCCATTTCATCTACAGCAACTCCTGCTGGAGTTTCAGGACATTCATCTTTTTTATCTGCAACACCATCACCATCTGCATCAGAAACTTTACCTAATAAGTATACGATTCCGTACTCGTGAATAATAAACTGATCATATCCTCCGCCTTTTCCAGCTAGACCATCTTTGGAATCACCGTTTGTATGACCATAAAGTAATGTATAATTAATACCCCACTTGTCAAAAATCATATACGTTGCTCCTAAACCTGCATTTAATGTCAAGTCCGTTTGAGGAACTGTATTTTGAACTACATCAGTAAAAATACCAACATTTGCATAATCTGCAATTCCAGCTCCACCAAAAATATAAGGTTGGATTTTAGAATCTTCTGGTAAGATTAAACCATTATGGAATTTAAATCGAAGTTGTCCATTAGCTTGAAATAAATTTGCACCGAAGCTTGGCCCGATTGCCTGGTCATAACCAAAAGCTCCATATGTTGCTGAAGCAGCAACATCAAACCATTTGTTTAAATAATAGCTAAAAGTGACACCACCTTGATTTCTATAGGTTTTTCCTATATCAAAAAACTCTTGATTCAAATCACCATAGTAATCAGACAATCCTAAATGTGCAGAGATACCGATCTTTTGATCGCTAGTCTGCCCGAATGACGACCCCGAGATTACAAGTAAAGTCAAAAGACTTAATAATCCTAATTTCATTTTCATAGTTTTAAAAATTATTGCAAGCAAATTTACAGAAATTATTCGTTTATGTTAAATCCGAATCAAGTTAAAGCCATTTTTGATTAAAAATTTAATGCTTTTATGTTAAAAATTAAGGTAAAACCATACTCAAAAAGTAAAAAAAATAAATCACAAATAATTAATAATCAGATATTTAGTTAATTTTCTAAATTGTTTTTTCTTTCAAAAAAAAAATGTTGAAAAAATATAATAAAATCGTTTTACATACGTGTAGGGACGTCAATTCCTAACAAGTTCATTGCCAATTTTATGACTTTTCCTACATTTTTACTTAATTGAAGACGCATATTTCTGTACGATTCATCATCTTCTCCTTTAAAAATACTTATACTTTGAAAAAATGAATTGTAATTTTTAGACAATTCATAAGCATAATTTGCTATAAGTGCTGGCGAGTATTCTTTTCCTGCTTGATCTACTAATGCAGGAAATGCAACTAATTTTTTAATTAATTCGCGTTCTACACTATGCATATTCAAAGTTGTATCAACTTTTATAAGGTTCTGATCTCCTTTTTTAAGCAGAGAACATATCCGTGCATGAACATATTGTATGAATGGTCCTGTATTTCCATTTAATTCAACTGATTCTTCTGGATTAAAAAGCATTCTTTTTCCGGGATCTACTTTAAGTAGATAGTATTTTAAACCTCCTAATCCAATCGTTCTGTAGAGCAGTTCTTTTTCTTCTTCACTCATTCCTTCTAAATGACCTCTTTCTTTTGTCATTGCTTTTGCCTTAGCTACAACCTCACGAATTAAGTCATCAGCATCTACTACTGTTCCTTCTCTCGATTTCATCTTTCCAGTAGGAAGATCGACCATACCATATGAAAGATGAAAACAATTATCAGCCCACTGATATCCTAATTTTTTTAGAATTAAAAACAAAACTTTGAAATGATAATCTTGTTCGTTTCCAACTGTATATACAATTCCATTTAGATTTGAGTAGTCTTGCATTCTTTGCTGAGCTGTCCCGATATCTTGTGTTACGTATACTGCAGTTCCGTCACTTCTTAACACCAATTTTTCATCTAATCCCTCGTCTGTAAGATCAATCCACACCGACCCATCTTCTTTTTTATAAAAAACACCTTTCGCTAAACCGTCTTGAACCATTTCTTTTCCAGTCAAAAAAGTGTTTGATTCATAATACAACTTATCAAATGAAACATTCATGGCTTCATAAGTAATGTCAAAACCATCATAAACCCAGTTGTTCATTTTTTCCCAAAGTGCATAGGTTTTTTCTTCTTTATTTTCCCATTTGATTAAAGTATCTTTTACTTCTTGCATAATTGGCGTTTGATTATCAGCCAATTTCTTAATCTTGTCTAAGATTCCTTTTTTAGCTTTTTCGTCTTCTTTTCCAGCCAAAATAGTTGCTAATTTCAGGTATTCTTCTTTAACGTTTTCTGAAGTATTGAAAGAGCCACTTTCCCAATCTTTTAAAAGTTGTTTGGTTTCTTCTTTTAAAGCTTTGTCAAAAGCAACGTAATATTTACCAACAAGTTTATCTCCTTTTAATCCACTAGAAGTTGGAGTTTCTCCATTTCCAAACTTATCCCACGCCAACATACTTTTACAAATATGAATTCCACGGTCGTTAATAATTTGTGTTTTTATTACGTCGTTTCCATTCGCTTCTAGAATTTGTGCAACAGAATATCCCAAAAAATTGTTTCTTAGGTGACCTAAGTGTAGTGGCTTATTGGTATTTGGAGAGGAATACTCGACCATGAGTTGACTATTTTTTTTTTCTTTTTTTCCAAAATTTTCTTCTGACGAAATTTCATTGAGTTCGCTTAACCAAAAAGAATTATCAATAACAAGGTTTAAGAATCCTTGAATTGTATTAAAATCAGCAATAATTTCAACATTATCTTTTAACAGCGTTCCAATTTCACTTGCCGCG
Source organism: uncultured Crocinitomix sp. (assembly GCA_964415335.1). Lineage (GTDB taxonomy): Bacteria > Bacteroidota > Bacteroidia > Flavobacteriales_D > Crocinitomicaceae > Crocinitomix. The sequence goes on from CAYPZN010000060.1 coordinate 6,581, forward strand.
TCAGCAGGTGATTTTTTGGTAATTTTAGCCAAAGGAAATACAACCAGAGTAATATCACCTTCAAAATCTTTCCTTGTACTTTGAAATTGAATTAGTTTTGAATCGACAGTAATATTATACTGGTTTTCAATATTGTATTTTACAATATCAAATAATTTTTCATCTAAATTCATCTAAATTCGATTTTCGATTTTTTCGGTAAATGCTGTTAAAATGTCAAAAGCTACTTCAGCCATCTTATTTATCTTATTATCCAAACAAGGATTAATCTCTACAACTTCGACACAGCATGTTTTTTCCCATTGTGCAAATTCACAAACAAAATAATTCGCCTCTTCTGGAGTTAGCCCATTTTCAACAGGTGTTCCTGTGCCTTTTGATACTAAAATACAATCCATACTATCGACATCAAACGAAACGTAGATCAAATCACAATCCGCTAATTTTTGCTTAATTTCATCAGCAACTTGATTTAATCCTTTTTCGCGAAGTTCTTTAACACTAAAGTTTTTTATTTTATTTCGTTCAATAAATTCGTCTTCAGGTTTTTCTGTATCTCTAACGCCTATAAATACAAGGTCTTCTTCCAAAATACTTTTATCATGCCCCGAAATTCCTTTTAACTTATTCCACAATTCGATTTCATTACTTTCTGGTTTATTAACCGCACTCTCCATATTATTTTCACCAAGTGCAATAGCCAAAGGCATTCCATGAACATTACCCGAAGGAGTTGTGAAAGGAGTGTGCAAATCTGCATGTGCATCAATCCAAATAACTCCAATTCTTTTATCTGGGTGACTTTTCTTTATCCCGGCGATTGTTCCTGCAGCGGCTGAATGATCTCCAGAAAGTACAATCGGAAAATTTTTTTCGGCATAAATATGACCTAAAATATCACATGTATTTTGAAATACGCTAAACAAACCATCTATGCGTTTAGCAAATCGGTAAGGTGTCAGTTGATCAAGTAATTCATTATGATCATCAACTAAAAAGCTTTCATACCTTCCAAAATAGGAATGATTTTTTTGTCTCGCTACAACTTTAAGTGCTCCTATTCCCAGTCCTGCTCCTCTAGTTCCAGCTCCTATTTCCGAGCGATTCTCAATTAATTTAATTTCTGCCATGATATATTTTGGTGCAAATTTAATTTTTTGATACGATAAAAAGAAAAGCGAAGCATTAAAAATAAAGTTCTCTCATGGACTTCTATCTATACCCGTATTAGATGTTAAGTGGTTTATCCTAGAAAATTATATCTTTGTCCGAAATGTTTCTAACAGTAACACACTTTTAAATGAAGAATTTACTTTTTTTCTCTGTATCATTTTTATTGCTTTTTACGGCTTGTACTCCTGATAAGGTTCAGGAAGGAGAGGTTGAATATGCAATAACTTATCCGAACTCTGAAATTTCTGGATTTATGCAGGCAATTTTACCAGAAACAATGACGATTACTTTTAAAGGAAATGAAATAAAAACGACTGTTGCCAGAGGTAAAATCTTTAAAACTGAGGTCGTCTCTAATGAAGAAACTCGTAAGGTTGAAATGAGACTTGAATTTGGAGACAAATTATTCTTCACGCAATTAAATGAAAGTGAAATTGAACAAATGATTGCTTCACAACCAGTATATAATACAAGTTCAACTGAAAAATCTGATAGTATTGTTGGTTTATATGCAAGCTCTTATACTGTTGATTGTCCTGATGATACAATTACACATACTAATGCTTGGTTTACTGAAGATTTAGCTCCAGCAAATGCTTATTGGTTTACTTCTTATGCTAAATTAAAAGGGTTCCCTTTAATTTATGATGCAGAACGATATGGCATTATGATGCACATGGAAGCTGTCTCATTTAAACAAAGAGAAGTAACAGAAACTGAATTCGAACGTGACCCTGATCTTTCAGAGGTTACTTTTCAAGAATGTGAGGATGAAATACAGGAATTGTTTGATATCCTTATGGAATAAGAATTTTCTATTTATTCAATAATCAATTTCTTATTGATTGGTTTCCCTTCATTTATTACCTGAATAATATACGATCCTTTGGCAAATTGATTTACATCAACTTCCAATAAATTGGTGTTTGGAGCGACTTGATAAACCAATTGTCCATCAATGCTTACTATCGAAATTGTGGTTTGTTCTAAACTCTTGGCATTCATTGGCCCTAAATCAATTGTAATTTGATCACTTGATGGGTTGGGATAAATTGAAATATCATTATCATTTTCAATTGAAGTGATTCCAATATTTGTCGTTGGAGCAGATTCGAAAAAACTTACTCCACCTCTTCTATTTCCTAAAATCATCTCAAAACGATTGTTCCCATTCAAATTAGTTATAGCGGGAGCTGAAAATGTACCAATATTAATATTATCAATACTTACATCTACTAAATGAAAGCTTCCATCTAAGTTTCCTTCAATGTCATCAAAATAGTATAAGTAACCGCTTTTAGAACCAACTACAAGTTGGTACTCACCATCTAACTCAATAAACTGTGTAATTGCGTGTCCTTCAATAGAACTTATTCCAGAAACATCTACGTTCCCTAAGTTTGTACTTTTCGGTACAAAGTTATAAGTACCTATTCCTGTGTTTTCAAAATAAGATATTTTCCCAGTACGTCTTCCAATTGCTAAATCCAGATCACCATCTCTATCCAAATCAACTAAATTAGGGTAGGTAAACGTACCATCAAAGATAAGCTCTCCGTCACTATTAGCAAGTGTAACAAAAGTATTAAAGATTGCAGGGTTACCCGCTCCGCCTGTATTCTCCATATAATAATTGAATCCCGAAAATTCTCCTAAAATCATATCTTCATCTCCGTCTCCATCTAAATCACCAAAAGTTGGGTAAAAAACAAGAGAAGTTCCAATTCCCTTTGTTGAAAGATCTTGATAGTCATCTGTGACAAATTCAAAATTAGGAGTTGTAGCAGTTCCAATGTTTCTATAATAGGCTATTTTGGAAATTTGATTTCCAGATATTGGATCATATTGTCCTTGACTACTCACTAGTAAATCTTCTAACCCATCTCCGTCATGATCAAAAAACACTGGATATGAAGTCGTACCTACATCAATCATTCCTCCTTGAAGAAAATCATTTTCACTGTAAATGAAGTCCGGTTCTAAATCTGCTCCTTCGTTAATATATCTCCAAACACTTTGTACGTTTTCAGAAGCAATCTTAGAAGCAGGAGACACCAATAAGTCTCTGATATTATCATTATTAATATCAACATGATAAGCACCTGGAAAAATTGGCAAATCAACAGGAACGGATGTTGATGGAAAAGTATTGTCTTGTTCACTCATTGCAGAATTAGCATTAACCTCTGTTCCTGAATTAAGTAGCATAGTTAATGTGTTAAAAGCTGCATCTCCTAAAATCAAATCTAAAACACCTGAATTATCCATGTCAAGTGCCAAAACTGTAGATCCAACGTGTCTATCTTGTCGTTCTTCTATATATCCTCCTGGTAAAATAAATTCATCACCTAGATCTTCTTCTCTACAAGGAAAATTTAATGTATCATATAACGAAACTTCATTAGTAGAGGCATCTTCTCTGAAGCGTCCCCAGCATAAATTTTTAGTTTCAAACTCTAAAGAGTCACATGTTCCATAGAGTTCCATACTTAAATTCTTATGATACTCTAACGCTGTGCCTAAAACGCCAAAACCTAAAATATCCTTATCACCATCACCATCAACGTCTACAATTGCAGGAATGTCTTGCGAACTTAAAAAAAGATATGTTAAATCACTGTAAATAAGTGTTTGTAAAATAGGTACGACTAATTCAAATTTGTTTCCTGTCGTTTCGTCTCCTGTATTTAGAAAAACGCTTCCCCCTCCAATTTCATAAGTAAATAAGTCCTTTTTTCCATCACAGTTATAATCGACTAATAATGCCCAATCATGTAATCCTGCAGGAAAATCTTTTTCGTATTCTGGAGCGTATTCATAATTGGTTTCGCCAACCCCTCCTTTTTGCAAAAAAGTTAAAACTTTGTTTGCCGTTCGATCAAATATGAACAAATCCTCTACTCCATCAAAATCAAGATCGATATTGGAAAATTGACAGTAATCTAATCCTCCTGCCCAAGCGTGTTTTTGAATTGATCCATCTTTAGAAACAGTTGAGGTATTGGTTCGTTGAAAACCGAATTGACTAAACGAAGCACTTGCTAATAATATAGATAAAAGGAAAACTTTATAATTCAAGTTATTCATACAATTAATTTTCTCATGCTTAAAGGTACTTAATCTTTTTAATGGTTAACGTAGAGAATTTCGAAATAGTTGAATATGCATAGAATTTCTGCAAAAAAACTTTATGAAAAGATTAACAGTTTATCAACTTTTTAAACGAAAGCACGAAACTATTCTTATTTTTAAGCTTCAATTTTAAAAGAAATACACGCTAAAAATGAAGCAATTTATAATTTATACTGCAATAGTTGGTGCTTTTTTGACCAGTTGTGGTGGTACTACTAAAAAAGATCAAATGGATGATCAATCTACTGATTCTACTGAAATAGTAATGTTTGAAACTGAAAAAAATGAAGGTCCAATCTTTGCCGATCTTCAAATTTTGCAATACGACATTCCTGGGTTTGAGCAATTAAGTTTAGATCAGAAAAAACTTGTCTACTATCTTTATGAAGCAGGCTTGTCTGGAAGAGATATCATTTGGGATCAAAACTATCGCTACAATTTAGAAATTAGAACAGCCTTGGAACAGATTATTGCAAACTATGAAGGTGATAAGTCTAGTGTAGAATGGAATAATTTTATGGTTTATACGAAAAGAATGTGGTTCTCTAATGGAGTTCACCACCATTATTCGAATGATAAATTTATTCCTCAATTTTCAAGAGAATTTTTTAATGGTTTATTGAGTGAAACAGGAACAGAATTATCTGAAACTATTGTTGATCGTATTTTTTCAACTGATTTGGATATGAAAAAAGTTAGTTTAGATCCAAACAGTGATTTAATATTAAGCTCTGCCACTAACTTTTACGGGGAAAATATTACAGAGGAAGACATTGATAATTACTATTCTGAAAAAATGAGTACAGCAGGAGATAAACCGGTTGAATTTGGTTTAAATTCTCGTTTAGTAAAAGATGAAGACGGAACATTACGTGAAGAGGTTTGGAAAGTTGGAGGTATGTATAGTGAAGCAATTACTGAAATTGTTAAATGGTTAAAACTAGCGCAAGGTGTAGCTGAAAATGAAGCACAAGGAAATGCTTTAGGTTTTCTTGTTGAATACTATGAAACTGGAGATTTGGAAAAATGGTCAGAATATAATATTGCTTGGTCTCAAGCTACAGAAGGTGACATTGATTATATCCAAGGATTTGTAGAAGTTTATGGAGATCCTAAAGGAATGCGAGGTTCTTATGAATCAATTATTCAAATTAATGATTTTGAAGCTTCTGCTCGTATGAAAGTGATGGCTGATAATGCACAATGGTTTGAAGATAATTCTTCTATTTTACCTGAACACAAAAAAGAAAATGTTGTTGGTGTTTCATATAAAGTTGTTAATGTAGCTGGAGAAGCTGGAGATTCATCCCCTTCAACTCCGATAGGCGTTAATTTGCCTAATTCGAATTGGATTAGAACCGATCATGGTTCTAAATCTGTTAGCCTTGGAAATATTGTGCAAGCTTATGAAGATGCTGGAGGAGAAGGTATTTTGAAAGAGTTTGCTCATGATGATGAAGAGATAGAGCGTTCGATTAAATATGCGAAAATAGGATCTAAAATGCACACCGCTATGCACGAAGTTATTGGTCATGCTTCTGGTCAAATAAACCCAGGAGTTGGAACTCCGAAAGAAACGTTAAAAAATTATTCTTCAACATTAGAAGAGGCTCGTGCAGATTTAGTTGCTCTTTACTTTTTAATGGATAAAAAATTAGTTGATCTAGGTTTAATCGAATCTTTAGAAGTTGGAAAAGCAGAGTATGACGGATACATTAGAAACGGGATGATGGTTCAAATGCGACGCTTAGAGCCAGGTGCTGATATTGAAGAAGCACATATGAGAAATCGTCAATTAGTTGCTTCGTGGGCAATGGAAAAAGGTGCCGAAGCAAATGTGATTGAACGAATCGAAAGAGATGGCAAATTTTTCTTTGAAATTAATGATTACGAAAAACTTCGTGTTCTTTTTGGAGATTTATTACGTGAAATTCAACGTATTAAGTCAGAAGGTGATTATGAAGCTGGTAAAAGTTTAGTTGAAAATTATGGCGTTAAAGTAGATCAAGATGTTCATACGCAAGTACTAGAACGAAGTGAAGCTTTGAATATTCCTCCTTATAACGGGTTTGTAAATCCGATTTTAACAGCTGTAAAAGACGCAGAAGGAAACATTACTGATGTTACTTTTTCTCAGCCAGAAAGTTTTGAAGCTCAAATGCTATATTATTCTAAAAATTACGGTTTCTTATCGAACAAATAATTTCGTAAAATTTAATAAAGCGCTCTGTAATAGTTATTACAGAGCGCTTTTTGTTTTAAGTTTTTTTATGACTATTCGGCCGATAACATCTAAAGAAAAAAACTTGCATTAAAATTCTTTTGGATAATCACACCGGTCACTTTTGTTTGTTCATTGATTATTTACGCGCTGATTAACGCATAACTTCCTTATACAATGCGTGTTTCGGGTTCTATTATAATTGCCGAAGTAGTTATTGTATTTACTTCTAAGTGGATTCAATTATACCGTGACTTAAATAATGGTGAAGTTACAGAAGTAGTTGCCATTTTGAAACAAAAAATCAAACTTGGAAGTAAAAGTTCTTCAGGGATATCTGGAGAAATAGGCTCATCAAATACGAGTCAGTCAAAATCGAATACAACGTTTATTTTCCAAATTTCAGGAAATCGCTATCACGTAAAAGCAAAACACTATTCGAAAGTTAATAAAGGGGATAAAGTCCAATTGAATTATTCAAAAAATTTGCTTTAATTTTAGATGTTTTCAAATTATAATCCTCTAGAGTTGGCATAAGCATGCCATTTAGCCGCATTGACATTGTGCTGTGCATTTGTTTCAGCAAAATTATGTAAACCACTTGTTCCTGGTTTTGCGCATAAAAAAAGGTAATTATGTTTTTCAGCATTCAATACGGCGTCTAATCCTTTCTTGGATGGAAGTCGAATTGGACCAGGTGGAAGCCCTGGGTAGATATAAGTATTATAAGGGCAATCCTTTTCCATGTGTACTTTTAATAAACGTTGCACTCCTTCTAGTTCATCACCCCAACAAAATTTTGCTGTTGGATCGGATTGAAGTAACATTTTTCGCTTCACTCGATTTAAATATAATCCTGCTATGCGTTCCCATTCTACCGTATTAATACTCTGTTCGGCTTCTATTATTGAAGCAACAGTTGCTATTTCAGATTGTCCAAGATTAACGACAGCAGCTTTTTCCTTTCGCTCATCTGTCCAGAATTTTTTATACTCATCAGCCATTCGCTTAACAAAGTCTTCAGCACTCATATCCCACTCGCCTACTTCATAAGTATCTGGCAAAAATAATGTCATGATTGTTTCATTTCTGAAACCAAATTTCTCAATTGTTTTAGTATCTAAAATATAAGCTACCAAATCAGTTGAATCAGCTTCGATAGAGGGTGCTACTTTTCCTGCCATATCATATACATCCATGCAGTTATTGAATGTAATTCGAACGTCTTTAATTTCTTGATTTCCGTTTTTAAATCCGTAGATTAAATTCTTAATTTTCATCCCGTTTGCAACTTTGTACTTTCCGGGTTCTAGTTTATCTTCGGTAAAATTTAATTTCTCGGCATAGCTTTTAAATTCCTCTTGATCAAGGATATGTTCTTGCGCTAATTGTCCTCCTAAATCATTTAATGTACTTCCCGTTGGAACAAACAAAGTAATTTCTTCTTTATCTAATGATAATGTACCAAAATGAAGTTTATAAAGTGGTTTTCCAAAAATATAACCTGTAACAGCAAGGAGTATTATGAAAACGAGTAAGAAGCTTAATCTCTTTTTTTTCATTATTTAATTAATCTTTTTTGAAATATTAATTCGTCAAGCCACTTACCTCCATTATTGGACCATTGTTCTTTGTGGCCAACCTTATTAAAATTTGCCTTTTGAAAGAGTGCGATACTGTTCAAATTATTTTCTAGTATGGAGCAATATAAATTTCGAACGCCAATTGTATTCAATGCATATTCTTCTACTAATTGAATTGCTTCTAGGCCATAACCTTTATGTCTCTGTTTTTCATCAATCAGAATCCCAACTCCTACACGTTGATGAATAGGTTCATAATCAAACAAATCAATTGCTCCAATAGCGCGGTCATTTTCATTTAAGCAAATAATAAATCTAATTTGCCTTACGCTAAACAAGTCTTGAGCGGATTCAATGTATTGCTGTAGAAGATGCTTTGAAAAAGGGACTCGTGTCTCGCTAATATTCCAATTTCCATGATCATTTTCCCATTTTAGAAGAATTTCTATGTCTTCGGGTTCAATGGTTCGGAGATATATTTTATGACCTTTTAGCATGCTTATCGTTCAACGTTTGAATGTAAGAAAAAATGGCCTCTTTTGTGTATTCAACCAGGTCAAATTCATTGTAACGGCTTAATTTTTTTTCTAGATTCAAATGAAATGCAGCATTAATCTTATCTGCATCATATAATTCAGGTATTAATTCAAAAACAAATTCGGCCTTGCTTTCAGGGATTGTGTATTCCGTAATTGGGGCTAAGCAAGTAATTTTATCTGTATCAACTTTACTAAATTTATTAAAAATGAATTTAGGATCACTTTCGCTTATAGCCAACTCTAAAAAAATTAGCTTACGTTTTGTTCGTTTCAGAAAGTTAAAATAAGCTTCGAAAGGCTCTCCTAAAACAGCTTTTTTATAGGTTAACGAATAATAAAGTCCTTTATAAATAATAATAAGGTGCGGAATTGTTTCTGGTGAAATTAAAACAAGATAAGTTTTTGACGAATCAATTTGTTTGAGTTGTTGGATTTGCTTAATACTAGCCATTAATCTCTCCTTTAAAAACAAATACTGCTGGTCCTTCTAGCCAAATATCTGAAAATTTGTCCTTAACAGTGGTCTTTGAAAAATGAATTTTTAATTCTCCTCCTTTTACAGCTACTTCTACGATTCCTTCATTAATATCTTTTGTAGAGGCATAACTCAAGCCACAAGCTGTAGCACCTGTGCCGCAGGCTAGTGTTTCATTTTCAACACCTCTCTCATAGGTGCGTACTTTTATAGATCCTTCTTTTATTTCTGTAATCAAATTTACATTTGTTCCTTTTTTTTGATACTTATCAGAGTAGCGAATTTCTTTTCCGTAAGTCACTATTTCTCTTTGATCTCCATCACCACAATATGAAATATAATGCGGAGATCCTGTGTCTATAAAATGATCTTCACCCACTCTTTCAATCCCGCCATATTGGTTCATTGCTATTTTTACATTTTTTTCAAGTAAAACACCTTCATGTTTTCCATCTATCGCTTCGAAAATCGTTTTATCTTTTACTATTTCCAAATCTCTTGCAAATGCAACAACACATCTCGACCCATTTCCGCAAAAACTTTGACTTCCATCTGGATTATAAAAATCCATTTTAAAATCGGTTTTGTCACTCTCTTCTAAAAAAATTATCCCATCAGAACCGATTCCAAATTTTCTATCACACCATTTTATAGCGAATTCTACTTTGTTTCCTTCGAAAGAGTTTAATCGATTATCAATTAAGATAAAATCGTTTCCTGCTCCTTGATATTTATAAAATTTAATCATTTAATACTTCTTTTTTGTCTACCTGTTCAAAAGATAAAAAATCTTGTGTCTCTATTAATTTATAGAGTATTTCTTGATAAGATAAATAATAGATTTCTGCTTTTTTATATAGTTCGTAATCAAATTGTGGCGACAAGCCATATGCGATCAATTTATTTCGCGATAGTTTATATCCTGAAAAACCTAAAGGAGATTCCCAAAACTCGATCATAACATCTACACGTTTTGTTTCTTTTATTCCCAATAAATCTTTAATAATTGTATCCTTAAGCGTTTCTTTGGATAAAAACTGAATTGGTAAAATTCTTTCGGCAATTTTCTTTTCTGTTCGAATTACAGAGCCATCATCAATAATTGTATCTCTTTGTTTTATTCGTTCAGTTAAAGTGTCTATAAAAACGGAATCTTTTTTAAGTAGATCATTAGATAAAATAGTGTCCTCTCGTTCAAGATAAACAGGAATTTCTACCCGTTCTTTTTCAATAATTGTATCGTAAACAATTTCTGTAATATATTCTTTCTTAGTAAGATCAAGATTAGACGATTGATCAACACCTCCGGTTCCAATAAAATAACCTAAGATTCCTCCTCCTAAAAAAAGTCCTATAAAAAAAAGGTATTTCATCCAAGTTTATTAATTGCGTCGCTTTGGTAATTTGAGCACAAATTTAGCGTTATTTTAAATATACTAAATCTCAATTTAAACACTTTTCATATTCTGTTCAATATCTCCTTTTTAACTAACTTTGTCATATGCGCTTTTTAGAACAATTTGGAACCGAAGCTTGGAAGATTTTTTTGCAAATGTCTCCTTACCTTCTTTTTGGTTTTATTCTGGCAGGGATTCTAAATATTTTCATTACAAAACAAAGAATTTCAAAACATTTGGGAAAAAAGGGGATTTGGTCTTCAGTAAAAGCAACTTTATTAGGTATTCCGCTTCCCTTGTGTTCATGCGGTGTGATTCCTACAGGAGTTTCATTTTATAAAAATGGAGCGAGTAAAGGTGCAACCAATTCTTTTTTAATATCAACCCCACAAACTGGTGTGGATTCATTATTTATAACCTATTCTATGCTTAATATTTATTGGGTTATTTATAGACCAATTGTAGCATTGATCACAGGTATTCTTGGTGGTTTTTTGACAGACAAACTAGTTCCCCAAGGTGTTATTGAAACTACAAGTACTGCTTCTCACGATCAAAATAGTAAAAACCGATTTAGGCAAGTTTTCTCTTATGCTTTTATCGATTTTTTAGGAGATATTTCACGTCAACTTCTTGTTGGGATTTTGATTGCTGTTTTAATTGCACTATTTGTGCCTCCTAATTTCTTTACTAATTATTTGAACTACCCAATTTTAAACATGTTATTAATCTTAATAGCTTCTATCCCGTTGTATGTTTGCGCAACAGGTTCTGTTCCAATCGGAACTGCTTTATTAGCTGCAGGAGTAAGCCCAGGAGCTGTCCTAGTATTTTTGATGGCAGGTCCTGCAACAAATGCAGCTACCTTAACTGTTTTGTGGAAATCTATTGGAAAAAAAGCGACATTGATTTACCTTTTTAGCATTGTTTTTGGAGCATTAGTATTTGGTTTTTTAATTGACTACGGATTAAATGACGTACTATTTACTGAGGGTATAAGCGTTCAAAATCATATACACAATGAATTTGCACCCTGGTTTTCTATAACTACTTCAATCATACTAATTTTGCTTATTTTAAATGTAGAAATCAGAAAATTAATTTCCTCTAAAATTGAAACAAAAAATATGGATAAAATATATCGTGTAGAAGGAATGTCATGTAATCATTGTAAAAACTCTGTTGAAACCAATTTAATGAAATTGGAAGGAATTACAAATGTAGTTGCAGACCCAAATAAAAATCTTGTCGTTATAGAAGGCACAGGCACTTCACCAGAAATAGAAACTACAATTAATCAGCTTGGTTTTGTTTTCAAGGGGGAAAATTCTCAATAAAGTCTGGAAATTATAATGATTAATTTCCAGACTCTTGTTTTGGGTTAATTATATTTCATGGTACTAGCGTATTATTATCTTTTCTCCCCAAGATTTGCATAAAAAAAGTGTTCCTTTTTCAACATTTTGTTTAAAACAATCACTTTCTGTTGGCCATAGCTCAGAAAATTCATGCTTATTAACTTGTTCACCAAACTCTATTGATTTTTTATAATAGTCTGTTGCTAACCAATAATTTGCATCTCTTTCAAAACTAGATTCTCCATTAAACTGTGCAGTGACTGCAACACAATCACCACAAATTTTCATTGCTTTTCCTTTATATTCGCCTTCAATTTCTTTTGCTATTTTAAACGCCTTTTTATATTGTTTTAACTGATAATAGTTGATTGCAATATTTATCTGACACCAATTAATTGTGCTATCCTGATTGGATAAATTTATTGCATTTTCATAAGCTGAAATCGTTTCGAGATAATTCCCTTTACCTGTTTCTATTTCTGCAATGCTTAAATACCCTTCGACGGACGGATTTAAATGAATAGACTCATAAACATAGGTTAAATAAATTGGGGTTAAATTGCAATTAAATCGTTTCATTAAACGGATATCATTTTTTATTTGAATGCTCCTCTGTTTTTTGTCTACTGGTAACTGGGTAAAGCGATCATTCATAAAAGGAGTTATGAAATCACAATTTGGAAAAACTTTGATGATATACGCATTTAGAAATTGATTTGCTTTGATGTATTTTTCATCTTTCAAATTATTTGGTGATGTACAATAATCATTTAACAATAAGTATTCCTGAAAAATATGATCTTTCATTTCTTTTTCATTGGTTTCATCAATTTGATTATAGTGATTCCGTATCAAATGTTTAAAATAGGTTTTTATATGCCTTGAAGGGGTCTTGCTTTTTAGTGTGTGAATATTAGAAAAAAGACTGTCCATTTGATTGATACTTTCCTTTTTTCGATAATATAAAAATCCTGAAAATTCTATTTCTCAAAGTGCGTTTCTTTCAATTAATAAACGTTTTTCGTAAATCCATTTAATAGAATCATTCAATTCTTTCAGTCGGATTGTATCCGTTTTGGGTATACTTTTTCTTAAACCATAGTAAATTGCTCTCCCATTAATAAAAAAGGTAGAATCCAATGTTTTTGACTCTTCGCAATAATCGTATGCTTTAAGCCAAAACTGATGTGAATCTTCATACATTCCTGCTTTCAAATATTGAAAGTAGAGACTTTTAAATTTTTCACAATCATCTAAAGTTGGTTGAGGGTTTTGTATGAATGATTTTCCATACCCAATTGATGCAATAGTAATTGCGGTCATAATAGCGCTAAGTTTCATTTTGCTTGTTTTTGATGTTTTTAATTACTCTTAAATGATCACACAGTGCAATCATTATTTCTATTTTTTGCGTAATAAAAAAGTGTCAAATCATATGCCAAAATGCTTAGACTGATATAAAAATATTTCTTTTTATGAAAGTTATAATAAACGAGAAATTACGTTAAATGAGAAAGGAGATGTGATAAAATCAAACCTCCTTTCTATCCGGAAGAGTAGGGTTTACTCACCTTTTCTTATTCAATAGCAATAAACTATTTGAATTAATCTTGTACTATAAAACAGTAGAGAAGATTATCTTCTTAAAACTTCGTAATAATAAATTCCGTTCTTCTATTCTTTTGGTGAAGTTCATCAAACTTCTTTCTGTTCGAAGCTTTAAATGAGTTGATATATGATTCTATGAGTTTAAAATCAGCATCTCCGCCTTCAGCAGAAAGATCTATCGTATTCGGTGTAGATTCTCCGTATCCTTTTCCATAGATTCGTTCTGGCTTGGTAATTCGTTCCTTAACATAAGCAGCAGAAGCCTTTGCTCTTCTATCCGAGAGTGAAAGATTCGATTTATCACTTCCTCTTGAATCAGTATGCGAACCAAGTTCAATTTCCATGGTAGGATTTTCATTCATTACTTTGACAATCTTATCAAGTTCTATAGCCGCATCTGGACGAATCTTAGATTTATTTAAATCAAAATAAATTGGATTAATGTCAATGATCTTAGATAAATCTCCACCTACTTCTATTGCCTCAAGGGTTAAATCTAAAACACTGTGCACTTCATACTTTCCTTCCTTATCAAATTCAGTATTATAGGTTACCGTTTTCCCGAGATAACCTTCTTTTTCTAACATTAGGTTATAACTACCTCTATCGTTTAGTTTTTTCTCTTTTAGTGGTTTAAGGTAATCCCCTGTAGCTGGCGTAGTAATTTCTTCTACAACTCCGGTCATATTATCGGTTAAAACAATGTGAACCCCTTCAATTGGAGCTTTGGTTTTTTTATCTGTTACAAGTGCGTAAAGCGATAATCCTGGATCTTTTTCCAGTTCTAGATCTGCGATAATTACATCTTCTTGAGTGGCTGTGCTTGCATTATTTGTTCCTGAGAAGTATTTTTCTTTGTCTCCATCTAAGCGCCACTCTTTGTCAGCTTCCACTTGGAAGCTATATGTTCCGTTTTCTGATGTTAGCACTGATTCTACTTCATTTCCTTGGGCATCAAATAACTTAATTGTAGTACCGGCAAGGATTGCTCCTTTTTTATCCTTCGCTGTTCCTTTTATGGTTTTACCAAAAGTAAAGGGCTTTAGCATGGTTACACTATAAATATCATCACTTCCTTGTCCACCTTCTCTATTGGAAGAAAGGTATCCTGATTTTTGATCGTGGTCTATAACAAGTGAAAAATCATCTTTATTGGTGTTAATTGGAGCGCCAACATTAAGTACTTTACCTATGCTTGCATCTTCTTTTAACTGAGCAACAAATACATCTAAGCCGCCTAAACCAACTTTTCCATTGGAAGAAAAGAAAAGCATTTGATTTGTTGGGTGAATGAAAGGAAAAAGTTCATTTCCCTCAGTATTTACATCTTCTCCTAAGTTAACTGGTGTTCCAAATGTTCCATCTTCTGCAATAGCAGCTTTATAAATATCTGTTCCTCCTTTTCCTCCAGGCATGTCTGATGCAAAATAAAGCCATTTACCATCTGCACTAATAGAAGCATGCCCTACTGAATAGTCAGGTGAATTATAGGGTAAAGGTTGCTCTTTAGTCCACTTTCCATCTTCAAGTTTGGAGCTGAACATTTTTAAACGAGTCACTTTATCTGCCGCTTTTTCTTTGTAGTTATTGCGTGTAAAAATCATTAGGTCACCTTCTTTATTAAAAGCAACGGGCCCTTCATGAAATTTCTTATTTACTTTTTTATTAAACTGCTGTGGGTTTTCTAAATTTCCTTTATTAGCATCTGCTAAATAGGTATCTAAAAAGGGAAGTTTATTCCAGTTCCATCTTCTGTAAATTGGTTTAACTCCTTCTCTACTAGAAGCAAAAACAACTTGGTCTTTATAATAAGCTGCACCAAAATCTTGTTGCGCGGAGTTTATCGATAGGTTTTTAAGTTGAAATTGGCCTTTGTCTTTTTGAAGCTGCTGGTAAGCTCCCATTTTGGAAGTATAGGCTTTTCCTCTAGAGTCTGCTATGTTCATGGAAGAGAATTTCTCCATCCACTGATCTGATAGTTGGTATTTCTTGCACTCTCGAAGTAAACTAGCATAGTTGTAAAGGTCCTCGGCAAGGTGGCCTTCTGTTGTTACAATAGTCTGGTAAAGTTCTTCTGCTTTATTAAGGCTATCTCTACGCCAATAACTGTTGGCTAGGTTACGCTTTTGATCGAGTGTTGCTAAATCGGTGCCTTCGTATTTTTCTATGGCATTGTCATAGGAAAATTGACTGTAAGCTGCTGCTGCTTTTTTTACTTTTCCACTGGCAGCTTCTTGACTAATTGCTAAGCTGGTACTTAGCACAAATGCGGTTGTTAATAATGCTATCTTTTTCATAAGCTTGGCTTATTTAATGTTTTTATCTAATTGGTCTATTTTAAAAATATCGTGGGGAAAGTATTTTTCCTTTGTCTTTAAAGATGAAGTCGTAACGAAGCATAAGCTCGTGAGAACCTGCGTTGTAAGCAAGGGTTTGGTTACCATAAGACCAATCGAATGAATAACCAAAAGAGAATTGATCGGTAATATTAATTCCTGCAAGTACACCTAAGGCATCTGAGGTTCTAAACATAGGACCAACCCAGTATTTGTCATGGAAATAAAATAGGGCAGTCAAATCTAATACGGCAGGGGCTCCTTGGGTAATTCTAAAAAGAGCGGTTGGACGTATTTTAATTGTTGCTGATTCGTTTATTGGAAAAACGGCTCCAGTGATTAGGTTATAGTGTCTTTGCTGACTATTGCCTATGCTTGAGGTACTGGAACTCTCGAAATCGTTTTCAAGTAAACGAGGGGTGGAGAGACCGGCATAGAATTTTGGAGTGGAATAATAAAGTCCAAATCCAAAATTGGGAAGTAACTGGCTTTGAAAATCGCTTTGGAAGGAGTTATCTCCGGTTTGTGTGGTGCTTACCTCGCTTGCTAAACGATTGCTTCGGATGTTAAGGCCTGCTTTTAATCCAAAGGCTAGTTTTCCGCGTTCTCCTACTTTTATTTTATAAGCGAAATCGGCATTGATACCTGTTGAACTGGTTGGTCCGATTTGATCGCGTAAAAGGGAAACTCCAACACCTATTTTTTCATTGGCAATGGGTGCATGAGCGGTAATGGTTTGTGTAATTGGAGCACCTGGAAAGGAAACCCACTGGGAACGGTGAAGCCCGGTAACTGTAAGGGCGTCTCTACTCCCTGCATAACCCGGATTTACTGCCAATGTATTAAATGAATAATGTGTAAACTGTGCATCTTGCTGGGCAAACAGTTGATGTGTGCCTAAAAATGCTAAGGTGATTAAAACTATCTTTTTCATAAGACGTGGTCTTTTTTACTGTTGATTTTTTAACTTTTTTAAAACTGCAACAACACTAAGGTGTTGCTGCAGTTTTGTTTGATTTCTTATCGCTGTAATTGAACGTAGTTTCTAATTACTTCGCTTTCATCTCCTAGGTCAATGATATAGAAGTAGGTACCAACAGGTAACTCTGTTCCTCCTAATGTGACACCGAACTGGTTGGTTCCATCCCAATCATTCTGATAGGATGCTGTTTCGTAAACTTTGGCTCCCCATCTGTTGAAGATGGTTACACTTACATTCTCGTTATTATCAATCCCTTGGATTACGAAAGTATCGTTAATACCATCTCCATTTGGAGAGAATCCTGTTGGAACAACAACGGTGTTCTCACAAGCGTCTGGATCTAAATAATCTGGTGTACCGTCGGTATCGCAATCATCAAACTCGTTGTTAACGTCTTCGTCTGTTTCGTTTTCGGTTAAGATGCCATCATTGTCGTCGTCGATATCTAAATAATCTGGAATACCGTCTCCGTCTGTATCATCTGGACCTACACCGTCGCCGCTTGGATCGTTCTCGGTCTGATCATCTACGCCATCATTATCTGAATCTATGTCTTGATAATCGTCAATACCATCTCCATCACTATCTGGAGGAGTTAATCCGCCATTGTCATCTAATCCGTCGCCGTTATCGTCGATAAAGTC
>CAYPZN010000061.1:0-24010 GCA_964415335.1 uncultured Crocinitomix sp.
GTCTTCTGCTTTTATGCGCTTATTTCTCGATAAAATAAAATCGTATGAAGTAAGTGAACTTCAACGAACAACCATTGTGGATAGTCGAAAACATTGTCCTATGGAAACAACGATTCCTGTGCCATATACAACTGGTCCTATACACTATACTAGTCCAAGTGTACCAGAAACGCAAGCAACTTTATGCTATCGTTCACTACCAAGATTTACTGAATCCGAAATGGACTCTACTTTATTAAATGAGTTCATTGAATGGTGCAAAGATGTTTGGCCAGCGGATACAACATTATGGCAAGCCCCTATATTCAACCTCATAATTTCCCGCCAGTGGCTATAATGAATGATCTCCCAGATGAAATTCCAGCTGGTGCCCCAATTACTTTTAATGCTAATGATTCTTATGAGGAAGAAGGCCCTATTAAAGCTTATTTCTGGAACTTTGGAGATCTCACATATTCAGAAGAAGCCGAAGTTGTTCATAGCTATATGATTCCAGGAGAATACGAAATTATTCTTGAAGTTGTAGACACAAATAATGCTTGGACAACAGTAAAGAAAATAATAAAGGTTAATTCAACAGCATCATTAACTGAGCAAGAGTTTAACTATCGTGTATATCCAAACCCTGCCGTTTCTATTGTTCATTTTGAATTACCAACAAATTTCAATAATTATGATATTCAATTTATGGGCCTTTCAGGAAAAGAGACTGTTTATCTTAAAAATAAATCAGGCAGTTTCGAGGTCGATATGGAAAGCTTTCAGCCTGGAGTTTATATTTATCAAATAAAATCGGGTAATCAAGTGTTAGCCAATTCAAAAATCATCCTATTTCATTAAGATTTAGTAACAAGTAAACATTGAATATTATTGATTAAATAAGTTTGATTCGGAGAATATTTATATTCAATATTCCTGGTTATTTTTTATTGACTAGTTTAATAACCTAATCCTTTTTGTAAATTTAGTGTGTTTAAGAACACATTAAAAATGGATGCACTCAAAGTTGAATTATTTGAAATTAAACAGAAATTTCTGCGTGAAATTCCACATTACAAATTAATTGCTAGAGAAATAAAAAGTATTGAGTTTAAATGTAAAATTCGTCCAACAGATTTTGAAGAGATTCAATCAATAAAGATAAATGATTCTATTAAAAAGGAGCATTTAAAAGACTATCTAGAAAATCATATTAATGCTGAATTAGCATTGAAACATAAAATAGCGTTGACGGAGACATTTAAAGGTTTGAATGATCATTTAAAAGTACTCTATCAACTAAAAATTCAATTACTTAAAAAATTACAATCGTACTTACAGGTTAGTAATAATTTACCGGATAAAGACATCAAAATGTCAACAATTATTGATCCATATAAAGTCATAAAAACGATTGATGAGTTAATGCTTGATGAGAATCAAATAAAGGATTATCTTTGCGACAAGCTAACCGTCGTTAAACCTGATTTTGATCCTTTATTAGAAGCATGTTTACGAGCGAATAAAATTATCCTTCATGGCTGATCAGTATCAAAAATTAAGAGAATTATTAGAAACATTAGATTATCCTTCTGTATACCTCTATAAATTTATTGTAAAGCAAAATCCGGACAAAGTAATTGAAATAAAAAAATGCTTTGATGAAACGGCTGAATTTAAAACGGCTACATCAAAAAACGGAAATTATATTTCTGTGAGTATTAAAGAAATGATGCTAAGTAGCGAAGCTATAATTGAGCGCTATAAAAAAGTAAGTAAAATTGAGAATGTAATAACACTTTAAGATGGGAAAGTTAGAAACAGCAGATATTTTATTAGGAATTCTATATGCAACTGGCGCAATACTTTTATTTGTTACCAGTTATATACTTTTTATAAAGCGTTTTAAGAGAAATAAATTAGAAGCTGTAAGCGAAGTTGTATTTTCTACTTCAAGATATGACTCTTACGGATCTAAAACCCAATTTTTAATTGAACTTTCTGATAATATGAATGTTGAATTGAATTTATTGGATGTAAAAGAGAATCAATTAAAAAACTTATTAAATAAAGAATTAGACAAAGGAGAGAATACAGTGGATTTTGATCCAACAGATTTAGAGAATGGGATTTATTATTTATCTTTAAAAACAAAGAACGCTTCAATACTGAGAAAAATAAACGTTGCTAGATCGTAATTTATGAAAAAACGCAAGCTTAATTTAACTTTATTTTTAATAATTATTTGTTGCACTTTGCGAGGGGTTAGTCAAACAAAAACATTTTCGCCTAAAGGGAGTTTTGGAATTGATGCAGCGGTTCCTACAAGAGCTCAAAACCCTGCTTTTGAACGGATAATGGAAGGGCTTTTAAACGGTGGTGTTGATTATCGTTATAATGTATATAATGGGTTAACTGTTGGTGTAGGGCTTAAATACTCTCTTTTTCTCATCAATTCGTTTGCTTTTAATAATATAGCAATCAGTGGAGGGTATCAGATTCCAGGAGCATACTTGCGTTTAGGGTACGAAAAATTTACAACAGATCGTGTTTCATTTACAGGAAGTGTAAGAGGAGGGTATGGTTTTTTAGTTTCTTTTAGTGATTCCTGTACTGTAAATAATGGAGGGCCAAATATTACCCCAGCTTTTTTTGTCGAGCCACAAGTAGAAATGGTATTACTTACAGATAAAGTTTCAGAACATGGTTTTAGTGTTGTTTTTGGGTATAGTTTTTATTTTGATGAATTTAATCAAAGTGAAACATGTATTGATCATATTCCGAGTTTAATTCCTGAAAATTATGAAGGAATAACGCGTTTCTTGAGCATTGGATTTGGATATCATCACTATTTAGGGAGAGATAAATAAGCCAAGCCCAGCCCAGTTAACTAAACGATACAAATAAATATTACAACGATAATTTAAGTTGAATGAACACTTTTAAGGCTGTATTTCTTGGAACAGGGACGTCTCAAGGAGTGCCTGTAATTAGTTGTAAATGTGAAGTATGTCAATCACAAGATCATAAGGATAAACGGTTAAGGACATCATTGTTACTCTCTATTGAAGGTAAAAATATTGTAATCGATACAGGCCCGGATTTTCGACAGCAAATGCTTCGAGAAAATGTAGACCATTTAGAAGCTGTTGTTTTTACACATGAACATAAAGATCATATTGCAGGAATGGATGACATTCGTGCATTTAATTTCTCTTCGAAAAAACCAATGGAAATTTATGCTTCTGATTTGGTTGAAATAGGTCTAAAGAAAGAGTTTCATTACGTATTTGCTGATTTTAAATATCCCGGAATTCCACAAGTCAATTTACATAAAATAGTAGACCAACCATTTGATGTTGTAGGAGAGAAATTTACTCCAATCAATGTAATGCATTATAAACTTCCTGTTAAGGCTTTTAGAATTAGAAATTTTGCCTATATAACGGATGCTAACTTTATCGAAGATAAAGAATTTGATAAACTGAGAGGAATTGATTATTTGGTGATTAATGCCTTGAGAAAGACAACGCATATTTCACATTTCAATTTAGCTGAAGCACTTGAAATAATTAAAGAACTGAAACCTAAAAAAGCTTATTTAACTCATATAAGTCATTTAATGGGAAAACACAAAGAAGTATCGAAAGAATTACCTAACAATGTATTTATTGCTTATGATGGATTGCAATTAGAAATGCATGAAGACTAAACAAAGAATTCGACTTATATTATTGTTTTCTGGAATCGTTTTGATCGGATACATTGTTTTTCAAACGGCACATAAGTCAATATTGTATTCTAGTTTCGGTGCTGATATACCCAAAAAGTATCCTGTTTTTGGAATTGATATTTCACATTATCAAGGAGCAATCAACTTTGAAGCATTGGAGCAAATGTCTTTAGAAAATGATAGTGTTCAATTTGTTTATATCAAAGCAACTGAAGGTGAAAATTTTAAAGACTCAAGGTCCTCAGAAAATGCCAAAGGATGTTCAATGTATAATTTAAAATATGGATTTTACCATTTTTATAGCCCATATACTGCTGCAACGATTCAAGCAACCTTTTTTTGCGAGATAATCAAAGAATATAATTTTGATTTAATACCCGTTATCGATATAGAAGAAAAAGGTGATTTATCCAAAACGGCTTTATTAGATTCCATTAATATCTTTTTAAATGTAGTTGAAAATAATTTAAGTATGCGTCCAATGATTTATACTTATTCATCATTTTTTAATACTAATTTCAATGGAAAAAATTTCAATGATGAGTTGTTTTGGATTGCAAATTATAATCGGAGCAATCCTTTAATGAAAAAAGATAATGTTGTTGCCTGGCAATTTTCAGAAAAAGGAACAATTAATGGAATTAATACACCAGTCGATTTAAATGTAGCCAAAGAATATTTTATGGAAAAAGTACTGGTAAACCCTTAAAAAGAAAGGGGAGGTATTGTTTCTGATAAATGAATGATACATACAATAACCCAAAACCTATGAAAAGATACCATTTGTATTTATCTAATATTCCTCCCCTCACGTATTAAGTCGTAATCATTAGAGAGTACTTACAAATAAGATGAAATTTTTAAGTGAAATTTGGCAAAATTTATGAAATGCCTAAAAAGAAAAAAGGGAGTACATTGAACGTAGAATTTTCATTAACCCAAAACTTATGAAAAAGTAATATCTACTAAGAACCAATAGTACTCCCAGATTTTAAATATGATTTAAAACACGGTATATCAATAAAATATAAAATAAAAAGAAGGAGTGGATTATCTTTCGAAGAATTCTTCATTAACCCAAAACTTATGAAAAAGTAAAATATACATCTTCTACTCAAACATACCCACTCCTGTTCTTTAAATACTTTTAAACTAAACCGTTGTCTAATTTTTTCTTACATCAAAGTTAAGTAAACAATTAAGATCAAAAGAGGTAGTTTTCCCTTTTTTTTCCCCTTTTCGACTAATTGCGTGTTTTCATTGCTCAAATGTAGTGTTTTTTTCGATATAAAATTAAGTTTAAACACCTATTTATACGTATTTAGACTTAATTTTTTAAAAAATTATGAATAAGGACACTAACTTCTATTTAAATTTAAGGTAAATTATTCATAATTAAAACGTTATGTTTATAAAGTCAGAAAATATTCATAAAAAAAGGAACAACCCAAATTTAAGCCACTCCTTTTATATCAATTGTAAATCTATAGATCAATGGGACGAAGCATCATCTTCATTTCCATTTTCAGGATCTTCTACAGGAAATAACTTTTCATCAGCTGCATGTCCTGTTTCTTTATCCAATATCTCTTCAAGTTGTCCAATGGACAGTTGTTTGAATATGATCCTTTTCTCTTTATCTAAGATGAAAATACGTGGCGTAGAATAGATGTCATACGTATCTGCGTAATTCAAACTTTGAATATTTGTATGCTCTTTTAAAAGCCTTGTAGGATCCTCAATTGCTTCATCATAAATGCGTTGAGTTAATCCTACATTTATGAATGTAAGTCCTTTCTCTTTAATGTATTCTTTCCATTGATCAAATTCTTCTCCTGTCGCTTTACCGATTGCGTAGACTTCAATATTTCTTTCTTTTAACTTCTTTTCATATAATGTTTGAAGTTTAGGTGTTACTTTTTTACAATGCCCACAATTAGGGTCCCAAAAATAAAGAACTGTATAGTCGGCATTAATGTCATAAACATCAATCCAATTTTCTTCTGTCGAATCGGTAAGTACAAGTTTTGGTGCAAAAGAACCAATTGCGGTACGACATACTTTTTCGGCACGTTCACATACTTTTGTAGTACTTTCTTCTGTCATCCAGTAGGCTTTATTATTTTCTCCACAATAATAATTTTGTGCCATAAAACAAAATACTTTGTCCATTCCCATGATATTAGAAGTCTCATATTTATTAGTCACGTAATGAACTATATATTGAAAAACTTTATTATTCTGATCAACGTCATCCGTTAGATCAATTAACTTCCTTGCATAAAGAGAAACGGTGTCTGGAATTTGAAGAATTCCTTTGCTAGAAAAATATTTTTCTAATTTATTGTGAAAGATTGGTGTTCTTACCGTTCTAGGATCTTTCAAGTTTACATTATCCCAAAAGTGATCGATATAATAATGGTATACATAATTAGAATCTGTAATTTCACCTGCTGCATTTCTCGGGTGATCAGGTAATTCGACATCCATAGACATTTTTATCATCAGAGCAATGAAAAGGCCATCATTTTTAGATATCAAATTCTTTTGATAAGAGATAACGTCTTCATTTATTTTTATCAGTTTATTTCGATACTCTTCTCGCTTTGCTTTGTCACTTTTATCAAGCGCATTCATTGCAGCACCAGTTTCTCCTCCTTCTTTTTTCTTACCTCCCATAAATCGGATGTAATCATAAAAAAGCGTATTGTTAACTGACTTATTAACCTTCATAGAACTCACAAAATTATTGGGATCCTTTACATGCATGTCAACATCTTCATTATCGTGAATGAATTCAAAATACTTTCCTCCAGGGATCACAATTGCAAATAACCCTCTATCGTGTTTTGAAGCATCAAATGAAAATTTACCATCCTTCATCTCCGTTGTATCCGCATAGTATAATTTTGGACCAAAATAGCGTGCCAAATAAACTGTTGAGTCTGCAACATTGTCTACAGTAAAAGATAGTTTTTGAGCTGTTAATGTCGAACTCGTTAATATCAGGGTTAAAATCAAAATTATTTGCTTCATAATGTATATCAGTTATAATCTAAATTTAAAGGTCAGACGAAGATAATTCTCCTCTGGTTAATTGTTTAACAAAAAATTAACGTTTTTAGCTAATCTCTTACTATAAGACTGTTAAAAAAGGCTATTCCTTACTCAATTTGTGAACTGTTTTTCGAACATTTAAATAATTGGAAACAATAAACAACCCAAAACACAATAAAGCAATGAAAATAGTGAGGATTAAACTACTACTGCCAACTTCAATTCCATTGTTTGTAAGCCAAACATTTACAATAAATAATTTAATCAATAAGGTAATGATTATGGCTGCAATTGTAATTAAACCGAAAGTAAAACTCAATTGCTTTATAAATGTTTTTGTAATCTGTTTTATGGTATAACCAATTCTAACGAGCGTCTTTATTTCGTAAGAAGCCTTGCTTAAAACAAGTTGAGAATATTGAACAAACCCCATTAATGAGAGTAGCATAATTAAGACCGAAGCAATACCAAAAATTCCAATAACAATAGCAATAATTGTTTTGATTTTTGCAACGTCAATTGCAGATTTGTTGATGTCTAAATTCATTTCTTCCATAAGTTCTTCCAATTCTCCATAACTGCCATCTTTTGTAGAAATGAATACACGAGATGCATCCTGAATTTTATTATTTCCATAAATAGGGTTCATATGGTTCAAAAATGATTCAGGAACTAAAATGGAACTAATTTTATGCGAAAAACCAACAACACGACCGATTGCCTTTGTCCGTTTATTATTTCCTTCAATGTGAATTGTTAATCGTGCAGCCATTAGCAGTTCTTCTGAAATTTGATTCATTCCTTGGCTTTGTGCAAAGCCATAATTAATGAGCATAATAAAATCGCGTGGTAAAACAATCGGGATAAATTCGCTATCCTCTTCCCAGTTCCAATCCACATCAATGTCCATAAAACGATTAGGAATGGCTTGAAAGAACATGTCTGCGTAAAAATGAGGAAGGCCATCTCCTTCAACCTCTGAAATTCCAACTTTAAAATCAGCAGATTTGAATGGTGCAACGTCTGTAATGAAATCTTTATTTTCTAATTCCACTAACTCACTTTCAGAAAAGGCTGTAGAGTTCATACCAAACGAAGTAAGTTTAGTTACTTTCTTTTGAATTACAACGGCATTTGGACCAAATAACTCTTCTTCGTTAGATTGAAAAGAACGTACATCTAAAATTAGTTGTAAGCTCAGCAGTAGTGCTGTTAAACCTATTAAAGCGCCAGCAGTAGCAAAAATGAATTGAAAATTCGCGTTATTTTTGAATAAAATTTGTTTTAACATGGCTTACAGTTTTAATTCATGATCATATTCAAAATTATGAGAACTCCCTAAGCTAGTTAATACGAAGCCAGCTTTATTGGCATCCGTTTCGGTTTTAATTAGATTTAAAGCAATACGCGTATTTTCCTCATCTAAATGACTAAAAGGCTCATCCATTAATAAAAGATGATATGGTTGAAGCAAAGCTCTGATAATTGCAACGCGTTGCTGCTGACCAAGAGATAAAGTACTGCATAATTGCTCTTTTTTCTCTTTAATCCCTAAAATGACTAACATATTACTGATTTCATTTTCAGTTTTATGTTGTGTTAGGTTGTTTTTCAAAATTAAATTGTCCCAAACTGTTAATCCAGGAAAGAGTTGTAAATCTTGGAAAACTGCACTTAATTTAGTACGTCTTAATTCAATCCATTCGTGAATATCAAAATTTGTTATGTCTTTATTATCAATCAATACTTGTCCATGATAATCTTTTCTTAAGCCATATAAAATGCTAACAAAAGTAGACTTCCCTTTTCCACTGCTAGCATTTAACAGCACTTTTTGTGGGAAATTAATTGAGAATCCACTTTTCCAAACACTAGCATCTGAATGCTGATATTCAGCAATTGGAAATGGCATTACATTTTTAAAGGCTAGTTGCATAGTTTTAATTTCTAGTTTAATATATTAGAATGAAACAAATTTGTTGCCAAAAAGAGAAATAGGCCAATTAAATTATGAATTTGAGATCATTTCGCTATGTGGAATTCCATCCTCCAAATAATTTTTTCCAGTTGATTTGAAACCATGTTTTTCATAAAATGAAAGGAGATGAGTTTGCGCAGAAAGTCGCACATTTCCAGATTTTAGAACACTATGAATAAAGCTCATTGCTTCCTCCATTAATAAATGCCCTAATTTTAAGTCCCTATGTTTTGCAGAACTTGCTACCCTTCCAATAGCTACTTCGGGATAAACAACTTTAGCCTTTAAAATTCGTGCTGTAGCAATAATTTCTTCTTCTTTTTTTATGATTACATGAAAAGCGTCTTTGTCCAAGCCATCTAAGTCTTGATATGGACAATTTTGTTCAACAACAAATACTGCCATTCTCAAAGAGATAAGATCGTGAAATTCACCTTTGGTTAATTCATTATAATGTTTAATAGTTACTATCATTTAAAAATAGTTCAATAAGTGTTCGTATTGATTTATTACAAAAATAGATGAATGATTAAATTGAACAGATGATATCTCTAACATGAGTTGCTTGTTTAGGAATATCCATATGAGAAATTTCATCAGGTAAAATTGGTTTCCCTATTTTAACCGTAATTGTCCCATACCCTAAATTAAACGGTTTTTTATTGGGCCAAACTTTTCGTGCTCCTTCTATTTTTATTGGTAAAATTGGAACCTTCGCTTGGGACGTAAGATGGAATCCGCCTTTTTTAAATGGAGCAATTTTGCCGTCTTTGCTTTTAGTTCCTTCAGGAAAAATAATGACTCTCTTTCCATTCGATACTAATTTTCCAGCTTCTTCAATACTTTCAGTAGCTTTAATTCGATCTGAACGATCAATATAAATCATTCCGTAAGCCTCAATATACCAACCTAAAAGAGGAATTTTTCTTAACTCTTTTTTAGCAATGAAATAAGTGTAAAAAGGCATTGTTTTAAATAAAACAGGAATATCAATAAATGAATTATGATTTGCAATGATGAGGTATTTTTCATTGGTATCAATATGTTCACTCCCTTCAACTTTTATTCGAGCAAAGAGAAGAGGAAGTACTACGGGCGCCCATAAATATTTTGCTGCCCATTCCATTCCGTTTTTGATTCGAATCAAATGAAATAATCCTCCTATAATTATGACGATAAATGACCATAAACCGAATAAAAACAATTTAAGAATGGATAAAATGGCTTGCATATTAAATCTTAGAAATCAGAAACATAATAATACAAATTTCAATTCAATTAAATGATATTAATTATTGTGGATCAACGTCAATATCAATACGAATAGATCTGAAATCATGATCCCCTAAAAAAACTTCAATCTTTTCTTTGATTGCAGCCTTCACCTTTGTTGGAGAAACATTTCGTTCATACTTAACACGGATATTTTTTAGATAAAAATTTCTAACCCTTCCGACAGGTGGTATTTCTGGACCAAGAACTCTATCTTTAAACGTATGTTGAAGGCTTTTGGTTAATGTACTTGCTCCAATATCTAAAGTGTCTTTATTCCGGTGTTTTAGTTTTAAAACAATAATTCTAAAAAAGGGAGGGTAGTGGAAGTTTCTTCTTTCTATGATTTCTTGCGTATACATTCCAATGAAATCGTGTTGCATAACTTTTTGAATAATCCAATGATTAGGGTCAAAAGTTTGAACAATAACCTTTCCTCTTTTTTGTTTCCTTCCTGCTCTTCCTGCGACCTGTGACATTAAATGAAAAGAGCGTTCAAAAGCTCTGAAATCTGGAAAATTAAGCATTTGATCAGCACTTAAAATTCCCACTAATCCAACATTGTCAAAATCAAGTCCTTTGGTTACCATCTGTGTACCAATCAATACATCAATGTCATGATTTTCAAAATCCGTTATAATGGATTGGTACGCATTTTTTGCACGGGTTGTATCCAAATCCATACGTTTTATGGTAATTTTTGGAAAGAATAATGCTAACTCATCTTCAATTTTTTCCGTACCAAAACCAAGCATTTTAAGTTTTCTACTACCACATCCTCCACAAGAAGCAGGAGGGGAGACAAAATACCCACAATAATGACATTTAAGAGCATTGCTTGATTTATGATAAGTAAGTGAAACATCACAATTTTTACATTGTGGTGTCCAACCGCACATTTCGCATGACCAAACAGGATTGTAACCGCGCCTGTTTTGAAATAAAATGATCTGTTCACCCCTTTCAAAGGCTTCAGTCATTTCATTCATCAAAAAGGAAGAAAAGTGCGATTTCATTGTCTTTTGTTTTGTCTCCTTTTCAATATCAGCACATTGAATTTCCGGAAGTTGAACTCCTCCAAACCGTTCATTTAATTCAACCAGTCCGTAGCGCCCTTCTTTTGCATTAAAATAAGATTCGATAGAGGGGGTTGCAGAACCCAATAAGACTTTTGCTCCATATAAATTCCCAATCATTACCGCAGTATCTCGTGCATTATAACGTGGTGCAGGATCATATTGCTTAAATGAATTTTCATGCTCTTCATCTACAATAATTAACCCGAGATTTCTAAAAGGAAGAAATACAGAAGAACGAGCACCTAAGATGATTCTGAATTGATTTGGATCATTGTCTAAAACCTTATTCCAAATTTCAATGCGTTCATTTTGATTAAATCTACTGTGATAAACACCGACCAAATCACCAAAATATTTTTTTAGACGTGATATTAATTGTGTTGTTAACGCAATTTCAGGAAGTAGAAATAGAACTTGTTTATTTTGTTCCAATTGCTCCTGAATAAGTTTTACATAAATCTCAGTTTTTCCTGAGGAAGTAACACCATGCAGGAGTACAACATTCTTTTCTTTAAAACTCTCATTAATTTCTTCGAAAGCATTTTTTTGACTTTCAGATAGCTCTTTGATAGATTGAACTGTGCTATCGTTTTCAGAAAGACGTGATATTTCTGCAGAAAAAATAGAGATGATCCCTTTTTTAGCAAGCGTATTTAGTGCAGATTCAGAGATACTCTCGTTTAAAAGTGACTTCTTTAAAGTAGGTGTTTGATTTCCTTTATTCCAACCAACGCGTTCAATCAATTTAAGTAATGCATTGACTTGTTTCTCATTTCGTTTATTAGCCTCAAGTTGGTTTAAAAGATCATGTAATTGATTTTCAGACAAAATATGTTCGCTGAGTTGTACAAAAGTGGCAAACTTAGGACTGTATTTAGCATTTAGTTCTTCACTTACAATAGCAATACGTTTTTCGATCAACGTTTTAATAATTGGCTGAACTGTTTTGATTTTAACAATTTCAGCAACTTCTTTTAGTGTAAGTTCATCTTGCAATTGCAATGCCTCTGCAATCAAAAATTCTTTTTCATTTAAATTACCTTCATCCCTTTCAAACATTGGATGTAATGAAATTTTCGTTTCACTGGCCAACTTGAAATTACTTGGTAATGCGGCATTCATTACATCACCAATATCCGCCATGTAATATTCAGAAATCCAATTCCATAATTTAAAAAGTTGCGGCGTAATGATAGGAGAGTCGTCCAAAATTCCTTCTATGTATTTTGCTACATAGTTTGACGGTACCTCTTCATGTACGCGTTTAACAATTGCCGTATAATATTTTGATTTTCCAAAAGGAACAATAACTCTTTTTCCCGAAGATATGGTCTCATTTAAATCAAATGGAACTCGATAAGTATATGTATTTGGAATACTAAGGGGTAAAATGACATCTACAAAATACGTGATTCTTTCTGTCATTACTACAGTTCTTGTAATTCCTTTAATTCTTGTAATGTTGGAAGTTCTCCTTTAAAAAATCGATACGAAAGTCCAAAGGTTAGTACTTCAGGAGACCACAATGATAACTCTAAATTTAGGCCTAATTTATCCGAAATATAATAATTGAAACCGCCAATGGTTACTCCTGTAAAAGGAGTGACTCCAGTAGGGAAAACACGCTCAATTGGGCCATTCAATAAATCTGGACGATTAAACCAATATGACAATCCGGCTTGTAACTTAATGTAATATTCGAAACGTTTTCGGTATATAATAGATAATTCGGGGTTAATACTAAAATAAACAAATGGAGAACCGTAATGTTGATTATTAAAGAAAATATTTAAATATTGAAAACCTGCTTTTCCAGAAAAAGAAATAATATCACTTATTACGTATTGATGCGTGTAAGAAAAAGAAGGTGCTTTAGAAACAAATTCGAATGTACCCGGTCCAACAGTAGTATCGTTGTAGTCCTCAATTATTCCTTTATGATCAATTTGCTCGTTTGTAAAACCCACATTAAACTTTATAAGTCTGTTATGAATCTGCCCTTTGGAAATCAATGAAAAAAATAAAATTACAAGCAAAAATAAACTGCGCATATAGCAAAGATAGCGATATATTATTTATGCATTAAATACTTTTTGGCATGAAAATTGGAAAATCGAATCTCAAATTAAATTTACTTAACAATTTACAAAAAATTAAATTATGAAAAGATTCTTTATCTTAATTGGAGTAGCCACTGTCAGCTTATTTAGCGCGAACAATGCTGTTGCTCAAACTCAAGTAGAACAGGGCAATATTATTATAGATCCTTATTATGGTGGACCAAATTTAGGAAGAGGATTATTAGATGCACTAGATGATACCTCAAATAATGCCGTCATAGGAGGAATAGGACCTGCAGGAATAAGAGCAGAGTATATGTTAGGAGATAATTTTGGTTTAGGAATTGACTTTATTTATAATAGTGCAACAGTGACTACAACAAGAGACTCTTTAGATGGAGGTGGAGCTGTTGCAGCAAGTTATAATACAAAAGTTTTCGCAAGAAGATATAGAGTTCAATTAAGAGCAAATTACCATTTTGCACAAACGGATAGGTTAGATGCTTATGTTGGATTTGGAGCAGGAACGAATATCCGTTCTTTTGGATTTACTTCGGACGATCCTACTTTTGATGAAGAAGATAATACGACAGGTGCATTAATTCCATTTTCTTTAAGAGTTGCTTTAGGAACCAGATATTATTTAACAGACAATATCGGGTTAAATGTAGAACTTGGTCTTGGAGGACCAGTTGTTTCTGGAGGATTATCGTTTAAATTCTAGAAGGTTTAAAACATTATAATATTGAAAGAGCTTTCGCTAGACAGGAAGCTCTTTTTTTGTTTCAAAGAATCTAGTTTCGAAAAAATTAATTATTGTAACTGTTTATTTAAGAGTGCGTAACCGAAGTAACTCAACGAATTTAAAAAGTGTGTTAAAATAAATACAGGATCGCACAAATTAGAAGAAAAAATAAAATATATTTACAAAAATTAAATTTAAACTATGAAAAGAGTATTCACATTAATCGCAGTTGCTTTAGTCACTGCAATTGGATTTAACAATACTGCGATCGCACAAACGCAGGTTGAAGAAGGAAATATTATTATTGATCCTTATTATGGAGGACCTAACTTTGGAAGAGCGTTATTAACTTCTTTGGAAGGGACAGTTGAAAATTCAGCTGTTTCAGGGATTGGCCCAGCAGGATTGCGTGCTGAATATTTATTAGCTGATAATTTTGGGCTAGGGATTGATTTCATCTATAATAGTACATCAGTAAGTGGAACAACTGATTCTTTGAATACAGATGGAACTGTATTTGAAACGTATGATACGAAAGTGTTTTCAAGACGGTATAGAATTCATTTACGTGCAAATTACCACTTTGCTCAAACAGATGCATTAGATGCTTATGTTGGATTTGGAGCAGGAACAAATATTCGGTCAATTGGTTTTACAACAGATGATCCTAACTTTGATGGTGATAGTGCTACAGGTTCTTTAATTCCGTTTTCAATTCGTATTGCATTAGGAACAAGATACTACTTTACAGATAACATTGGATTAAATGTTGAACTTGGTCTTGGAGGGCCAGTTGTTTCTGGAGGACTTTCATTTAAGTTCTAAATTGAACTAAAATAATTTATTTGAAAAGCTCGTTTTTTAACGAGCTTTTTTATTTTTGGAGTATATGCTTAACCCAAAAATGAATTATGTCTCTTTGAAAGATTTGTCAAGAGATGATAGACCACGCGAAAAATTAGTAGAAAAAGGGCAATCAACACTCTCTAATGCTGAAATTTTAGGAATATTAATTGGAGCAGGAACAATTGAAAAATCCGCAGTACAGCTTTGCAGAGAGATTATGCAATCAGTAAATAATGATTTGAGTAAACTGGCAAAGCTTTCTGTCCATGATCTAATGAAATTTAAAGGCATTGGAATGGCCAAAGCAGTTACAATTATAGCCGCATTAGAACTTGGAAGAAGAAGGGTTACAGAAGGCGAAAAAATGGTGAAATATATTCGCTCTTCAAAAGATGTTTATACCAGCATCAAAGGACTTTTTCAAGACTTAGAACATGAAGAATTTTATATTGTTCTGTTAAATAGGGGGAATCAAATAAAATCAATCGAGTTGATTTCTAAAGGAGGATTTAGTGGAACAGCAGTTGACGGAAAAATTGTTTTTAAAAAGGCATTAGAACAATCGGCATCTGCACTAGTACTTTGCCACAATCATCCTTCCGGAAGTCGTTTTCCAAGCAAGTCAGATTTAGAATTAACGAAAAACCTTAAAAAATTCGGCGCGTTTATAGAGCTACCTGTTCTTGATCACCTAATCGTAACTAAAGATGGTTATTATAGTTTTTCTGATGAAGGTGTATTGTAACCATGAATAGATTTTTGTTTAATTAAAAATCTATCTTTGCTTTTGTAAAAAAATTAAATGAAGCTTATAACAGTTATAGGAGCAAGGCCACAAATTATAAAAGCAGCAGCAATCAGTAGGGTATTAAGATTAAATTATCCTGCTCAAATTGATGAGGTTATTATTCATACGGGGCAGCATTATGATGAATATATGTCTGCAATCTTTTTTAAGGAGTTGGGCATTGCTCAACCAGATTATAATTTAAATGTACGTTCAGGTAATCATGGCGAACAAACCGCAAAAATGTTAACTGGAATCGAAGAAATTTTAATTAAAGAATCCGCAGATGCTTTGCTTGTTTATGGTGATACTAATTCAACCGTTTCGGGCAGTTTAGCAGCTTCAAAAATAGGCATTCCTATTATCCATATTGAGGCAGGGCTGCGTTCATTTAATAAACGAATGCCAGAAGAAATTAATCGAATAATGTGTGACCATGCATCTACATTATTATTTTCTCCTACAAAACAAGGAGTTGAAAATTTGAAAAATGAAGGCTTCGAATTGAATAATGACGGTCCTTTTGATTGTAATAACCCAAATGTTTATCATTGCGGTGATATAATGTATGACAATGCCATTCATTTTGCAAAACTATTGGAAGGTAAAAACACCATTTTAGATAGACTTCAGCTAAATCATAAATACATTTTAGCGACTGTTCACAGAGACAATAATACAGATGATTTAGAACGTTTAAGTGCAATTTTCGAAAGCTTGATAGATTTGATCGAAAAAGATGATTTAGAAATCATAATACCGCTTCATCCAAGAACGAAAGAGGCTTTATCTAGGATTAAGGATTCGACATTGAATAATAAAATTCAGTCAACAAAAAAATTACGATTAATTCCACCAGTATCTTACATGGAAATGCTTGCGCTAGAAAAAAATGCGCATTTAATTATTACGGATAGTGGAGGTGTTCAGAAAGAGGCATTCTTCTTTCAAAAGCCTTGTCTTATTTTGAGGGCAGAAACAGAATGGGTTGAAATTGTAGAAAATGGTAATGCACTCTTATGTGATGCTCAAAAAGAAAAAATAATTGAAGGATACAAAGTGTTGAGTTCAAAACAAAACTATACTTATCCTAATTTATTTGGTGATGGAAAAGCGGCTGAATTCATTTGTGAAGAAATATTAAGACAATTGACTTGATTTATATTTTTAGTGAACATATTACCAATCGTTTAATTTATGTATTGGATTTTTGTTTTGCGAATAAAGGAATAGCTTATAATGTCCTTACAAATGAACAAGAATTGGATGTATGTCATATAAATTACTCTTCAAGACCTATAGAAAGTAGCGTTCAAATTCACGCACAAGGCATTCTTTTTGAGAGTGAGATTTACGAAAATAAATCAATTACCTGTAACGCGAAAGGAGAATTAGAGATTGATGGTGTTGCTGATTCTTTTGGAATTGTTTTTTACCTTTTATCAAGATATGAAGAGCATTTCAATAAAAGTAAAGATAAGCATGATCGGTTTATTGCAGATAATAACGTTCTCGTACAAAATAAGCTTCAGAAGAGACCTATAGTTGATTTATTAGTAAAAGATTTCTGGGAAAAATTAAACTTGGATTATACACTAATCAGGAACCAATTTAAAATTGCACCGACATTTGACATAGATGTAGCTTGGGCCTATAAAAACAGAACTTTCACCAGAACACTAGGGGCTGCAATAAAAGGGAAAAACCTCTCTGAGCGATTAAGCGTACTATCTGGAAAAGCAAAAGATCCATATGACACTTATGAAGATATCATTGAAATAGGAAATAAGTTTGATACAACAAGATGCTTCATTTTACTTGGTGATTGGGGACCATATGATAAAAACATTCATTGGGAAAACGACGCTTATAACACACTTATAAATAAGTTAAATGAAGATATTAAGATCGGAATTCATCCATCATATAATTCTTTTTTGTCGCCTGAAAAAATTGAGAAAGAACAGAAACGGTTAGAAAAAATAACAAGCGAAAAAATAACTGAGAGTCGACAACATTTTTTACGAATGAAATTCCCTGAAACGTATCAAATTTTGCTGCAAAATAAGATTGAAAATGATTATTCAATGGGATTTGCTGATCAGATAGGGTTTAGGGCTGGAACAAGTTTTAGTTATTTCTATTTTGATTTAAATACGAATTGCCAAACAACTTTGAAAATTCATCCATTTGCTTACATGGATAGCGCATTAAAAGATTATTTGAAATTAACGATTGAAGACGCATTTGAAGAGGTGGAAAGATTAATCAAAGAAGTTAAACTTGTTGGTGGAACATTCAGTTTTATCTGGCATAATAGCTCTATCAATAATAAAGGCGAGTGGAAAGGATGGAAGTCATTACTAGATTATAGCATAAAATAACGGAGCGCATAATTATGCAAAAACACTATTATTTTTTATTTACATTACTTTTTTTCTTGACCAATTGTATCAATCATGAGCAAGATAGAAATTCAGCACAACAAATAACTCAAGATTTAATTCAGTTAGAAGTCAATTACGCCAAGGGGTTTGAGCTAAACTATGAAGAGAATTTTATTCAGATAATTACGAAATCCTTTTCAGAAAACGCACCATTTAAGGACAGTATTTATATCCCAATCAATGACGCGTATAATATACCTGAAGAGGTTAAAATTCTGACAGCTGAGGTTAGGAAGTTAGCCTGTCAATCTTCAACACATTTAGCATTTATTAATACGCTTAAAAGTACAGACTTGATTAAAGGTCTTTGTGGCTTAAAATACATTCAAAATCAAAAAGTTAAAGAAATAATTCTTGAAAATGGTGCCGTAGAACTTTGTTTAACTGATCAGATTCAGAAAGAAGCATTACTAAAGGCAAATCCAGACCTGTTTTTTACATATCCCTTTGGAGGAGACCAAAACCAATCCTATCAAAATAGTGGAATAAATACACTATTAATTGCCGAATATTTAGAAAGTAATCAGATGGCTCGCTTGGAATGGATAAAATTGTTTGGTGTAATTTTAGGAAAATCAAAAGAAGCAAATGAATATTTTAATCAAGTTGAATCAAGTTATAAATTACTTAAAACAAAAGTAATACCTAAAGAGAAAACATTCATAATGAATTTGCCATTTAGAGATACTTGGTTTATGCCGTCGGCGACTTCCGTGGGGGTTAAAACAATAACTGATGCGGGATTAAATTATTATTATGAAAATTGGGAAGGCGGAACAGAAAATGAAATGCATGCAAAAGAATCGGTATGGAATGATGGTGTTTATAGTGATTATTGGATTATTGTAGCCCACAGACCAATTGGATTTACATTGGATGATTTAATTAGAGAAGAACCTGTTTATGCAGAGTTTAAATCAGTAAAAGACAAGCAGGTGGTTTTTTGTAATACCGCTGAGGTTGATTATTTTGCTCAAGGAATTATGGAACCCAATGTCATCCTGAAAGACATTCTTTTTGCTACTGGACAGTTAAAGAAATATGAACCGAAATATTTCTTTTTATTGCAATAGGATAACTAATGTTACCTTTGTTCATTGCTCTGAATGAAATTACAAAGAGACATATGGATTATTTCAGGATTGATTCTATTCATACTATTACTCTTTTGTGGAAATGTTTTATTTGGCGAAGTGTCTATAGAGGGTCAAGATGTATTAAAAATCCTTCAAGGATTAAATGTTGAAAATTCATCTTGGTCATATATCATTGAAAACCGATTAAATCGTTCTGTTGTTGCTATTGGTGGAGGAGGTGCATTGGCTGTTGCAGGGTTAATACTGCAAATCTTCTTTAGAAATCCACTTGCTGGTCCAGGAGTATTGGGCATTACTTCAGGCGCTTCGTTAGGGGTTGCACTCATGATACTAGGTGGATTAGGAATCAGTACTTTTACAGGAAGTTTAGGAATTATATTAGCTGGACTAATCGGGGCTTTAAGTGTATTATTTCTGCTTCTATTTATTTCAAAATTTATTCATAATGCAATTACCTTATTAGTTGCTGGTTTAATGTTTGGCTACTTTACATCAGCCATAATTAATGTTCTCTTTTTATGGGCAAATGAAACGAATACAAGGGCATATGTAATTTGGGGATTAGGCAGTTTTGAAGGGTTAACAAATGATGATGTTTTGATTTTTATGGGTGTAATTATACTTACATTCTTATTCTGTTTTACATTAATTAAACCACTTAATGCATTGGTTTTAGGGATTGATTATGCAAAATCTTTGGGAGTTAATATAAAGAAAACGAAAGCAACAATCATACTAGTTACAGGGGTTTTTGCTGCAATTGTAACAGTGTATTGTGGTCCAATTAGTTTTATAGGAATAGCTGTTCCACAATTGATTCGTGTTATGATTCGTTCAAAAAATCATGGCCTCATTATTCCAGTCACTTTCTTAGCTGGCGGAGGACTTGCATTATTGGCTGATTTTACAGTGCGATTAACTAGCAATTCACTTCCTTTAAATACGGTGACAGCCTTAATTGGAGCACCTATTATCATAACAGTTATTGTTAAAATGAATAGACAAAATGCTTGAATTTAGCAAAGTTGAAATAAAACTTAAGCAAAGAATGTTGATCGAAATAAATCAACTTAATTTGACAATTGGACTTGTTGCTTTGGTTGGAAGAAATGGAGCAGGAAAATCAACGTTATTGCGAACAATAATTGGACTAAATCAGAATTATAATGGAAAAATTAAAGTTGAAGGAGTTGATTTAAAAGAGTTGAATAGAACTGCATTAGCAAAGCAGATAGCAATTGTTTACACAAAGCCTCAAATATTTGGAAACCATACAACGGCTGAAGTGCTTGCTTTAGGAAGGCTTCCTCATCAAAATAGTTTTGCTAAACTGACGGCTAATGATAATGAAATAATACAAGAAATTGCTGATTTATTGGATCTAACGGCATATCTTAATCGACCATTTATGGAATTAAGTGATGGCGAAAAACAACTCATTATGATTGGAAGAGCATTAGTACAAGAAAGCCAAATTTTATTATTGGACGAACCAAGCGCTTTTTTAGACCTTGTTAATCGTCATAAGATGATGGAAGTTTTGCAAAAAATTGCAAAAAAAACACAAAAACTGATTCTCTTTTCAACACATCAAGTAGCGCAATTAGAAAATAAATGCGATCAAGTTTTATTGATCGACAATAAAAGATTAGTTCAACTTGAAAAACCTTCAGAATTTACCGAGAAAATTTATAAAAGTTTTGGACTAAAATAGATCATATGAAGTTTAGAACCGAAGTAGCATTGAAACCAAAACCCAATTTAATATCACATCAAACAACTATTTTGACAGTTGGTTCGTGTTTTTCAAACAATATTGGGACAATTTTATCTGAACAAGGATTTGAATTACATAAAAATCCACTTGGGATTCTGTTTAACCCTTATTCGATTTTGAAAAGCTTGCACAACGCATTAATCAGTGAAGTTTCAGAAAATGGAATTATAGAACGAGAAGGCGTTTTTTTTCATTATGATTACCATTCTTCCATTACGGGTAATTCGAAAAACCAACTGATTACAGAAATAAAGAAAAGACAAGCCAAGGTAAAAACAGAGTTAATAAAAGGAAATCGATTGATTATAACCTTTGGTACTTCATGGGTTTACCGCGAAAGTAATACAAATGAAATTGTGGCCAATTGCCATAAAATCCCTCAAAAGAATTTTCAAAAAGAACGATTAGGACTTGAAGAGCTAAAAACACTTTATCATGATTTTATTCTTGATTTAAAACATCAGAATCCTAAAATAGAACTTATCCTAACCGTAAGCCCCGTGCGGCATATTAGAAATGGATTACCCGAAAACAATTTAAGTAAAGCAGTTTTACTTTTACTTGCTTCACATTTAGAAAATATATTCTCTTTTGTTCATTATTTCCCTTCTTATGAATTAATTATAGATGATTTGAGAGATTATCGATTTTATGAATCTGATATGATTCATCCCAATCAACAAGCAATTGATTATGTCTATACTCACTTCTCTGACGCCTATTTTTCTTCAAGAACAAGAGAAATAGCCAAACTAAGTGATCAGATTAGAAAAGCAAAAAACCATCAGTATTTAAATGCCACTGAAAGACAAAAGCAAATGCATGAAACTAAAATCAGTGAGATGGAGACACGACTAAATCAATTAAAAATCAAAACGTAATTGCTGTGTGTTAACAAGCGGTTCTTTTTGAATCACATCTCCAAGGTTGGAAAGTGCAATTCCCAATAATCGAATAGGTTTATTAATCTCCTCTTGTAATATAAGGTCTTCAACAATTGGAAAGATGTCTTTTTTTAAGTGAATTGGATGCTGAACTGTACGACTTCTTGTTTGCACAGTAAAATCCGAAAATTTTAGTTTCACTGTAATCGTTCTCCCTTTACTCTTCGACAAAAGTAGACGTTTTTCCGTTTCAAAAACAATTTTTTCAAGTGCTTCTAATATTTCTTTCGTTTCGTCAATATTTATGCTATACGTTCGCTCCGTGCCAATTGATTTGCGGATTCGATTCGGTTTTACTTCACTGTATTGAATTCCACGAACAATATTATAGAAATGTTTCCCAGATTTGCCAAAATGTTGCGTTAAAAATGAAAGTGTATGTTGTTTTAACTGATATCCATTATAAATACCCCAACTGTTCATCTTTTTTGCTGTAACCTTACCAACACCAAAAAATTGATGTATCGGAAGTTGTTCTAAAAATCCAATGACTTCGTGCGGTTTAATTGTTTTTTGGCCATTTGGTTTGTTGATATCGCTTGCAATTTTTGCCATAAATTTGTTAATGGAAATTCCTGCCGAAGCTGTTAAACCAGTTGTTTCAAATATTTTCGCTCGAATCTCTTTTGCAATTTCAGTTGCCGAAGTATGTTGGTGGATATTTTCGCTTACATCCAAAAAAGCTTCATCTAAAGAAAGTGGTTCAACCAAATCTGTATAAGTCAGAAAAATTGATCTAATCTGCAATGAAACTTCTTTATACCGAGCAAAACGTGGCTTTACAAAAATAAGATCAGGGCATTTTCGCTTAGCCAAAGCACTTGACATAGCAGATTTAACACCGAATTTGCGCGCTTCATAGCTTGCTGCAGAAACAACTCCTCTTTTTTCATTCCCTCCTACAGCAATAGGTTTTCCTCTTAATTTAGGATCGTCATACTGCTCAACGGAAGCATAAAAAGCATCCATATCGACATGAATTATCTTTCGTTGAGGAATAGAATCAGTACTATGTTTTTCAGTAGTCAAATGTAATTTTGTTCAGTATTAATCCAGATCCAGGCGCAATTTGATCCAATGGAGTTTTATCAAGTCCCATTAAACTATCACGAATTGCATCCAGTCCGATTTCATGCCTTCCTAAACGAACCAATTGTCCCATAATAAGCCTTGCTTGATAGCGCATAAACCCCTTAGAATGCAAGTGTAGAATGTACGAAGATTCTGGAAAGAAATTAGCTTTATAAGTTGTATTCATTTCAATAAAGGAACGATCAATCACACGGTTAAAATTAGTCTTTGGAGAAGGCTTAGTGCAATACTTTATGAAATTATGTTCCCCTTCAAAAAGCTTGGCACCTTCACTCATTAATGCAACATCTAAATTACCTTTAAAATAAGTAAGCATAGAAGCAGCAAAAGGGTGCGGTTTTTCGCCGAAACAAAAGAGATACATGTATTCCTTTTGCTTAGGCGTGTTTATAATGTTAAAATTTTGGTCAACGGTTTCTATTTTTAAAACGCGAATATCATTGGGTAAGTTTAAATTTAATTCCTTTTCAAGCCATTCAATATCAACGACTTCTTCTAGAAAAAGTTCAAAAGCACTGTGATTTGCTGAAACACGGGCGTCAGTCCTACTGCATCCAAGTGTTTTAAACCGATCATGCTTAAATATAAATGCAACCGTCTTGTCAATCATAAAATGAACGGTCTTCATGTTTGGCTGTTTTTGCCAGCCATGAAAACGAAAACCTAGATATTGAATATGAATTAGGTAGTAAAACGTTTGCATGAATTTCGATTAACCAATGTTAATGGGTAGGGTAAAGATAATTTAAAAAAAGAGATTAGTACAGACTAATCTCCTTTTACTCATTCACGGTTTTGGGTACTCCGTTTCGTTATAGTTTCCAATAGATAATTCCAATTAGTATAAGAAAGGTTGCTACAAACGTTACGACGGTTATTAGCGTTGTTTTACGTTTCTCGCGAGATAATTTTTCGGAAAAAGCATTTAATTGTTGATGATTCATTTTGTTTTTAAATCGAATCGGTTGCTCAATCTTTATTCCGTCATTATAGATATTATCTTTTAAGCGCCTACTTCTCTTAGGAATAGCATTATTCTTTAGAGAAGTTAGCATTGCTGATACACTTCCTGCTGAACTCATAAAAACTAATTTACTAAAAATATTAGTAATAAACT
>CAYPZN010000062.1:0-23007 GCA_964415335.1 uncultured Crocinitomix sp.
ATGGTTTTGTGCTTGTAGGTTCTTTTAATCTCTACAGTCTAAGGTACTAACTCCAAAATACAATTGACCTCTCTCAAGAAGGAGGAGATGCTGATTTTAAACTCATAGAATCATATATCAACTCATTTAAAGCTTCGAACAGAAAGAAGTTTGATGAATTTTACCAAAAGAATAGAAGAACGGAATTTATTATTACGAAGTTTTAATGTGTAATTATTAACGAATAAATAGAAGAGGGGTTTAATAATCTATTAAACCCCTTTTTAGTTGGGAATTTAAATTTGATTAACTCAAGTTTAAACGTATATTTGGGTCAATCCAACAAAAGAATTATGTTAAAGGCAGTCATATTAGATGATGATAAAATTTCCAGAGAAATCATCCGATCTTATATAAATTTTACTGATTTTCTTGAACTTAAAAGTGAATTTGAAAATCCACTCATTGCATTAGAAAAAATTGAAAATATAACTTGCGATCTAATCTTTTTAGACATTGAAATGCCTGAAATGAATGGAATAGACTTTATTGAAGCCGCCAAAAATATTCCACAAGTAATCATTATTAGCTCAAAACCGGAGTATGCAGCAGAATCTTATAATTATGATGTTACAGATTATTTAGTTAAACCGATTGAATATAATCGCTTTTTAAAGGCTGTTAATCGTGCTAAAGAAATTACAGAAAGTATTTCATTGAAATCGCCAGAAGAGGAAGAGTATATTTTTGTGAAAAATGCTGGAGAATTAATTAAGTTGAGTTTTTCTTCAATCAACTATGTAGAAGCATTTGCAGATTACGTCCAAATTTACACTTCGGATAAGCGCTACACTGTATTGTCAACAATGAAATCAATCTATAATAAGCTAGGAGAAGAAAACTTCCTTCGCGTTCATAGATCATATATTGTTGCATTAAACAAAATAGATGCGCTTAATGAAAAAGGAATTATTATAGGAGATAAGGTTGTTAAAGTTAGCCGGAATTATAAAAAAACCCTTAAGGAAAGGCTAAGCCAATAAGCTTTTAAGCTTATTTTTTCTCTTAGAGAAAAACTCAAAAATAAAGATCGATTTAATCGATAAATAACAACCATTCAAGGATTTAAAAAAAATGGAAGAAACTTATTCTCTACATTCGTAAGTATAATCCAAAAAATACTATAAGATGGATGATGTAAAGGATGATGATACATTTAAGGGAGGAGAAGTTTTTTTTAACCAGCTTAAAAATTCAGGTGTAGGTGATGAGCGTTTTGTCATGGAAATTGTGGAGATGTTTTTAGAAGAAGGAGAAGAAACTTTACAGAAATTAGAAAGTGCGGCTAATACATCAGAATTTGAAAATGTGAGGCGCTATGCCCATAAATTAAAATCAAGTTTTTTAATGTTTGATATGAATGATGCATATAAAATTGCTCTTGATTTAGAACAAAATGATCTAACAGGAAGCCGAGTTAAAATCAATGAATTAAAATCAGCTTGTCACCGAGATTTTAAATTGCTGAAAAAAAAGTACTTAGCTGGATAAGAGAATAGAACTAAGTATTAAAAAAACCATCCCAAATCTGATTAATTTGATCAATCGTCAGAGGTTTTGAGTGAAATCTGATTTTTTCATACAAACTTTCACACCTTTCCCTATCAAATTGTTCTTCAGAAGAAGTCAAAACAACAATTAATGGTTTTTCACTCTGACCCTCTTCAAGTAATTTATTTATTTTTTCTAAAAACTCAAACCCATCCAAAATGGGCATATTTAAGTCTAAAAAGATAAGATCAGGACAAATTTTCACATTATTAATAAACTCCAATGCCTCTTTCCCATCATTGCAGGTAGAAATAACTTTAACTGCATTCATTTTTTGGAGAAGACGATTGTGAAAATTATTTGTGGCCTCGCTATCATCAATTAAAAGAAGGTGATTAATCGTTTTCATAGCATTTATTATTCAGTAAATTATGAGCAACAAAGCTAATCTTTTTGATACGGAATAACAACTGTAAATATTGACCCCTTACCCAATTCACTCTCTAAATTTAACTTTCCACCATAGTTTTCCAAAAGTTTATTGACTATGTACATCCCAATGCCAGAGCCATATTCATCATTACTAACACGCTTAAATAATCCAAAAACTTTGGTTTTATTATTTTTTAAATCAATTCCAGGACCATTGTCTTTAATTGAAATGTAAATATCTTCTTGTATTTTTTCGGTTCGAATAATTATTTCAGGATTTTTAGTAGTACTGGAGTATTGGATTGCATTTGAGATGATATTCTGTAAAATGCTTCGTAAAGCTACAGGGTAATATGCGAAATTATTGATTTCAGTGAAGTCACTTATTATTATTGTCTTGGAATTTAAAATTCTTGAACGCATTCCTGAAAGGATACCTTCTACTAAATATTCAAGGTTAATTGTTTTACGTAGCTCTTCTTTATTATTTCTGGCCTTTAAGGCGTTAGTTAATTCGCGAATTACTTCTCTTGCTTCTTCTACTGAATATTTTAGCCACTTCAATGAATCCAGTATTTCTGAAGATGAATTGTCCGTATCAATATCCAATTCTAATAATTGTAAATAACCTTGAATATTTGCCAGAGGAGATTTTAAATCATGTGTGGCTACATATGTAAATTGCTCTAACTCTTTGTTGTATTTTAGAAGTTGTTCGTTTTGCTCTTTAATTGTTCTTTCAGCATTCAGATTTTCCTTTTTTTTCAATACGCCTTCTAAAACTTCATTTTTTTCTAATAATTGTTTGTTTTGGGCTTCAAGCAATTTGATTTTTTCAGAAAGAATGGATAGCTGACTTGGCATAAAGAATAGATTAATGCATAGCCCTATTTAGAAGTGATTTTTTCTGCCATTGAGATAAAGGCTTCTTCAACTTGGTCGCCATTCTTTGCACTTGTCAAGAAATTATAGTCGTATTTCTCTGCCTGTTCTGAAGTAATTAAATCTGATTTATTTGCAATAACAAATATTTCGGCTTCCGGAAAACTTTTCGTGAGCTCTTTGTCTCTTTCATTTATAATACTATCATATGTTTCAGGTCGAGCAGAATCACAGACTAAAAAGATTCCATGAGCCCCTTTTAAGTAAGTATAATAAAGCGATTTACTCATCATATTTCCAGCAATATCCCAAAGCATTAAATTAACTTCTAGATCACCTACTTGAATCGTC
Organism: uncultured Crocinitomix sp.; assembly: GCA_964415335.1. Taxonomy (GTDB): domain Bacteria; phylum Bacteroidota; class Bacteroidia; order Flavobacteriales_D; family Crocinitomicaceae; genus Crocinitomix. The sequence goes on from CAYPZN010000062.1 coordinate 3,196, forward strand.
TTTTTCGAAATTTTAATCCCAATAGTTGTCAAATACTCATCACTAAAAATACTGTGAACATAGCGTTTTACAAGAGATGTTTTACCAACGCTTTCATTTCCCAGCAAAATAATTTTCTTACTTACACTTTTCATTTCTCGATTTTTTCTTCTTCTTCCACATATTTTGAGTCAAATTTCAAAGAGAGCTCTTTTTCTACCTTAAGCTTTAATTGGTCGTTAATTTCTTTCAATGATAAAGCACCAAATTCCTTATCTACTAAATCTAAAAAATCATCTTGCAAGTCTGCCCGTATTTCTGCACTTATTGTTCCCTCCATAACACAAGCAAAGTAGAATCGATTAAAGTTATACATTAGAATTTTATAGCTGCTGTATTCTAAGCTTTCTAAATCTGAATTTTCTTGGCCAAATGCACTTTCTACAAATGATTTAATTGCAGATAACATTCCTGCCACAAGATCTGGCTCTAAAATGTTTTTAGGTGAATATTCTCCAATGAGTAAGCCTGATTTCTTTTCAATAACAAAAATCTGAAGTAGTCGACAATCAATAGCATCATTTATGGCCAAGTCACTTTCAGAAATACCTGTGACTTTACTCTTTATTTTTCGCTTTAAAAATTTAAACGAAAAAATGGCCTTACTTTTTGTTTCGATATTTTGTTTAAGTTTTTCCATTTCACTAGAGATGAATTTTTTTATCATTTTGCCCATTACAGGCCCCAAAACATCAATTACTTCTTCTTTTGAATGTTGGATTACACGAGCAAATTTTTCAGGATCGTTTAATTCACGTTCCAACTCATCAATTTTTGCCAATAATTCTTCATTTTGTTTTGCATAATTTTCCCTGTCACTCTGTAAAATCAGATGACGAAGCTCTTCAAAATGGTCTTTTTCAATTGACATTTAAAATTAATTAATTGTCTTGAAGCTTTTCTCCAATTTGAATTAACATTTTACCAAGTTTTGCTCGGTCGGTTTTCTTGTTTTCTAGGTTTACTATTTTCTTCATTAAATCATTTTCCAAACGATTAATGCGATTTGTGATTGCTTTTTCAAGACTCTCAAGTGCCTTTTGTTGTTTGTTCCAATCTGAATTACTTTTTTCTTGAATAGAGCTGATATTGGTATTGATCTCTCTGAATTCAGCATCATAATCTTGAATTTCTTGCCCAAAAATAAGCTCTTTTACCGCTTGTAATTTTGATAATTCATCTTCGCTAGCCATAGAAAATTTACATTTAAAATTGTGAGTTACCTAGCAAATATACAAAATCTCGAATAGTATCTTATTTGTTTTTATTTTAATGATGAGAGTTTGTTTGCATGTGAGAAAATTGTTATTTTTAGGTAAACAAAACTTAACCCAAAAAATAACAACAATGATCTGGAAAGAAATTGATATAAATATCATTGAAAAAAACTGTAATAATCTAGACATTGAAAAAATGTACAAATTCGGAGCTATTAAATCTTCTGAGGCGTATCATGCACTTGAAATAGAAAGGGGTGAAAACGAAGTTAGGGTACTTGCCAGATTGGAGCGTGGTTTTGAAGAGTATATTTGCCTTAAATCTTCAGATTATGATTTAATTCCTATTCTTGAGAACCACCTGGTCTAGGATTTATACGCTGTCTAGGAAAAAGAAGCGACATATTAGAGCTTATTGTACTTTCTCTATCCAACGACAAATCATTCATATCCGTTGGAATTTCAGCTGAAAGATCTTCTTCAAGTGGAAGTATGATTTCATTGATAAAAACAGGTTTCTTTTTAAAAACATGCTTATGTTCTTCAACTCTATCCAATGGTCCTAAGTTTGAAGAAAGGGTAGAAAAATTGACTTGATCAAAACCAGCTCTGTAAATAAGGTTTTCAAAAGGATGATTTTTTTCAATACTTCGCGAAAATAAATTGTCTTTAATCTCGTTATTATCTAGAGTAGCTGCTCTTGTCACAACCATGACAGTGAGCAGAATAATCCCGTATGTAGATAATTTTTTATTCATTTTTAATCTGTAAGTCTCTATTCATTGAGGCGCACTACAACTAATATAAGCAATTCATTCCAATTTCTATAGGACAAATCGACTAATAGCGCTTATTCTAGGATAAATGCGAAAGGCAAAACTACGTTAAAATATTCAAAAAGAGCTTAAATTATGCTTTAAGTAAATATTGCTTGATAAGCATTTGTTGCATTAATTGGATTTACAAGTAAAATAGGAATTTTTGCGTCGTTTGTGATCATATATTGTTCATGTGAAGATCCAAATACACCAAGCAATTGATTTTTTTGGATATTCATAATTGCAATAAGGTCAGCATTAACTTTGACAGCATGCGTAATTACTTGTCGATCAAAATCCTTCGAAGAAGCTAAATTTGTAGTAACCTCAATTCCTCGCTCACCAAAAAATTTATTCGCAAAAATTATATTTGCTTTAACAGTATGTCGCAAAAACTCATCTGTTTCGTCAGGAATTATAACATGAACACGCGAATTAAAATATTGTGCCATATTAGCAACAAGAGTTAATTTTTGCTTTGTCTCTTTATGTAAATCTAAAGGAACAACAATATCATCATAACCCGATTGATTAATTTTTGCCTCTTGTACAACAATGAAAGGAGTTGGCGAGTTTGTAACAACTTTGAGAGCATGGCTTCCAGTAATGTGTTGCCAACCATGAGCACCATGTGTACCCATAAAAATAAGTTCAGCACCAATTTCTAAAGCAAACTCAGCGATATCATCAAAAATATTCCCAATACGAACGTGGCTAATGATTTCTACTCCTTCAGAATTCGTGTCTTTTTTAGCTTGCTCAATGGCAGAAACTAGTTTCTCTTTTGCAGGCTTAATACCTTCTTTTTTAGAAACTACGTGTAATAAATGGACGTCAGCACCAATGACTTGAGCTGTAATCATAGCATGTTCAATTGCGCTCTCAGCAACTTCTGTAAAGTCATAAGGGACAATGAATATTTTTTTGGTCATAGAATAAAATTTATTTCAAGATTAAATGAAACATTAAAAGTATTGCATCAAGGCTACTATAACGTGCAAAATAAGAATAATTAACTTAAAATAACGTCAATTTTACGAGAAAATTATTGCGTACTTTTTTTACGCTTTATAAAAGCATTTATGAAAATGGAAACAAGAATTACAGCAGTTCCGAAATAAAAACCAACGGACATTTGCTCTGTAGTTTTTCCCTCAAAATAACTAATAATTAGAACGATCAAAATAGCGTATACCGGCTCTAAATTTATACTTAAACTTACTGTAAATGGAGATAAAAACTTCATGATCCATACGCTTACTAGGAAAGCAATAGTTGTACATATTAAACCTAAAACAATGAGATAAATCCAATCCAAAGAACTAATATTAAACAACGTCGGAGTAATCGACCCATTAAAAGCCAAAACAATAAACATTATAATAAATCCACCAAGCATTTCTAATGTTGTTATCTGTAATGAGGGAATAGTTTTGATATACTTTCCGTTTAAAACATTGAACAATGACGCGAGAAATGCCGAACATAATCCAATTGCTATCCCTAAAATGTAATGTGGTTCGAATCCAATAATTAAGATTACTCCAAAGACAATAAAAATACTTAAAACGAATTCAGAGGTTAAGTATTTTCTTTTAAAGATAATGGGCTCTAGAATTGCTGTAAATAATGTTGAGCTAGACATACAAACAACTCCAACCGAAACAGTGCTTAACTTAATCGATAGAAAGAAAGCAAACCAGTGTAGACCAACAATAAAACCGGTCAGAATTAATAAAAAAACTTGTTTTGAGGTGATTTTTTTCCCTGTTTTATAAAAACTTCCAATTAGAATTAGAGATATTAATGCTATTCCAATTCGAAAAAAAGTAATTTGCTCTGCAGGAAGACTAATCTTATCTCCTAAAACACCAGTAAACCCCCAAACCAAAACAGTCAGGTTAAGAAAAATATAATATTTCAGATTTCCAGCCATAAAAAAACCGCCTACCCAATGCGGAAAGACGGCTCAAAATTAGTTTAAATTTATTCTTGATATTCTTATTTCACTGCTTCTTTTTTCTTGATAACTGTTTTGACCTTTTCTTCCTGCTCCTTAATCTCACCTTTTTTATCTTCTTGGTTCTTTTTTGCCGTTTCAATAGCTTTTTCATTATCAGCAATTTTCTTTTTAAAATCTTCGATTTCTTTTTCTAATTTTTCTTGTTCTTTTTCAAAATCAGATAATTCATTTTGTTGATCTTTAAGAATTTTTTCTTCCGCTTTAATTTCATCATCAATTACACTCTTTGCTGCAGAGACACCAAATTTTTGTAAACGACTTGTAATTATTTTTGCCTGCGTAGAATGCTCACTTGAACTCATAAAAGCCCCCCCTAAATCAACTGCAACTGATACAAATGCTCCACCATCCGAATTCTCTTCTACTTTGGCAAATACGTCAAATGTGTTTTTGCCCATTTCCTTTATTTTACAGTCATCAACAAAAATGGTTGATTTTTTAGAGTAATTCCCTTTCCAGGATTTTAACTCCTCTTTCAATTCTTTTTCTACTTGTTTTTGTGTGCCGTAAGGAACAGAAATATAAAATCCATTTTTACTACCATCTATATTAACGCTCTGTTCTTTAACAGTAACTTGTGCATATGATCCTAATGTAAAGGCTATAAGAAATAATAATGTAAAGTTTTTCATTGTGTCGTTTAAATTGCGTTTGATTTTGATTAAGGCAATAAATGTGCCTTTCTTGAGACTAATTTAGCAAATTGTGCCAAAGAAGGCAAAAATGATAAAACGAATATGCTTATTTTTACCGAGCATGCAGTTTAAAGAGGTTATAGGAAATAGTGAAATCAAGAAAGCACTTATTCATGAAGCACATTCTGATCGAGTAAGTCATGCCCAAATGTTACTTGGACCAGAAGGTGCTGGAAAACTCAATTTAGCAATTGCTTTTGCGCAGTTTTTACTTTGTGACGACCCTAGTGAAAATGATTCGTGTGGAAAATGCCCACATTGCCTAAAAATGAATAACCTTGTTCACCCTGATTTACATTTTGTCTTTCCCGTTGTTGCTTCAAAAACGAATAAAATAGGATCGTCTAAAGATCGTCTTAACGAATGGAATGTCTTTGTGCAAAAACGAAAATATTTCAACTTAAGACAATGGCAAGAGTCTTTAGATGAAATGGGGAAAAAGGCAAGTATTAGTGTAGAAGAAAGTAGACAAATCTTAAAGCGATTATCATTAAAATCTTATAGTGGAAAATATAAGATCATGATAATTTGGTTACCAGAAAAAATGAATACGCAGGCTGCAAATAAATTGTTAAAATTGTTGGAAGAACCGCCTGAAAAAACACTTTTTTTCTTGATTAGTGATAATGCAGAATCCATTCTAGCAACAATCTTATCAAGGACACAAATTATACGTGTTCCAAGTGTCAATACAACAGAAATTAATGATTTTTTAGTAAAAGAATATCATATAGATTCTGATGCTGCAAATTCAGCAGCAAGTTTAAGTCAAGGAAATGTTGCTGAAGCAATTGAAATAATTCAAGGAGCGAAATCACAACAGATTTTCTTTAACCTTTTTGTAAAAATGATGCGTGCTGCTTATACTGCAAATCCACTTGAATTAATGGAAATAAGTGATGAAGCGGCGGCTTTAGATAAAGAAAATCAAAAAAACTTTATTAAATATGGGCTTCATATTTTTCGTGAAAGTATTATTCTTAACTATATGAAAGGAGAACTCGTTAATTTGCGCGCGGAAGAAAGAAGTTTTTTAGAAAAGTTTGCACGTTTCATTAACAACCAAAATATTTCTGAGCTAATAGAAGAGTTTAATACTGCTTTTTACCACCTTGAAAGGAATGCAAATCCAAAAATACTATTCGCTGATGTGCTCATTAAATTAACAAAGTTAATTAAGAAGGGGATTTAGATAATGAAAAAGATCATATTTGCCGTACTAAGTCTTTTGTTAATGCTTTCATGTTCAGGTAACAAGAGTAACGAAAAAAGAGAAAAGCCAGCTTATGCTTTTGCCTCAGCTGGACATGTTTACGGAAATCCGGATACATACACTTCTTCGGTTTATCCTCCTTTTCTGACAAAACTCGATAGCCTATTGCTAACAGATTCGCTCAACTTGTTAGTTTTAACGGGAGATGTTGTGGCTCATCCTACCCCAGAAAACTGGGAAACGGTTCGATCAGAATTAGACGAACTGACAATAGATGAATGGCATATTGCTCCTGGCAATCATGATATCAGCCCTTATATGGATCAAGAGATTCAATCAGAAAAGTATATGGCTTTTGAAAAAGAAAAAAACCTTTTTTTAATATTAAATACTTCACATGCTGGTTGGTCTGTAGATTCTTTACAGCAAGTTTTTATTAAAAACGAATTGAATGATGCTGATTCAATCAATAATATTTTTGTGTTTAGTCATCAGTTATGGTGGGAAAAAAATCCACCACAAGCGTTTGATTTAGATTCGTTAAGGCCAAATTCTTTTGCACTTTATGAAGGTGAAAACAGTTTTTGGGAAGATGCTTTTCCTTATTTCGAAGAATTAACGCAAGAAGTTTACTTTTTTGCAGGGGATATGGGATGCCATCATACATTACCGGGATATTATGAGGACCATTATAAAAACTTTCATTTCTATGGAAGTGGTATGGGCGGTGCGGTAGAAGACAATTTTATCTATGTCCAAGTTTTTCAAGATGAAACTGTTAAAATTCAACGAATTGATTTCTGAGGATTATTGATAGGAAAGCGTTAACTTTACGTGTTTATAAAATAACTACGGAAATGGGATGCAGTAATTGTTCAAATGGAGGAGGAGTGCCCAACGGATGCAAGAGTAATGGAGCATGCGGAACGGGGCATTGTGGAAAATTATCCGTATTTGATTGGCTGGCAGATATAGAATTACCCAACGGGCAAAGTACATATGATGTTGTTGAACTAAGGTTCAAAAATAGTCGAAAAGGGTTTTACAGAAATATAAAAGGATTCAATTTACAAGTAGGAGATGCAGTTGCAGTAGAAACATCTCCTGGATATGATATAGGAGTTGTTTCGATTGTAGGAGAACTCGCCAGAATTCAAGTAAGGAAAAAAACGCAAAATTTTAAAGCACACGAAGCAAGGTCTATTCTTAGAAAAGCAACGAAAGAAGACCTGGAAAAGTGGAAAAAATACCGAATGTTGGAATCAGACGCCATGTTCATATCAAGAAGGTTAGCTTCAGAATTAGGTCTTCAGATGAAAATTTCTGATGTCGAATATCAGGGAGATGGAAATAAAGCAACGTTCTATTATACGGCAGATGATCGTGTAGATTTTCGACAGCTAATTAGAAATCTAGCAGATGAATTTAAGCTGAAAATTGAAATGAAGCAAATTGGAGTGCGCCAAGAGGCTGCACGCCTTGGTGGGATCGGATCTTGCGGTCGAGAATTATGCTGTTCAACATGGCTTACAGATTTTAGATCAGTATCAACGGCTTCAGCCCGTTATCAACAGCTTTCATTAAACCCACAAAAACTTGCAGGGCAATGTGGAAAATTAAAATGCTGCTTAAATTATGAACTGGATGCTTATTTAGATGCGTTAAAAAAATTTCCAAGCTCTGATACACGCTTAAAAACGCAAAAAGGAATTGCATTCCATGTGAAAACAGACGTTTTTAAGGAGCAGATGTGGTATATTCAAGAAGATAAAAATAACCCCGGATCTTCTGGATTTATTCCATTAACTCCCGAACGTGTTAAAGAAATCATAAGGTTAAATAAAGCAGGAGAACTTCCTGTAGATCTTAAAGATTTTATGGAGGAGATTGAAATTGAAGTGCCGGATTACACAGATGTTGTTGGGCAAGATAGTTTAAGTCGTTTTGAGCATGTCTTTAAACGAAATAAAAAGAAAAAACGGAAGAAAAAACCCAATACTGGGACACAAAATGCGAATGCAAAGAAAAATGTAACAACGCAACAAAAATCAAACAACCAAAAAACCAAACAAGGGCAGAATAAGGCAAAGAATAATCAAAATAGAAAAAAATCAAACAACTCTGGTAAGCCAAACCCAAATCAGAAGAACGCGAACAAACAGAAAAATAGTAACGCAAAAGCAAATAATCGTTCCAATAATAATAACAACCCTAATAATAAAAAGCAGACACAAAATAAGGGCAAAAAGAGAAAGCCTCAACAAGGTGGGAATAATAAACCGAATGCAACGAATGAAAGCAAAAGCAAAGAATAGAGGTCATTTGAAACTAGCGAAGATAGGACTAGCGGTTGCTTTGTTATTTGGCTTACTATCTTGTGATGGGAATAAGATTTTTGAGGAGAACCAAGGGTTTGAAAACAATACATGGTTAAGTGAAGACGTCAAAACATTTTCATTTAATGTTACTGATACTATTTCGCCAATTAACTTATTTGTGAACTTAAGGACGACTACAGATTATGCTTATAGTAATATCTATGTTTTCTTATATAGTGAATTCCCTAACGGGACATCAGATAAGGATACGCTTGAATTTTTATTGGCTCAATCCGACGGAAAATGGCTGGGAGATAATACAGGGACAGTTGTCGAATTCAGAGGGCAAATAGCTGCTGGAGGACGATTTTCTGTTGCAGGAGACTATACGTTTAAATTGCAACATGCAATGAGAGAGGAAAGCCTTCCGGAAATTATTGATATTGGATTTCGTGCAGAAAAAATGGAACTTTAATATAACGTTAACTATAAAAGTTCATCCAAACGTTTATTCTGATTGAAAAAATTTATAATTTCTTGATTGGAACAATCGAAATAGTTGTCAAGTAACCATTTTGCAAGATATTCGCGATAAGCTACCTTACTTATTTTCGGAAGATAAATAAACCCGCGGCCCTTTTTTTTGTGCCCAATAAATCCCTTGCGTTCTAGAATCCTAACAATTGTTGAAGTAGTATTGTATGCTGGTTTAGGAACGGGGTAAAATTGAATAATATCTTTTACTGTAGCCTCTTCTAGCCCCCATAAACGGAGCATTACTTGTTCTTCTGCTTGTGTAAGTCGTTGCATAACGATTATAAAACTACAAATAATCCCAATTTCAACTTGGACTTTTCATTGAAATGTAAGAAATTTATGACAGGTTTTTAAAACAATAAAATAAGTACGTTGTTTATATCGTTAACCGTTCGTCTATGAGAAAAATCATTTTTTTAATGCTTATTTGCTGCACAACGCAAATAAATTTTGGTCAAGTTAGCATAAGTAAATTTATTCATGTGGATCAATTTGGTTATTTTTTGACTGGAGAAAAGGTGGCGGTTCTCAGTGATCCAATCGAAGGATATAATTCAGATTTAGCATATTCTCCTTCTGATACAATTTATTTAAAAAACAGTATTACCAATGAAATTGTTTTTTCAAGCTGCCCAAAAATATGGAATGAAGGAACAGTAAATTCACAATCAGGGGACAGAGGTTGGTGGTTTGATTTTACAGAAGTAACGACAGAAGGAGTTTATTATGTTTCAGATGACATTAATAATGAAAGATCTGCTAATTTCTTAATTAATGAAAACCCATATGAAGATGTTCTGGTCGCTGCAGGGAAAATGTTTTATTATAACCGTTGCAATACCTCAAAAGAAATAGCATATGCTGGTGAAAAATGGGAAGATGAAACGAATTTTTTAAACCCATTGCAAGACGCAAACTGTCGTTATGTTTTTGACCCTGAAAATGAATTGCTAGAAAAGGACCTATCAGGAGGTTGGTTTGATGCCGGAGATTATAATAAATACATGTCTTTTGCTGCTCGCACATTAAATGATTTACTGAGCGCGTATGAAATAAATCCTGGTGCTTTTACTACAGATTGGAATATTCCAGAAAGCGGAGATGATGTTCCAGATATTTTAGATGAAGCAAAGTGGGAATTGGATTGGATGATTAAAATGGTTAATTCAGACGGCAGTGCGCACTTAAAACAAGGGAGTATAAGCTTTGATGAAAATACTGAAACGCCGCCTAGTGAAAACGTAGACCGCCGCTATTATGGACCAATTTGTACTTCTGCATCTACGTCAAGTGCATTTACATTTTCTAGGGCAGCAATTATTTATAGAGAAATTCCTGAAATGGAAGAATTCGCTGAACAATTAGAAGAATTGGCAATCTTGACATATAATTATGTACTTCCCTTCTTTTTTGCAGAAACGCTTGAAACAAATTGTGATGATGGGGCTATTTTGGCAGGAGATGCTGATTTTACGCTACAAGATCAATTGAAACAGCTTTTAGCAGCATCTGTTTATCTCTATGAATTAACAGGAAATGAGACATACAATACTTTTTTTACGACGCATTATTCAGAAGCAGATATTATTGAAACGGGCAATTGGAATTACTATAATCTTTATATAGAAGATGCTTTATTAAAATATATAACATTGGACGGAGCAAATGAAAGTGTCGCGGAAGCTATTTTTAACTCAGCAAACCTGGACGTAATAAATAATTTTGAAGCTATCTATGGATTTACAGAAAGGGATTTATACCGTGCATTTATGCCAGATTATTCATATCATTGGGGAAGTAATCTTCCAAAGGCAGCAGCAGGAAGTCTCAATATTTCTACTGCACTAAATGGGCTAGGCACTGATAGTTCAAGTTATTTGCGAAAAGCGGCAGAACAAATTCATTACTTTCATGGAGTTAATCCCCTCGGAATAGTTTATTTAACCAATATGTACAATTTTGGAGGAGAACGTTGTGCAAACCAAATGTATCACAGTTGGTTTTGGGATGGATCAATTTATGATGATGTATTTGCCTCTCCAAATGGCCCAGCTCCAGGGTTTTTGACAGGAGGTCCAAACAGTACTTATTCAGACGAAACCGTTTCTCCGCCATTTGGACAACCCGAAATGAAGAGTTATCTTGATTTTAACGATACTTATCCAATTGAAAGCTTTTCAATTACTGAGCCTGGAATTTACTACCAATCTGCTTATATAAGACTGCTTTCCTATTTTGTTAGTAATGGTTTTTCTACAGCTACAATTGAGGAAGATTCGAATGAAAATGAATCATTTTTTGTCTACCCGAATCCCGGAAAATCAACAATTCAATTTGATGAAATAATGGGAGTCTATGATCTTACTGTTTATGACGTTAATGGGAAAATAGTATTGCAAAACCCGAAATTTAATGTCAAAAATTCGCTTGATGTTTCGAAATTAGAAAACGGAAATTATTACATTAATCTGCAAGAAGCTATAGGAAAAAGCAAAACTCAAAAATTTGTGAAGGAGTAATATTAAAACAATCCTAAAATACGCTTTCTGCATACGATATCCCGATAAACATCTAGTTTTTCATCATAACTTTTAGCAATAAGTCTATTCGTCAAAATAGTTGCAGAATTCCTAATTTTATAATCTAATTCAACCTGATAAATCGGGATTACTGCAAAAAAACGAATAGGTGTATCCAGCATATCAAAGTGCTCTTTTAATGCAATAGGTTCTGAAAGCATAAAGTGATTTGCCTTAAATGTTGAACTTAATCCTTCTGGAGGATTTCCAGCAGGAATAGTGTCACCCGGACCATACCATGTTTTGTTTTTTTGAGGAACTTCAGCAAGTTGGTTAAGCCATGTAATAGGCCAGGGCGAATTTTCTAAATTCCAATAATCAGGAAGACAAAAATAAAGTTCGATTTGAAGAAATTCTTCGTAGCCTTCTTTGACTGGTTGTTGATTTTTCGAGAGCCCTTCCGTAAACAAGATTTGAAAAGAAAAACCAGGCGGTTTAATCAAACAGATTTTAAAATTAAACGAATCATTTTCCATGATAGTCGTTACAGAAGAATCTGGGAAAAGGGCGGTTAATTTTTCTTCAATCATGCCGCAAAATTAATCGAATTAGAGTGGAATAAACTTCTGAAAGAAGAAATAATTATGTTTGTAAACAAAAAAACCTGAGTACATGTACTCAGGTTTTTTCTATAAGTAAGTAGTAATTATTGAATAATTACCGATTCTTCAACTGTTTCTTCTTGTTCAACTTTGATAATTCCGGTACCGAAACGAGGATCACCAAACATATCTTCATCTCTCACTTCAATGTCAAGAACAAATACACCTGCTTGTCCTAAATTAAAATGTTCTGAAAAATCGAAAGTTACTAATCCATTATTATCTGTAAATAGTGTATCATCAATAATAACGGCACCATGGATGTCAATTGTAGGAGTTGGAAATAACCGAACCATAACATCTGGTTGAGGTACTCCTCCTGTATCAACTACAAGAACACGTGCAACTGTAGGGATCTCTTTTCGACATGAAAACATTCCTAGTGCAATGAAAGCACCTGCTAACATTAATAATCCTGCTTTTGCAATAATCTTATTCATCTTAATTCGTTTTTACTTTCCCTTAATCAAGGGGTTATCCTAACAAAGATACGTTTTTTTTATAAAAATGTTGTTTTTCACCTTTATATACGTAAGCTCAATCAAAATAGTTGTTTCAAATTTTTTAATTCAAACATTCAACAAAAAGTAATCCCACTTTTCAAATCACGAAATGCAGGGAATCCATTTGTATTCTGTCAAACGTAGTCTTCTTTTTTTTGTAATTTTGTATGTTACTGAAGAAGCCTGTTTCTTAAGTTAAACAATTAACATCCTTAAAAAGTTACAAGCCTTTATGGGTTTAAAAGAAAAAATAGAAGAAATAAAGTCCGAAATGGACCAACTAAAAGTAACTAATGCTGAGGAATTAGAGTCTTTTCGCGTTAAGTATTTAGGGTCAAAAAATATTATCAAAGGGCTATATCAAGAACTGAAAACAGTTCCAAATGAATTGAAAAAAGAGTTTGGACAAAAAATTAATTCGTTAAAAAAGAATGGAGAAGAAACCTTTGAGAAGCTAAAAAGTAGTATTGGTTCTTCGAATCAAGAAAAAGGTGAAAGTGGCATAGACTTGAGTCGACCTGCAGAAGCAATTTCTTTGGGAGCACGTCATCCACTTGCCGTTGTTCGAGCTGAGATTATTGAAATCTTTAACCGTATTGGATTTAATGTTTCCGAAGGGCCAGAGATAGAAGATGATTGGCATAATTTTTCTGCGTTGAATTTCCCACCCGAACATCCTGCAAGAGATATGCAAGATACTTTCTTTATTGAAAAAGGAGAAAGAGAAATGGCTTTAAGAACACATACATCTTCTGTTCAAGTTCGTGTCATGGAAAATAGCAAGCCTCCAATTCGGACAATTTCTCCAGGGCGTGTGTATCGAAATGAAGCAATCTCTGCACGTGCACATTGTTTCTTTCATCAAGTGGAAGGTCTTTATATTGACAAAGATGTGTCATTTGCAGACTTGAAACAAACCTTGCAATATTTTGCAAAGGAGATGTTTGGAGAGAAAACAAAAATCAGGCTAAGACCATCTTATTTTCCGTTTACCGAACCGAGTGCCGAAGTAGATGTTTCGTGTACATTATGTAATGGAGATGGATGTAATGTATGTAAACATTCAGGTTGGCTAGAAATATTAGGTTGTGGAATGGTTGATCCAGCAGTATTGGATGCAGCTGAAATAGATAAACATGTTTATTCTGGATTCGCATTTGGAATGGGAGTAGAACGAATAGCACAATTAAAGTATAGAGTAGGGGATTTGCGTTTATATTCAGAGAACGACATCCGATTTTTAAAACAATTTAAAACAGCATTTTAATGGGATTATTTTCATTTGGAAAAAAGAAAGAAGATCAGGCCGATATCAATTGGGTGATTTTAAAAGAAGAAGAACAATTAATTGAATTAGTGAAAGAATCACATGAGAAACCTGTGATTTTATTAAAGCACAGTACAAGATGTTCAATTAGTTCTATGGCGTTAAGTCGCTTACAAAATTATTGGGATATTGCCGAAGAAACAGCAACTCCAGTTTATTTGGATTTAATTGCATATCGGTCAATTTCGAATAAAATTGAATCGACATTTGGTGTGATGCATCAATCACCACAAATTTTGATTATTAAAAACGGAAAGTGCACCTACAATACGTCACACAACCAAATTAGTGTTGATGCGATAAAATCAAATTTATGATAAAGGCAATCATTATTGATGATATTCCAGAAGCTAGAGCAGTTTTAAAATCTGATTTAGAAAACTATTGTGTCAATATTGAAGTGATTGGTGAGGCCGAGGGCGTTGTTTCAGGCGCAAAATTAATTAAAGAGACAGCACCAGATTTAGTGTTTTTGGATATCCAAATGCAAGATGGAACAGGCTTTGATTTGCTTGAAATTTTACCCGAAAAAAACTTCAAACTCATTTTCACAACTGCTTCAGATGAATATGCGGTTAAAGCCTTTAAATTTAGTGCAGTTGACTATTTGCTGAAACCAATTGATCCGGATGAATTAATGGATGCGGTTAGTCGAGTTGAGCAACAAGATGAACCAACAAAGCGAATAGAGTTGTTGAAAGAAAACTTTGATCAGCCTAAACGAATTGCACTAAATACTCTAGAAAAAATTCATATTGTCTCAGTAGATGAGATTCTGAGATGTGAATCAAACATTAACTATACCATGTTCTATTTTACTGATGGAACGAAGTTATTAGTTACAAAAACATTGAAAGAGTTTGATAAATTGCTTTCAGGGCATAATTTTATTCGCGTGCATCAATCGCATCTTGTTAATGCCAGGTTTATCAAAGAGTTTACGAAATCTGATGGATATATTTTTATTAAAGATGGAACAAAAGTCCCTGTTTCAACACGTAAAAAACAAGTGTTGATGGAAATGATCCAAAACTTCTAAATAGCGTCATTGTGAAAAGAAAGATACTTGTTTTTTTAGGTGCATTTACCGTGTTTTTTTTCATTCGTTGTTCTGGTGAACAACCAAAAAATGAAATAAATAACAAAACCAACGATAATGTTGTTCCGGCTCAGCTTATAACACCTAAAAACGATCAGCAATTTGTGTCTGGAAATAGATTAGAAATTGAAATTAAAGTCAATAAACCAGAATCGGTTAGGGAACTAGAACTCTTTATTAATGATACATTGTATCAAGGAAACCTAAAAGTAGAAAACCAAACGATTAATGTTGAAACGAAGTTGGCACAGGTTGGAAAAACAAAAATTTTCTTGTCTTACAAGGATGAACAAGGAAAACTTAGGGGAGATAACAGACAAGTGATTATTTTTTCCGACGTTATTCCAGAAAATGAAAAAGCAACAATCGTGAATACCTACCCTCATGCTAAAACTTCATACACGCAAGGACTGGAATTTTATAATGGAAAATTTTTTGAAGGGACAGGGCAATACAATCAGTCCATTTTAACCGAAGTTGATTTGCAATCAGGAACAAAACTAAGAGAACACGAACTAGATGGGGCAATTTTTGGTGAGGGAATAACTATTTTAAATGATACTATCTATCAATTAACCTATCGTGCACAAATTTGCTATAGGTATGATATGGATTTTAACCAGATCGGGACGTTCAATTATGATGGCGAAGGTTGGGGACTTTGTAACAATGGCAAGCAACTAATCATGTCTAATGGTTCAGATGAGGTTGTTTGGAGAAACCCTAGAACATTCGAAATAGAAAAAACAATCAACATTTTTGATCACCAAACAAACGTGATGCAAATTAATGAACTTGAATTAATTGATGGAGCACTTTACGCAAATCTTTACACAGATAATCGGATTGTAAAAATCGACACCGCTACAGGAAAAGTTTTGAGTTATATTGATTTTTCCGCAATTGTAAATGATGCAAATGAACCAGGAAATGATGTGTTAAATGGAATTGCTTACAACCCAGATACAGAAAAAATTTATGCAACCGGAAAATGGTGGTCTAAGCTGTATGAAATAAGTTTTGGGGATGAGTAAACTCTATGTTGTTCCCACTCCAATTGGTAACCTTGAAGATATTACTTTTAGGGCCATTCGAATTTTAAAAGAAGTAGATGCTGTACTTGCGGAAGATACTCGAACAACATCAAAGCTTTTTCAAAAATATGAAATTCAAAACAAGTTAATTGCGCACCACTTGAATAACGAACATAAAACGGTTAATCGTATCGCGGATGAGTTGGAAAGTGGTTTAACTTATGCGATCGTTTCTGATGCCGGAACACCAGCAATCTCAGATCCTGGATTTTTATTGGTAAGAGAATGTTTGCAACGTGAAATTGAAGTCGAATGTTTACCAGGAGCAACTGCATTTGTTCCAGCTATTGTAAACTCAGGATTTCCTTGTGAAAAATTCATTTATGAAGGGTTTTTACCCACTAAAAAAGGAAGACAAACAAGAATTCAACGAATTGCTGAAGAAGAACGAACGGTAGTTTTATATGAATCTCCACACAGAATATTAAAAGCGTTAAAACAATTTGAAGAGCATTTTGATTCAACTAGGCAAATCTCTATCTCAAGGGAAATTTCTAAAAAATTTGAAGAAACTGTGCGCGGAACAGCAAGTGAATTATTTACGCATTTTACAAACAATCCGATTAAAGGAGAGTTTGTGGTTGTAATTGAAGGCAAAAGCAAATAAGAATAATGAAAGCAATCTATTTAGTTAAAAATGGAAATGCAGCAAATGCTTTCGAAGAGCGTGAAACTGAACAACTGACCCCTTTTGACAGCGAAGTTTTGATTAAAGTAGAAGCATTTGGGTTAAATTATGCTGATGTCATGGCGCGAAATGGAATTTACCGTGAGGCACCTCCTTTACCTTGCGTAATTGGTTACGAAGTTGTTGGAGAAATTGTGAAAGTTGGCCAAAATTTAGATCAAAATTTAATTGGAAAACGAGTTGTTGCGTTTACCCGTTTTGGAGGTTATGCGACCTATGCTGTAACAACGCGTCTTGGGTTTGTTGAAATTGGTGACTTAGATGCTGGTATTGCCCTTTGTATTGCTACGCAATACGTAACCGCTTATTATATGGCATATGAATGCACTAATTTATTTGAAGGCGATAAGGTATTAGTCCATGCAGGTGCAGGAGGAGTTGGAACAGCGTTAATTCAACTTTGCAAGCATAAAAAGTGCGAGATTTTTGCAACGGCAGGATCAAAAGAAAAGTTGGATTACATGAAGAAACAGGGAGCAGATCATGTAATTAATTATCGTGAAAAAGAATATGAAGAGGAAATTGGAAGCCTATTGAATAATCAACGCTTAGATATTGCTTTTAATCCAATTGCGGGGAAAACATTTAAAAAAGACTTTAACCTTATTGGCTCAGGAGGTAAAATTGTTTTGTTCGGTGGTTCCGAGCGATCGGGCAAAAGATGGGGCATTTTTTCTACACTAAACTTCGTGCGAAAAATGGGAATAATAATTCCTATTGGAACCATGATGCGCTCAAAGTCAATTATTGGTGTGAATATGTTAAAAATTGGAGACAATAAACCAGCAGTATTAAATCGGTGTATGACACGAGTTATAGATTTGGTTAATTCCGGAGAATTAAAACCTCATGTTGGCGCTCGTTTTCCAGTTGATCGTATTTCAGAAGCCCATCAATTGTTGGAGTCTAGAAATTCAATAGGGAAAGTGATAGTAATTTGGGAATAATAATTATTCTCATGAAATTGGATGTAAATTTTTTTCTTGAGTAAAATTTTAAAAAATAAACACCTCTTGGTTCAATTTGTATTGGCCCCAATAATTATTGTCTTTGTTTGCTGGAAAATCTTTGATGTATTGCGAGAAAATGACTTTTCAAAGCTGATTTTATCAGATAATGCGGCCGTGTTTTTAATTATTACAACAATATTGGTGTTCGCGAATTGGTCGTTAGAGGCTATCAAGTGGAAAATGTTGATGCAAAGCTTACGAAAACTTACATTTACGGAAGCCTTAAAAGGGGTTTTAGCCGGCATAAGTACAGGAATCATTACACCAAACCGATTAGGTAACTTTATAGGCAGAGTTCTTCCCTTAGAAAAAAAATATAAACTTAAAGGGACTTTACTAACCTTACTGGCTAACTTATCTCAATTTACAATTACAATTTTTTTCGGAGCCATTGGATTATTCTTTTTTTTCGATTTTTTTCGCGAAAAAAACATCATTTTATATCAAATTGTGGTCATTTTAATACTTTTTTTGTCCATTTTAGCTTATTTCAAGCCAAAGTTGATTAATCGAAAACCGTTTAGTTATTTATTAAATCAACGATTAAAAGAAGGAGTAAAATTTATTGATGAAACAACTGCTGAGTTAAAAGTAAAAGTTCTTATCCTGAGTGCAATTCGCTACTGTATTTTTCTCACTCAATACATCCTAATCTTAATCTCTTTTCATCAAGATAATTCGATAATGGTTTTAATTAGTTCAATCGCTTCTGTTTATCTTTTAATGACAATTGTACCGTCGTTCTTTTTTGGAAAATTATTTGTAAGAGAAGCTTCTGCTTTAGTCATTTTAGGTATGGTGGGAATTCCGGACGTTGTTATCTTATTTACAGGATTTCTTTTGTGGTCATTAAATATTGGATTACCTTCATTGATTGGGACAGTTATTTTAGCACAAAAAAAATGATGCTGGTTATATTAATAGTTTTTTTTTCAATCCAATTCTTAATAGCGGTGCTGTTGAATATTGGAGAAAATCAATTAAAAAAGCAACGATATAACTCACCTGAAGAAAAGAGAATTTCAATTCTCATACCATTTCATAATGAAGAGAGTAGAATTTTAAACCTTATAGAGTCGTTAAATAACTCAAATCTAAACATGAATGCTGAGTTAATCTTTATTAACGATTACTCTGATGATGAAACGGTTAGATTTATTGAGGAAAGATTAACTAAAAAATTCGTTGTAATTGACAATAAATATGAAAAAGGCAAGAAATATGCTATTAAATCGGGTGTCGAAGAAGCGGCATTTGAATTCATTTTAACCCTTGATGCTGACGTTTCATTTTCGTCTAGCTACCTGAGTAAAATTTTAAGTATTCCTGAATCTGATTTAGTTATTTTGCCTGTAAAGATGAAGACCCATTCTTTAGTGGGAAAATTAGCGAATATTGAGTTCGAATTTTTAAGACGTATTGGAACTGGTCTTGCCAGTTTAAACCAAGAAATCATTTGCAATGGTGCGAATTTAATTTTTCGAAAAAGTGCTTTTTTAGCATTAGAGGAACAGAGAAAGGATTATGATATTGCCTCAGGAGACGATTTGTTTTTGTTAAATGCAATGAAAAAACACAGCTATCAAGTTTTGACAATTGTTGATCCAAGCCTTTCTGTTGAAACAAATAGTCCAGATTCTTTTTTTGGCTTGTTTAAACAAAGAAAAAGGTGGTTTGGAAAAATGATGTCCCTTTTGAATGGAGCAAATTTAACTGGATTACTATTATTGAGTTTAACTCAAATTGCTTTTTTACTTAGTGTTGTCTATTCCTTTGAAAGTCGTTTGTTCTTAATCCCAATTGGACTTAAATTAATCGCCGAAGCAATTGTAATAAATCAATTGATAAAGAAAGAATTGAGCTTGTTTTTTGTCTTAATTATTCACCAAATTTGGTATCCAATTTACGCTTTACTATTGTTTTTTCCATGGAGAAAAGAAAAACGCTGGGCATAAAAAAAACCCTGATGTAATTGCACCAAGGTTTTTTACGATTAATAATAACCTGAGTTCGATTCTAAAATAGTACAATTTGATTCGAGTTTTCTTCT
>CAYPZN010000063.1:0-22625 GCA_964415335.1 uncultured Crocinitomix sp.
GAGGCTTTTTTGGTTTTAGAAACTATTTTAAGTACTTATAGATGGTGTGAATAATTCAAAAGCATCAGCTTTTGGATGATAATCCAATTTCTCTTGAGCTTCTGTAATATCGAGACGTTTATACCGATTGTTTGAAATCGCGTTGAAAACTTCGAATTGGATATTTTCGACTTCAATGCATTTACTAATTAATTGGTTAATGTCGTCCGGATTTGAGTATGCACTAAGATCTCGGAAACTCATTTCTGTATGATCTTCTGGAAATTCATAAGCACCAATTCTAAGACAGATTGATGATATGTTATTCTGATAAGCATAATAAGCGGCTAAAGCTTCACCAAAACATTTAGCAACGCCATAAATGTTTCTTGGTTTTACAATTTGATCTTTATTTATTTGTAAATCGGTGGGATAACTTTCTATTGTTTGAGCACTACTAGCAAAAATAACTTTTTTACAATTAGCTATTTTAGCTGCTTTAAATATATTCCTATTGAGCATTAAATTAGTGTCAAACATCTCGTCAGATTCTGAAACATCATCAATTATTCCTGCTAAATGAATAATAATATCAATATTCTGACAAGCGTCAATACAGTTTTCAAGCTGAGTTAAGTCGGCTTGAATGATTTCTATATGATTGGAAAATGTTTTAGAATCGGTTTTAATATCTGCTACTCTTATCTTATAATTATCTGCAGCATTTAAAATGAAGTGTTTGCCAATTTTTCCGAAGCCTCCAGTAACAAGAATTTTTTTCATTATACTTTTTACTGGTAAAGATACTTATTACTAAATAATTTAGAATACTATTCTGTTTTGAGATCAATAAAAGTGTATGAAAATAAACGACTATAATCGATAAATATAGACTATCTATGCTTTTTATGAAGTTGATTTATTCGGGTATTGCTTCTTTCCAGCCTCCAGATAATTGAAGGGCTAGTTGCTCGATTATTTCTTTATTCGCTGAATAATTTGAAATATTGTTATTTTCTTCTGGATCATTATTAATATCATACAATTCATTTACGACATATTTTCCTTTTTCTTTTATGTTTTCATCCCACTCATACCATTCTACATAATGATAATCTTTTGTTCGAATGGAGTACCCCATATACCTTCCTCCATCAGGAGTTACTTTTGGTCTTCTGTGAAATTGACTAAAAGCAGCTTTTTTCCAACTTCGATTGGGTTCTTTTATTAATGGAACAAAACTTGTTCCTTGTAAATAAGTAGGTGGAGTAATCCCTGCAAGTTCACAAAGAGAAGGATAGATATCAACTAATTCAGTAAGTTCAAAAGTTTGCTTGCCTTTGTTTGGCTGATTTGGACTACAAATGATCATAGGAACATGTATATCTATATTATAATTTGTTTGTTTACACCAGCCGTTATGTTCACCAAGTTTCCATCCATGATCCCCCCAAATTATAATGATTGTATTATCATAAATATCGAGTTCTTTTAGGTGTTGAATAATCTTACCGAATTGTGTGTCTACGTAACTGACACTTGCATAATAACCCTGCTTAAGAATACGTGCAGTATCTTCTGCCATTACATTTTCTGAAGGATGCTTTATCTTTGAAAACCCATCATAACCTCTTAGTTCGTACATTGAATTCATAGACATAATTGGAGATTGTTTCGGAAGATAAGGGTTGCTTGCTAGTGGCAAACTATCTCTATCATAGAGATCCCAATATTTTTTTGGTACTGCAAAAGGTAGGTGCGGTCGAAAATAACCTAGAGCCATAAAGAAAGGTTTTTCGTTTTTAGATAAACGCGTTAATGTTCTTTTGGCCAATTCGGTTTGTGCTCCATCAAAATAAGCACTATCGTGGACATCTTCCATTTCCCATGCAGGGCCATTGTTCCAACCATCAGCATAATAATCAAGTTTTTTACTCACCAATTCATTTCGTTTAATTTCCTGTTTTTTCTGAGTTTCTTTATTTACATAGAAGGTTTCTCCATCTCTTTTTAACCATTCAGGCCTGAGGTATTGAGATGGACGCAAATCAGGTTCGTCCCATGAAATGGAATCGGGCATATAATTATGGAATATTTTACCAATACAAACTGTGTGATATCCGTTTGAATTAAAATGCTGGGGAAGTGTGACGATATCTGGATGAATTTCTCTAAACTTATCTCCTAAATGCCAAACACGGGTAGAATCTGGTCTGAGACCTGTCATTAGGCTTGCTCTTGACGGTGCACAAACTGCTGCCTGACAATATGTGTTTCTAAAAGTCATTCCATTTTGTGCAAATTCATCTAGGTTAGGTGATTTAATATATTTATTATCATAAGAACCTAAATTTGGTCCAAGATCATCAATAGAAACGAAAAGAATATTTGGTTTTTTAATCATTTCATTCTTATAGACTGGAATTTCGGCTGTGGAATCTAAATCACATGAAATGACTGTTGTTCCAAGTAGAATATAAATAAATTTCACAGAGTGTTTTTTTATATTGAGAGCCTGTATCATAGATCAATCTTTACTTTAATTTCTTTCAGGGCAGAAATAAAGATAAAATAAATTGTTTTAAAATAAAATACTAATCTCTTTGCAAAAAACTAATTCCGATATTACTTGATTGAGATGAGTTTGAGTGTTAAAATTCTGACGCTATTTCGTTCTTTTCTTAAGATTTAAGTTCGATTTTCAGTATGATTCCTCCAGGAGATAGTATTTTCATTTTCACAAAAATCCATTTGAAGGATTGAAGAATAATTTCAACTGGTATGAAAGGAATAGAAAGAAGCCTGAATAAAATTGATTTTGAAAAAGAAAATTTGGTCTGTTTTGTAAAAACCTTTTTTGTTATTGTATTCGAAAATAACGGAATATCGTAAAACAAAATTTTATAATCAGTATGGATGAAACTTTCTCTTTTCATTAATAATTCAAAACTTTTTTTAGAAAATGAGTAAATATGTCTTGGCGGATCGCAATGCCAAAATCGTAAAAAATATGCTCTCAAGGATTTAATAAAAGAATTATGCTTTAATGCATTAACAAAGTATCCTTTTATAGCAATTATTGGATTGAAAAATATTTCAGTATTGCTTGCATGAGGAGTTTTAATAACGAGTGTTCCTTTGGTATTTAATTGATTTATCAAGTTTAGCACAAAGTTTTCTGGATTCGGAACATGTTCTATTACATTATCAGAAAATATGTAATCAAATTTTAAGGAAGATGATTTTAAATCTTTGATCGTTTTTTCTTCAGTTAATCCAAAATGTTTCTTTGTAAAAACTTCGGCTTGTTGATCTAAATCTTGATAATAGGTGTTTAGCCCGAGTTCTGAAGCTGCTTTAAAAACGACTCCAGTCCCTCCTCCAAAATCTAAGAAAAGGTAATTTTTTAATTGTTGTCCAGATAATTCAAACAATCTGGTTAACTCTTTTTTTCTTTTATCTATTTCACGTTCTATTTTATGCAATTCGGGTTTTAAAAACATGAAGCCTTGATAAAATTCATTGAGTACAATGTCAGAAGGGATAGGGGTTGTGAAAATGAGTTGACAATTTTTACACTTAAGAATTTTATATTCTTTCCAGTTAAGAAGAAAGTTTATTTTTTTTGAATCACATATTGCACAAGAAGACATAGTAAATTTTGATTGAGTACTGTATAACAGTTAAAGTTAACTATATAAAGGTTACGATTTTAAAATGTCTTGGAATTCAATTTCGAATACTGCTCCGTTGTCGTTGTAATAGTTTATTTTTCCTTCAACTTGTTCGACTAATAAAGTTATAAGTGTGGCGCCAAATGATTTTTCAAAAGCTTCAAATTTTTCAGGAAGTCCAACTCCATTATCACTAAGTTTCAGTTTAACTACATTTTTTTCTTTTTTTATAACTGCAACAATTTGTCCTTCTGCTTTACCAATGAAAGCATGCTTGTATGAGTTACTTATAATTTCATTAATAATTAAACCTAAAGGTACAGCATTATCAATTGCAATATTAAAATCTCCTATTTGAGTTTCGATATTTATTTTTGCTTTGCAAACGAAGGAATTTTGAATTTGTTCAATCAAACTTTCGTAATAGGATTTGAAACTAATACTATGAAAATCTTCTTTGATGTATAACTTTTGATGAATTAGTGAAATGGAATGTAATCGATTAATACTTTCTTCAATCGCAAATTGAACTTTTTCATCATTCATTTCTGTTGCTTGTAATCGCAATAAACTTGAAATCATTTGAAAGTTATTTTTTACTCTATGATGAACTTCTTGTAGCAATACGTTTTTTTCACGAAGTGTTTTTTCTTGTTCTTTACTTTGTATTAGTATTTCGCTGTTCTTCAAAGTCAATTCTTTATTTAGCTTTGACTTATTTCGATTGTTTTTATAAGTGACAAACAAGATAAGGAGTAGTAAAACTACAATACCCAATGAAAAGTATAATTGAATTTTTTTTGTGTATAATTCGAGTACATTTTTTTTATTTCCTATACTAGCAATCTCCCTTTCTTTTTCTTGGCTCATTGCTTCATATTCAAGTCTTAAGTCAATGTTTTTTCGTTGTGTTATTTCATTGTTAATAGAATCATTTAACGTGATATATTCTTTATAATAATTAGAGCTATTTAGATGTACATTCATCTTTTCATAAAATTTTGCGCAAAGCAAAAGAAACCTTCGTTTAATACTCCTGTAATTATTGTTTTCAATAATCATAGAAGCTCTGTCTAAATATGTTTCAGCTAAGTCCATTTTACCTGTTTGTAAATAGATTTTTGCAAGGTTGAGTTGTGTAATTGCAACATTTTCTTTTTCACCTGCCAAGCGGCTTTTTTCAATATCAAAAAGGAGTAAAGGTTCAGCTTTTTCATATTCTCCATTGTTCAGGTATACATCTCCAATATTACCAACAACTAATCCTAAGAAGAAATCTGTATTTCTTGTACGCAAACTATCTGGTAATTCATTTTCAAGATAATTCTGAACAAAATTGAAATAATACAATGCAGAGTCTATATTTTTTTGGTAAAAATGTGCTAGACCAATGTTATTCATCATGCTATATGGATAAAGATGATCTTCATAGTCTTTATTAAGGTTATAAGACTGATAATAACTACTCAAGGCTTCTTCGTAACTTCTTTGTTCCATGGAAATACTGGCCAAATCAGAATAATTTTGCTCACTTTGAAAGTAATTTTGTTTTCTATCGTTGATTTTGATCACAGCAATTATGTTATCAATTGCATTGTTGTAATACCCTAATCGCCTATAGTAAGTAGCTAAAGTGTTAAAAACATTAATACTATCGTTTCCATTACAATCACGAGCGTTAAGTATTTCTGTACATTTAATTCTCATTTCCGAAAAATTGGATTTTTCCAGGGAATAAGCCATCTTCATTTTCAATAAAAATGTACTTCTTATGTTACTTGAATCATTTAGGTTTTCATCTAAAAATATTTCAGCCGAATTGGAGAAAGAGTCAATTCTTACAAGATTAGAAAAGGCGCTTAGTCTATCTTCTTCTGTTTCTTGAGAATCATTCAAAATTATTCTCAATTTTTCAGAATAATTGTCTTGCGACCATATGTTAGCGCATAACAAGAAGTTATAAAATGCAAAAATAATGTAGGGTTTTAAGCGCATTTATTAGACTAAGAAAGTTAATTACGTGGATGCTAAGTTAAGAACTTGTTATGAATCTACAAAGAATAATAAAGGTGGAAGAGTGCTTTTTAAAGTTAAATATGCTGATCAATTAAAATTATGTTACCATCAGGATCTTTGAGTGTAAAATTAGCAGGTCCAGAACTTGATGAAGGATCTATTTCGTTAACGGGATTTATTCCTTCTTCGTTTAATTGTTTTTGCAAACTTCTAATGTCTTGATAGCTCTCTAAAGTTTTTGCATTTTCATCCCATCCAGGGTTAAAAGTTAGAATGTTATTTTCAAACATTCCTTGAAATAGACCAATTAATGCATTTCCATTTTTCATGATTAAATAATTCATGCTTAAATCTCCGGCAAATACTTCGAATCCCAATTTTTCATAAAACTCTTTTGAAAGATTAATATTTTTCACGTTTAGACTGATTGAAAAGACCCCTAACTTCATTGTTGTTTATTTTAGCAAATATTTTTTAATACTTCGATTAATTCTGAAGGCTCAGCACGTTTCGTATAATATTCGTTTATAAAATCGTAAACAATTTCTTGTTTTTGATTAATCACATATGTTGCAGTCATAGGAAGTTCAAAATCATCATTTCCATTATGACTTTGGACATCAATGTTGAATTGATTTTGATACAAGTCTTGTAAATCTACTGGCATTTTGAAAACTAAATTCAAAGTTTTTGCAACGGTATTGTCTATATCGCTCAATACTTCAAAAGAAAGTTTGTTTTTTTCAATTGTTAAAAATGTTTTATCTGGAAGTTCGGGAGATATGGCAATTAATTTTGCGCGGTTGGCTTCGATCTCTGGCAGTATTTTTTGCAATGCCATCAATTCCATATTACAATAAGGGCACCATCCTCCTCTATAAAATGATAAAACAACATTACCCTCTTTTAAAATAGAAGAAAGTTGTATGAGTTGATTTTTAAAATTGGGAAGTGAAAAATCACCTATTACGTCTCCTGTTTTTAAGGCATTTTTAGCATAATTTTCTCGAATAAGTTCATTTGTAGCATTCTCCATTATTGCCCATTTTTCTGGAGCTAATTTGTGTTTTGTGTTTGCTGACCTATTTGCAAGTTCTTCTTTAAGACTCATATAAAACTAATCTGTTTTTACCATTTAAAGGTAGCGATTTAGTTTAAACGAATCGATCAAAAAAGAATTATGTTTAATGGTTGACTTCTAAACAATCAATCAAACTTAAGGAGCAGTTCCCCAAACACTCAATTCAGGTACAAAAGCTCTTCTATCCAATTCAAGAATGTGAAGAATTAATTGGGAAATGTCCATTGGATTCAGTTTATTGTTGTCTTTTGGAATTTGAGTACCATAATTACCATTGTTAGTATCGGAGCAATGACTTGGATCTACATGAAAAACGCGAATATTATCTTCCCGAAACTCTAAACTCAAATTTTTCGAGATTATTTTTAAAGCGGCTTTACTGGCAGAATATGCTGTACCTGTTTTAAAAGCATAATCCCCGCCTGTAGCTCCTACATTTATAATATCACCTTTTCCATTCTGCTTGAAGTAGGGAAGTACTAATTGTGATAATCTGGCGGGTGCAATTGAGTTAATTGCAAACATGTACTCGAAATTTGATCGGCTTAAATTTTCAAAAGGCTCTGCAATAACATATCCTGCATTGTTAATTAAAAGGTTTACACCTCCCAAATATTTAATTGCTTCGTTAAAGAAACCAATCAATTGTTCTTCAATACTCAAATCAGCAACAATTCCTTTTACACCTAACGCATCTGAAACGTGTTGGACACTTCTTTTTTCTAATCCACCAAAAACAATTGAAGCACCAGCCTTATTAAAATCGTTTACTAACTGTTTACCTATTCCAGAATTGCCTCCAGTGATAATTATTTTCTTACCTTTCCAATTCATTGGATTGTTTTTTTAATACCAATGCTAAATTAATGAATACTACAGGTTGTTTTTCTGCCAATTCTTTTAATTTTTCATTCATCAGTACAAAACCATTTCTAGTGTTTACATCTAAGTTTTTCTTAAGAAAAGGAACGAGTATCCCTTTAAAAACTTCGCTATGGATAAATGTTGTTGTACCATCTAAGTTATCTCTTAATTGAAACTTGTGCTCACCGTCAAAAATTCCAGGTAAAAGTAAGCGCCCTTTCCAACTAAATTCTTGATTCTTTTTATACGAAAGAACTTTTGGTTTAAATGTCATTTCTTTTGCTTCTGGAGGTTGTATTTTGACGGTTATTTTTTCGTTAACTGATACGTTGCCATTTATTTGTTTGATAAATGGATTCCAAGCGCTGTACTGTTCAAAGTCAGTCAAAATTTGCCATATTTTTTCTTTACTTGCATTGATCTTAATTTCTGTACTAATTTCTTTGGCCATAGCATTTGTATTTATTAGTGAAAGGAATAAAAAGGGGATAAATAATTTCATATCGTTTAGTTTTACTAAACAAATGTCATCAATAGTCATATTTATTCTCTTGATATAAATCAAGAAATTACATTATCACAAAATTTCTGCAATTTTTTTAATGTGATTTGGAGTAATACGGCAACACCCTCCAACAATATCAGCACCGATTTCAACCCATTCTTGAACCATTTCATTAAAATTCATTGGGTCTGCGATTCCAATCCAGTTTTGATGGGTTATGTTATATGCCTCTCCAGAATTAGGATAAACAATAATTTTTTTATTTGGAATAACTTTTTTAAGATTTGCTATTATTGATGAAATGTATTGTGGAACAGTACAATTTACACCTATTGCAAATACATTGGGATGGTTTTTGAACAAACCCGCAGCATCTATTAAAAGGTTGCCATCATTTAATCGATTTTCATCTTTACAGGAAAATGAAATCCAAGTTTGTTTTCCTGATTTTAATAAAAGTTTCGATAAAACTTTTGCTTCTGATTTCGTTTATCCATGTTCTACAAATCCTGCTATTGATGCTTGATAACTTGATGTTATAATGCATTTAGCACCTGCATTTAGATAAGTCAAATGTGCTTTAACGATTAATTCAGGCTTTTTTCAATTAAGTGTGCAGACCATAACTGATGCCCTAAATTGGCTCCTAAATCTTCCAAAACATTTGACAATCCACCATCAATTAATAGTGGATAAGAAAGCGTTTCATTAATATCTTTCATTATTAACCTTTAGTTTTAAAACTACATATTTTTGTTTGATTATAAGGTTAAAAACTAATGACAAGTAAAGAACAATAAAACAAGTTGTTTTGAGTTATATATTCTTATACTAAATTTATACTCTAAAGATTAAAAAATGAAGTATTTTATTGGGGCTTTGATTTTAGCTATTGGGTTTTCATCTTGTTCAAAGAAAAAAACTGAAGAACAGGCAGCTACGGATGATATGATTATTCGAAATTATATTGAAACAAATAATTTGACTGCTATTTCTAATGAGAATGGACTTTATCATATTATTGATGAAGAGGGAACTGGAGATTCTCCTAATCGTTTTTCAACTGTAACGGTTGCTTATAAAGGTTATTTAACCGACGGAACGGTGTTTGATGAAAGCTCTGAAGAGGGAATTACTTTTGGTCTTCAAAATGTAATTGAAGGTTGGACTGAAGGGATTCCTAAATTTAATGAAGAAGGAATGGGAACTTTATTGATTCCGTCCGCTTTAGGGTATGGTAAAAGCAGTGTAGGTTCAATTCCTCCTAATTCTGTTTTAATTTTTGATGTTCACTTAATAGAAGTTATTTAACTGTTTCTTTCAGTTTAATTAGTCAAATAAGATTTTAATTCTTTTCTCAGAAAGATTGCCGTAATTAATGTAGAAAGTAAATCTGCAATAGGAAATGCAATCCAAACACCTAATAATCCGTAGTACGGAGGTAAAATTAAAATGAGTGGGATAAGGAAAAATCCTTGCTTTGATAATGTCAAAAGTAATGCTGGGCGAGCTTTTCCAATGGATTGAAAATAGCCAGATCCTATTAATTGAATAGCAATTAGAGGCGTAATAGCAAAAACAATTCTAAGTGCATTTGGTGTTTGACTTAGGATTTTTGGATCGGCCGTAAAAACCCGAACAATGTAGTCTGGAAAAATCATAATAATTATGAAAACGACTAAAGCGACTGCTGTTGCATATAGGATTGACTTATTGATTGTTTCTTTTAAACGAGGAAATTTTTTTGCACCATAATTATAACCAGCAATTGGCATAAATCCCTGAGCAATTCCCATTACTGGAAATAAAGCAAACATAAGCATGCGACTAATTATTCCATATACAGTTAATGATGTTCCTCCTCCATACAATAGTAATGATTGATTGAGAACAATAGAGAGCAAGCTAATGATTCCTTGTCTTGCTAAAGTCACTCCCCCAAGCGATCCAATTTCTTTAACAATAGACCAATTTAAAACAAAATATTTAGCCTTGATTTTTAGTTCACTACGCTTGGAAATAAAAAACCAAAAGATGAACAAAAACGACATGAAATAGGAGAAAGATGTTGCCCAGGCAGCTCCTGTAATGCCAAAATCAAAAAGAACGATAAACAAATAGTCAAGAATAATATTGGATAATGCTGGAATTATCATTGTAATCATTGCGAAACGAGGCTTTCCTTCTGCTCGAATAACTGGATTTCCGGTCATTACAAGTGCTAGAAAGATGACTCCATACATCAGAATTGAATAATAAATTTTTGCTGATTCTATTATACTATCATCAGCACCAAATAAATTTAATGCAGGTTCAGCAAAAACAAGCCCTACAATGACTAAAATTAGTACAAGTCCAACAGATAATATGAATTGATTTCCAAATGTATGCTCGGCTTTTTCTTGCTCTTGAGCCCCAAGTGCTCTGGATATAATAGATGATCCTCCAACTCCAACAGCCATTCCTATCGAAGCAATTAAAAAAACAATTGGTAAAACTACTGTTATTACAGCAATTGCGGATGACCCAATCCAATTCCCAACAAAAATGGTATCAATGATAAGATTTAAAGACATCACTAGAATACCTATTGCTGCAGGAACTGATTGGGCAATTATGAGTTTACTAATTGGTTTTGTTCCTAATTCATTTGCTGAATTTTGAGCCATTTATTTTAAGTTTATGAACTTGTGTTAGATCTCCACGATATTTACCTAACCAACTAAATTGGTTTAGGCAGCAATCAATTTCTTAGAAGAGATATAAGAAACACTCAAGAATACCAATCCTAAAACAGCTCCTGCAAATTCTCCGTCTCCAACACTTATATGTGCAAAAGACGCAAGTAGAAGGTTAAAGAAAAAACCAGCATATGCCCATTGTTCAAGTGTTTTTGATTTTTTAGACCAGATAGCAATTAACCCTAAAACTTTTGCAATTGCTAAAGGATAAATAAGATAAGTTGGATAATTTAAGGCTTCAAAAGCTTTAATAACTTCAGGGTGATTGAAGAAATACATTCCAGCAGAGAACAACATTAATGCTGAAAAAAGCCCGGTAAAGATTAAATAGATTGTTTTATTTCTTTTCATTATAAAGGATTTAATTTTGATGTAAATATGTAAATATGTAAATATGTAAATCGAATACAATTTTAGGGAGATAAATGATAGAAAAAAATAATCTAGATTAAGAAAGGAAAAAATTTAATTTTTCCTGATTTTGAGTGATTTAATCTTGCTCAAAGCTTCTGGAGTTATGCCCAAGAATGATGCAATCATTTTTTGCGGAACTCTTTGTGTAATCTGAGGGTAAGTTTCTATAAAATGGTCGTAGCGTTCTATTGCAGACGCGCTCATTAAAAGAATAATTCTTTTTTGTAATACACTAATACGTTTGATTAAACTAAGAATTTGCTTTCTATTGTCTTGATGATAGCCAATGTTTGCAAGTACGTTTTCTTTTCTATAAATTTCAACTTCACTATCTTCAAGTGCATCAATAAACATTTCTGCTTTGGTATCAAAAGAGACATTGTCAGTTATTGTCCAATCTTCAGGAGCAAACATAAAAATATGTTCTTTTCCTTTACTGTCTATAATGTAACTTCTAAGTAATCCCTTTTTCACGAAAAAAAGGTTGGATGAGATTTCACCTTGACGCTGAATTATTTGTCCTTTTTTGAATGATTTTAGTTCAGCAGGACTTACGGTTTCACTCATCACCTATCTTTTGTAAGATAAACTCGTTTTCCTTACCGCTAATGCTTGATTTTATTTTGACTAAGTTTTCATCTGTTGCAGTTTGTACAATTTCTGATTGAATAGTAGAACCAACTGCAAACGGATAATTCGGAATAGTCACTTCAATTACCGTAGATTTGTAGGAACAATCAGAGGTAAATTCGATCTTAGATTTTAAGTAAAACTTTCCGTTTTCAACATATTCTGTTGCATACCCATCCTTGAAAACAATCCAATAACCTTTTGTTGCACTTTTGTTTGTCTCTTTATTGACAAATTTTCCTGATTTGACGAAATCACAATTATTTACTTCATCTGGATGCTCTAGCCAATTTGTTTGGCTATAACCGATTCCTGCAAGTGACAGAAAAATTAGTGTAATAAAAGTCTTCATTATAAATTTTTTAAGTACTAAGAATACGAATTTTTATACGAATGGGTTGTTTAAACTTGGATAGTAATTTGCTAAGTTTAAGAAAAACGATTAGCAACGTGCAGTTTTACGTTTTTTTCCAACACTACCGCGTTTTTCTACTTTTTCAATATAAGTAGATGCTAAAGGAACTTTGCAAGCCGTGCCATTCATATTTACCTCCACTTTTCCAATTTTCAATGCTGTTTCTTTGGCCAAACTGCTTAATTCTTTGATGTAAGACCCCGTGGCAATCACAAAATTATTCATGGCGTATCCTTCTCTGTTTTTAGAATCATGGACAGTGTTTTCAACTCTTTTTAAAAGTGATTTATACGTTTCTAAATTTAAATTTTCATCTGGATTTACAGCTGCAAATGATGCTAATGTAGCCCATCCAGCTGCTGCAACATTTTCTTGATCCGATTCAATCCACTTTAACCCTAAGTCAAAGCCAAAAGTTGTTTCTCCGGCAACCCAAGGAACTGTAAACTCACTGATATAATACCAATATGCATCTTGAACCCATTTTTCTAGGTCGTCAGCTGTAATTTGTTTTTCATCTGCGATTAGTCCAGCTAAATACATTGCGTCAGAATTTCCTGTTTCATACAGTTCAAGGGAAAGCGCGTGATTTTTCTTTGTTTTCTTTACGATTTTTTTCAAATCAGCAACTTTGACACCAAAAAAAGGCTCTTTAGCACCGTGTTTTGTGAGTGTCTTTTTTGTTTGCGCATCTCCGTAGCTTTCAAGCTCGTTTAATACTTCTTCTTTTGTCATAATTCGGCATTTAATCTTTGTTTTGTCCAGATTTGAAGATAATCAAATTAGGCTAAGTTTCCGATTACATTGGATGCAATATTAACTTTATTTGGCATTTTTAGCATTATCAGTAATATAGCTGCTTAAATATTTGACACCAATATAAAATGGAATTGTATCAAATAAAGCAACAACTAATTTGAAAATATAACTTGCTCCAATAAAATAGATAAGTGGTTCGGTTATTTCTCCAAAGTCATTTTTAGGAAGAGCGTCTGCGTAATAATGGGTAATTAATATTACCGCTGTTGAGTCAACCAATTGACTGATTAATGTAGAGCCGTTATTTCTTAGCCAAAGCTTCTTTCCATTTGTTTTCTTCTTTAAAAAATGAAAAACACTTACATCCACAAATTGAGCTAAAGTGTAAGCAATCATACTTGCGAAAGTTGCAGCAAAAGTAGCTAAACGTACTTCATAAAAAATCCAGCCATTAGAGCCTGGAATAATATTCCCCACAGTATCTAATTCAGGACCTGGTGGAAGAATTCCTCCAAGCCAAATGATAAATAAAACCCAAAAATTTAAAATCAAACCTATCCAAACAACCATATTAGCCCTCTTTCTTCCATATAGTTCACTGATAAAATCGGTGCATAAAAAAGTAACTGGATATGCCAAAACTCCAATAGCAATAGGAAACGGAATTGTCGTATTGAATATCGAAAAATCCAATGAAATGAATTTTGTAATGCCTAGAATATTAAGCATTGTTAAAGACCCTAAGAAAATACCACTTAAGATCATAAATACCCATTCTGATTTTTTATTTTTCCTTTCTATTTCAAACATGAAGGGATTTTTTGTAAATCTAGTTAAATAAGATTAAATGATAAATTGACTTAACCACTAATGTAAATTAGGAATGCTGGTTTTAAAATAAAATGTACTTTTGAATTAATGAAAAAAGTTCAATTTAAAAAAGATGAGACCCGATTTGGTTTATCAAAAGCAACTGGCTTTGTTTGGGTAAATCAAGAAGGCATTTTTTTTGAATATCAAGTCTCCGATAATATTTTAGAAATCTATAAATCAAAGATTAAAGAAGTGAGTATCCCATTTGATCAAGTGGCTTCTGTGATTTATAAAAAGAATTTATTAGGCCGTGGTAAAATAGTAATTGAATTGAGTAGTTTAAAAAATGTTGATCGCTTACCTTTTTTAGAAGAAACAAAAATTTGTATTTCGTTAAAGCGAAATCAAAAAGTAAACGGGCAAGAATTTGTTTCGAATGCTACATATGAATTAGGAAATTACAGATTCAATCAAGTTTAATTATAGAATGATTAATTTGTAATCATATTATTGATTAATAATTCGTATTTTTGTTTGTGACTCAAAACAAAAAACACTATTTTAATGGCAGAGGTGCTCAAAAGAATCCGGTAAATAAATTTGAACTAAACTCTTATTCAAATAAGAGTTTAGATGGCATAGATGATTATGAAATTATTGATAAATCGACACAATACCTAGAAGTCTATCCAAAAACAATTGTCAATAAAGTGGATAGCCCAGATGTTGGAATGGATTATTCTTTAAATCCTTATCAAGGTTGTGAACACGGTTGTACTTATTGTTATGCTAGACCAACACATCAATATTGGGGATACAGTGCAGGAACTGATTTTGAGGAGAAAATAATGGTGAAAAAAAACGCACCAGAATTATTGAGAAATGCCTTTGAAAAGAAATCTTGGAAGGTGAAACCAATTGTTCTTTCTGGAAACACAGATTGTTATCAACCTGGTGAACGTAAGTTTGAGTTAACAAGACAATTGTTAAGTGTTTTTTTACATTATCAACATCCTGTTGGAATAATTACAAAAAATGCATTGATGATGCGAGATTTAGATTTACTTGAAGAATTAGGCAAATTGAACTTGGTTAAAGTTAACCTAAGTATAAGAACGTTGAATGAAAATTTGAGAAGAAAATTAGAACTCAGAACTGCTTCTTGCAAACGTAAATTAGAGCTTTTATTGGCATTAAAAAAAATAAGATTCCTGTTAACATAATGGCGTCTCCAATGGTGCCAGCATTAAATGACCATGAAATTCTGAATATAGCAAAAGTAACGTATGAATTAGGTGCGGATGGTTTCCATTCGCATGTGGTAAGGTTATTAGGGCCTAATGAAATAATATTTTCTGATTGGTTGGATAAAAATTTTCCAGATAGGAAAGAGAAAGTCCTCAATCAATTGAAAGAGATTCACAACGGAAAAATTGGTAGCTCTGCATTTGGTGAAAGAATGAGAGGAAAAGGAAGTTTTGCGTTGAATTTACAGCGACAAATGGAAATAGCTAAGAACCTCTATTTTAAAAATCAAAAACATCATCAGTTGAGAACGGATTTATTTCAACGACCTTCAAAGAATGGACAATTAACTCTTTTCTAAGGAATTATTAAGTTAAAATTTGTGTTATGATTGACTTAAACATAGTTATTCCTGTGGGGATAATTTCGTCTGGAAAATCGTAATCAGGATTGTGTAAGGCAGGTGTTTTAAGACCTGCGCCCAATCCAAACATAGCCGTTTTATAATGTTGAGAAAACCATCCAAAATCTTCACCAAATTTAAATGGATGTGGTTTTTCGGTTAAGTTAAAATGATTTTCTATCGCAGCATTTCGAATTAACTGATTACAAGAATAATCATTTTCGGCAGTTGGGAAATGTTCAAACCATTTCGTTTCAAATTTAAGTTGGTGTTGCTTTGAAATTGTTGAAATAATTTTCTTCATTTTAAAGGTCAATTCATCCATAGCTTTGTTTGACCACGTCCGAATCGTATAATGTATTTCACCATCTGCGGCAGAAATACCATATGATTTATCGCCTATGTTTGTATAGATAGGAGTGAGGACAGCAAAATTTTCTTGCATACCATCAAGGATAGTTAAATCTGAAAATTGTTGTGCAATTTCAGCAATGGCTATCGTGGGGTTAATTCCTTTTTGAGGTTCTGCAGCATGCGTTTCTTTGCCAAAGAGTGATATTGATAAACTTTGCACTGTTGCTGAAAAATTGTTTTCTATTACAATAATTTCATGTAATGGAGCTCCGGGAATATTGTGCAATGCAAAAGCAAAATCAACGTTTAACGGTTTAAAATTTACATCATTTAATAGATCAAATGCCCCTTTCCCAGTTTCTTCTGCTGGTTGGAATAATAGAATCACTTTTCCATGACTAAATTCCTGTTTTTTTAACCAGAAAGTAAGTCCTGCAACAATAGACATATGGCCATCATGTCCGCATTTATGAGAAACACCTTGCGCGTTTGATTTATGTTCGAATGTATTTACTTCTTGAATTGGTAAGGCATCTAATTCACAACGAATCATAATTGTAGGTCCTTTTTCACTAAAAGTATAAAAGGCGGCAAGGCCTGCACCATTATTTTGGCGAATTATTTTTGTGTTATAATTTTCGCGAATAAAATTTTCAATGTGTTCTGCTGTTTTGTATTCCTTTCCTGAAAGTTCGGGGTTTTGATGCAATTCTTTTCGCAGTTTCTTGATGGTATCCAACATTATAAAAAGGGTTTCAGGCGTTAGGTTTCCATAAATTTACAAAGAAATCGATCTATAAATTGGGGAAACTAACTCTTTTTCGTATTTCGTACATTTTGTTCCAAACTTCAGCCTTTTTGGATTGAGATGAAACAAGAACCAATGCATTCATTTTATTGTTTTTTCGATCAGGAATCACTTCAAATTCCATATTTAAGTTAATTTCTTGCCCATTTGTAAATGAATCAAAATAACGAATTTTGGCAGTATATATTCTACCAATGTTTTTGATTTTGCGTTGTGATTTTAACTTAACTTCTATTTGGGATAAATCAATGTCTAGTTTTTTTGCTTGTGCCACAGCACCACATAAACCACGATAATATTTGAATAAAAAATCAGTGATTTCTTCTTGCTTAAATTTCTTCTTGTCATTAATGGAAATCGCTAATAGATATGTGAAATACGAATCAGAAGAAGGATCAAACATACCTGGAGCAAAGCGTAATTCTTCTATTCCGTTGTATTTAATTTCTGGAGCAAAATCTAATGGAAAAGTTACTTTTTCTAGCCTCCAATCTTGAGGTTCTTTTAAAATGATAGCACTTGTGTCTTGAGCTAATAATGAATTGCTAAGAAGAAAATAACTGAGGATTAAAAATGGTTTTAACATAATGCTTTATAATAAGAATGGATTTTTAGGTTAGTCGTTTGAATTAACATAAATTACTAAGCGCAAATTAATAAATTTCATTTTTTTATTTAATTGCATCTAAAAATGATTTCATTTCTAATAGATTGATATCATCACGTTTTTTTAATTCTCGTAAAAACCAACCTTTATGACCAGCTCCATATGTTATTAAAAAACGTTTACCTTGATAACGATATTCTTCAAGTGCTTTTTCAATATTCCAATAATGGGCAATGTTAATATTGTCCCAACCTCCTAAAGCGAGTTCTTCGTTAAACAATGCATTATATGTTTGTAAACTGATGTCTTGAATACTGTCATAAGTGTGTGTGTGAATAAAATAAGGATCATTTACTTTCCCAGTAGATTCATAAATGGAGTCGGTCCGATTGTTTGCTTCAAGATAGGTTTCCCAATCTGCTGTTCTATTCGTATCTTGGCTGATAGCGCGTAATTTTTCTGCTCGCTCATCCGCCATTATTCTTGTCCACCCTGCGGTTGGAATAATTTCAAAATTCATTCCTTTTGTCAATGGAAAGATCACTTCAACATATTCTGCAAATCGCATCACGCGTGGCTCTGAAATACTATCATCTCGAATAAATCCTTCCATAGCTTCGTTAAAACGATTTGGAGGAATTTCAGCTAAAATATAATCTGGATTAATTTCACGAATGAGTTTTTCTAAATAAGCTGTATTATATACACTGTCTGTATAATGACCACTATGAATAGTTCCTAAAACCAAGACTTCATTTTTTTGTTTTTCGTTAAACGGTTCAATTGAAAGTTCATTTTCTATTGTATTGCAACATGTTATGAAAAACATTAAGGAAAAGAGTAGGGGTAATTTTTTTAGCATAAGATTCGATTTTCAATTATGAAGTTAACTATTCTTCTGTCAAGAATACGTCAAATCACACTTGAAATTGAAATTGTTTTATACAAGTTAAATTCTTGAAAAGGGAAACCTATTCATAACCTGCGGAGAAGTTTAAAAATAATGAATAAAAAATCCCGTTTCATTTAATGAAACGGGATTTGTATCTTAATAAAGAAGTGATAAATTATCCTCCAAAGTCATCAAAACGAACATTTTCAGGTGGAACTCCCCAATTGTCACACATGCCAATCACAGCTTGGTTCATCATTGGTGGCCCACAGAAATAAAATTCAATATCTTCTGGTGCTTCGTGTTTTGATAAATATTGATCTATTACAGCTTGATGAACGAATCCAACAAACCCATCACCGTCTGTATCATCAATATCTTTTTTTGGTACCCAATTATCCGATTCTAATGCATCTGATAATACCATATAGAATTTGAAATTTGGAAAATCTTTTTCTAGATCTCTAAAGTAGTGGATATAGAATAATTCAGCTCTTGAACGACCTCCATACCAATACGATACTTTACGACCAGTTTTAATTGTCTTAAATAATTCATAAAGGTGAGAACGCATTGGAGCCATTCCAGCACCACCACCAATATATAACATTTCAGCTTCAGAATCATTAATGAAGAATTCACCGTATGGTCCTGATATAATTGCAGGATCTCCATCTTTTAAATTAAAGATATATGAAGATGCAATTCCTGGGTTTACATTCATCCAAGTACCCGTCTTACGATCAAATGGAGGAGCGGCAACACGAACATTCAACATAATCTTACGTCCTTCTGCAGGGTAAGAAGCCATTGAATATGCTCTTACAACTTCTTCATCATTTTTCATTACTAAATGACGCATTGCAAAAGGTCCTTCAGACCAATCTTTTTCGAATTTATCTGGTTCACCTGGATGATCTTGTGGATGAGCAGTAATGTCCATGTCAGAGAATTTTATCTCGCATGGTGGTATTTTAATTTGGATATACCCTCCTGCTTTATAATCCATATCTTCTGGAATTTCAACAATAAATTCCTTAATATAAGTGGCAACGTTATAGTTTGAAACTACTTTTGCTTCCCACTCTTTAATTCCCATAATTTCTTCTTCGACATGAATTTGCATGTCTTCTTTTACCTTTACCTGGCAACCTAAACGAAAATTATCGGCTATTTCTTTTCTTGAAAAGTGCGGTGCTTCAGTAGGTAAAATTTCACCACCTCCAGAGTTTACTTGACAAATGCATTGAACACATGTCCCTCCGCCTCCACAAGCAGAAGGTAAGAAAATTCCATTCGAACCTAAAGTGCTTAATAGCGTTCCTCCACCATCAACTTCAAGCTCATGCTCTCCGTTAATTGTAATTTTAATTTTTCCCGCCGGAGAAATTTTTGCTTTTACATAAAGCAATAAACTTACCAATAGTAATGTAATTACTGCAAATACAATTACTGTTATGATTATAACTTGTCCCATTTCTGTCTTCTAATTATAAACTAATTCCACTAAAACTCATAAATGCAATTCCCATCAAACC
Organism: uncultured Crocinitomix sp.; assembly: GCA_964415335.1. GTDB lineage: Bacteria > Bacteroidota > Bacteroidia > Flavobacteriales_D > Crocinitomicaceae > Crocinitomix. The sequence continues at coordinate 19,739 of CAYPZN010000063.1, forward strand.
AGTGATGATAAATGTAATTCCTAATCCTCTTAAAGGAGCAGGAACATTAGAGTATTTGATTTTTTCTCTAATTGCTGCAATTGCAACAATGGCTAAAAACCATCCAATTCCAGAACCAATTCCAAAAGTGGTTGCTTCACCAATTGTTGAGTATTGTCTTTCTTGCATAAATAATGCTCCCCCTAATATTGAACAGTTTACTGCAATTAGTGGTAAGAAAATTCCTAATGCACCATAAAGCGCAGGAGCAAATTTCTCAACAAGCATTTCAACCAACTGTACAATGGAAGCAATAACCGCAATGAACATTATGAATGATAAGAAACTTAAATCCATTGTTGCGTATTCTGAACCTAACCATTCTAGCGCTCCAGCTTTTAAAACATAGTTTTCTAATAACCAGTTTACAGGAACTGTAACACCTAATACAAAAATTACTGCAGCTCCTAATCCAACAGCTGTCTTAACAGTTTTGGATACTGCCAAATAAGAACACATGCCTAGGAAGTAGGCAAAAATCATGTTCTCAATAAAAATACCTTTTAAGGCTATATTAATATAATCTACCATGTCTATTTTAATTAATGTTCTTCAATTAATGCTTTGTTTCTTGCACGTTGCACCCAAATAACCAAGGCTACTGCGAATAATGCGAATGGTGCAAGAATTATAAAGTTATTATCCATGTAACCATAGGCATACAAACCTGTACCTTCAATACGATCTCCAAATAATTCGTAACCCATTAATTTTCCTGATCCAAATATTTCTCTAATTATTGATACAATTACGAGTACCATACCGTATCCTAACGTATTTCCAACAGCATCTAAGAAAGATGGCCATGGTTTGTTTGCCATAGCAAATGCTTCAAAACGTCCCATAATAATACAGTTGGTGATAATTAACCCTACGAATACAGAGAGTTTTTCAGCAGGATCAGGTAAGAAAGCCTTTAAAACTTCATTTACTATAATTACCAATGCAGCAACAACTACTAATTGAACAATAATTCGAATTCGTGAAGGAATTAGGTTTCGCATTAATGAAATAATAACATTACCAAGTCCTAAAACGAATAGAACAGCAGCAGTCATAATTAATGCTTGTTCAATTGAAACAGTAATTGCCAAGGCTGAACAAATTCCTAGTACTTGAAGCGTCACAGGGTTATTATCATCCAATGGTTCAGTAACTAACCTTTTATTTTTCTTTGAAAATAAAGGTTCTTTTGGTGCTTTAATTTTTTCACTCATATCAACCAATTATTTATTAAAGTATTTTACATAAACTTGTAGCGTTCGGTCTACCATTTCTTCAACACCTTTAGAGGTAATAGTCCCTCCAGTAATCCCATCTACTTTACCAGCTTCACTACCAGATCCGTCTTTGACTACTTTAATTTTTTTGTATTCACCATTTTGAGAAATTGATTCTTCTTCATATTGCGTATAAAAGAATGCTTGTTTAATTTCTGCACCTAAACCAGGAGTTTCTGTTTTGTGATCGAATTTTGCACCAAAGATTGAAGACTTATCTTCATCTACAGCAATATAACCCCAAATCGGTCCCCAAAGTCCACTTCCTACTACGGGAATTACATATTTCTTAGATCCATCTATAGAAGCTACATATAATGGATATTCTCTATCTTCTACAGAAAGTTTCTTGTCTCTGAATTGTGATTTAATATCAACGTCAAAAGCAAGAACTCCATCAATCAGATTTCCTTGCCCATCTAAAACAATGCATTCCTCATCAATAACATATGTTGCGTAGAGGTCTTCTGCAGTTTTACGATCAACTCCTTCAATTTTTAGAGCACCTAAGATGTCCATCTTCTTTTTTACTTCTGTATTTTTATCTTGTCTGGGTTTTAATCCAACAGATACTGCCGCTAAACCGGAACCTACAATTGCTACCATTAGAATGGCAAAGAGAAATGTGTATCCGTTTTTATCTTTGTTTACTGCCATGATTATGCGGTTTTAAGTCGTTTTAATCTTCGTTTAACATTTGATTGAATCACATAATGATCAATCATTGGCGCCATCACATTCATGAATAAGATGGCCATCATGACTCCTTCTGGATATGCACCATTAAATACACGGATTGTGATTGATAGTGCACCGCCTAAGAAACCATAAATATATTTACCTGTACTAGTTTGGGCTGCCGAAACCGGATCTGTAATCATAAAGACACATCCGAAGGCAAAACCACCGATTAATAAGTGATTGATAGGATCAAGTTCCATATAAGGGTTTACAGCTCCTAGGTTTGCTAAATATCCAACAAGTAAACCTCCTACAACAAATGAAGTCATGATTTTCCAACTTCCAATTCCTGTATAAAGTAAAACAAATGCACCAATAATGATAGCAGCAACAGATGTTTCTCCAATCGATCCTGGAATCATTCCCCAAAAAGAATCCATCATACTCCATTTTGCCTGAAACGCTTCAATTCCGCCTTCCAAGCCTTTTGCCCAATCGGCTTTAGGTCCAGTAAATGCGGCTAATTCACCTAATTGCGTAGCTCCTGTAACGCCATCTGGTTTAGTTGCTATGTCTGAAAGTCCACTCATCCAAACTTTGTCTCCTGACATCATTGTTGGATATCCAAAGAATAAGAAAGCTCGAGCTGTTAAAGCAATGTTTACAATGTTCATTCCTGTACCACCGAAAACTTCTTTTCCTAAAACAACTGCAAATACTGTTGCAACAGCTACCATCCATAACGGGATGTCAGCAGGTACAATTAAAGGAATTAACATTCCCGTTACTAAGAATCCTTCTTGAATTGCATGTTGATTTTTGATACAGAAGATAAATTCAACTCCAAGACCAACGGCATATGAAACAACAACAATTGGTAAAACTTG
>CAYPZN010000064.1:0-20939 GCA_964415335.1 uncultured Crocinitomix sp.
GCTGTCTTATGACTTCGTAGGTTCGAATCCTGCTCTCCCCACTGTAAAAAAAAGCACGAAAATATTAGGTGGCACCTAAAGAAATTAATAAGCGGGAGTAGCTCAGCTGATAGAGCATTAGCCTTCCAAGCTAAGGGTCGCGGGTTTGATCCCCGTCTCCCGCTCAAGATTTCTACAATAAGGAATGACGAAAGTCATTCCTTATTGTAGATTAAAGCCAAACCACTCAGTACTACTGAGGTATATTGGCCTCTAAATAAGCCGATGTAGCTCAGGGGTAGAGCGTTTCCTTGGTAAGGAAGAGGTCATGGGTTCAATTCCCATCATTGGCTCTAATGGATAATTGCGTCCGCCTTAGGCGGATGTTTTGGTGTTGTATAATTTTGATTTAAATATAAAAGTAAACAATTGTAGATTATGGCTAAGGAAACATTCGACCGTTCCAAACCACACGTGAATATTGGAACAATTGGTCACGTTGACCACGGAAAAACGACTTTAACAGCTGCTATTACAGTGGTTTTAGGTAAAGCAGGAGGAGCTGAAGTAAGAGACTTCGATACTATTGATAATGCTCCCGAAGAAAAAGAAAGAGGTATTACTATTAATACTTCACATGTGGAGTATGAAACAGCTAACAGACACTACGCTCACGTAGATTGTCCTGGTCACGCCGATTATGTAAAGAACATGGTAACTGGTGCGGCTCAAATGGACGGTGCGATCTTAGTTGTTGCTGCTACTGATGGACCAATGCCTCAAACAAGAGAGCATATCCTATTAGGAAGACAGGTTGGTGTTCCAAGAATGGTTGTATTCATGAATAAAGTGGATATGGTTGATGATGAGGAATTACTTGAGTTAGTAGAAATGGAAATTAGAGAATTACTTTCTTTCTACGATTATGATGGTGATAATACTCCAGTAATAGCAGGTTCTGCTCTTGGTGGATTAAATGGAGAGCCAAAATGGGAAACTTCAATCAACGAGCTTATGGCTTCTGTTGATGATTGGATCGAATTACCACAAAGAGAAGTTGACAAAGACTTCTTAATGCCAGTTGAGGATGTATTCTCAATTACTGGACGTGGTACTGTTGCTACAGGAAAAATTGAAACTGGAGTTATCAATTCAGGAGACGAAGTTGATATTTTAGGAATGGGAGACGAGAAATTAAAGTCTACTATAACTGGAGTTGAGATGTTCAGAAAAATCTTGGATAGAGGTGAAGCTGGAGATAACGTTGGTTTATTGTTAAGAGGTATTGAAAAATCTGAAATCAGAAGAGGGATGGTAATCGCTAAACCTGGTTCAATTACTCCTCACAAACAATTTAAAGCTGAGGTGTATATCTTGAAAAAAGAAGAAGGTGGACGTCATACTCCATTCCATAATAAATATAGACCACAGTTCTACGTTAGAACAACTGATGTTACTGGAGAAATCGTTCTTGAAGAAGGAAGAGAAATGGTAATGCCTGGTGATAACGTAACAATTACTGTAAACTTAATCGTTCCTGTTGCACTTAACCAAGGGTTAAGATTTGCGATCAGAGAGGGTGGTAGAACAGTTGGGGCTGGACAAGTTACTGAGATCTTAGATTAAGACTTTAGTAAAGAAATACTTTTGAGTGAATCCCGTGCGCCTACAGGCGGACGGGAATTTCTCTCTACGGGTGTAGTTCAAGGGTAGAATAGCGGTCTCCAAAACCGTTGATGGGAGTTCGAATCTCTCCACCCGTGCATTTGATTTGAGTTAGATCAATCAGTAAGAAATTAAAATATAAAGAGACGTGGCAAACATTGTACAATATATCGAAGAATCATTTAGTGAATTAATACATAAAGTTACTTGGCCTACTTGGGATCAACTTCAACAAAGTTCTCTTGTTGTCCTTGTTGCTTCTTTGATCTTTGCATTACTAATCTTCGTTATGGATTACGTGTTTGGAATCAATATTCAATTCTCTGATACTGGAGAACCAAGTTATGGACTTTGGAGTGGTATTTTAGGGATTTATTATGATTTAATTGGAGCTTATAAATAATTGCAAGAATGGCAGAAGTAAAAAAACGCTGGTACGTTGTTAGAGCAATTGGCGGAAAAGAAAAAAAGGTACGCGACTATATAGAGCTTGAGATTAAACGTCACAAGATCGAACATTTAGTAGGGCAAGTACTTATTCCAACTGAAAAAGTTTACCAAATTCGTAACGGAAAAAAAATAAGTAAAGAAAGAAATTACCTTCCAGGTTATGTGCTTATCGAAGCAAGCTTAGAAGGAGAGGTACAACACGTAATTAAAAGTGTACCAAATGTTATTGGTTTTATGAGCGCCGTTAAAGGCGGCGATCCTATGCCAATGCGAATGAATGAGGTGAATAGAATTCTTGGTAAAGTTGATGAGTTGGCTGAACAAGAAGAAGAAATGAATATCCCATATGTTGAAGGTGAAACAGTTAAAGTAGTTGATGGACCTTTCAACGGATTTAATGGGGTGATTGAAGGCGTAAATGAGGAGAAGAAGAAATTACAAGTGATGGTGAAAATCTTTGGTCGAAAAACTCCATTGGAGTTAAGCTATATGCAAGTTGAAAAAAACACTTAACGAGTATATTAACGTGTAGGAGTACTGCTCAGATGTTATAGAATGTTTCCCATCTGAGAACAACGGTATGTTTGACTACAAAAAACACATATATAATGGCAAAACAAGTTGATGGATTAATCAAGCTCCAAATTAAAGGAGGAGCAGCTAATCCTTCACCTCCAGTAGGACCTGCTCTAGGGGCGAAAGGGGTGAATATCATGGAGTTCTGTAAGCAGTTTAATGCTAGAACCCAAGATAAAGCAGGAAAAGTACTTCCAGTTGTTATTACTGTATATGGAGATAAGTCTTTTGACTTCGTTGTTAAAACACCTCCTGTTGCAGTTCAATTATTGGAAGCGGCTAAACTGAAATCTGGTTCAGCTGAACCAAATCGAGTTAAAGTAGCAAAAGTAACATGGGATCAAGTAAGAGCAATCGCTGAAGATAAAATTCAGGATATGAATGCTTTTAAAGTTGAATCTGCTATGAGAATGGTAGCTGGTACTGCAAGAAGTATGGGTATAACTGTCTCTGGCGAATTTCCAGAATCTAATTAATTAAGCTATGGCAAGAATAAGTAAGAAAAGAAAAGAAGTCTTGGCAAAAATTGACCAAGAGAAAGCTTATAGCCTAACAGAGGCTTGCGCATTAGTAAAGGAAATTACAACAACTAAATTTGATGCTTCTATTGATGTTGCTGTTCGTTTAGGTGTAGATCCTAGAAAAGCAAATCAAATGGTTCGTGGAACAGTTGCACTACCTCACGGAACAGGTAAAGACATTAAAGTACTTGTACTTTGTACACCTGATAAAGAAGAGGAAGCTACAGCAGCCGGTGCTGATTTCGTAGGATTAGATGAGTACATCACTAAAATTAAAGGTGGTTGGACTGATGTTGACGTTATTGTAACAATGCCATCCGTTATGGGGAAAGTTGGAGCTTTAGGTAGAATTTTAGGACCAAGAGGTCTAATGCCTAATCCTAAAACTGGAACTGTGACTATGGAAGTTGGAAAAGCAGTAACTGAGGTTAAAGCAGGTAAAATTGACTTTAGAGTTGATAAATTTGGAATCATTCATTCTGCAGTTGCAAAGGCTTCTTTTGAGTCCGCAAAAATAGAAGACAATGTAAGCGAATTATTGAATACTATTGTTAAGCTTAAACCAACAGCAGCAAAAGGAACATACATTAAAAGTATTAGCCTTAGCTCTACAATGAGTCCTGGTATTTCTATTGACGCAAAAAGTTATGCTAATTAATTAACCCCGAAATTATGACAAGAGAAGAAAAATCACAGTACATTGAAGACTTGGCTGGAAAATTGTCTGAGTCGGGCGTTTTTTATCTAACAGATACTGCGGGATTAACTGTAGAGACTGTTAACCAATTAAGAGAAAAATGTTTCAAAAGTGATATTGAATTACGTGTTGTAAAAAACACGTTACTTCAAAAAGCTATGGAACGTATTGAAGATAAGAACTACGAAGAACTTTACGGAGTTTTAGCAGGGCCTACTGCAATCATGTTCTCTGAAGTTGGAAATGCTCCGGCAAAGCTGATCAAAGATTTCAGAAAAAAGCACGAAAAACCACTTCTAAAAGGTGCATTCATTGAAGAATCTATCTATTTAGGAGATGAAAGCTTAGAATCTCTAACAGAGATTAAAAGCAAAGAAGAGCTTATTGGAGAAATCATTGGCTTGCTTCAATCTCCTGCGAAAAATGTTATTTCTGGACTTAAGTCTGGAGGTGGTACACTAGCAGGAATTTTAAAAACGCTCTCTGAAAGAGAAGCATAATTAACATTAATAATAACCTTAATTAAAACAAAATAAAATGGCTGAATTAAAAGAATTCGCAGAACAACTAGTTAACTTAACAGTAAAAGAAGTAAACGAATTAGCTGACATCCTTAAAGAAGAGTACGGTATTGAGCCTGCTGCTGCTGCTGTAGCAGTTGCTGCTGGAGGTGCTGCTGGCGGAGGTGAAGCTGCTGAAGCGCAAACTGAGTTTGACGTAATCTTAAAAGCTGCAGGTAGTTCTAAACTTGCTGTTGTAAAATTAGTGAAAGAATTAACCGGAAAAGGGTTAAAAGAAGCTAAAGAATTAGTTGATAGTGCACCAGCTACAGTTAAAGAAGGTGTATCTCAAGATGAGGCTAACGGTCTTAAATCTTCATTAGAAGAGGCTGGAGCTGAAGTTGAAGTTAAGTAAGAATACTTACAATTTTATAGGATAGGCACTGCCCTTTTGGGCATGTGCCTACTCCTGTTTTTATAGTTCATTAGATAGAATTTTATTTTTTTAACAAAAAAAATTAGCCTTGGTACCAAATAATATTAAAAAAGAGAGAGTTAACTTTAGAAGTGAATCAGCGTTATTTGAATATCCTGATTTTCTTGATATACAGTTAGAGTCATTCAGACAGTTCTTTCAGTTGGAGACAACACCAGAAAACAGAAGCGACGAGGGTCTTTTTAAAGTATTCAGTGAAAATTTCCCAATTACTGATACAAGAAACCAGTTTGTACTTGAATTCTTAGATTATTTTGTTGACCCACCTCGTTACACTATAGCAGAGTGTATTGATAGGGGATTAACGTATAGTGTGCCGTTAAAGGCAAAGCTAAAATTGTATTGTACAGATCCTGAGCACGAAGATTTTGAAACAATCGTTCAGGATGTTTATCTAGGTACAATACCATACATGACACCAAAAGGATCATTTGTGATTAATGGTGCAGAACGTGTTATTGTTTCGCAATTGCATAGATCACCCGGAGTTTTCTTTGGGCAGTCAAGACATGCAAACGGAACAAAACTTTACTCTGCAAGAATCATCCCTTTTAAAGGATCATGGATTGAATTTGCAACAGACATTAACAGTGTAATGTATGCATATATCGATCGTAAAAAGAAATTACCAGTTACAACATTATTCCGTGCATTAGGTTACGAGAGTGATAAAGATATTCTTGAAATATTTGACCTTGCTGATGAAGTAAAAGCAACGAAAACAGGACTTAAAAAAGTACTTGGACGTAAACTTGCAGCAAGAGTGTTAAAAACATGGGTCGAAGATTTCGTAGATGAAGATACTGGAGAGGTTGTTTCAATCGAAAGAAATGAAGTCCTTTTAGATCGTGAAACAATTTTAGAAGATGAGCACATGGAATTAATCCTTGATGCTGGAGTAAAATCCGTAATTCTTCACAAAGAAAACATCAATTCTGCTGACTTTGCAATTATCTATAATACATTGCAAAAAGATACCTCTAACTCAGAAAAAGAAGCAGTTGAACATATTTACCGTCAGTTAAGAAATGCTGAGCCACCTGATTTTGAAACTGCAAGAAGCGTATTTGAAAAACTATTCTTCTCAGATTCAAGATACGACCTTGGTGAAGTAGGACGTTATAGAATAAATAAAAAATTAGGTTTAGATACCGATATTGAGCAAAAGGTTTTAACAAAAGATGATATTATCTTGATTGTTAGATACCTGATTGAATTAATTAATGCGAAAGATGATATTGATCACTTATCAAATAGACGTGTAAGAACTGTTGGAGAACAATTACACAATCAATTTGGTGTTGGTCTTGCGCGTATGGCACGTACAATTCGTGAACGTATGAACGTTAGAGATAACGAAGTTTTTACACCAATCGATTTGATTAATGCAAAAACGTTGTCATCTGTAATTAATTCGTTTTTCGGAACAAACCAGTTATCTCAGTTTATGGATCAAACCAATCCACTATCTGAAGTAACACATAAAAGAAGGTTATCCGCTCTAGGACCAGGAGGTTTATCCCGTGAAAGAGCAGGTTTCGAAGTTCGTGATGTGCACTATACACACTACGGACGTCTTTGTACAATTGAAACACCAGAAGGACCAAATATTGGTTTGATTTCTTCATTGTGTGTTTATGCAAAAGTGAATAAACTTGGTTTTATTGAAACACCTTATTGGGAAGTTAAAGATGGGAAAGTTGATCAAACTGGAACACCAACATACTTAAGTGCAGAAGAAGAAGAAGAGAAGATCATTGCACAAGCGAGTGCAGCAAAGGATAAAAACGGAAAATTAGTAAACGATAAGATTAAAGCAAGATTAGAAGGAGATTTCCCTGTTGTTGCTCCAACGGCAATTGCCTTAATGGATGTAGGAACAAATCAAATTGCTTCTATTGCAGCATCTTCTATTCCGTTCTTAGAGCATGATGATGCGAATAGAGCCTTGATGGGATCAAACATGATGCGTCAAGCAGTTCCATTATTAAAACCAAATTCTCCTGTTGTTGGTACAGGAATCGAAGGTATTGTTGCTAGAGATTCACGTGTATTAATTAATGCAGAAGGAGAAGGAGTTGTAGAATATGTTGATGCAAACGAAATTAAAATCCGATACAATTTATCTGATGCAGATAAATTAGTAAGTTTTGATGGAGATGTAAAAACATATCAATTAACAAAATTCCAAAAAACGAATCAAAGTACTACAATCAACTTAAGACCAATTGTGTCTAAAGGAGATAAAGTAACAAAAGGACAAGTACTTTGTGAAGGTTATGCAACACAAGCAGGTGAATTAGCACTTGGACAAAATTTGAAAGTAGCCTTTATGCCTTGGAAAGGATATAACTTTGAGGATGCAATTGTGATCTCAGAAAAAGTTGTTCGTGAAGATATCTTTACATCAGTTCATATTGACGAATATTCGTTAGATGTTAGAGATACTAAACGTGGATTAGAAGAGTTAACAGCTGATATTCCAAATGTTTCTGAAGAAGCAACAAAAGACCTAGATGAGAACGGAATCATCAGAGTTGGTGCAGAAATCAGAGAAGGAGATATTCTTATTGGAAAAATTACACCAAAAGGAGAAACAGATCCTTCACCAGAAGAAAAACTATTAAGAGCAATCTTTGGTGATAAAGCAGGTGATGTTAAAGATGCATCTTTAAAAGCATCTCCTTCATTAAGAGGTGTTGTTATTGGAAAGAAATTGTTCTCTAGAGCAATTAAAGATAGAAAGACAAAAGCAAAGGATAAACCAATGCTTGCTCAGTTAGATGCCGATTACGAAGTAGAAGCAGGACAACTGAAAGGAGTCTTAATTGATAAATTATTAAAAATACTAGAAGGACATAAGTCTGCTGGAGTATTTAATAACTTTAAAGAAGAAATTCTTAAAAAGGGAATTAAATTCTCTGAAAAGAATTTAATGACTGTTGATTTTAGCATTGTTAATCCTTATGATTGGACAAGTAATGCTGATACCAATAAATTAATCCAACGTGTTTTACACAATCACTCAATTAAAGCGAATGACTTACTTGGAATTTACAAACGTAAGAAATTCCAAATTTCTGTAGGAGATGAATTGCCAACAGGAATCGTAAAAATGGCGAAAGTTTATGTTGCTAAAAAACGTAAATTAAAAGTTGGGGATAAGATGGCAGGACGTCACGGAAATAAAGGTATTGTTGCCAATATTGTCCGTCAAGAAGACATGCCTTTCTTAGATGATGGAACACCGGTTGATATTGTCTTAAATCCACTTGGGGTACCATCTCGTATGAACCTTGGGCAAATTTATGAAACAGTATTAGGTTGGGCAGGAGATGAACTAGGAGTTAAATTTGCTTCTCCAATTTTTGATGGGGCTTCAATTGATCAAATTAATGAATTTTCTGATAAAGCAGGAGTTCCAAGATTTGGTAGAAGTTACCTGATTGATGGAAATACAGGAGAGAAATTTGATCAGCCTGCAACAGTTGGTGTAATCTATATGCTAAAACTAGGTCACATGGTTGATGATAAAATGCACGCGCGTTCTATCGGACCATACTCATTAATTACGCAACAGCCACTTGGAGGTAAAGCTCAATTTGGAGGTCAGCGTTTTGGAGAGATGGAAGTTTGGGCATTAGAAGCATATGGAGCATCTAATATCCTTCGAGAAATCTTAACCATTAAATCGGATGATGTAATCGGTAGAGCAAAAGCTTACGAATCAATCGTAAAAGGTGAGAATTTCGGAGAGCCTGGTATTCCAGAGTCGTTCAATGTATTATTGAATGAGTTGGCGGGATTAGGATTAAGTATTACTATGGACTAAAAAAGAGAACCTAGACAGAACAAAAGGAGGTGTGAATAACCTTTTGTTTTTGTCTAAAATCTAAAAGAATTATGGCTTATAGAAAAGAGCAAAAATCGAGAAGTAGTTTTAATAAAATAACGATTAGTTTGGCGTCTCCTGAGATGATTTTAGAAAAATCATTTGGAGAAGTATTAAAGCCAGAAACAATCAATTATAGAACTTATAAACCAGAAAGAGATGGATTATTCTGTGAAAGAATTTTCGGACCTGTAAAGGATTATGAGTGCCACTGTGGAAAATACAAACGAATTCGATACAAAGGAATCGTTTGTGATAGATGTGGTGTTGAAGTAACAGAAAAGAAGGTACGAAGAGAGCGAATGGGGCACATTTCATTGGTTGTTCCTGTTGCACACATTTGGTATTTTAGATCTTTACCAAATAAAATAGGTTACCTTTTAGGATTACCGACAAAAAAATTGGATCAAATTATCTATTATGAAAGATATGTTGTGATTCAAAAAGGTGTTGCAGAACGCCTAGATGGAGAATCGTTAGAATACATGGACTTCTTGACAGAAGAAGAATACCTTGATATTTTAGATGAATTGCCAAAAGAAAATCAATATTTAGAAGATTCTGATCCGAATAAATTTATTGCAAAAATGGGTGCTGAGGCATTGCATGATTTATTGCAACGTTTAGATTTAGATTCTTTATCGTATGATTTAAGACATAAAGCAAACACAGAAACATCTCAGCAACGTAAAAAAGAAGCATTAAAACGTCTTCAAGTTGTAGAATCATTAAGAGATTCTCAAACACGTGTTGAAAATCGCCCAGAATGGATGATCGTTAAAGTTGTTCCTGTAATTCCACCAGAGTTAAGACCATTAGTTCCTTTAGACGGTGGACGTTTCGCAACGTCTGATTTGAATGACTTGTACAGAAGAGTTATCATCAGAAATAACCGTCTTAAAAGACTATTAGAAATTAAAGCACCAGAAGTTATCTTGAGAAATGAGAAGCGTATGCTTCAAGAATCAGTTGATTCACTTTTCGATAATTCAAGAAAATCATCTGCTGTAAAAACAGAATCAAACAGACCATTAAAATCACTTTCTGATTCCCTTAAAGGAAAACAAGGACGTTTCCGTCAAAACCTATTAGGAAAAAGGGTTGATTATTCTGCACGTTCTGTAATTGTAGTTGGACCAAACTTGAAATTACACGAATGTGGTCTTCCTAAAAACATGGCTGCCGAGTTATTTAAACCTTTTATCATTAGAAAATTGATTGAAAGAGGCGTTGTAAAAACGGTAAAATCAGCAAAGAAAATCGTTGATAAAAAAGAGCCAATTGTTTGGGATATTCTGGAAAACGTATTAAGAGGACATCCTGTATTGCTTAACCGTGCACCAACGTTGCACCGATTAGGTATTCAGGCCTTCCAACCAAAATTAATTGAAGGAAAAGCAATTCGATTACACCCACTAGTGTGTACCGCATTTAATGCCGATTTTGATGGAGATCAAATGGCAGTTCACTTGCCATTAGGTAATGCTGCAATTTTAGAGGCACAGGTGTTAATGCTTTCTTCTCACAATATCCGTAACTCGGCAAATGGAGCTCCAATTACAGTACCTTCTCAGGATATGGTACTGGGACTTTATTACATCACTAAACTGAAAAAATCAACAGATGATTTAACAGTAGCTGGAGAAGGAATGACATTCTATTCACCAGAAGAAGTAATTATTGCGAAAAATGAAAACGCAATTGATATTCATGCTGAGATTAAAGTAAGAACACATGATGTAGACGAGAATGGAGAGCGTGTTCAACGGATTATTGAGACAACAACAGGACGTGTTATTTTTAACCAAATGGTTCCTGAAGAAGTTGGATATGTAAATGACGTTTTAACGAAAAAAGCATTGAGAGATATTATCTCTAAAGTATTAGCTGTTTGTGGAACAGCACGTACTGCTCAATTCCTAGATGACATCAAAGGATTAGGTTACCATATGGCATTCAAAGGTGGTTTATCATTTGTATTGGACGACGTTATTATTCCGCCAGAAAAAGACGTAATGGTTGAGAAGGCGAATAAAGATGTAGATGAAGTGATGATGAACTATAACATGGGATTGATCACAAACAATGAGCGTTATAACCAAATTATTGATATTTGGACACATACAAATACACGATTAACATCTGCGTTGATGAATCGTTTGACAAGTGATCAACAAGGATTCAACTCAATCTATATGATGATGGATTCTGGAGCACGTGGATCAAAAGAGCAAATTCGTCAGTTATCAGGAATGAGGGGATTGATGGCGAAACCGCAAAAATCAGGTGCTTCGTCTCAAGATATTATTGAAAACCCGATTTTATCTAACTTTAAAGAAGGATTATCGGTATTAGAGTACTTTATTTCGACACACGGTGCACGTAAAGGATTAGCGGATACAGCATTGAAGACAGCAGATGCAGGTTACTTAACACGTCGTTTAGTTGATGTTGCTCAAGATGTTGTAATCAATTTAAATGATTGTGGAACATTAAGAGGTGTAACAGTTTCTGCTTTAAAGAAAAATGATGATATCGTTGAATCTTTATACGATAGAATTCTTGGACGTGTTACTGTGCATAATGTTTATGTACCAGGAACAGAAGATTTAATTGTTGAGGCTGGAGAAGAAATTATCGAGCCAATTGCAAGACAAATTGAAGCAGCTGAAATCGAAGAAGTTGAAGTACGTTCAGTATTAACTTGTGAAATGAAACGCGGTGTTTGTGGGAAGTGTTACGGAAGAAACCTTTCTACTGGACAGATGGCTGTTAAAGGTGATGCAGTTGGTGTAATTGCTGCACAATCAATTGGAGAACCAGGAACACAGTTAACGTTACGTACATTCCACGTAGGGGGTACAGCATCAAACATTGCAGATGATTCAAGTCTAATTGCAAAATTTGACGGTCATCTTGAAATTGATGAACTGAGAACGGTTGAAACAAAAGATAAAGACGGGAATAAAGTTGAAATGATTCTTGGAAGATCTGGAGAAGCAAAAATTTCAAACCCAGATACAGGAATTGTTACAATGACAGCGAATGTACCTTACGGAGCCGAATTAGTTGCTAAACCGGATGCAAAAATTAAAAAAGGAGATGTCATTTGTAAATGGGATCCATACAATGCCGTAATTCTTTCTGAAAGCAAAGGTATTATTGTATTTGAACATATTATTGAAGGAGAAACTTTCCGTGAAGAGATTGATGAACAAACAGGGTTTAGAGAGAAAGTAATTACTGAAAATAGAAGAAAGAAAAATGTTCCTACTGTAATGGTAGTTGATCCAAAAACAAAAGAAGAATTGCGTTCGTACAACTTACCTGTTGGCGCACATATCATTGTTGAAGATGGTGCAAAAATCGCAGCAGGTCAAATTTTGGTAAAAATACCACGTGTTGCAGGTAAAACTGGTGATATTACAGGAGGTTTACCAAGAGTAACAGAGTTATTCGAAGCAAGAAACCCTTCTAATCCAGCAACTGTTTCTGAAATTGATGGAATCGTATCTTACGGTAAAATTAAAAGAGGAAATAGAGAGGTGATTATTGAATCTAAAACAGGTGAAAAACGAAAATATCTTGCTCCTTTATCAAAACATATCTTAGTTCAAGTAAATGATTTTGTTAAAGCAGGTCAATCGTTAACTGATGGAGCAATTACACCAAAAGATATTCTGAATATTAAAGGACCAACAGCTGTTCAAGAGTATTTAGTAAATGAAGTTCAAGAAGTATATCGTCTACAAGGGGTAAAAATTAATGATAAGCACTTTGAAGTAATTGTTCGTCAAATGATGCTTAAAGTTGAAATCCTTGAAGCTGGAGATACTAAATTCTTAGAAGGACAATCTGTGCATAAAGCAGATTTCTTTGAAGAAAATGATTCTTTATTTGGTAAAAAAGTAGTTGAAAATCCAGGAGATTCGGAAACAATGAGAGCTGGTCAAATTATTTCAGCAAGAAAATTGAGAGATGAAAACTCAATGTTGAAAAGAAAAGACAAAGAACTTATTGACGCGAGAGATGCAATTCCTGCAACTTCTTCTCCTGTTCTTCAAGGGATTACTAGAGCATCTTTACAGACGCGAAGCTTTATCTCTGCTGCATCATTCCAAGAAACTACAAAAGTATTGAATGAAGCAGCCTTAAATGGTAAAGAAGATTACCTATTAGGATTAAAAGAAAACGTAATTGTTGGGCATAAAATACCAGCAGGTACAGGATTTAGAGAATTTCAAAATTTAGTTGTTGGAAGTCAAGCTGAGTACGATCAGTTAACAGAAGAAAACTAAAAAGAGATTTTGTTTTATTATAAAGCGCCTTAGCCATGCTAAGGCGCTTTTTTTATATCTTTGTTATCAATAAAAATACCATTATGAGTGAATCACACGATAAAAAAAATCAGAATCAAATTAACATTGAATTACCAGAAGAAGTTGCAGAAGGGCAGTATTCTAATTTATCTATAATTACACATTCACCTAGTGAATTTATTGTTGATTTCATTCAATTAATGCCCGGTGTTCCTAAAGGAAAAGTAAAGTCACGTATTTTAATAACACCTGACAATGCTAAAAAATTAATGCTTGCACTTCGTGAAAACATTAATAAGTACGAATCATTGCACGGAACGATTAAAACGCATGAACAAGGAAAAACTATTCCTATGAACTTTGGTGGGCCCACTACTGAAGCTTAAAACCCTGAAGTATTTATTAGATTAAAGAACTTTTCTCTATAAAATACCTTTTTTAAGGGATAGAATTTCTAGTATATCCCACTTTTATGGTATTGGTATGCCAACTTGATGATCTTATTTTTGAATTTCATTAAATGAAGAAAAAAGATGGTTAATGAGAGTGAAAAAGCACGTCAACTAAATTGGGATTCGATTGAAAAGAGATTGAATAATTACAAAACTATTTCCAATTCTTTCAAAGAGGAATTACGACAAATCTTTACAGAAACAATTGATTTTTTAGAAAGTGATTTTGAACCTTTCAGTCTCGAAGAAGTTTTTACTTATCTAAAAGCAAGTCATGTTGCCTATTTAGAAATTACCCTGCCTAAAATAGAGAATACATTGCATCAACTCTGTGTAACATGCTGCTAAAAATATTTCTTTAAACTTACTCCTAATTTTTATTGAAAGGTATAAAATTCAATTAGTCAATCACATTCGACATGAAGAGGAGGTTTTATTTGGATTTGTAGAAAATATGCTAAAAGGGAAATATTCTACTCAGCATAAAAACTTTGTGATGACGCATTTCTTGAATGTGCACAATGACAACATAATTATCAGTTTAGAAGAACTAAAAAATGATTTGATTGCTTTTGACAATGACTTGCAATCAAACTTGGCGTTTCGAATTCTCTTTGAGCAATTAAGTTCTTTTCAACATGATTTGATGATTCACAGGTTAATTGAGGATCATGTTTTTATTCGGAAAATATTACAATATATCAATCAAAATTTTAATGCCATGACAACGTCATGACATTAAATCTCTTTATGTTACTAAATTTGCACATATGTTACGCTTTAGAGCTTTAATCATTGTTTTTTTTACGTTATCTGTTTCTTCTCATTGCTTTGCTCAGACATTTACAGAGACCGTTAAAGGAGTTGTTTTTGATGAAGAAACACAATTGCCACTTGGTAATGTGAAAATTGAATTAGTTCAAAAAGAACATCATTGGGTAGCAATGTCTGATAGAGATGGTACTTTTTCATTTGAAAAGATTCCAGTAGGACGGGTTAATTTAACATTTGAATTACCTTCCTACGAGGTCGGGGATGCAATGGACTTATTAGTTGCTTCAGGAAGAGAAACGGATGTAGTAATACGATTGGTGAGAACTTCTAAGATCTTAGACGAGATAACGATAAATAGCCAAAAAATTAGAGGAGAAGCTTTAAATAGAATGGCAACAGTGAGTTCTTATGTTTTAAATGTTGAAGAAACACAAAAATTTGCGGGAAGTTGGGATGATCCAACAAGAGTTGCGACAAGTTATCCTGGAGTTATTCAATTGAACAGTGGATTTAATAGTTTTACAGTAAGAGGAAATGCGCCAGTAGGTGTGCTTTACCGATTAGAAGGGATTCCAATCCTAAATCCGAATCATTTTGCTGAAATCGGTAGTACAGGTGGATTTGTGACACAATTTAGTACACAACTTTTAACAACAAGTGAGCTTTTTACAAGTGCTTTTCCTGCTGAGTTTGGAAATGCGACAACTGCGGTATTTGATTTTAAGTTTAGGAATGGAAATAAAAATAAAAGAGAACATGCTGCACGCATTAATATTTTTGGGGTTGACTTTGCAACAGAAGGCCCCTTTAAAAAAGGAGGAAAAGCATCTTACTTGATTAACTATCGCTATTCTTCGTTAGGTTTATTGGCCAGAGCGTTGAATTTTGAGACAATTGTTCCAACCTATCAAGATTTATCATTTAACTTAAATTTCCCCACAGAAAAATTCGGAACCTTTAAATTATTTGCGATAGGAGGATTAAGTAATCTCCTAATCTCAGCACAAGAGGATTCAACCCAATGGGATGGAGAAGAAAATAGAATTAGAAGAAATTTAGGAAGTAATTCTGGAGCAATTGGTCTTGTCCATTATCTATCAACTTCAAAAAAAGGTTATTGGCATTCAGTAGTTTCAGGGTCAGTTGGTGAATATTTTAATAATGCCTCTTTTCTTCAAAATGACTTGAGTTTTGAAGATAGAGAAATTTCTCAGTATACCGATAAAAGAATAACCTTTACAACAGATTACAATCACCGCTTTGGTAGAAGGCATTCGAATAAATCCGGAATAATTGCAACACATATTGACCATAATTATGGACAAGCAATTTATAGTAAACCTATTGATCAATTGGATACAATTGGTGTTACAGAAGGCTCGTCTCAAATATATCAGGCATTTTCACAATCTAAATTTGTCCTTTCTGAAAAATGGGAATCAACCGTTGGGGTACACTTTTTACACTTTGCCTTAAACAATAAATTAGCAATTGAACCCAGAGTTGGATTAACATATAAACCTTCTGCACGCTCAATAATAACACTTGGATATGGTTTACACAGTAGAGTAGAAGACCTTTCGATATATTTTGCTGAAACGTTAAATGATCAAGAAGAAATAATTCAACCAAATCGCAATTTAGGTTTCTTGCGGTCACACCAAGGGGTTTTAAGATTTGCGCGAATGCTTACGTCAAATTTGAAATTAACGGCAGAAACGTATTTTCAATACTTAACGAATGTGCCTACCGACCCTAATGGAACTTTCTCTGTGCAAAATTTATTGCGTGAGTTTCCAACCTTTGCACTTGATAATACCGGAGAAGGTAGAAATTATGGTTTAGAGTTGAGCTTGAGAAGATTTACAAAGAAAGGGTTTTACTTTTTACTAACAGGGGCATTATTTCAATCTGAATATAAAGGAGGTGATGGAATTTGGAGAAATACAGAATTTAACCAACGATTTTCATACAATGCACTAGTTGGAAAAGAGATTGAGCTTAAACCAAAAGAAAACAAGAAGAGATTACTTGGTTTAAATGCGAATTTAAGACATTCGGGGGGCACATGGCAAAACACAATAGATGAAGAACAATCGTCAATTTACGGTTGGACAAGGTATGATTTTGACAATCCATATAATAATAGGCAACCTGCTCTTGTAAATTTTGACTTTACACTGAGTTTGAAAGGGATTCATAAAAATTTTACGGGTGAATTCTCAGTACAAATTAAAAATGTATTCAATCAGAGAACGGTGATTGGACAGGAATGGGATGAGCGCATTCAAAGCGTTAAAGAAATCAGAGATTATGGTATTATTCCTGTAATTGGATATAAAGTGTGGTTGTAAAAAATAGGCGGTAAAAGTGATTTAATTCATGACCCATTCAACCATTTAAAAAATCCAAAAAAGATGGCCAGCCAAATAAGTCCTTTAATAAAAAAAAATAAAAATCCGGTGATGCCTATTCGCTTCAACCAAGGGTTTTGATACCATTTACTTTTATCTTCTTTGTTTTCTTCTGACATCATTATTTGCACAAATTTCATGCTTTAGATTATCAAATCAAAGTAAAAATCAAGTTATTCTTTCTTATAAAAGAAAATTAAGAATGAAAGCAGTTGAGATCCTATTACTCAGAAATAAAGCCTTCTACGGTATTAACATAGAGTTCATAACCCATGGATTTAGGAACATCTCCATGATTACCATTTTCAACACGAACAGCTTCTTTACGGTTCCCTTTATAATTGGCGTAAATTAATTCACCGTTTTCGATTTCAACATAATCATCTTTTACACCATGAATCCATAACAGTGGGGCAGTTACATCTTTTATTTTTTCAGCATTATTAAATTCTAAAGAAGAAATGTATTTTGGATCAACATTTAAAATTAAAGATGAGTTTGCTAAATTTTCTACTGAAGCCAATGGTGCTTCAATAATGACTTTGCTTGGTTTGAAATCTGTACGATATGCTGCACGATCAATTACTGGAATAGCACCTAAACTAAAACCGTAATAAATGGTTTTGCTAGGGTCAGCACCTTTGCTTTTTAACCAGTCAATACTCGCGTCAACATCTTCATATAATCCTTGTTCCGAAGAACTTCCCTCAGAACGTCCGTATCCTCTATAATCCATCATGAAAACACCATAATTATGGTTACCCTGAACATTTGCTAAGAGACTTGCTCTTGGCCAATAGGCGTCTAAATGAAGTGCTTGTCCGTGACAATACATGATTACGGTGTCTGTAGAAATCGTTGATAAATCTCCAATATAAACACCATAAATAGTATAGGTTTCACCAGTTGAAACGTCCATAGAAGTCATAGTAATTAACGTATGATTATCTGGAGAAATATCATATTCTTCGGGAACAGAACTCCACTTTGCATCATATTCTTCAAATTCGTAACTATCCAAACGCGTGCTTGGAAATGCAATAGCATCCAGTTTCACTTTAGAACAAGAAATTGCAACGAACGCAATTATAATATAGAAACTCCATTTTTTCATAATTTCTCTTTTTTACCAATAATCCATCTACAACCAATGAAAAACCCAGTCGCTCCGCGCGAACCAGTTAAACTCTTGAAAGGAATAAACGCAGTAGAATTGTCAATATTTGGTCCTAAGAACTTTAATTCTAAACTCAGCTGCCAACTTTCTTGCTTTCCTTTTATAATGTGACCCAATTGCGGATTAAATAACCAATGCCTGTCTTGCGGTTGGTCATTGGCCATAGTCGAACTTAATTCAAAGTAATTGTTTAATCCCAAATAAAAATAATTTTTCCGCTTACCGTAATTCCAGAATGCATTTACATCTAAAACAGGCCAAAAACTAGCCCTTTTATCTGCTAAGTCCCAAATAAAATTAAATCCTGGAGAAACAGAAACGCTTGGCAATACGTTCTTTTGCTCTAAAAATTGATAGGTAATACCAGCATCAATTTGAGCATTACCAAATAAAGCTGCTGTAGTATGTACCGCTCCGAAAACCGTTAAGTTTGTATCCAATCCGTAACCAACTTCAACTGATGTGAGTGGAATTGGAACTGGTGCGCCGAAACCAATTACAGGTCCGCCAAATGATCCGCCCAAACTTAATTCTTTCTTTTCTAAAGGCTCTACAAATCGTGATGGCGCACAGCCTTGTAGTGAAAAGACTAAGATTAAAATAATATGGGGGGCAAATTTTCTCATTTAAACTTAAAGATACAAAAAAAACTATGCATGCATAAAATAAATCGCAAAAATAAAATTGTACCTTTGATTTCTAATTTATGAATAAAAAGTTAATTTTTATATTATTACTGACGTGTTATTTATCAAAACCTTACGCGCAAGATACAATTCGTATTATGTACTATAATATCTTAAACTTTCCAGGCGAAGAACCTGATCGTGTAGATGAGTTGCGTAAAATTGTTGCCTATTCAAAACCAGATGTTTTAGTTGTGAATGAGTTATTGACTGAAGTTGGCTCAAATTTAATTTTAGATGAGGCTTTAAACTCTGCTGGGATAGGCATTTTTGAAGGTGCAGAATTTATCAATGGCCCCGATACAGACAATATGCTTTATTATAATTCGACCTTATTAGGTTTAACGAGTCAAGTGCAAATACCAACCGTTTTACGTGATATTAGTGAGTATAAGCTGTTTTATAAATTCAGGATTAGATGAAAGCTCAGACACCATTTTTTTTAATATTTATTCACTACACTTAAAAGCAGGTTCTGGTTTTTTTGATCAAAGAAAGGAAGAGGCAAAAGTGTTGAAATTCCACCTTAATGGTTTACCAAAAAGAGAAAACATTTTTGTTGGTGGAGATTTTAATTTTTCATCTGGAAATGAATCAGGCTGCTTAGCCATTCGAGAAACGGGAGATATAAATTTATTTGATCCAATTGATCAGATTGGAGATTGGAGTGGAAACTCTTCTTATGCCGAAATTCATACACAAAGTACACGCACCAGTTCCCTATTAGATGGGCTCAGGAGGAGGATTGGATGATCGTTTTGATTTGATATTTGTTTCGGAGGATATTCTTGACAATTCAAATGGAATTTCATATATAACAGACAGTTATCAAGCATTAGGACAGGATGGAGATCGATTTAATCAAACAATAAGGACACCGTTTAATCCAACTATTCCAGATAGCATTGCTGATGCTCTTTTTTTTATGTCAGATCATTTACCAGTTATAATGGATGTAAAAACAGATATAACAGCTAATATTTTGACAGAGAAAAATTTTGAGACTTTAAAAGCGCAAATAAATGGATTAACGAGAGAGCTCATTTTTAATAAAACGTTCAATGATACACAATTTATTTTTTATGATCTTAGGGGCAAGGAAATTTTAAAAAAGAAACTTAATAATGTAAATGCAGTTCAGCTTCCTGAGCAACTTAACAAAGGAGTTTATATTTGGAAAGTAAAAACAAAAGGCGATCAGTTTTCAGATAAAGTAATTATCCATTAATACCAGTAAAACCTGTTGTTTAGTCAAACATTGATTCAGGGTCAGGAAATTTGTAAACCATTCCAAGATCAATTTTTGATTTTTGATTATCAACTTCTTTAAAAGGGGCAACTTTGTCAGAAAACTGAGGCGGAGTTAAACTAAGTAAGTAAGCTGCTTTTGTATAAAAGTCCTTACGTGTTGGGTGCTTGTCAGAACATCCGTTAAAAATCTCCCCGAATCTTTTCTGTTTGATGATTTCTGAAATGAGCGAAATACAATCTTCTTGATGAATTAGGTTAACTTTCCCTTTGGGGTTTGAAAGACGCTCCGTTTTCGAAGAAAGAAACCGTCCAGGATGTCTTTCTGGGCCAACCAACCCAGCTAGACGAACAATTGTCGCATTTTCCTTAAAATGATTTCGAATAATATTTTCAGCAGCTAAAACTGCAACACCAGATTTTTTTGTTGGTTGTGTAGATGTTTCCTCATTAACAACATGGTTGTGATTCCCATAAACAGCAGTGGAGCTTACAAATATAACATTTAAGTCTTCTGGACATTTCTGTGCAATTTGTTGAATTTGGGCAGGATATATTTCTTCAATATCTGGAACTCTCTTTGGAGGAATATTAATGATTAATGTACTGATACCTTTACTAAAAGCTTTCCAATTACCAGTCATCATATTTTGTTCAACCTTAATAATTCGAACTGAAAACTGAGATTGTAAGAGTGTCATCAATTTTTCAGAAGAAGTAGTACTTCCATTAATTTGATAACCATCTTTGTAAAGGGACTTAGCTAATGGTAATCCAAGCCATCCTAAGCCTAAAATTGCAATTTTTTCTGGCATTTAATTTCTATCTTCGTTAGTAAGCGTAGGATTCAAGGACATTTTATCGTTTTGGGTGTGTAAATTTGAACGTAAAAGTAAACATTTAAGGTTAAAAATGAACGACTATCTTAAAGCAATTTCCCGAATTTCCTTTTAGGAATCCTAGATAAAATCACCTCGTTGTTTTAATTAATCAGAAAAAAAACTTGTGGACCTAGTACGATAATTCGGGCATTGATTTAAGTGGAGTTACCCCCAAAAATAGGACAAAAAAGAACAGCCTTAAGCCACATGTT
>CAYPZN010000065.1:0-20864 GCA_964415335.1 uncultured Crocinitomix sp.
TTTTTTCGCCAGATTTTCTAAATTTAAATTGTCCTAATTTAAGGGAGGAGGTCAATTTAAGGGAGGAGGTCAGTTTGTCCGTCACAAGAAATTAGCATAAATGCAAACATTAGAAAAATTAAGTTTTTCATTTACTATTAGTTTTTTAAGTTAAGTAAATTTAAAGAAAATAGTGTTAATTTTTTGAAAAAATTCAAATCCGTTAATGATTGTTTCAAATCCGCTTAAATTATAGGGTGATTTTGTTTTTAGGTAAGTAAAGAGTACAGTATATTTTGTGTATTCTAATATAATTTTAGTGCAGATTTTCTTTGTAAAACTAGAAATCAAGCTTAGAATCTAATATTCCATCTAGTTTCAAATTATTGTATTAAAATATTACTCTAACTATAGAACGAACTATGTACATACTTGAAAATAAATTGATATCCTTTGAACACTATTGAGAACTATTGAACTTCAAAACTTGCTTAGGATTATAATTTGTACCGAATTTAGTACCGAAAATATAAAAACCTCCGTACTTGTGGAGGTTTTTATGCTTAAATAGTGATCTCGGCAGGATTCAAACCTGCAACCGCCACAGCCGTAATGTGGAATTCTATTCAGTTGAACTACGAGACCATTTTAGACCCACGAATGAATCGGAGGACAAAAATATAATTTTTTTAGTTATTCGCGTTAAAAATCAAGGGAGATTTTAATTTATTTATACGCTTCATATTAATGAATTTTAGCGTCAATTCCTCTCTCATTTAACGCACGACGCATTGGCAAGAGCGCATCCATTTCTCCTTCTTTTACTGCACATTTACCATTATAATGAATAATCCATGTGCATTGCTCGGCTTGCACGACTTCGTGTTTACAAACTTTTACCAACGAATCGATAACGTGGTCAAATGTATTTATATCATCATTATAAATGATCAAATTTTTTCCTCCATTAACCTTTTCGTCTGTTTCAATTCTTTCTTCTAATTCAATTTCCGGGCTCATCATTGTTACCAATTTTATTCTCCTAATATTTCTTTTGCTTTTCCAATTGAAATCTCATCATATTTATGATAAGCAATAATAATTGCACGTGAAAAGCCTTTATCTAGTAATCTTTTTCTTGTTGTTTCTGCTTCTGTAAAGGTAGGAATACTATTGGTAAAAAAGAGAATCTCATCATCAATAGTTTCTTCTTTATTAATTTTTTCTTCTGCTTCATACAACAAAAGTAAGTTTGTAAAATCTGCAGGAACGTTATCTTCAAACTCTCCTAATTTTATCTTAAAATAAATGGCTTCTTTGTTGTAAATCCATCCATCTGCGCTAATTCCTTTTATTTCGTCATAAGGATTTAGGTTATCTATTTCTTGATCATTTCGAATTTTTTCTCCTTCGTTAAAAGGAATAACATCATACTTGTAATATGTCACAATGTCCATGTCCTCTATTCCAAGATCAGCAAATTCCTTTACTCTATTTTCAACATTTTCATACGTTTCTA
This sequence comes from uncultured Crocinitomix sp., assembly GCA_964415335.1. Classification (GTDB taxonomy): domain Bacteria; phylum Bacteroidota; class Bacteroidia; order Flavobacteriales_D; family Crocinitomicaceae; genus Crocinitomix. Next base: position 1,499 of record CAYPZN010000065.1, read on the forward strand.
ATTTACTTGAGAGTAAACACGTTCTGCCTTCTTGATCAACTTCTGTTTCAAAAACATTATCTCCCTGTAAAAGAATTGTTGCGTATTCACCAGGGATTGCATTTTCATATTTACCAATTAGAATTCTGTAGAATAATCCTTCTTTAAAGAACACTTCATTGGTTTCTGTTGTTGTATTATTTCCTGTTTCTTGACTATCATTGTTTTGATTGGCTGCAAAAGCATCTGCTCCTTTTTCTACAAGAATTTCTAATGCACGTTCGAGTGTAATTCGTTCGCCATCAAAATAAGCGGTTACAAAGGCATCTGTAACTCCTATTTGAACAACTTCATCTTTACGCACCGTAGCTGCTTCTTCTGAGGTAAAAATCCCTGTAGAATAACGAATAAATCCACTTTCTGTTCGCTGACTATTTAACGGTTGAATATTAAATAAGGCACTATTTGCAACTGGTTTTGAATACACTCCAATTTGAACGGTATAAAACAATCCTTTTATAATTTCAACTTGATTTGCTTTTGCTGCATTTGGTTGATCTTGATAATAAGCAACTAACTGCTGTTCTTCAGGTGTTGTTGCAACAACATTAATGGTATTACTTTGATCTCCTGTTACATTTGGATTCAACGTATTATTTGTTGTTGTTTCTACATTCTCAGTTGTATTGTTTTCTTGATTTTCCTGTTTATTATTGCTATCAGTAGTATTGTTCTCTGTTGTATTATTTACTTCAGTATCTGTATTTGTATTATTGTCTTGTGTATCTGTGTTATCTGGTTGATTATTCTCCGTTGTATTGTCAATGGTTAAGTTATCTTCTGGAACAACTTCATTTGGCTCACATTTAATCAAGCCTTCTTCAATTAACTTGGCACGATCGACTGTGATTCTTTCTCCATTGCAATAAGCAACAACAAAGGCGTCTCCGTATCCAATTTGATTTACTTGAGTACGTGCAGTATTAGCGCTATCAAACTTTGTGAAATACCCAACCATATAACGTGTAATTCCATTGTTCAATTTTTCTCCAGAAATTGGCGCAAACTCGGTAAAATGATCTTGCGGTAAAGCTTTACGGAAGGCACCTACTTGAATTTTATAAACCAATCCACTTGGTTGTCTTTCACTAATTGGAATTGGGGTATCGTTTGAATAAATAGAAGCATCAGTTGTTCTAAATAAATTGGTGTTTAACGCATTTGGAACATCATAATCCGCATTTTCCACAGGTTGTTTTTCTGTTGGCGCAACACCATTTTGAGCTAGTGCAATAATACTCTCTTGTTCTTCTGTATTTGCGTTACTTATAAGGGCTTTTGCATTCGCATAATTCTTCAAAGCCTCATCCCTCAATTCTTTTTGAATTGCTGTTAAGGAATCAATCTCTTCTTGTGTTTTTGATACTTCATTATCTTGTGCTATAGCAGTTTCAGGGTTTTCTACATTCGCTTTTACAGCATTTTTAAAACGACGTGTTCTTCGCTGCTTCAATTCTTCAATCTGCGTTTCTATTTCTTTTGCCTCTTCTAATTTTTCATCTCCTTGATTCTTTTCATTTAAGTAATTCTTATAAGTTTCTGAACTTGAAATTTCATTTTGCTCATCCTGATTCACTGTTTTATTTACAGGCTCAATTGATGCAGCTAAGATTTCATTTTCTTGTGTTTTTATTTCTTTAGCTTCATCTTCTAAATCAGTTGCTCTTCGTTGCAATTCATTTCCTTTTTTATCAGTTTCATCTGCTTTAGCAATGATTGCAGTCTTATATTTTTGTTTTACTGTTTCGGCACTGTCTCTTAGTTCGTTTGCTCTGTCAAAGTAATCGTTTGCGCTGTTTCTAAGATCAGCTGCTTTATTTTCTAACTCTGTTGATTTTCGTTCAGACGGGTTTTCCGAAACTTCCGTAATAATCGTTTCTTCCGTTGCATAAGTATCAGCTGTTTTTGCCAACTTAAATGTTCTTTTCGATTGTTCAATTAATTCTTTTGCTTCGTTTTCTAGATTAAGCGCTTCTTGCAGTTTTTCGTTGGCTTGAATCGGATCTTTAATGGTTTCATTTTCAGACCTTAATTGTTTTGCTTGTTTAAATTTTTGTTCTGCTCGAATTAAGTTTTCATTGGCCTCATTTATTTCTTCTTCTAAATCTCCAGAGCTTGATTTAGCGATATCTTGATCTAGTTTTAACGCTTGTCTTGATTGATTGATTTCTGATTCGTTAACGGTGCTTAGTTCTTCAATAATTTCATTCTCAATCTCTGCTTTATCTTCTGTCAGTTTATCAATTTGCTTTTGAATTTTTGCTTTTTTCTTATCATTCTCAGCATTCCTTAATTCATCATTTAACTCTGTTAGTTCAGTATCAATTCCCTTGATTTCAACTAATTCATCATTGAATTCATTAATAATTGATTTTCCTTGTTGCGAACTAAAGTCATCTGCTTTAATTTCAGCAACCTCAACTGTATTTCCTTCTATTTCCTTTAGCAATTCATTATTTTTCGAAACTTCGCTTCGTTTTGACTCTTGTAACTCTTCTAATTTATCAATCTCTTCATTATAAACGAATCCATTTACAGGATCTTCTTCCCATTCTTCTTGCACAATATCAACTCTGTTTTGGATCGCTTGAATTAGTTGTTGATTTAATTTATTCTTTTCCGTTAATTTAAGTTTCTCTGGGGCTTTACTGTTTTCTATTTCTGCCATTTTTTCTTCAAAGCCAGGCACTAAAGATTCGATTGTAATTGCTGGTCGGTTTAAATCTCCACCTTTCAATTGATTGATTTGATCTTTATTAATTTGGATTGAATTTAGTGTAGAACGCTTTAGGTCTTGTAATTTGGCAATATCACTATCTCGTTGTTGCACTGTTTCTGCATTTCCTCCTGTTTCACTTTCTACTTCAGCAATTCGTTTATCAATTTGATCAATCAATTCTTGGTTTAGCGCATTTTCCGCTTCCATTTTTTCAATGTCTGTTCCTGATCCATTTCGAATATCCGTAATTCCAGAATCATAACTCGGCAATAAGTTACTTGTGCTAACTGTTGGTCTGGTATTGTCTGTAGTGTCACTTTCGTTTAGTGTATCAATTCTTGTTTGATTCGTTGCAATTTCAGCTTCTTTACTTCTCTTAATTTCATTTAACTCTTCTATCTCTTGTCCAATAATTGCATTCAATTCTGGTGATCCTTCTCGTTCGGTTTCTAAGGATGAAATTTTGGAATTAATTGCATTAATCAATGCATTATGTAATTTATTCTTATCAATCAATCGTTGTTTTTCATCACTTGTCAACTGCTCTACATTTGCCAAATCATTTTCATATGAAGGTATTAGCGAGCCAATCGTAATACTTGGTCGATTTGTGTTTTCGGTTGGATTGGTATCTACAATGTCGGGAGTTAATTCTGTCAATCGTTGATTATTCGCTTCTATTTCTTTTTCTTTAGCAAATCTCAGTGTTTCTAGTCCAGTTATTTCATCATCAATTATTTCTTTTAACTCAAGAGAATTACTTTGTTCAAATTTTAAGCTTTCTATTTTCGAGTTGATCGCATTTATTAAGGTTGTATTTAACTGATTTTTTTCTTCAAGTCGTATTTTTTCAGAATCGGTAGAAGCTTCAATTAAAGATAAACGTCCATTATACTCTGGCATTAAACTTTCTATTGTTATTGAAGGGCGCGAGGTTGTTGGATTTTCTGTTGTATTATTTGCTGTATCACTAAGTTCGGCTATACGGGTATTATTTGCTTCAAATTCAAGTTGTTTTGCATTTATTATTGATTCTATTTGTTCAATTTCACTAGTAATAACACGTCCTAAGCTTGGATTATTATTTCGTTCATTTTTCAAGCTTGAAATACGTGCATTAGAAGCTCCAATCAATAGGTCATTTAATCTATTTTTATCGGTCAATTGTTTTATTTCTGGATCTTCAGATGCATCAATTTGAGCAATTTCTTCGGAATAGCCAGGTAATAGACCATCAATACTAATTGCAGTTCGACCACTTGACTCTTCTGTTGTATTGTCTGTTTCATCAGTCGTAGCTAACGCTCCACCATTTTCAATAATCTCAGCTTCTTTTTTAGTTTTGATCGCATTCAATTCACTTAATTCAATTCCAATAATTCCATTTAAATCAGGATTTGAACTTTGCTCTCTTTTCAAACTCTCAATTTTGGTATCAATAACGCTGATTAGCACTTTATTCAGTTCATTTTTATCTGCTTGTATTTTGTCATCACTATCTCCTGATGCATTAATTAATGTGTATTTACCAGGGTAACTTGGCATTAAATTTTCAATACTTATTGTTGGTCTTACTGCACCATTTTCGCTATTCTCAATGTTAGAAATCAAGTTGGAATTAATCGCAATTTCTTGTTCTCTCTCGGTTTTAATCGCATTGAACTGCGCCGTTTCTTCTTCGATAATTGATTGTAGTTCTGGATTTTTTAGCTGTTCTTTTTCCAAACTATTTACTTTAGCATCTATGGTACTTATTAGGGTTGAATAAAGTCGATTTTTAGCTTGTAATTTTTCTTTTTCACTATTACTGGAAGCATCAATAGTCGCAAGATCGCTTTTATAATAAGGCATTAAAGCTTCAATAGAAACTGGTTGACGATTTTCGGCCAGATTACTTTGTAGTTTAGTTCTATCTTCTTTTATTTCATCAAATTTCGTTGACTTTATATCATTAAGACTATTTCTACCTGCTTCAATAGCTTCTGTTTTTTCAGGGTAGAGCGTTTCAAGTTGATCTAAACTAGCCAATTCACTTTCTACGGTTTCAACCAGGCGTTCATTTAATTTTAATCTTTCAAGTTGTTTATCTTCTTCTGAATAGGCCGTATTTGTATTGATATCATTTAGTCTTGCGTCATAATTTGCAACAATGTCATTTGGACCATAAGTCTCAATTATTTTATCTGCACTTGTCACAGCAATTAATGGATCTTTAGGTCGTGTGATTAAACGTTCTCTTAAAACTTCTAGCTCGTCTTTTTCTTTCTGCGCAAATGTATTCTCTGAATTAACGATTAGCTCTTGATCAAGTGTTTTAATTCGCTCATTTATTTGCTCAACAGTTTCTTCGTTTAACTTTTCAACTGCCGCTTCTCTTTCTACAACTTCGTCGATTTGCGCAATCCTATTAATTTCTTCTTGATATGGAGGATAAGCATTTCTAACGTTTTTACGATCTGCATAATCTGTAGTTTCTCGTGGGTTATTCGCAAGCCATTCTTTATTCTCTTTTATTGATGATGTGTAAAAATCATCAATTTCATTTACTGATTTTTTTCTTTTCGGAATGATCTTATTCCCTTGATTATTCTCTGCTAATCGATCTAATCGACTGACTTCTTTTTTAGCGCTTCCTACAACATCTTGGAATAATTTATTTTCTTCTTGTTTTCGTTTGTATTCATCCGTAATTCCATCAATCACTTTCTTTCTTCTAGCAAAATCCTTGACTAGATCACTCACCTCTACCTTAGCACTTAATTCATCTAAATTAACTTCTTCAGGCTCTACTAAAACTTGATCTCGATTTTCTTCGACATTTCTCACTAAATCTTCTAAGTAGGCCAATTCATCCTTGGCTTTTTTGTTTGCAGGATCGTTTGCTACGATTGCATTCAATTCTTGAATTCGTTCGTTCGATTTTTCTAAAATGACACCATTTAGATCATTAATTGCTTTGTTTCGCTCTTGCTCATCAACAATTTCATAGGCTTCATTTACTTTTTTCTGATAGTCGGGAGCTAAATTTGATAATGCTTCGTTTGGATCAAATGTATTATCGTCACCATTAACTAGCACCCATTCTTTATCTTCCTCAATTTTATCGTTAATTTCTTTTTCAACAATATCAAGGTTCTTTAATCTTTCTTTTACATTCTTATTTTTAGGATCATCTTCAAGAATTTGCTCTAACTTTTTCCGTTCTGTTGCAATTTCATCAGCTAATTCATAATTTAATTCTAAAGATGCTTTTCTTCGATCTTTTTCGTTAACAATTTCTCCTATGCTTTCCTGTCTTCCTGAATAATTTGGAACAATATCATCTTGATTAATTTCAGGTCTAATATTTTTTGGATCTTCGTCATTTGTTACTACCTCAAATTCTTTCGCTTTTTCTTCTCTTAGTTTTTCAAGTCTTTCTAATTCTGCTTCAATTTCTTTTTTTCTTTCCTCTGAGGCTTTAAGACGTTCTGCTTTTAATTTTTCTGCACGGTCATCAATGGCGTCATTCCATTGAGGTAGTGAATAATTTTCGGTTTCTTCAGATGTTCCAAATAAATCAATATTAAATGCGGAAACATTATTATCATCTAATACGCTATTCACACTAGCCAAGCTTTCAGTCAAATCATTGGTTTGAATTGTACTAATAATTTCTTGTTTCTCTGCCGGAGTTAACTCTTTTGTATATTTTGGTGTATTATTTTCATCTGATAAAACAATCGCTGCTGCTAGTCCGTTCTTTACAGCTACATCATCATTTAGTACTTTATCAAGTGATTTTGATTTACTTTCAATCGATTCTTCCAAAACTGCTATCTCAGAATCGTTCTCATCAATTTCTGCTTGAATGGAAGCAATAACTTTTTTCTTTTTTTCAGTTTCTAGTCGTTTATTAAGGTTTTTATTTTTACGGATTAGTTCATTTTTACTGTCTGAAAGTTTAGATATTTCCTCGCTTAAATCTTGAATTCGTTGTTGTTCTGAAGCTCCATTTTCCAATGACCTCGTAACAACGTTATCAACTTCAGGATTACCCAATACGTTTTCTGTGAAAAAGACTTGATTTGCTTTAATTGTTGCTGACAACGAAGAACGATCTTCATCCTCTACTTTTGATAAATTTGCCAATACATTTTCTCCTTCTTCAATTGTCTGTTTCTTCTTTTCAATAGATGTTTCTATTTCATCTGCTAGTTCAATTAAATTTTGAGATTCGTTGTTCAATGTTTCAATTTCCTTTTTCTTGGTTCTCACCTGTTCGAGAAGGCGATTCTTTTCAACGGGATCTGAAATCGTTTCGGTTTGAGCTAACAGTTCATTAAGTTCAACCATTTTTTGATTGGCTTCATTACTCTTTTCCGCTGCAACGTTATAAGCGATATTTGCCTGCGTTTGATCTTCATCAATGCTTTCTTGAATGTCTTCAACCTCTGATTTAACAACATCCTCAATTCCTTCTTTTGTTGCAAACGGATCAAGTCCTACTTCAGCAAAAATATCATTGTCCGCTTTTACCTCATCTAATGAATCAAGGTTAAATTGTGTTGAATTTGGTGGAAGTTGAGAAAGCTCTCGGTACACCTCCGCTAAAATACCAACAGGGTCGTCAAATGTTTCAGTGAATAAATCGGCGACAATTACTTCTTCATCATCCAGTCCCTCTTTTGACAACGTCATTTGTTGTTTCAACGGTCTAAACTCTTTAATGTATGGAATGTCTACAGTATACAAGTGTGAGATATCACTCCCTTTTGGGGTAATTACAAAATTATACTTTCCACTTTTAGGAAAAGTTATCAAATAGTCTCCATTGGTTTTTTTCGAATTAAACTTACCGATTAATCTTCCAGAAGAAAAATCTTCAACTTCGATTTCAACTTCTTTCTGCCCTCCATCTATCGTATTTAAGAAGTTTCCCTTAATGACAGCAATTTGCATTGGAATTCGATCAACACGTACCTTATATACGGTCAATTTACCTTCTCCACTTGACCTTGCTGAGGAGAAATATGCTGTTTTATCTAAACTATCGACTACAAACAATAGATCATCATCTGGAGAACTAATCGCAAAATCTAAATTTTCAGGCGGTCCAAATGAATCATCACTGGGATTATATTTTGAACGAAAGACATCATATCCCCCCATTGAGTTATGCCCCTTAGAGCAGAAATATAAATACCGTCCATTGGGATGCATATAAGCATAATCTTCGTCTTGAAAGGTGTTTACTGCACCCTTCACTTTTTGCGATAGTGACCAGCCACCTCCAGGTAATTTTTTCTTTACATAAATATCAAGTCCCGTTGCTCCATTTTCTCCGTAACTTGAATAAAAGATTGTAGGAGAATTTGAGGGAAAATGGATTACAGGTCTATGTTCTGCTTTTTTATCAAATTTTGTTTGAAATTCATCTGTTACAAGGATTGTACCTCCTATATCGTTTAATTTATATAAGTCATAAAATCGATCTGCCCCAAGTTCACTTTTTTGGAGAACAATCATATCTGTGACGTTACTCAATAGCTTTTTTCCGTGATTACATGCTTTTAAATCTGTCTCTACGTTTAATTTTTTCAATTCACCAGAAGAGCCAACTTGCTTAAATTTATTGTATTGTTTTATTGCATCATTGAATTGATAATTGAGGTGATACGCCTTTCCGAGATAATAGAATGCTTTGGGATCTACACCGCCTCCAGTAACTGCAAAGCGCAAACGTTTTATTGCCTCTTCTTTCTTTTTTGAACCATAGATTAGGCAAACGCCATATCTAAAATTCAAATCATGATCTCTTGGTGCATTAGCAATTACACTGGCATAAAGTTTCTCTGCTTCGAGCCAATTTTTCTTTTTGAAATATTCATCCGCCAACTCTCTTTTTTCTTCGATTGTTTCCTGTGCGAAGACACCATTTGTCATTGACAAACAGGCAATAAAGATCATTATGAATTTAAATAAACTATTCATTTCAATTGTAACAGGCGCAGCAATCTGCTTCTGTGTAATTAATATACTACGTATAAACAGAGGAAAGGTTCAAATTAAAAGCATCTTTAAAATACAAAAAGCTACGCTAATATAAATTTTAGCGTAGCCTTAATTTACATTTCTATTTTTTTAACCTCCCCAAAAGGTTCTAAATGAGCTCAGGTAAGAGGCTGCATTTTTAGTCCTTAATTGGTACGAGAAGTTTTTATCTTTCAACTTATCGTCTTTTAACTCTAGCATATAATTTTGTAGTTCTTTATCACTCGTTAAGACATTTAAAACCGTGTTTTTCTTGATTCGCTCAAACCGGAAGAAATAATAATTCCCTGGTTTATCTTCTCCGGGTAACTCTATTAAATAACCTAGTTTGTTTCCACGATCTCCAGCATCTCCCTTATACTCTATTGCCAATCGAACTGTAAAGTCTTTGAAAATTGGGGTTCCATTCAAACTTACAATTCCTGTAATTGGCTTAGAAACAAAACCTACAGCTCGGTCATCCCATTGCAATTTCAGGTTGGTTAAATACATTGCTTTATTAAGTTCTTTTGGCAGTTTTTTCACTTCACCGTCTAACGTATAATCAGCTTTAATATTCTCAGCTTCCTCTTTAGAGACTTGCTCTGCGATTGCTTGTTCAAGTGTTGTTCTTCCAATATCAATTCCACTTAATCCAGTTGTTCCTGTTATCGCGCTTGAAACAAGTTCCATTGCTTTTTTATCAAAGAAAAAATCGAATCCTCCTGAAAGGTTTAGTGTTGTTTCTTTTTTCGCTGTATTGTAATTAACCGTTCCGTATGTTTCCATCTCTACACCAGGAAGTCCGATCCCAAGATCAACTAATCCGTCTCCTTCCATTGCACAACTCTCTATGTGTAAACTAATATAATTTCCTGTCTCTGCTCGGTTAACTAATTTTTCACTACTCGCAACTCTAAATTCTTTCGCTTCTTCATTAAAATTAAGTACTCCATTTGCTGTAAACAAAATGTGGTCCGTAGAATTATCTAGTGAAGACAAGAATGCTGGATAAATTCCTAAACTATCCAAATCACTTGTATTTCGTTTCACTAAACCTATTGCAATTCCATTTCCTTCAAGATCTTTTAAATTATCTGATACTGGAATCTGAATGTTATTAGGATCGACATCCGTTCTGAATTTCAGCCAATTTCGTGCAAACTGATTACATTCATGATTAATTCTTGTCGCCCCATCAAATGTCAAGAATTGTTTTGAAGCGTATAACTCAACCCCTCCGTAAAAATCGAATTGAGGGCTTAACTTAAAGTCTTCTTCTTGTGTAATTTCACCTTTTGCAACCGTTTGATAAGCGGAATCAAGTCGAATATCTTCAAAATAAATTATCTGTTCACTTCCTTGACTATCAATGTATGGATATTTTCCGCTTGCACTGTAATCTCTTCGTGCTTTTACTTGCACTTTTGCTTCTGTAACTTTATGATATTTTGTAATAAAATTCGCAACGATTTCAGCATTTTCAAAAGGATCCATTTTAGCTTTCTTTCGGATAGTTACTTTTTGCTCTTCTGGGAAAATTCTAGCATCAGCAATATCAAGATACTCTACCTTTTCGCAATAAATAACATTTTCATTTAAGAAAAACTTCGCCTTTGGAGCTCTAAAGTTGAGTGAGTCCTGGTCTGGGTTTACGGAGTAAAAATTGGATCCTGCAAGATCAAGATCGGATTCAATCGAAACATCAGATGCATCTCCTTCACTTGTGGAAAGTTCCATTTCATCATTATCCATTAACCATGTAAATTGGTCAATATAGCAGATATACTCATTCTTAGGAAACTCAACTATTGATGTCCCATCATTTGATTTGAACTCTCCCTTTCTTTCTTTAAAATCAACATGTGCTGTTAAATTTCGAGAATCAAACGAAAGTGGATTTTCAACACCTTGTGTACTTTCTTCTTCAAGCCCTAATAAATTAAAATCAGCTGTATCAGAATCAATTGTCCAGCGCTTAAAATCGAAGTTCTTAGAACCAAGTTCGGCGTTCTTAAAGTACATTAAACCTCTTCCTGTCATTCCTTCTTCAGTAAGCTCTGTTGCACCTTTTAACTGTGCTTCTTTGTTGAAGAAAATAAGTGGTTTGTTTGTTGTTCTTGTCTTTAACACTTTATCACCAGGAACATAAGTTACAACTACATCTTCTCCTATTACATCAGGAACAGATATCCCTTCTGATTTTGTTTGTGCACTGTTTGTGTATTGCGCCAAACCTAGTGTGGAATCTGGAAAGAAAACAAAGTCTTCACTAATTGATTTAGATGTCACGAAATCAATTTCTCCAGCTCCGCGAAGCCCTTTATTACTTAGTCGAATTTCATTGTCAAATTTTGCTCCTTCTCCATAAAAGTCGAACCCTGTTTTAGGTGCTACTGTTTCAAAACCAAAAGAATAATCTTCTTGAATTGATATTTCTTCTTCAAAGATTGGGAAAATTCCAGCAGATCGCATTTCACCCTTAAACTTTGCCGAAGCTTCAACAAAATTATCTAAGCTATCAAATTCAAATGGGTCTACTTTAAAATAAAAATTAGAACTATCGTATACACCTTTATATATCGAAGGATGATTGTAGTATACATAGCAATCTTTCTTTGTTTTGAGGATTGGATATTGCCTAAAGTTTTTCTTGTCTTTTCCAGATCGATTTGTAGCGTCATCAATTTGAATGACTCCCGTTAATCCGCTAAAATGCGAATACATTGGAATTAAACGATCACTTCCTCCAAATATGGGCTCAACTCTAAATAAAGCAGCATCAACTTCTAACAAATTAATTTTGAAGTTTTCATAATCAAATGTTGCATCCTTAACATAAACCTCTAATTTTCCAGCCATAATTGCTCCTTTGAAAAGGAAGTCTAGGTTTTCTTTTAATAATAAATTTCCTTCTTTTGGAAAGATTACGAGATCTTGTGCAGGAGAAACTTCAATTGGATCGATTTCGTTCATTGTAAAATCGAGTGTTTTTAGATTCATCAATCCAAAACTTGTCGCTTTTGATTTTCTGACATTTAAAGAATCTGCTCGAACATTAAACGAGGCAGCTGATTTATTGGTCGTTCCATCTGGATTTGTCTCCGGTCGTTTTTTTACTTCTAAAAGGTTAGATACAAAAGCAATATTATCGTAATCACTTCTTCCAGCCCGCGCATCAATATATTTTTTCAACTTTGGTTGGATTGTAATTGTTTGTTTAACCTTATTATAATTCAAAAAACCTCTATTGGCTAAATCTAATAAGATAGGCACAGCTTGTTCATTGGTATATCCCATAGCACCAGATACTTTATTAACAGGAATAATGTCCAAATCATACTTATATCCGTATTGAAAAATAGCAACCAATGGATTAACTTTATTTAACCCTTGAATTTCATTATAAACATTTTGATTGAAATATTCTTGTGATTCAAATCGTGCTATTTTTCGAGAGCTTAAAGGATGCCAACGCATATCTAAATTTGGATTGGCTCGGGTCCAAACAACACGGTCCACATACATATCGATATTGTGATAGGAATCTTTAAAAGGTGCCTGAGCAATCCCTTCTTTACCTCTTCCCATTACTAAAGAGTTAAGATCGTAAGTAATATCGAGGCCTGGGTGAAATAAAGAATCAGTTTCAGAAAGGTAAAGTGTTACTTCACACTCCTGAGAAGTTAGTCTGGTTTTGTTTGCTTTAATTCTTAAAGAACTTGCTTTAACAAAAGGTTCTCCTTCTTTGTAAAAAACAACACTTGCAGGTTCCGAATCATATCCAACCCCACTAAAGTCTGCACCTTCTATAGAGAAACCACCAACATAGTCTACTTCAGGAAGAATATCTTTCTTTACAATTTTCTTACTAAATGATGTAAATTGAGGGTAAACCCGATCTACTTCACGGTTGATTTTTTTTGCAGCATCTTTAAATGTTCCATATAATGGTGTTTCATAATAATCTGTATAAACCAAAGCTGAATCACTTTCAATTTTTGTTCCTTTAAGCGACATCAAATAATCCGTTATTTCAGCATAGTTGTTCTCTTTACTAAGTCCCACCTTTTGCCAATTAACGGTTCCTCCTCTACCTGTCCATTTATTGATTAGGGGTTCGTATAATCCACTTGTCCCTTTAACAATTGTGCTGTCAAAATAAGGGTTTTCCTTTTTACCCGCCTTTCTATTTACAATATAACATTGTAGTTTAACGTCTTCAAATTTGATTTTTGGACTGTTTTTCACAAAATCAAATAAGTATGTTCCTTCTGTTACCTTCCAGATGTGATTTGTTGAATAATAGACTGTTCCATCTGTAAAAAAGTCTGCACAGATTTCTATAAAATCTCTAAATTTCTTTACTTTCTTACTTGCAAGTAATTTATCAATGGTTTGATGCCATGACTCAAAGCTTTCTCTCGGTTGTTTTGTCTGAACAAATGAATGAACTGATAAAAGATAACCGTATAACTCAGGAAAAGGAGGCAATCGTTTTGAAACGATCAAATTACTTGTTGAAACAACTTTGCTTTGATATTCTGCAGAAAAGTTTGTCAACCAATTGGGTTCAAAAACTTCCATGAAATCTTTTGTTTTGATTCGGTTAGATGCTCCAAGATACTTATTAATATCTTTTAAAAATTGTTCGGGTTCAGATGAAAATTGGGCATGCGAAACTGTCGCAGACAGAAAAAATACACTTAATAATGCCAATACTCTCATACCTTTTATATGTTGCTTAATTTGTTTGAATTTGTTATCAAAACCCTTAATATACTTTTAATTTTGCACTTTTCTAAATTGAACCAATGCCCATTCGTCTTTGGTACTATACCATTCAAAAACGAAGCCATTTTTTTTCGCTTCCTCAATTACATCATTTTTATCTGTTTCAAAAAAACCGCTAACCAGCATTAATCCATTGGTTTTTAACGATTTTGAGTAAGCGCTAAAATGTTTAATTAAGATGTTTTTATTAATGTTTGCTATAATTAAATCAAAAGTTTTTCCTACTAGTAAAGTGTCATCACCATGCGCAATGGTTACATTTTCGCATTCATTTAATTTTGAATTCTCCTGAGCATTTTGATAAGACCACTCATCAATATCAGGTGCAAAAATTGAGGCAGCTCCTAGTTTTTCAGCTAAGATGGCCAAGATTCCTGTTCCTGTTCCCATATCTAAAATATGTTTTCCTTTTAAATCAAGTTCAAAAAGACGCTTTGATGCTAACCATGTTGTTTGATGATGTCCTGTTCCAAATGACATTTGAGGTTGAATCGTGATGACTAGATCTTGGTCAAAATCTCCTTGATGAAATGGTGCTATAATTGCCAATTTACCTTCAACAAAAACTGGATCAAAATTTTTCTCCCATTCTGCATTCCAATTTTCATCTTGGATGACTTTAGTCGTAAACTCCGAAATTTCTTCGATATCTGCTAATCCATTTAACATTTGATCAGAAAAGTTGTTTTCAGGGATATAACTCTGCAGGCCTGTTTTGGTTTCAACAAAACTTTCAAATCCTTGATCAGCTAATTGAGAGACAAGAATACCTCTCCAAGGCTCTATTGTTTTAAAATTGACTGTTAATTCAACGTAATTCATGAAAAAGCGTTTGAAATCGCAACGAATTTTTCTGCATCTAGAGATGCTCCTCCTATTAAACCTCCATCAATATCATTCTGAGAAAAGAGTTCTTGAGCATTTTCTCCATTGCAGCTTCCGCCATATATTATTCCAACTTTTGAAGCTGTTTTTTCACCGAAATTACTCGCTATTCTTGCCCGAATTAAACTGTGAATTTCTTGAGCTTGATCAGCCGTAGCTGTTTTTCCAGTACCAATAGCCCAGATAGGTTCATAGGCAATAATAATTTTTTCAATCTCTTCTGCCTTAAATTTAAAGATACTATCTTCAATTTGCTTCATCACAAATTCTTTATAGACATTACTATCACGCACTTGTAACTGTTCACCACAACAAAAAATAGGCTGTATATCGTTTTTCAACAAAGCACTTACTTTTTTGGAAAGCATGGTATAATCTTCGTTAAAATTATCTCTTCTTTCCGAATGTCCAACTAGCCCATATTTAACGCCTAAACTTTTAAGTTGTGTCGGTGATACTTCGCCTGTATAAGCTCCATTGTTTAAGAAAAAATTATTTTGCGCACCAATTTTAACCCAATCATGTCCCTTTAATACTTCAGAAAAAGCGCTTAAATAAGGCATTGGAGGGCATATAATGAGTGTTACTTCATTATTGAAATCATCTTTTAAATCAATTAAGTGTTTTAATAGTGTTTTTGCTTCGGAATAATCAAGGTTCATTTTCCAATTTCCTGCAACTATTTTTCTTGTCATTTTGTAGGTTTAATTTTCTATATATTCCGAATAGATCGCATCAAAATCTTCAATACTTCTACTCGGCCATTTATCCAAAACAGTTCCTTTATTCAATAAAGTCAGTCCTGGATTAGATCGTACAATAATTTTTACTTCTACACCATCAAACGCTAAAAATGTAGGGTTAAAATTATACGCAGCCTTAAATTCAGCTATTTCGGTATTTGTCGCTGGAGACAACACAAAGAAAGGAATCCCTTTTTCTTGTGCACCTTCAAAGACACGTTTAAAATCTTCAATACTATTTTCATTTATCGCAGCAATATCTCTAATCGTCATTAAAAATAAATACTCTTCGTTTAAAAGATATTCTGTTAAATCCATTGCGAAAGGTTGCGCAGGGTCAATCAATGCTGTATAAGAATCTTTAATCGTATAAACTGAATCTGGATAATAAAGTGTATCATAAGTTACTGTTGGAATCGTATCATTGCCCCATTCTGAGGCCAGAATCATTTTTTCTTCATAAAAAGATTCAAAGTCTACCGTAATTAAAGAGTCAATAAATGGAATTTGTTTTTCTTCTTCAGAAAGATCTGCGTATTCTATCCGTGCTAAAAAATCAGTGATTGGCGCATCTATACCTGCTACAATTACTTTCTCAACCCTATCGTGATATTCGTACGTTTCTGTATCTCCGTATACTTCATATTCCTCTGCTTGAAACTCTTCGATTTCTCCAGTTTTAAGATTTTTATAGAGAAAAACAAATTCTGATACTTGTGCTGTACCTTTATTCATTTCTTCTTTAATATTATTTCCAATAGCGTAAGGTCGATAATCTTTAATTGGTAAATAATTAGATGTATACAAGCTAAACAATAGAGAAATTAGCGTCACATAAATTGCCATTTTCCATGGTTTTTTAATTTTTCCAATGTTTAAATTTCCTGCAACAAATGCTCCTAAAATTGCGATTAAAGCAAAAATAATTGGGAAAAGCCATCCAAAAACCCACGAAAAGAAAATCACTACCAAAAAAGATGTAGGTACCATGATCCAATTCTCCCTAACCGTGTTCAACTTAATTCGCCATTGATTTACAAAGATTATAATACACAAATAGAATAATACAATGTCCTTCCAAAAGGATTCTATTGGTGTAAGTGACCTTCCAACAGATCCTCTCAAAGCATCTCCAAAACAGCCACAATCTGTAACACACTGACGATCAAACTGAATCCCCGTTTCCATAGCCAGTAATTGCATGTCATTACACGAAAAAGTGTACCATGTCAACCATGTAAAGAAAGCCATCATGATAAGTAAAGACCATGATGCCAATTTAATTTTCCCACCAAGAATGACTGCAACTCCCAATACAATTTCTACCACAGAAATTAAAATTGATAATTCTAATTCCAAGCCCGTAAACCATTCAAAAAAGGGATAATCAAAAGATAAACCGTCTGGAGCAAAATATTCTTCTAATTTAAAAGCAAATCCCCAAGGGTCATTTGCTTTTACTAATCCAGAAACAATGAACAAACCACCTACAAGTGCTCTAGAAACGAATGAAAACAGGAACATACCTTTCAATAAAATCATTCCGAACAGTGTTAATGCCAGAAGGGAAAAGCCTATTACTTTATAGGTACCGCTATTTTCAATCGTGCTGGAATGAAAACCTTTTACGATAAAAAAAACAGCAACTAGATTCAGTACAATTGCAAGGATATTAAGCACTAAAGAACGACCTGTAATGTCTACTTTCCTATTTCTCAATGTCATTTCATTCATGGTAATCTGGATTTTCTAACGAATTTAGAAATAATTGACAGGTTAAATTTTATTTTAACATTGTCCTAACATTATTTATTCATCTAGTTTTATTAGTGCAAAAGCAGCATAATTTAACATATCGAGATAATTTGCATCAATTCCTTCTGAAATTAATGTTTTTCCTTTATTATCTTCAATTTGTTTTGTTCTTAATATTTTCATCATAATTAAATCAGTCAACGAACTGACTCTCATATCTCTCCAAGCTTCTCCATAATCATGGTTCTTTTTTTCCATCAATTCAAACGATTCTTTTGTTTTAATGTCATATCGTTTAATTGCTTCGGTCAAATCCATTTCTTCTGTTGCAGTTCCTAATTCCAATTGAATAAGGCCCATAACACAATAATTTACAATCGCAATAAACTCGTCACTGATATCTTCGCCTACCAAATTAACGCCTGTTTCTTGAATTGTTCTGATCCGTTGTGCCTTGATAAATAACTGGTCAGTTAATGAACTTGCTCTAAGAATCCGCCAAGCGGTTCCATAATCCTTCCCTTTTTTCTCAAAAATTGAGCGGCAATTAAGAATTACTTTTTTATATTGCTCAGCTGTTTTATTCATTCAAATAAAATCTATTTTTTTAGCTGTGAAAGATACATTTTTTTCATCAAAATTAAGGTTTAAAAGTAAAGGTATTTTACATGAGTTCGCTGAACCCGTTGTTATGGGCATAATTAATGTCACCCCTGATAGTTTTTATGCTGGAAGTAGGCAAAATTCGTTGGACGAAGTATTGTCTATTGCAAAAAAAATGCTCGAGCAAGGTGCTGGAATTTTAGATATTGGCGGATATTCTTCTCGTCCTGGTGCAGAGGAAGTTTCTGAATTGGAAGAAATAAATCGAACCGCTACAAAGATTAAAGTGATAAAAAATCGTTTTCCGGAAGTATTAATTTCCATTGACACCTTTAGAAGCAATGTTGCCGAACAAGCACTATTAAATGGCGCTAACATAATTAATGACATCTCTGGAGGGCAAATTGACCCTTCAATTTTTGACATTGCTGCAAAATATGAATGCCCTTATATTATGATGCATATGCGCGGTACTCCTCAGAACATGATGGAGCAAACGCATTACAATAACTTAATTGAAACGATCAAACAATTTTTTTCAGAGCAAATCAATAAAGCTGAAAAAGCGGGAGTAAACGATATCATTGTTGATCTTGGAATTGGATTTAGCAAAACAATTGATCAAAATTTTGAACTTATTCAGCATTTAGACTCCTTTAAAACACTTAATAAGTCAATATTAATGGGTGTTTCTAGAAAATCTCTAATCTATAAATCATTGGGGATTGAAGCTGCTGAAAGCCTTAACGGAACAACCGTGCTAAATACACTTTGTTTATTGGGAGGAGCTCAAATTCTTAGAGTTCATGATGTTAAGGAAGCCAGAGAAGCGATTCAATTGATGAGTAAGTTCAATGCAACTTAATACTTCACTTTTCATCTAAAACAAATACTCTAAAGCTTAATTTGACTGTTTTTTTTGTGTTTGAGAAAATTTGAATTTTTCTACTTTGAAAACCATGTTTACCTGTGGTATCAAACTCTAATCTTAAATTATTCTTCTGTCCCGGTAAAATAGGTTCTTTAGGAAAAATTAATCGTGTACAAGAGCAAGCTACTTTGTAGTCAGAAATGATCAATGGGCTGTCGCCTTTATTTGTAAAAGGGAATTCGTGAACCAATGTAATTCCTTGCTTTGCATCAGGGAAATCATGATTCTTCCCTGCTGTAAAATAGAATTCCGCACCACTTCTAAAAGTGAATGCGGAACTCAGCGCTATTATGATCGCAAAAAATAGCCTCATTAATGTTTATTACTCAGCAGGAGTCGTAGCAGGTTTAGATTTTACATTCCCTTTAATACGAATCACCTTAGATGGAGTGTTTAATGCGTTAGATGTAATTGTCACAGATTTATTAATCGGACCTGGACGTTTTGTATCATACTTTACTGAAATTTCAGTTGTAGCCCCTGGCGCAATTGGCTCTTTAGGACATTTTGGTACAGTACAACCACATGAACCTTTACACAAAGAAATAATTAAAGGTGCTGATCCTGTGTTTGTAACTTTAAAGATACAAGCTCCATCTGCTCCATTTTCAATTGTTCCGTAATCATGTACGTCTTTATCAATAGAGATCATTGGTCCAGACTCTCCACCTACAACAGGAACTTCTTGCGCAAAGCCATTAAATCCAAGCATTGCAATAAAAACTAAACTTAGTGTTAAAACTGCTTTTTTCATTTTCTTATTTTTTGATTTGTTTTAGTTATTTACAGGTCCTCCAGTAGTAGTAGGTGCCCCTACAGTTGGTTTAGCGTTAACTTTTCCTTTAATTCTAACCACTTGTTTTGGCATATTTACCGCATTTGAAG
>CAYPZN010000066.1:0-20490 GCA_964415335.1 uncultured Crocinitomix sp.
AACTAAAGTCGCATAAGTCTTAAATTAATGTCCGACTTTTTGTAGGAGATCCAAAATTCGGCGAATAATAAACTTAGGAAAAGAGCGCAAATTTATTATGAAGAAACACTTAGAATAATAGCTTCAGGTTAAGTAATATGACCTTTTCATTTTATTGAATAAATATTTAACTTTAATTCATTGAAATTATACTATTTTAGACTGAAAACTGAAAAAAAGAACCTTAATTTGGTAAAAAAAGTTTAATCGAAAAATTAAATTAAAAATTAAACAGTAAGGTTTTTTATTCTTCAGAGACTATAGTTTTGTGTTTGACTGTGGAGATAGACCTATTTAATAACCAAAATTCCATTTAACACTATGAAAGCATCTGATTTATTTGTAAAAGCGCTAGAAAATGAAGGAGTCGAATATATCTTCGGAATCCCAGGAGAAGAAAACCTAGATTTTCTTAACTCATTAAAAAATTCAAGTATCAAATTAGTATTAACACGACACGAACAAGGGGCTGGATTTATGGCAGCAACTTATGGTCGTCTTACAGGGAAACCAGGTATTTGCCTTGCAACTTTAGGCCCTGGAGCAACGAACTTCACAACACCTGCCGCATATGCACAATTAGGAGCAATGCCTATGATGATGATTACGGGTCAAAAACCAATCAAAAAATCAAAACAAGGGCGATTTCAAATTGTTGACATTGTTGAGTTAATGCGTCCAATTACAAAATACACGCAACAAATTGTCAATGGAAATAACATTGCAGCAATGGTTCGTGAATCATTCCGTTTGGCAATGGAAGAAAGACCGGGAGCAGTTCACTTAGAGCTTCCAGAGGATATTGCTGCGGAGGAAGCAGATGATCGCATATTTAAAGTTGTTGGTCATAGAAGGCCGGATGCAGATATTACGGCAATAGAAACTGCAGCTAAAATGATTGAAGAAGCGAAAATGCCTCTTTTATTAATTGGTGCTGGAGCAAATAGAAAAAGAACCGGAAAAGCACTTGCTAAATTTGTTGAAGAAACTGGAATTCCATTCTTTAATACGCAAATGGGGAAAGGTGTTGTAGATGAGCGTCATCCTAAATTTTTAGGTACTGCGGCACTATCAAGCAATGATTTCTTGCATTGTGCAATTAACAGAGCTGATTTAATTATAAATGTTGGACATGATGTAATTGAAAAACCACCATTTTTCATGGAGGAAGATGGTACTAAGGTAATTCATGTAAACTTCTTCCCTGCTCAAGTAGACGAAGTTTATTTTCCTCAATTAAATGTAATTGGAGACATTGCTACATCTGTAGATAAGCTTGCTACTAAAATTCAAAACAAAGACAATTGGGACTTAAGTTATTTTCAACGCATTAAAGATGAAGTAGAAAGTCATCTAACCAAATATGCTGATGATCAACGTTTTCCTACCCTACCTCAACGTCTAGTTAACGTAATTCGTGAAGAACTTCCAGATGACGGTATTGTTACTTTGGACAATGGAGTGTATAAAATTTGGTTTGCAAGAAATTATAAGTGCTACCAACCAAATACACTGCTTTTAGATAATGCACTGGCTACAATGGGGGCTGGATTACCTTCTGCTATGCTTGCAAAACTAATTAACCCTGAAAAGAAAGTTGTTTCAGTGTGCGGTGATGGTGGTTTCATGATGAATTCTCAAGAGCTGGAAACAGCAGTAAGACTAGGCTTAAATCTTGTCGTTATTATTTTAAATGACAGTTCTTACGGTATGATTAAATGGAAACAAGAAGGAATGGGGTTTGATAATTTCGGTTTGGATTACCAAAACCCTAACTTTGAAAAATATGCTGAAAGTTATGGAGCTATAGGGCATACGCCAAAAAGTGATGAAGACTTTAGACAAACATTGAACACATGTCTTAATACAGATGGTGTTCATGTCATTGATTTAGCAGTTGATTATTCATTAAATCATTCGATTTTAAACGTATTACTTAAAGAAAAAACATGCATTCTTTAAAGAAAGCGGTATAAAACAATTATTATGTTACAAGTATTATCTCCATACGATCAAAGTTTGATCAAAGAAATACCATTGGTGGGAAAACAAGAAGTTGAAAAGGCATTAACAACAGCTCATGCTCTTTTTCAAGACCGATCTACATGGATTCCTTCGCATGAAAGAATTGCAATTTTAGAGCGTGCTGCGCATATTATGAGTGGTAGAATTGAAGAATTAACTAAAACAGCAGCTCAAGAAGGAGGAAAACCCTATGTTGATTCTAAAGTAGAAGTTTTACGTGCCATTAATGGTGTAAAATTAGCCGCAGAACATATTTCGCAGTTAAAAGGAGAGCAAATCCCTATGGGGTTAACGAAAGCTTCTGAAAATCGAATTGGTTTCACAACAAGAGAGCCAATTGGAGTGGTATCATCAATTAGTGCTTTTAACCACCCTTTAAATTTAATTATCCATCAAACAGTTACTGCATTTGCCGCAGGCTGTCCAGTAATAATCAAACCTGCTTTAACAACACCTCTGTCGTGCTTGGCATTTGTTGACATTTTAAAGGAAGCGGGAGTTCCAGATGGTTGGTGTCAAGCAATTATCTGTGAAAATGAAGCTGCCGAGCAATTGGTTGTGGATGAACGCGTAAATTATTTTTCTTTTATAGGGTCTGCTCGTGTTGGTTGGTATTTACGTTCTAAATTATCTTCAGGTACAAGATGTGCTTTGGAGCATGGAGGTGCTGCTCCTGTTATTGTTGAACCAGATGCTGACTTTGAACAAATGCTTCCTTCATTAGTAAAAGGAGGGTTTTATCATGCAGGACAAGTTTGTGTTTCTGTTCAACGTGTATTTGCTCATGAATCCATTTTTGATAAAGTGAGTAAAGGTTTAGCCGAACTTGCTTCTAATTTAGTTGTCGGAAACCAAATGGATGAAGCAACTGAAGTTGGACCGCTAATTTTACCAAGAGAAGTTGACCGAGTAGAAGAATGGGTAAACGAAGCAATTGAAGCAGGAACTGAGGTTTTATGCGGGGGAAAACGAATTTCTGAAACTTGTTATGAACCAACCGTTTTGCTTAATCCACCAGCAAATGTTCGTGTTTCAACTCAAGAGATTTTCGGACCTGTTGTTTGTGTATATTCTTATTCAGATAGAGAAAAAGCAATTGAAATTGCAAACAACTTGGATGTTCATTTTCAGGCTGCGGTCTTTACTAAAAACTTAGATGTGGCATTGGATTGTGTCCAAAAATTAAACGCAACTGCTGTGATGGTTAATGATCATACTGCATTTAGAGTTGATTGGATGCCATTTGGAGGAAGAGATTCTTCGGGAATAGGAATGGGAGGAATTCAATATTCAATGCATGAAATGACACGAGAAAAATTAATGGTTATTAAAAGTAGCGTTTTGTAAAACATACTTTTATCATTAAAAGCCTTAGTAAAGTTTTACTAGGGCTTTTTTATTTCTAAAAAATAGATTCTTTGGTTTGTTTAATAAATTCTTGAAGAAATTTTAACCCGCGGTGTGAATTCCCTTTTGGGTTTAATTTGGGACTCCAAACGACAATTGCGTAAACTCCAGGCAGAACAGCAGCTATTCCTCCTCCGACCCCACTTTTACCTGGTAACCCTACGCTGAAAGCAAACCCACCTGCTTCATCATAAAAACCACAAGTTGCCATAATTCCATTTATTTTTCTACTTTTTTCTTCTGTTGTTATTACAAGTCCATCACTCACCCTTTTCCCTTTATTTGCAAGAAAAAGAAATGTCTTAGATAACTCAAAAGCATTCATTTTTATGGATGATAAATGAAAATATAGATCTAAAACAATTTCAATATCGTTTTCAATGCGACCAAAGGATTTCATTAGATTAATTAATGCATAATTCCTAAAACCACATTTTCTTTCAGATTCAGCGATTTCAAAATCAAAAGTGATTGTTTCGTTTCCTAATGCTCTAGCAATAAAATGAAGTAACTCTTTTTTCGGGTCTTCAAAGTGAGAACAAAGTAAATCACAAACAACAATTGCACCTGCATTAATTAATGGATTTCTTGGAATTCCTAATTCTACTTCCAATTGCACCAAAGAATTAAATGCTGTTCCTGAAGGCTCTACTCCAATTTTATCCCAAATATCTTCCCCAAGTTCGTTATAAGCAAGCGTCAATGATAATACCTTTGCTATACTTTGAATGGAGAATCTTTCTTTAAAATCTCCTACTCCAACAGCTTCGTTATCAAGTGTTGAAATACAAGCTCCAAATTTTGTAGGATCAACGCGTCCCAATGCAGGAATATAGGTTGCAAGTTTTCCATCATTCTTTGTATTTATAACTGAGGCATAAGTTTGATCTAAAATAGCTTTATACTGGTTTTCCATGTGTCAAGTGAAACAATTTTCTATTCCTATAAAAATACGGAAAACACCTAATAAGTATGTTCTTAGAAATAATATCTTTGTTGAGACACATGAATATTGTACAATATATGATGTGTACAGACGTAATCTTTAGTAATTATGAAGTTATTTGCAATAATCACCATACTTGTTTTAGGAATAGGATTTGGCTTTGGTCAAGACTTAAATGATTTTACAACATTACAAGCTGCTGATTATATTCCGGAGGATTTTACAAAACGTTCAACAGATAAGTACGAGACAGACTTAGAAGCGAACAGGAATGAAGAATTAGATAAGGAGTTTTTTCTTTCTACCCGTTTTTTTATTGATGAACTCTTGTTAAGCGGAAAAGTATTGTTTAACGAAGATTTAAGCAACTACGTAACTAAAGTTGCACGCTATATTTTAAGAACAGAAAAAAAACTCTTTAAAGAACTTCGTTTTTATGTCTTGAAAAGTACAACTGTAAATGCTTTTTCTACTGATCAAGGAATTATAATATTTACAACAGGTTTATTGGCACAATTAGAAAATGAAGCACAATTAGCGTACATAATTGCGCATGAAGTATCGCATTATACAGATCATCATGTAAGAGACAGTTATGTCGAAAAGCAAACATTAAGAAGAGGGCGCGGAAAATACCAACGTTTAGATTATGAAGATAAAATTTCGGAATTAAGCGTTTATGAAAAGGAAAATGAACTAGCAGCGGATAAGAAGGGAATTGAAATTTACCTAAAGTCTGAATATGCAATAGATGAAGTTTTTAGTTCATTTGAAATGCTTTTGTATTCTTACCTTCCATTTAATGAAGTAAAATTTGATCCAGAATTTTTGAATACTGAGATTATGAAAATCCCTACTTCATTTTTTCCTGATACAACAAAAGAAATAACCTTAGAAGAGGATTATGACGACAGAAACAGCACTCATCCTAACATAAAAAAAAGGATTGATGCCGCTATTGATGTCGTTGGAAACAAATCTTCCAGAGGCGATTTAAAATTTAAAGTTTCCGAAGAAAACTTTTATAAAGTAAGAAATTTAGCCCGTTTTGAAGGAATGAATCTGCTTTTGGCTGAGCGCGAATATGGTAAAGCATTGTATCATGCCTTTTTATTGAACAGAGAATTCCCAGACAATAAATTTGTTGATTTAAGTTTTATTAAAGCCTTATATGGTTTAGCAAAGTATAAAAATGCAAGTCGTTACAGAGAAGTAACTGAAAAGCCTAAAAAGGTTGAAGGAGAAAGCTTTCCGTTGCATCTTTTTCTGTATAATTTGGAACGAGAACACATAAATACAATTGCCTATCGACATGCTTATGATATGGCGAAAAAATACCCTAAAGATGATATTTTTCTTCGTTATGCTAATGATCTTAAAAAGGAATTAGCAACCAAATCAAAATTAGAATACAATGAACTTAAAAATTTCCCTCATGACGAATACTTAAGCACGCTTGAAGAAAAAGTAAGCGAATTTGATGTAAAAGATTCTATTGCTCGTGTTGATGCTTCTGATTTATCTAAATACGAGAAAATCAAGTTAAAGAGAAAATTACGGGCAATGGAAAATGACTTGGAAGCTCCAACTGACTTAGAAAGCGACTTTTATAAATTTGCTTTTTATGATCTTGTGGCAAACGAGCATTTTATAGAAGATTTGGCTAAACTTGAAAAAGAGTACAAAGAATTACAAGAAGCAAAAGAACAACGTTCTGATGAAGAAAAAGAATCGCTTGGAATAAATAAGATACTCGTTGTTGATCCCATTTTTGAGAATTATAAATTGAATCGTAAGAAAAACCTTACAAAATCGGAAGATCAAAAGGTTGACTTGGCGAGTATATATATTGACGATTACCCAGAATTAAACCTCAAAACGGATATCCTTGATTCTAAATTATTAGTAAAAGAAGGAGTTGATAAATACAATGATTTAGGAATTATTTCTCAATGGGTTCAAGAAGTATTGGGGCACGAAGAGATTGATATGATCAGTTCATCAAATCAAAATATGCGAAGTATCGAAAAGAAATATGATACGGAACATTTTTTGTTTACAGGAGTTTTTGCCTATAAAGATCGTCACGAATTTAGTGCTGCTCATTTATATGGAATTATTGCCGTTTATACGATCCCTATTGTTTTAATTGACCTTTTAGTGGTGCACAATAACTTTGAAATGATTGCTTTTTCTGTAAATAGTGAAACTGACGAAATAGAATTTACAACATCAAATGACGTTAATTTAAAAGGAAACCCTAAAATTATAGAAGCCTACGTTTATGACATTTTATATCAAATTAGTAATGAAAAGCATTAAAATGAAATCACTGAAAGTTTTAATCTTTATCTTTTTTTTGCCAGCATCATTCTCTTATGGGCAATCAGGGTATCTAGGATCATTGGATGCAGTAGAACTGCAATTAAACATGTCTCCAAGTTTTTTGAGAACAAATCGTGTCATTGATAACGGTGCTGATTCTATTCTTTCAAGTAGAATTCGATACATTTATCCACGAATACAACTAAATTATGCTCGAGTTTTACGACGTAATTTAGAAGTTATTACAGGATATAATTATGCTCGAATTAAATTAATCACAACTTCTTCAAGTCCAGTTAGTTTTTCAAATACTGGTGCTTTTAACATTTTTGAAGACCTTCGAGCAAATCGGCATGGCGGGCAAATACAATTACGCTATTATCGAAAGGGAAGCATTGCACCTATTGGAAAGTATTTAGGACTTTCTCTTAGTCTTGATTTTATCAAATTAGCAAGTAATCAAGTTTTAAATTTTGGGTCTGTAGAAGGAACAGTTCCAAATACAAGCGGCCTTAACCTACAGAGGTTTATTATTTCAACAGAAACGCCTACTGATGACTTTGAAAACATTCAAGCAAGAAGCGTTATTTTTAATTTTGTTCTTGGAAGAAATTACCCAATAACAGATAAGATTATGCTTTCAACTTCTGCTACCTTCCCATTGGTTTCTTCTTTCAGATCAGCAAATGGAAATCAAGCCTTTGGGCTTCAATTTTTATTTAACAATAGTAGTATTGATATTAGAGATGGTAACCTCGCTGAAACCATCATCTTTTCAAGTTATAAATACAGTAGAATTTCTGGTAATATTGGTATTAGATACCAACTTTAGGTTGTTCTCAACGTTCAACTAACGTTGTTTCTAAAACCAATTGTTCGATTTGATGGTTTTCCTTATTCTCTAATCTATCAATTAATAAGTTAAGTGCAGAAACTCCAATTTGATCTACTGGCTGAGATACTGATGATATCTTAGGGTTAACTAAGTCAAAAATCTCTAAGTCATCAAAACTAATGATTTTGAAATCCTTAAAATCATCCCTTTGACTACTCGAAGCCTTTAAAATTGCTTTTGCAATGCTATTGTTTACGCAAAAAATTCCATCAAAATCACTTCCTTTCAGTTCATTAAGCGCCTGGTTAACACCTTCTTGAATTTTATCATGAGGGATTTGGAACAATTTTGCATTTTCTGCATTTTTTAACCCTTTCATATATCCTGAAATTCGTTCGTCGATAGAACTTATATAAACAGGAGAAATTGTAAAGCAAACAGGATTTTTAACCCCGTTTTCGTACAAAAATGAAACAGCTTTTTCTGAACCTTGTACATTGGAAACACTTACAGAATCTACTTGAAAATTATCAAATGTACGATCGACAAGAACTAATGGTACATCATTTTCACGTAAACCTTCTAATTCATTTTTACTATCAAATGAAGAAGCAAGGATTAAACCATCAATATTCCGATTAATAAGATCCGTAATTAATTTTTTCTCTTTTTGAACATCTTCATACGTATTAGAAATAATTAAATTATATCCTTTATCATAAGCCTCTTTTTCAATCGACTTACACAATGTTCCGTAAAAAACATTTGAAATGTCTGGGACAATAACTCCTATGGTATTTGTTCTTCCAACACGTAATCCTCTTGCATATTGATTTGGAATATAATTCAACTCTTTTGCTTTAAGTCGAACTCTTTCTTGTGTTTGCTTATTTATTCCTCTTTCATCTCCTTTACCATTCAGCACAAGTGAAACTAATGCTTTTGAAACTCCTAGAGTTTCTGCAATGTCCTTTAAAGAAACTTTCTTCATTTTTACTATTTAATTTTCTAGCGTCACAAAATTAGTCCAATCTTTCAGATTAAAAATTAGATTAAATAAAAGATTTAAACAAGTCAAAGGTTGTAAACAGTAAAAATTCAGCTGATAATACAGAAATAACAGTCTTTTCTTGGAGTTGAATTTGATTTGCTTTTATGACATAAAGAATTAAAAACAGGTCAAACACAATCGTTTGATAAACAAATAATTGAACAAAAAAGAGGAACATTGAAAGTGCTAAAGAAAACGTCAATAAAATGGGTGTCAAAAGCGTTTTTTCTTTTGTTTTTAGCAAAAAAATTGATACTAGAAAAAAAGTATAATAAATAACAAAAGAAATCCAAATTATTAAATTGCTATCGGCAAATTTTAACAGTTTATCGGTTTTTATTCGTTCTGAAAGAAAAATAATTGTGAATTCGTCTGCTAAAGCAAGAGACAACATAGCCAAAAAAGCAAAGAATAAATAGATACTTTTTTTGAGTTTTATATTTATAATAAAAAACATAAAACTTACAATAACCATAATCATTTTTCCTAGAAAAAATGGGGTAACAAAATCACCTAAAGAAAAAAACGACGTTAGTCCGTAGACAAAGAAGATTAAGAAAATGACTATTACGATTCGTAATTCACGTTCCATATTTAATTTTCACCTAGTGCTTCGTAGATATAATCAAACGTAGATAAAATAATAGGTTCACCATTTACTACGGCAACATCATGTTCAAAATGAGCAGATGGTTTCCCATCTCCTGTTAAAATAGTCCAACCATCATTAAGTTGCTTTATTTTTTCTGTTCCCATATTAATCATTGGTTCGATTGCAATGGTCAGTCCATTCTTGATCTTTTTTCCTCGTCCACGTTTTCCATAATTTGGAATTTGAGGTTCTTCATGCATTGTTTTACCTAAGCCATGTCCTACTAGTTCTCTGACAACACCATAACCATGTTCTTCAGCATGATTTTGAATTGCAAAACCAATGTCAGAAATTCGATTACCTACGCGAGTTGCTTCAATTCCTTTATACAAACATTCTTTGGTTACTTTTAAAAGTTGTTTAACCTCCGGAGCTACTTCTCCTACTTCAAAAGTATATGCATGATCGCCATAAAACTCATTCAATATTGCGCCACAGTCTACAGAAACAATATCTCCATTTGCAAAAGGTTTTTCAGTAGGAATTCCATGAACAACTTCAGTGTTTGGTGAAATGCACAGTGTATTTGGAAAATCATACAAACCTAAAAAACCAGGCGTTGCACCATGATCGCGAATACACTCTTCTGCAAGTTTATCCAACTCTAAACCAGATACACCAGGTTTTAAAACTTTTGCTATTTCTCCTAATGTTTTAGAGACAACTAAAGCTGACTCTCGCATTAGTTCAATCTCTTCTTCAGTTTTGTATACTATCATAAGGCAAAATTAATGATTCCACGTGGTTTTACAAAAACACTATTCTTATAAAGAAAAACCCTGTTTGCTTGGGGCAAACAGGGTTTAAATCTATTTAAATTATTTTAAAGTACTTCTGCTACTAAATCAGCCGCCTCTTGCAATAAAACTGCAGAATGTACATTTAAGCCTGATTCATCTATTAATTTTTTTGCTTCAGTAGCATTTGTTCCTTGTAATCTCACAATAATTGGCACTGGAATTTCACCCATATTATTATATGCATCAACAATTCCTTGTGCTACACGATCACATCTTACAATTCCTCCAAAGATATTAACTAAAATAGCTTTCACATTTGGGTCTTTTAAGATAATACGAAAAGCTTTTTCAACACGTTCAGCATCTGCAGTACCTCCAACATCTAGGAAGTTTGCTGGGTTTCCGCCAGACAACTTGATGATATCCATTGTTGCCATTGCTAACCCAGCTCCGTTTACCATACATCCAACATTTCCATCTAGATTCACATAATTCAATCCAGCTTCACCAGCTTCTACTTCTGTTGCATCTTCTTCTGTAACATCACGCATTGCAGCATAATCTTTATGACGATATAATGAATTTGCATCTAAAGTAACTTTTGAATCTACTGCAATGATTTTATCATCAGAAGTTTTTAATACAGGGTTAATTTCGAACATAGAGGCGTCACATCCTTCGTAAGCACTATACAAAGAAAAAACGAATTTTGTCATTTGTTTAAATGCTTGTCCACTTAACCCTAAATTAAATGCTACTCTTCTTGCTTGAAATCCTTGTAAACCAACTTTTGGATCTATTTCCTCTTTAAAAATCAAATGTGGAGTTTGCTCAGCAACTGTTTCAATATCCATCCCTCCTTCTGTAGAATACATAATTATATTACGCTCTTTTTCTCTATCTAACAACACAGACATATAGAATTCAGAAGGTTCTGAATCTCCAGGATAATATACATCCTCTGCGATTAAAACTTTATTTACTTTTTTTCCTTCAGCACTTGTTTGTTTAGTAACTAAATTTCCACCTAAAATACCTTTTACTTTTTCCTCTACGTGATCAATTCCTTTTGCTAAAACAACACCGTTTGATTGTGTTTCAGTTACAATTCCTTTTCCTCTACCTCCGGCATGAATTTGTGCTTTTACAACAAACCACTCCGTTCCTGTTTTTTCACTTAGTTCTTTTGCTTTTGCTACGGCTTCATTAGCGTTGTCAACAACTACGCCTCTCTGAATGGCAACTCCATAGCTCTCTAATATTGATTTTCCTTGGTATTCGTGTAAATTCATTTGCTGTAATTTTATGGTTTGTAAAAATAATTTTAATCTTTCAATTAACAATGCTATTTCTGGTTTTTTGCATTAAAAGGTGGAGAAAAAAATGGATTAAATTCGAAAATGAATTTTGTCTTTAAAATCAATCCCAAAAAATAAATTTCATTTAACATAAAAAAATGATCCTTTTAACGAAAAAAATACACGCTTAACCCCACTTAAAGAAGATTATTATTATATTTCGCAGACATTTTAATTATAATAATTTAAAACTAAAGTAATGGGATATTACAAAACAATAGACGGTGTTAAATATGATGGTGAATTAATTGAATTAGCAGATAAATTAACTTCTGGTGGTGGAGATGGAAGATTATCTAAAGCAGATGCAGGTGAGGTTTTAGAGGCTGTTAAAGACGGCGCTAGTTACACTGACATTGAAAAAGCAACTGTTAAATATTTAAGAGACAACTATAAATGGACTGATGCAGCTGATGATTGGTTCAGAACTGAAATTAGAAAATGGGCTGCTACAAAGTAGTTTATTAATTATCATATCTAGTAAAAGGGTCATCTTTTTAAGATGATCCTTTTTTTATTCAAAATCTAAAACCAGCTATACATACATCATCAACTTGTTCAATATCCCCTTTCCATTTTTCGAATGATGTTTCAAGAATATTTTTCTGCTCTTCCATTGGTTTTTCATGATTAGCAATCAATAAACTTTTAAGCGCTTTTATTTTAAGATTGATCTATCCTAAATATATCCTGTCACCCAATAGGTGGCGTAACCAACCCATTCATGAATTAATTTCCCCCAATCAGACATTACGCTCGCATTCGGTAAAATAAACTGCTCGAAGCTATACCCTCTTGCACTTCCTGTATAATGATCTGTTGTAAAAAAATTAAAATTATTGAACCCTGCTTTTTCGAAACATGCCTTTGACCTGCGCATATGCAATGCAGAAGTCACGAGTAATATTTTTTGAATTTCCGGGTATTGATCAATAATCTTTTTGGATTCTACAGCATTTTGATACGTGTTTTTAGAATATTCTTCAACCAAAATATCTTGTTCTGGAATTCCTTGATTAAGCAGTGCTTCCTTAAATTGCGTAGCTTCTCTCAACCCTCTATCTACTATATTTCCATTTGCACCGACAATCATAATTTTGTCAACTTTACCTAAATGATAGAGCTGAAGCGCTTGCCAAATTCGATCTCCTCCTCTTCGCAAACTAATTCGTTTAAGGTTATTGTCATATTCTGCCATGCCTCCCAAAACAATCGCAACGTCATGGTGTTCAACTGTTTCTATTTTGCTTCCTTCCATTTCCCATAGCCTCGTAAATTCGCAAAAAATCACCGTATTTGAAAAAAACAACGTAACAATTCCAGCTATTCTGAAACTCCATTTTTTCCGCTTTTCTCTTTTTGTGATAATTCCAAAAATGATTAATAGAATAATCCAAGATAGTGGATGAATAAAAACAGACAATATTTTGGATAAAACAAAAAACATGGGTACTTAAAAAATTGAAATATTCTCGGTTTCAAAGATAATAGATTATTACATTTGCGAAAAAATATAAAAATTATGCAAGAAGAATTAGATATTGCTGAGAATACAGCAAATACATCTCAAAACACACCTGGAATGAATTGGGATTTTGTTATGGAAAAAATAATTGAGTACGGAACAGGTATTGCAATTGCAGCACTCGTATTGATTGTGGGAATGATAGTGGCGAAACGCATTTCTAAAGTCGTTGCGAAATTGTTAAAGAAAAGAGACTTTGATCCTTCTTTACAAAGTTTTTTAGTAAGCATGGTTTCTATCTCGCTTCGGATTCTTGTTGTTTTGACGGCTTTGTCTCAACTTGGCATTGAAATGACTTCTTTTGTAGCGTTGATTGGTGCTGCTGGTTTAGCAATTGGAATGGCTTTTTCAGGAACACTTGGGAATTTTGCAGGTGGTATTATGATTTTAATTTTTAGACCTTATAAAGTAGGAGATTATATTTCAGCGCAAGGAGAGGAAGGGATTGTTCAACAAATTCAAATATTCAATACAATTTTATTGAGTTTGGATAATAAAACAATTATTATTCCTAACGGAGCTATGGCGAATGGTAACCTTACCAATTTTACTGAAGAACCAGAAAGAAGAGTTGATTTTGTTGTAGGAATTGGCTACGGAGATGATTACGATAAAGCAAAAAAAGTTTTAGAACGTTTTATTAAAGAAGATGATAAGATATTGCAAGAGGCAGATAATTTTATTGGCCTAGGCGAATTAGCAGATAGTTCAGTAAATATAACACTTCGTGTTTGGTGTAAAACATCCGATTATTGGGATGTCTTCTTTAAAATGAATGAAAAAATTTATAAAGAATTTGGACAGGAAGGGTTAAATATTCCTTATCCTCAAATGGATGTTCATGTGCATAATTCTTGAACAAAGTAATTTATAACAAAAAGGGGAGCTAAAAATTAAGTTCCCCTTTTTGATTTACAAAATATAACTTAATCACGTTCGCAGTTATATACGCTTCCGGATCTGATTTGACTGACATCAATTTGAGGTTTACCGATATAACAAACATCTCCAATTCCAGCGATATTAACTTCTAATTTATCACACTTTACAGCAACATATCCTGAACCGGCAATATTAACCTCCATATTACTGACATTTAATGTTTTTGTACAAACATCTCCCTATCCAGCAATATTGATTTCAGCTTTATTTACATTACTATTCCCTTTCAAACTAATATAACCTGAAACATCAATGTTAAAATTTTCAGGATTAATCTGTTCAAATTGAATATCGCCACTCCCACTTAAACCTACATATAAGTTTTTTGTAGGGATTTCATCTGCAATGTAGATGTCGCCGTTTCCATTCAGCATTACCCCATTTAATGTTTTCATTGTCAGTTCAATTGATATTGAATTATTTCTTAAATATCTTTTCGAGCTTTTCTTTCGTTCATCTTTCAAGTTAATATATAAGACTTCGTTTGTAATTTCGAATAAAACCATATCGGTTAAATCTGAGTCCAAAACAGTACAGATTGATTCATTTCCTTTTTTAATGACAACATCAGCACTTATATTTAGTACAACACTCGAAAATGCACCACTTTCAATTGCTGCAATTTCTTCTACTTTCTCTTCTTCAATAACCTGTTCTTCGACTTCTTCTGCAACTATGGTTTCTTCTTCAATCTGTTCTTCTATTTTTATCGCATCATCAGGAAGAGTTAATGGCAATGATTCATCTATTTTTACCTTGTTTTCGGAAATGTTATACTTTGCGCCTTCATAAAATGAAATCGGTGTTGTATCTTTTAGTTTAGGGGCAATTATTTCTTTCTCTTTCGAGATTTCTAGTTGAAGAATTTCACTTTCTACAACCTCCGTATTTGATTGATTTAAAGATAAACCAATCACCAATGCTGTAATTAAACTTCCTACCATAATCGTTATTGTTGATAAATTAAAAAAACTGGTTACTATTTTAGACCCTCCTGCAATTGCATTTGTACTAAGTACTTGATTGACATTTTGAATTGGATAATTCACTTTTTCTTGTCTTGCTTTTACAAATAACTGATCTATATTTTTTCTTGCTCCTTCCATCCTATCCTCTATTTATGATTTTCTCTTGACCTATAATTTCTGCTTCTTCTTCCATAAAAACCCTAAGTTCTTTACGGGCCCTGCTCAACATTACTTTTACTGCTCCTTCTGTTGAATCTTGCATTTTTGCGATTTCCTTAATTGAAAACCCATTAATTTCAAAAAGTATTAGTGCTTCCTTTTTATTTTCGGAAAGACGGTTAATTTGCTGATATAAATACGTTATTTCTAAATCACTTTCAGCTGTATTCTCTACAGGATAATTTTCTGCGGATATCGCATCAATTGTTGTTTCCTTTTTTTTACGAATGGTATTTAACACGATATTTCGGGCAGTACTGAACAAATAATACAATAAAGCGTCTTTCTTATTAATTTTCATCCAATTTTGATATGCCTTCAAAATCGATTCATTTACCAAATCTTCAAAAAGCATAACATTATAAGAACGTGCTTTACAAAAACGAACAAAATTTTCATGAATAGGCTCATAAGCCTTCATGAATTCGCGTTGTTTTCTTTTGTCCGTAATTTTCATAATGTTCTAATGGTAAGAAACATGAACAAACAAAAGGTAACATGATTTTTTAATTTTTTTCGATCTCACGCAATAAAATCAACTGATTTACTGGATCTTGAGGAATATTTTCTCTCCCATTCTTACGAAGTAAACGTTCAACTTGTGTCGTGAGTTTATCATTTTGGATTCCATTATCTCGCAAAAAATGCATCAGTTTTAGAACCTTGAAAGCATCAAACCAAGTATAAAAACGTTTCAGAAAAGAAGCTGGATTTGTAGAGTTTTTACGAATTTCGTTCAAAGCTAAATTGAATTTATTCTGTTCTAAAAAATCAAATAATCTTGTTTTCTGAACTGATGACAATTGATATGGAATTTCTGTAATCTTTTGTGATTGTAATGCATGAGCATGAATGATAAATGCTCTAATTATTTCAAACGATTCAAAATTATAAGTCTGATAAATCTCTTCGCCCTGATCAATCCAATCGCCTATTGCTTTTCCTGTTCCAAAAGGAACTCTATCCGAAATTCTCGGAGATGGAATAACCTTTGTTGATTTAATTGTTGTATAATTTCCAAGGGCAATAATTTTATGAATAAAATAAAAATCCTCTCCAGCTTTTCTCTTATTCATTCCGCCTTGCTTTTGATAAGCAGAAGAGCGAACGGCCATGCTAGATCCTACTGTGTGAAAAGCGTAAGGAAGTTTACAATACATTAACGCCAGGTTATAATACCTCAAATGCAATTCATAATTGATTATTCCTTGGTAAATTTCCTTTGGATATGTATTTCCGTCAATTGGATGCTCATAATGAATAGAACATCCGGGTGTTTTTTTGTTTGCCTTAAAGTGCTTTTCAATTTCAACAAGATAGTTTTTTTGACACAATGAGTCTGCATCAAAACATACGATAAGACCGTCTTTATTCAATGAATCAAATCGAGATACAGCCTCATCCATTCCAATTTTTCTTGCTAAACCAACTCCTGCATGTTTCTTTGGTAAATCCGCTTCACTTATTGTATAAGATTTAATTTTTTTATGATGTTTTTCATCAATCCAAGCGTTTACAGTTTTAAGTGTTTTTTGATTTTCTAATTTAATCGCATTACTGTGATGAATCCCTGAATTAATTACTACAATTATTTCTATAGTACCTTCAGGGTGATCACAATTATATAAACTCTCAAGAGAAGCAATTAAATCAGGTTCATTAAAGCATGGAATAACAACAATAAGTTCCAAATCTGTTTCTGGAGCTTCCTTTATTTGAGGAGTCTGAAATCCAAATCTTTTCAGGTAAAAATTCATCTTAATGTATTAAGGTGCAATTCTATAATTACACCATGTTGAATTTTCTTTTTCAAAACAGATTCTATCATGTAAACGCCCTTTTCTGCCTTGCCAAAACTCGTAATAGTCAGGTTCGATTATTAATCCTCCCCAATGCGGTGGCCTTGGTACTTTATTTGGAAATTTTTCTTCATAAAAAGCGACGCGATCTTCTAAAAAAACTCTGTTTTCAATTGATTCACTTTGTTCAGAGGCCCAAGCACCAATTTTACTTATTCTTGGTCGAGATGCGAAATACTTATCTGATATGTTAGGGTCAATTTTCCGAATTTCACCCTCAATTCTTACCTGACGTTCAAGTTCTTCCCAATAAAACAGAAGAGAAACATTAGGATTTTCGACAATTTCTTTTCCTTTTCTACTTTTGTAATTCGTATAAATCGTAATTCCCGTTTTACTTAAATCACGCATATAGACAATTCGTGAAGAAGGTTTACCTTCAATCGAAGCTGTTGTTAAAACAACAGAATGAGGGCTTTTACAAGCGCTCTCATGTGCTCTTTTATACCATTGATCAAATAGAATTTGTGGATCATTCAATAC
This sequence comes from uncultured Crocinitomix sp., assembly GCA_964415335.1. GTDB lineage: Bacteria > Bacteroidota > Bacteroidia > Flavobacteriales_D > Crocinitomicaceae > Crocinitomix. The sequence continues at coordinate 17,375 of CAYPZN010000066.1, forward strand.
CTTATCAGATAGACTCCCCTTTAAGAAATCTTCATGTTCATTTTTCAATTTATCGATATGATCCATAATCGTATTTACTATTCTTCTTCGCTAGCGTTAAAAGCAACATTAATGTTTGGCGAATTAATTTCTTCTTCAGCCTGAGGCGCTATTGCTCCTCCTCCATTGTATTCATCTCCTTCTACTTCTCCAGGAACATATGGAAAAATTTCTACGATTGGTGTCAAAGAAATCATTGGGATTTCAAATGTCACCATTAATCCTTTTAAACTTTCTTCAATTCGTTCGTAAGCTTCTTTGACATTGTGTGCAGAAACTAAAAAATTATTGTTTACTTTCTTCTCTTTTCCAGAGTCAGCATCCTCAGTAATGTATGATACTTTACATTTATACCAATCTTCAGCATCATCATAATGAAAGATATCAGCAAAATCTGTTTTTGATATAGAAGTTACTAAGAATTCTCCTCGAACAAATTCACCTACTTCTTGATAAATTCTAGCTTCAGCTTCTGTAAAAGATAAAGAGCTAACCAAATAAGGTTCTGTAACTCTTTTTAATGTTCCGTCTTGAAACTCTTTTGTAAATTTCACTTTTACCGTATACCAATTATTCATGCTTCAATTTTAGTTTCCACAAAAATAATGATTCGGTTGATTTTAATCCTATTGAAACTGCTAATTTACACACAATACTACTGAAAAGATATGAACAAATTAGCTGAATAATTGAACATAAATAAGGACCGAGAAAGAAAATTAAAATATGTGATTCTTAAAAATCGTAGACTTTTCCATTCCACCACACGGCGAATGAATTTCGATTATATTTTAAAACGATTGTACTTCCTTTAAGGCTAAAAGACTCTATTCGTTGCCTTGTTATTATGACCTCTTCTCCCCGAACAAATGCACTTACCCCACCCCATTTATTAGGATAAGCCATTATTCCGCCATCAATTTGAGGAGCTTTAACTTGGTCATTATAAATCTGAAAAATTTCTTCATTATACCACACTTTCGTTGCTCCAATGTCTTTAAACACAACTAAACTGTCTCGCACAATGATGTTTTGCAAATCATAGCCTAATTCTGTCACACGCTCTTCTCGGTATACTTTATGAGTTCCACTAGCATCTTTATAATAAATAAAATTATTTCCACATGCAAATGTTTCGCAATGCTGCGGTTCAGCATCAATAATAAAACCATTATCAAAAACTACAAATGTACCACTTGCTGGGTCATTAAATGCAGCAACATCTTGACCACAAGCAAAACCTACGGCACGGTTCGAAGAGACTAATTCGTTAAACTTTCCGCGCCAAAAAATAGAATAACGACTTGTATTGTCTCTGTAAACGAAAACATTTGCCCCTATGTCAGATGGTCGAATGTGATAATCTCCTACAATTTGAGCGATTTGATTTACTTCATCTTTATAATAGTATTTTAAATATCCGCCAATTGCATCTTGAAAAAGAACCAAACTATCTCCAAGACCATATGTAGTAGCATGAGATGTCAAAATATGTTTTACTCCACGATCAAATATTCGAAGAACAGTTGCCGTTTCCATCAGCAAAATATTATCCGTTGCGATCAAATCGGTAAAGCTAATTCCTAATTGAATATTTTCCCCTTCATAATGAACATTGATATCTCCCTTTGAATCAACATAACAGACATAATCATTTCCAACAAGTACTTTACTTGTTTGTTGATAATAAATTTGTTCGAATAATCCAGCATCAAATTTAAAGAGGCGATTATTTCCGTCAGTAAAAACGTTAAGGTTTTGAGCGAGTCCTCCTGTACAAGTAAGTAATAGAAATATGAAACTTAATCTTATCATCACAACATAATAATCAAAAAAAATGCCAATATCTTAAATTAAGATATTGGCATTTAAACGTATAAACCGTTAATTTATTCTAGTTTGACTTTTCTTCAGCCATTGTTACAGCATTGTAAACATTTACAACACCTCCTGTATTACTCAAACTGCTAAAAGGTACTTTTTTAGTATCTCCTGGTAATGCTGTTTCATAATCAATTGGTTGAACAGAAGCAAAGATAATATCTCTAATTTCAAACATTGTCAATTTAGGGTAGTAAGACTTTAACAATGCTGCTACACCTGCTACCATTGGAGAAGCCATTGATGTTCCTTGAATTGCTGCATACTCATTATCGGGTGTAGTAGAATAAATTTCTAACCCTGGCGCAAATACATCCACTTTCTCTTTATTGTAGTTTGAAAAGCTTGCTGCAACTCCTGAAGTTGCTAGTCTTTCTGTTTTCTTATCTAGTTTTACTTTTTTATATCGCGTTGATGCTCCAACTTCAATCCAATTTTTAAACTCAGCATCCATAGATGGATATTGAGGAGAAGGGAAATTAGATGCAACACCTATATCTTCAGAAGAGTTTCCTGCAGCATGTACTAATAATACTCCTTTTTCTTCAGCGTATTTAATTGCAGCGATCACTTCTTCTTGATAAGGAGAGTAAGATTTTCCAAAACTCATATTTACCACTTTCGCTCCATTATCAACTGCATAACGAATTGCTAATGCAACATCTTTATCTCTTTCATCTCCATCAGGAACAGCTCTTACAGACATAATTTGAACATTATCAGCAACTCCATCACTTCCAATATTGTTTCCTCTTGTTGCAGCAATAATTCCTGCCACGTGTGTTCCGTGAAAAGCATCTGGTCCTTCAACATCATTTGACCCATAAAATTTATCATCAAAATTCGAAGGATCATCACCTGTTATAGTTCTTGTGTTTAAATCTAAATTATAGTGAGAATTTAATGCACCATTATAAAAATCAATAGCTCCTTGCAATGCAGAAGGTCCGCCAGCTGGAAGCATCTGCATCATAATGCTGATGTCTTGTTCCATTTCTGGTTTTTTCTTTTTTAATTTTTTTAAGTCCTTTACGGTGTAATCTCCACCAAAGTGTTTTCTTAAATTATCATCAGCGTTTTTAACAACTGTAACTGTTTGATTAATCTGTGCTAAAACACCAGAACTTTGAGAACGTTGTTTTTCAACAATATCTCTATACATTTTGTATTTTTCAAAATCAGCTTTCAGAGGAATC
>CAYPZN010000067.1:0-20415 GCA_964415335.1 uncultured Crocinitomix sp.
TTCCTGAAGGAGATGGATTCATAGATGCTACTAGCATAAAACCTGCTGGATAATCAACTGACATTTTCGCACGCGAAATGGAGACAATACGATCTTCTAAAGGTTGTCGCATGACTTCCAAAACATGTCTTTTGTATTCTGGTAATTCATCTAAAAATAAGATACCATTATGTGCTAATGAAATTTCTCCAGGCATAGGATTCGATCCTCCACCCACCAATGCTACATCAGAAATAGTGTGATGTGGAGATCTGAATGGTCGAGTTGTTAATAAACCCTTGTTAGGCTTCAAAAGGCCAGCCACAGAATGTATTTTTGTTGTTTCCAATGCTTCATCTACAGTAAGGGCAGGTAAAATAGTTGGAAGGCGTTTTGCGAGCATGGTTTTCCCGGATCCTGGAGGGCCAACTAATAGAATATTATGGCCTCCACTTGCAGCAATTTCTAAAGCACGTTTAACATTTTCTTGCCCCCTAACATCAGAAAAATCAATGGAGTAATTTGTTGAATTGAGGGTGCTTTTTTTTGGAGTAAAAACGACAGGAGCAATTGAATTTGATTCGTTAAAAAAAGAAACAACCTCTTTAATATTCGCTATTCCATAAACGGAAATACCTTCTACAATAGCAACTTCGGAAGCATTTTGTTTTGGCAATATGAATCCTTTAAAACCTTCTTCCTTTGCTTTAACCGCCATAGAAAGTGCTCCTTTGATAGGTCGCAAACTTCCATCCAGCGAAAGTTCACCCATGATTAGGTAATCTGAAATATTTTCAATTGAAATTTGGTTACTAGCAGCAAGTATCCCTACAGCAATGGTCAAATCATAGGCAGAACCTTCTTTGCGAATATCTGCAGGTGCCATATTGATTGTAATTTCTCTTTTAGGAAAATGAAGAGAAGTATTTGCAAAAGCCGCTTTGATACGCTGGTGGCTTTCCTTGACCGCATTGTCAGGTAATCCAACTAAGAAAAAATTGATCCCACGTTCAATATTTGTTTCTACCACTATTGGAATAGCATCAACCCCGTATACGGCATAACCGTATGTTTTAACTAACATAAATTAATGAATTAAGTTTTGGGGTCGAACCTCAAATATAAGGATTAATCTAAACAAAACAATTTTACTTAGAATTGAGAAGTGACTAAATCAAACAATCAAAAAGAACTACCAAATAGGCAAAAAGTAAAACGAATCAAGTGTTATTTGTAAATTTTAAACGTAAGTGTATTAATCTATAAAAGCCTTAATTGAGTTTTTTTTCAACCTTTTCTATAGATTCATAAAATTGATCCTTATTAAGGCATTCTTCGCCAAGTTTATCGTACCCTATTTTGTATGACTCTAAAGACTTTTTTAATTTTTTTGTCTTTTCATAGTACTCTCCTAAACAATAATAACCAACATATGATTCTGGAAATAATTTAATACTTAATTCGCCAAAAGATTTTAATTCACTCTTAGTGCCATATTGAGAAATAACTAAAGACATGAATTCAACATCTTCAAAACGATAATCTAATTTTTGATCATACAAACGCTCAATTCTCTTGTAATACTGAAAAAAGTAACGGGTAAAATTTTCTTTTTCTTTTTTCAGTATTTTTTTATCGTAATGAGTACTCATTAAAGCATAATATTGATTTACCCAAAGAGCAGCATTATCATATGATTGAGGGACTAGTGTAAGGTGTGTCTTATCATTGATATAATCCTTTTTGTATACAAATTTTGGATTATCGATTTGCTGAAATATTTTATCCGCCTTTTTAACAGATTTTATATGCCCGCTGAGGTCATTTTCTGCGTATGAAACATAATAAAACTTTTCATCTGAAAGTTGTTCTGCTTTTGCTTTTATTCTCTTAATAACGTTTTTAGCGTAGTAAGGACTTATAGCAATAAATCCTGTAAAAACCTCTGTTTCAAGAAAGAAATAGTTAACGTAGTTTGCAGTAAAAGAATGTCCGACAATTACTCTAAATTCATTTGTTTTATAAGATGAATCTATGGTAGGAATCAGTTCTTTTGTTACGAAATTAAAAAATGATTGACCAGAACCGTTAAGATCTCCATTAGTATCATAAGAACAATCTTCCCACCGCGTTCCTTTTTGATTAATACTAATGACAATAGAAGATGTAGCTTTTTCTATTTCACTATAATAGTCACTGACACCTCCTACAACACTTCCAATTAACGCACCATCTAAAACATAAATTGTAGAATACTTTTTTTCAGGATCATAATTTTCAGGCAATTTAACGGAATAAATTCGATCTTTTTTCATGAAGTTTGAATGAATTGTATACGATTGTGCTTTTGAAGAGAATGTACTTAAATAAAGTAATCCAAAGAAAAACAAATTAATTCCAAGTTGTTGTGTACGGATCATAACTACATTTTTTTGGCTTTCCATTAATATTATCATCTACTGTAAATGCTCTACAATCAGAACAAACACGTCTAAATTCACAAACGTTACAAACTGTAATTTTATCTTTAGTAATGTGCCAGTTTTTCTGAAAATCTTCCTGTTTAACAACTTCATTTAATTTTATATGATCAATGCTACCATATGATTTAGACATTGAAGGACAATTTTTAACATTGCCATTGACATCAATTCCTAACTTTCTATTTAAACACGAATTAAAATGAAGGCCTTCAATGTAAGCTTCTATATTGTTTAATGATTTGGCAGACATCTGATCGATTACACCACAATGAAGATCTGAATCAATCTGTGTTGAAGTGAAAATAATATTTCCCATTCTTCCTCTTTCTTTCTCACTATATAATTGTACAACTTTTGATTTTTCTTTGCTGTGAATAATTAAAGTTTTAATTTTTGGATGATCTCTAACGATTTTCTTTAAGTATATTTCATTAGTGTAATCGGCACTTTTCAGAATAATTTCAAACGCGATTATCTGATCAACAGAATTTACAAATTCAACTAATGATTCAAGTTTATTTCTTTCAAGTTCGTCGTAAATCCTAAACTGAATAAATTTACATTGTAAATCAGCAATCAACTCGATACTTTTTTCTAAATTATATGTGCTGTTTTTATTTAAATCAATGATTGCATTTGTAATCAATTCCGGAGCATCATATTTTTCACTAATTTTTGGGAAAAGCGTAAGGTCTTCAGTATAAAAACCAAGTTCATTTTTTTCTAAAAAATCAAAATATTCATCTAAAACTAATTTTGATTCTTCATCATAAGTTTTGTAAAGTTCTTCTACTTTTGATTGATGTGATTTACTTAAAATATCAAAAAAATCATTTGGGATAAAAAACAGATCGTCTCTTTGTGTATCACAGATTAAACTGCGTTTTACTCCTTTAACAACAAAGCACGAAGCAAATAATAAAAAGTATGGTTTATTTCTATTCATTGTCATTAAATATATCGTTTAAGCCGATTGTTTTAGAGATAGGTTTCTGAAAACCATAGGTGTAAAATGTTGATGTTTTATAGATAGAGTTGGGACGTGGAATGTACATATGATCAACTTCTTCTTGTTTATCATTTTCAGGATCTTTCATAACATCAAAAACCCTGATACAATTGAAGTATGCAGGAACAACAGGTTTTATACTTTCAGGTAAATTTAATTCATAGTAGTTTTTATTCTCCATAGCAAAGGTATTCAGCAATTTTTTTTTCTAATTTGTAATTACAAGGGGTGGAGGTCATACCAAATTGACCTACTGGGTTGGCTTCAAGAAAAATATATTCCATTTTCTTTGTTAAAATAATATCAATACTCGCAGTTTCAAGATTTAATTCTTTCATTAGTGTAAGTAAACTATGTTCTATTTTTTCAGGAAGGTTAAAAGGTACATTACGGTTTGGTTTTTCTTCATTGTACACTCTAAAATCAACAGATGTTTGATCATCCAATTGCGAAAAAATCGCCATGCTATAAAATTTGTCGATTAAAAAAAACACCCTTAATTCAATCCATTTATCTAATTTTTCTTGAAACTTTGAAGCGTGAAAAGTTGCGGGTATTTGTGAAAAAACGCGATCGTCAATTTCTTCGACATAAGACATGTAACCCCGATCCGACTTGTCATAAAAAAGTACTCCTTCGTGTATTGCTTTTGTGATTATACCATGATTACAGCTTTCTCGAAATTTTTCAAGTTCGTTTTTGTCACCTGTAATAATTGTTTTCGGAACTTTAAGACCAGACTTTTTTGCTAAGTGAAGTGTTTTAAGCTTGTTTAATGTATCTGTTTTGCTTGCTCCAATTCGTCTAACATTTTTTTCTAAAACAGCGTAAAAAAAATGTCGAAGCGCATAATCCTCCTCTTTAATGTTCTTTTTTAATTCTGCGTCAGAAATAGTGTCTTCAGATATTGTAAAATCGTTGATCTCCCTATATCCAGGTAACCCCCCACGCCTATACCAAAATGCGGAAAAATCTTCCAACTGATATTCTTGATTATCAATAATGATAGATTCACTGCTTTCTTCACTTGTAATACAAGCTTTATAGCTAATAGCATAAGAATCGTTGTAATTGATCCTTAAAAAAGGAACATTAAAAAACCTTAACCAATCGATAATATCATTTGTCGAAGGATCAAATTTTTCGCTAAGAATTAAAATCATATAATGAATTAAAAAAAGAACCACATTAATTTTTAATGTGGTTCCAAAGAAATCACTGGAAAATACTATCTAGTTGTATTTTCACAATTACATTCATCATTTTTGTCTTTATCAAAAAGACCTTCGGATGTACTGTTTCTAGCTGTTCGAGTGTTTTTGCCAGCAGCTCCACCTTTCAGTGATTCTAATTCAGCAATTTGGCAATGATTAAATCTCTCGATAGATTGTTTTTTTATCTTTTTCATATCAATTATTTTTTATCATCACATAAACACTCTTGTTGAGAGTCTTTATCAAAAATTCCTTCTCTAGTATAACTACCAGTAAATGTTTTTCTACCAGCCGCTCCACCTTTCAGTGAATCGAGTTCATCAATTTTGTTATGTTCAAATTTTTCAATAGAACACGTCTTTAAACTTTTCAGAATAAATTAAATTTTAGACCCTAATGGGCCGAATTAATAAAAATATTTGCAAATATTATTTTGAGTTAACGAGACAAATCTAAAAGAAAAAATAAAAATCAGCACAAATACGTAGATGCGTTAAATTTTTAATAAAAAAGAAACTTATTTTTGATCCTAAAAGTAATTATAAATGCCCTGAATTTTTTATGTGTAATGAGAAAATAAATAGCAAATTTGGTGTGTGGTTAATGTATCAAAGTCCATTATTTCCGGATTGAGCATGAGTTTTATCAATTAAGTTCAATTTCACTAGAAAATAAGAAACAGGATTTGTATATTCACCGCAATTAGTCGTTATTAGAATAACCCAAAATACAATAACTCGAAAGAGACTGATTGAGAAAATTTATGTCAAAATTTCCACACTTTAGACAGCCAGATCAAATGGATTGCGGTCCAACATGTTTGCGAATTGTAGCAAAACATTATGGACGGTCTATTTCTCTTGAAAAATTAAGAAAACTCTCGGAAACAACTAGACAAGGGAGTAGTTTAAAAACAATTAGTGATGCTTCGGAAAAATTGGGATTCAGGTCATTAGGAGTTAAAATAAGTTACAATAAATTAGTAGAAGAAGCTCCTCTTCCTTGCATTTTGCATTGGAATCAAAATCATTTTGTGGTAGCTTATAAAGCAAAAAATGATAAAATATCGATTAGCGATCCTGCACATGGACTTATCGAATTAAGTAAAGAGGATTTTTTGAGTGCTTGGATTGGGTCAAATGCAAATGAAGATACAGAAGAGGGAATTGCATTATTATTAGAGCCTACACCCAAACTAGCTATTCCAGAGGATGATGATTTTCAAGAAAAAAAAGGCTTTGGATTTTTATACCAATATTTATTTCGTTACAAGAAGTTTTTAGTTCAATTGGTAATTGGTTTAATTGCGGGAAGTTTATTGCAATTGATTTTTCCGTTTTTAACGCAGAGTGTTGTTGATATTGGAATTCAAAATCAGGACATAGACTTTGTATATCTTATTTTAATAGCGCAGTTATTTCTTTTTGCTGGAAGAACGGGAATTGAATTAGTCAGAGGTTGGATATTACTGCATCTTAGTACGCGAATAAATATTTCACTAATTTCAGATTTCTTTATTAAATTAATGAACCTGCCCATCAGTTATTTCGATAGCAAAATGACAGGAGATATAATGCAGCGAATTAATGATCATCAGAGAATTGAAAATTTGTTGACGACAACCTCATTAAACGTACTCTTTTCGGCATTTAACTTAATTATTTTTGGAGGTGTTTTAGCCTGGTACAATATTCGAATTTTTGGAGTTTTTATACTGGGGAGTGCACTATATTTCTTATGGGTAACACTTTTCTTGAAGAAACGAAAAGACCTTGATTATAAACGTTTTGATCAAATGAGTAATGAGCAAAGCAAAGTAATGGAGCTAATTAATGGAATGCAGGAAATTAAGTTGCACAATGCTGAAAAGGAGAAACGTTGGAGTTGGGAATATTTACAAGCAAGATTATTTAAGATTGAAATAAGAAACCTCCGTCTGGAACAAACACAAACAACAGGAGCAAATATTATCAATGAGCTAAAAGATATGTTTATTACAATTCTTTCGGCAACACTTGTGATAGAAGGAGCATTAACACTCGGAGAAATGCTTGCTATTACATATATTATTGGCCAATTAAACGGACCAATTCATCAATTAATTGGGTTTATTTATACTGCGCAAGATGCAAAAATAGCTTTAGAACGACTTTCTGAAATTCACAATAAAGCGGATGAAGAAAAAATTGGAGAAGAAAAAATTCATGATGTTCCAAATGATATACCGATTAAATTAAATAACATCAGCTATCGATACATTGGAGCAGTGGAAAATGTCATTGACAAACTAAGTTTGGAAATTCCAGCCAATAAGATAACTGCCATTGTTGGAGCAAGTGGAAGTGGGAAGACAACTTTAATGAAAATTTTATTGAAATTTTACGAAGTTTCAGAAGGTGATATTAAGATTGGAGGTTCAGATTTGAATAATATTTCACAGAACTATTGGAGAAATAAGTGCGGTGTTGTAATGCAAGAAGGATATATCTTTAATGATACAATTGCGAATAACATTGCTGTAGGAGATACATTAGTAGACAAAGATAAATTAGTGCATGCCGTTGAGGTTGCTAATATAAAAGAGTTTATTGAAGAACTTCCGTTGGGATATAATACAAAAATTGGAATGGAAGGCATTGGAATGAGCACCGGACAAAAGCAACGGTTGTTAATTGCTCGGGCGATTTATAAAAACCCAGAAATCATTTGTTTTGATGAAGCAACAAGTGCGTTGGATGCAAAAAATGAACGTATAATAATGGAAAACCTGAATAACTTTTTCAAAAAACGTACAGCAATTGTAATTGCTCACCGCTTAAGTACGGTTAAAAATGCAGATCAAATTGTTGTATTAGATAAAGGAAAAATAATAGAAAAAGGAACGCATAAAGAACTGGTTGATTTGAAAGGTAATTATTATACACTTGTTAAAAATCAACTAGATCTTGAAAAATTAAACGATAACGATACGAACGATTAAAAATGCCAGAAAATCAAAATGAAATAGAAATCAGAAGTGATGAAGTACAAGAAATTCTTTCAAATATTCCGGTTTGGTTTATTCGTTGGGGTATTACAGTCATTTTTATCATTATTCTGCTTTTCGTTACACTTTCGTACTTTATCAAATACCCTGATGTAATTAGCGGGTCAGTAACAATTACGACAGAAATTCCTCCAGCAAAATTAGTGAGTAAATCAAGCGGTGAGATTCAACATTTATTTTTAAAAGATGGAATAGAAGTCCGAAAAGGAGATGTCATTGCTGAAATTAGAAATCCGATTACAAGAGATGCAGTTAATTATTTGAATAAAAGGATTTTTGAAATCGAAGAAGGATTAAAACAAGGATTATCAAAAGAAATTAAATTGGAGACGAATCAATTTACATTTGGAACTTTACAAAACGACTATAATGCTTTGGCTAAAGCAATTGATCAATATCAAATTGACTTAAATGGAAACCAATTTGAAAAAAGAAAATCAATTTTAACGCGGCAAATTTCAAACTACAAAAAATTGGCTAAAATTAATACGCAGCAAATTGAATATGCACAAGAAGATTTTAATCGAGCAGATGAAAAGTTTAAATCAAGTCAAAAACTCTATCAACAAAATGCAATCTCAAAAGTTGATTTGTACAATGAAGAAAGTGCGTTTAATCAAATAAAAAATCAAATTGAGAACCTGCGCAAAGGAGACGTGCAAAATTCAATTACATTAACTGATTACGAAAGACAGTTGAATGATTTGGAATTTGATCAAATGTCGAAAGAAATAGTTTTAGAACGTGAAATTGAAACGTACTTAGAGAACATTAAAAATGAAGTTGTCAATTGGGAAGAAAACTATTTTATTAAAGCGCCATTCGACGGCACTTTAAATTACCTTTTGCCACTTGCAGAAAATCAATTCATCCGAGCAGAAATCAATTTGTTTGCAATAGTTCCTACAGATGAGAATTACATTGGATTGGTACAACTTGATAAACGTGGCTACGGTAAAGTTAAAGTCGGACAAGAGGTGAAAATAGACTTAGATAATTACCCTTCAAACGAATTTGGTAGATTGAATGGAGAAGTAGAATCAATTGCGTTACTTCCAAATGAGGATAGCTATTTAATTAAAATACGATTAATAGAGGGATTGATAAGTTCGTATAACCAAAAATTAGTTTACACACCTGAAATGCTTGGGAAAGCAGATGTGATAACTGAAGATCTTCGAATTCTTGAACGTATTTTTAATCAGTTTAGACAAATATTTGATCAATAATGTACTTGTTTTTTACAACATTCGGGTTATTCTTAATTGCCATAAATACAATGGCTCAAGATGATAGTTGGAAACTAGAGAGATGCTTAGATTCTGCTTTGAAAAATAACAATGCCATTTTACAAGTTGAATTGGATCGAAAAATTGCACAGATTCAACTGAACCAGAGAAAATATGATTTCACACCTCAAATTAGTGTCGGAGCAAATCAAACTTATAGTTTTGGAAGGAATTTAGATCCTATTTCAAACGAATTTACACAATCGACAAGGCAAAATTCCGGGTTTGGAATCAACGGTAATTTAACCTTGTTTTCGGGTTTGTCTCGATACTATGAGTTTAAAAAATCTAGTATAGCACTCAATAATGAATCTTACAATAAAAAAATTGCTGAAAGAAACGTAAAACTAGAAGTTTATACTTTTTATCTGCAGGCTGTATTGAGTTATGAATTATTTCAATTGTCGTCGAAACATTTAACCTATACCATTCAAGAAGAAAAGAAAATGAATCAACTCATTGCTGCTAATGCAAAAATTCCAGCAGATTTAGTAGCGATTCTCTCGCAAAAGTCAAGAGATAAATTGCAAATTTCAAAACATCAGAATGATCACAAACTGGCGCTCAATGAGCTACGCTTTGTTATGCAATTCAAAGATACTTCTGGTTTTCAAATTGATACAAGTACCACTTTTATACTTAACGATTCTTCAATATTTATTCGATTTGAAAATATTCCAGAACTAGAAAAATCAGCGGCTGAAGTAGAATTGGCTTTACTTAATAAAAAAATAAGTGCTTCAAGCTATCTGCCAAGTTTGTCTTTGCAAGGGAATATCGGTAGTGGTTATTCGGATAGTTTCTTTATTTTGGATCCTGTTACAGGAAGTATATTTCTTCCGAGTTTCAACACCCAATTAAGAGATAACATTTCACAAAGTATAACGCTTTCGTTGAATATTCCTATTTATAATCAGCACAATACCAAAACAGCAACTCAATTACGCGCAATAGAATTAGAGAAACTAGTACTAGAAAATCAACGGATTGCTACTCAATTAGAGCAAAATATTTTAAAAACTAGAGCAGATATGAATGTTGCAAAAGCCGAATTAGACGGCGCTGTCAAATTGCTTTCATTAGCACAAAAGGATTTTGATATTTCACGCTTGAAATATGAAACAGGGACAATTGATTATAGCACTTTTTTAACAAAAAAAGATTTGCTCTATCAAGCGCAATCAAGTTTAATTCAACGCAAGTATAGTTATTATTTCGCAAGACGTATTTTGGAGCTTTACGCGAATTAAAATCAGGTAATATTCGTTTCAATATAATGAATAAGCGAATGAATAATTTTTATATGAATCTCTTGAACCCTATCTGCCCATTTACTAATAGGTGCACGTAATTCTATATCAACTAAAGAAGCCATAGAACCTCCATCTTTCCCTGTTAATCCAACTATAAAAATTCCTTTTTCCTTTGCAACTTTAATCGCATTCAGCACATTTTTTGAATTCCCACTTGTTGATATTGCCAAAAGAACATCTCCTTTATTTCCTAGGCTTTCCACAAATCGAGAAAAAATAAATTCATAGCCATAGTCGTTTGAAATACAAGATATATGTGAAGGATCGGAAATAGCTATTGCAGGAATTGGTCCTCTGCTCTCTCTAAAACGGCCAGTTAATTCTTCGGCAAAATGCATAGCATCACTCATTGAACCTCCATTACCGCAAGAAATGATTTTAAATCCATCATTTACTGCTGTGATCATAGCATCTCCAGCAGCTTTTATTTTGTCAAAATTATCTTGATTTTCAATGAATTGAGATAAAATCTCGGCTGCTTCTAAAAAATGGTCTGCTATTTGTTTAGTACTCATTGAAATTGAAGTTTTATCAAATGTAACAAAAATAGTATAGATCAATTTCCGTTCGTTTGTTAAACTTCTCTTATATTTGGGAGATTGATTGTTAGTGATACCAATATTAATTTTATGAGAAAAACAATTTTACTTTTATTTTTTACCTTTTTATTTTCTGGAGCATTTGCGCAAAGTGGTTGCTTGCAAGAGTGGAAAGATATTTTTGAAAAAAGAGGATCTTATTCAGTATCAGATGATATGCATAGAAAGGTTTACATTAGTTTTGTTGAAAATAATGAGTCTTGGTGTGTTTCTGGAAAAGCGCGTGTTGAAAACGGTAAAATTGTTTCTGTTTTCTTACAGTTTGAAGATGGAACATATGAATTAATGGACATGAAACTACTTAATGAATCTGGGAAAGCACCAAGCGTTGAAAACGGTGTTTCTGAAGAAATTATTAACGAAGAAGGAGAGCATTTTTATGTGATTTTTATTGAGAAATTAAGGCCAAAGAAAAAAGAGTATAAGACTGTAGGTGGACCTGGAGATATCTAGGCACAAACGACTAAATGATTTAATACAAAGCCTTATTTATTTAAATAAGGCTTTCGTTGTTTTATGATTGGTCTATTAATACTAATTCAATAGTCTTTATTCAAAGAAAATATCGTAATAAATATAGGATTGATTACCTTAACTTGAAATTACAGAATAAGGTAACTAATTTGAAGTAAAACGCAAATCCATATAAATAGGTAAATGATCGGAATAGCCTCCGTGATATTTAAACCCAATATAAGTCCTGTTTGTAATTTTGCCAACACCATCCTTTTCCGGCTCGAGAAGATAATCGGCATCAAATATTTGAGCATCACTCATTCCTGAAAATAAACCCTTTAAAGAATCTGTTACGGGTTGACTTACAACAAACTGATCTAAAATTCCCCATTCGTGGTCAAACTTATGTGTCCCCTTTTTAAATTCATATTGCCAGATAAGGTTCAGCAAATCATCTTTTTCCATTGAGGCCGTTGTCTTCTTTGCTTTTAAAATTTTAAGCATACTCTCATCATCTGGATGATCGTTAAAATCTCCCATTGCAATAATATTTGCTGTTGGATTGACTGTTGAAATAGAATCAAACTTTGCACGTAAAACTTTGGCAGCAAAGTTTCTTTTAGGTAATGTAGCTAATTGACCACCATAACGCGAAGGCCAGTGATTTACAAATAAATGAACAGTATCTTCCCCAGCAATTCCTTTAGTGTATAAAATGTCTCGAGTAGGACGACTATTAGCCTCAGGAAAAACAAGTTTAATTGACTCAAAATCGATAAGTTTAAAGTGATCAGGCCGATAAAGTAAGGCAACGTCAATTCCACGACGATCATCACACTCTTGAAAAACAATTTCATAACCATACTTTTTTAAAGGAGAATTTTTGACAATGTCATTTAAGCATTCAATATTTTCAACCTCGCATAATCCAATTATTGCAGGTGGTTCCCATTCGCCCAAGGCAATTACAGTTTTACCAATTTTGTTAATCTTGTCATAATACCGTTTCCAACTCCAATAACGTGTTCCTTTTTCAGTGAATTCATCATCATTTTTTAATGAATCGTTCGTTGGGTAAAATAGATTTTCAACATTATAAAACATGATACGAATTCCTGAATTATCTTGTTGTGGATTTTGACCAAAGACAATTGATGAGGTTAAGCATAAACCAAGAAATACTATTTTTTTAGCTTTAATGAAATCCACCATAAAATTGAAAATAGAATTGTTGCAAGAAAAATGATTAATGCGATTTGTAAAAATAGGGGATTTGAGAATAGGAAGTGTGCAGCATCTCCGTTTACTATTGCGTTAATTGGCGTAACACCAATTGCTAACCAAAAGCTAATATAAGAGAGTGTTAACCCAGTATCTTGTACTCCTTTGGCAAGTGTGTTTTTTCTCAATTCTTCAAAATAAAGTTTGAATGGTAATTGAATCATATATTTTAATAATCGCTCTATCAAATATACGCCCAAAATAATCCCCGTCCAAGCAAAAATTTGAGAACGGGGAATATCAATAAGATCACTTGTATAGCTAAGCCCGAAAAAGACAGCAATTACCGTTAAAAAGAGTAAGAAAACTGTTTTAATCACTTAACAATTTGTTCATTTAAACTAGTCATCAGAACTTGCCTCTTCCAATTTTTTTCCAACAAAAGTTCCTTTAATTATTTGATCTTGGAAATCTTGCATTGCGCCTGGTGAATGAGGAATTAAAATTGAAGTGTTTTTCCCGTTTTGTCCGATATTATTCAGTGTATCAAAATACTGTGTTAACAAAACAAATTGCATTACCTCTTCATGCGTAATATTCTTTAATGATTTTTGGAAATCTTCTACGGATTCTTTAAATCCACGAACAATTTCTAAACGTTGCTGCGCAATACCTTCACCAGATAAACGCTTTGATTCTGCATCCGCCTCTGCCGCTTTTACAACAGTAATTTTATTTGCTTCAGCATTTTCCATTGTTGCTTCTTTATCTCGCTTAGCAGCATTAATTCTATTCATTGATTCCTTAACATTCGAATCAGGATCAATATCAGTGATAAGAGCCTTTACAATAGAATATCCATACTTGTCCATTGAGTCAGCTAAGTTTTGACGTACAGCATGCGCAATATCATCTTTTTTAGCAAACACATCATCCAATTCCATTTTTGGAACTTCGGCTCTTACATCATCAAAAATATAAGAAGCAATTTGATGTCTGTGGTTATCCAAAGCATAATGCGCATCAAAAACTTTGTCAGCCATTACTTGAAATTGAACGGAAACACGTAAATGAACAAAAACGTCATCTCTTGTCTTCGTTTCTACATCTACATCCAATTGCTGAACCCTCATATTAATTACCCCTGCTTTTTGGTCGATAAAAGGAATAATTAATCCGAAACCTGCGGTGGCCATTTTTTTGAATTTTCCTAAACGTTGAATAACAAAAATCTTCTTTTCTGGAACGATTATGACTGATTTGAAAATTAAAAAGAGCACAATTACTGCGCCAATTACTGCTGGAATTATTTCTTCTTCTGACATCTTGAGTTTATTTTTTAGTTAGCATGAGTTACCTCAAAAATTAAAATATCAACGATTGATATTCTTTGAGTTAAATATAATAAAAAAATGGTTGAAAAATAAATTTAAGCTAAAAAAAATAGCTAATTACTAAAAAAAATGTCATTCAGTAATTTTAATAAATCCCAAGAACTATTCTGACTTGATTCGAAGTTGAAAACCAATCTGATGAAAGGTGTCAATAGAGATAGATGGATCCGAAGAAAGGCGCTTTCGTAATTTGGTGATATAAACATCCATACTTCTTTTTGTAAAATAATTCTCTTCTTGCCAAACTTCTTGAAGTGCAATCTTTCTAGGCATGACCTCATTCTTATATTGACAGAGTAAACGAAGAAGACCCGATTCTTTTGGAGAAAGTTTTACTTGGGACTCATCAAATTTTAAAATTCGATCCTTTGGAGAAAAATCAAATTTACCGAATGTATATTTTGAATGACTCTCGGGGATTTTTTTTTGTACAGACCGATTAAATAATGCCGAAATCTTCAAGAGTAATATTTCAGTATCAAATGGTTTGGTCAAATAATCATCTGCTCCAATAGAATACCCCTCTTTAATATCAATTTTAGCGTTTTTCGCAGTTAGAAAAAAGATTGGCGTTTCTTGTGATTCAACTCGGATTTTTTTTGCTAATGTAAATCCGTCCATATGAGGTAGCATTACGTCCAATATACACAAATCAAATTTTTGTTGTGCAAAAGTTGAATATGCAGTGGTTCCAGTTTTACACCAAACTGTTTCATAATTGGAAAGCTCTAAATAGTTCTTTAAAAGAGCTCCAAAGTTTTCCTCGTCTTCAACCAATAAAATTCTCTTTAGTGCCATTTTGGAAAATTTAAAATTACGGTAGTTCCTTTCTTTAATTCGCTTTTGATTCGAACAGTTCCATTCATTTTATTTACCATGTACCGTACAAAACTTAAACCTAGTCCAAATCCCTTTGTATTGTGAACGTTCCCTTTTTGCGCACGATAAAAATGCTCAAATGCTTTTGAAATTTGTTCCTTAGACATCCCAATTCCCTTGTCCTCAAACGTTATACTTATTGTATCATTTATAGCTTCTGCCTTAATGATAACAATTGGATCTATTGGGCTATACTTAATGCTATTTTCAATTATGTTGTTGAAAATGTTTTCAAGATAATATGGATTACTATGAATTACTAATTCTGGAGATACATCCAATTGAACTGTACAATTCCTATCTGCAACTAATAATTCTAATTTGTTAATTGTTGCTTTAAGGACAGCATTAATATCTACGGCTTCTAATGAAATTTCAATATCATTTTTCTGGAGCGAAGCAACTTCTAAAAGAGTTTCAACATGCTGATTTAATTTTGTTTTTTCAGCTTTTATAATATCAATATATCGTTTGACCTCATTTTTGTTATCAGCTACTTTTGGGTGTAGAACAGAATCTGCGGCTAAGGAGATTGAAGCTAAGGGAGTCTTGAATTCATGCGTCATATTATTAATGAAATCAGATTTGATTTCACTGATTTTTTTATGCTTAATTACTAAGCGGATAGCATATATAAAAACAAAAATGATAATGGCAATAAAGAGAATTGATAAAAGAATCATGACAAAAATTTGTCCCCAAATAAGTTGATTATCCTTTGAACGTATGCGTAGTTCATACCTTCCTGAATCAAGCCAGTCATCTTTAAACAAACTTAAATTATAGTCCCAGTTTGTTTCTTCTTTAGGTGAAATTATGAATGTCTTTTCTTCGTTGTCATAAACGCCCCAATTTACGGGGGAAACTAACCCAAGTGCATTTGTTTGTTTCTTTAATGATTTAGCAAATAAAGAACTGTCTAACCGCCAATCACCTGTCAAATTATCCACCTCTTTTTTTATTTTATTTACTAAAGAGCGCACTTCATCAATCTGGTACAGGTCGTCCTTTATTTTGGAAAATTCAGAAGAAATATTTTGCTCATTTTCAATAAATAAATCAGCAGAAGTATCGTCTGAAAACACGTTGATCTCAATATTAGCTGATGAATCTTTGTACGAACCGTAATTATAGCGAGAACCATAAATCCCTCGAATAAAAGCTGAATCATTATAGGCTGTTGTATCAAAATGGAAATTGGTATCACTCTGAGTAACAATAAATGGGTTATGTGAAGAATATGGATATGATCCCGTTGAAAAATTTACATCTGAAATGATTGCCATGGAACCAAAATCAGTCATCTTATCACTAACATGACTAGCAACTTGATGAAATTTATGATCTACAATTGTCTGCTTTTCCACAATTGATTGCTCTATCCATTTATATTGAATAAAAATAATCCCCAATAAGGCAAGTACCATACTGGATATTAAAACTGGAATTATTTTATTGCCCATGGTACAAATGTACATCAGTAATTGATAGCTAATGAGACTTTAACCTTTTTTAACCGGCGCTTAGATGAAAAATGTTTTGATTCGAAATGTGAAATATCAAAGCGTTCATTTATCTAATCAATGGTAAGGTTGATGCAAAATTGAAAATTAAGAGGAAAGAATCATGGCTTAATTCTTTGCCTTTTATTAATATCTGTGAGATTGTTTTAAGGAATACATCCGGTTACGTATATTTGCACTTAAACCAAAAATCAATTAGGTATGAAAGCTTATGTATTTCCTGGTCAAGGTGCACAATTTGTAGGTATGGGAAAAGACCTTTATGATAATTCCGAAATTGCAAAAGAATTATTCGAAAAAGCAAATGAAATTCTTGGTTTCAGGATAACGGATATTATGTTTGAAGGTACTGATGAACAGTTGAAACAAACAAAAGTCACACAACCAGCAATATTTCTACATTCAGTAATTTTAGCGAAAGTTCTTGGGGATTCATTTAAACCAGAAATGGTGGCGGGACATTCTTTAGGAGAACTATCAGCACTTGTAGCTAATCAGGTATTAAAATTTGAAGATGGATTACAATTGGTTGCAAAAAGGGCAATGGCTATGCAAAAAGCTTGTGAAGCAGAGCCTTCCACTATGGCTGCAATTTTAGGGCTAGATGATGAAGTTGTAGAACAAGCATGTAATGAAATTGATGGAGTAGTTGTTGCGGCAAATTATAATTGTCCCGGACAATTGGTTATTTCTGGAGCGGTTTCAGCAATTGATGAAGCTTGTGAAAAATTAACAGAAGCAGGAGCAAGAAGAGCACTTAAACTACCTGTAGGTGGGGCTTTTCATTCACCGTTAATGGAGCCAGCGAGAGAAGAATTGGCAGCAGCAATTGAAGCGACAAATTTTAATACACCTATTTGTCCCGTTTATCAAAATGTGACAGCAAGTGCGGTACTTAACCCGACAGAAATAAAGGAAAATTTGATTGCTCAATTAACAGCATCAGTGCGTTGGACTCAAACTATGAAACAAATGATTGAGGATGGATGCGATAGTGTTACTGAAGTAGGGCCAGGGAAAGTATTACAAGGATTATTTAAGAAAATTGATCGTAAGTTTCCAACTGAGAGCGCTGCTTTACAAGAAATTTAGCCAAAATAACATATTGAGATTAAAGCCAATGCAGATTTTGCATTGGCTTTTTTTAGTTACTTTTTTTTAGAAATGACATTTATTAAATGAAGTCAAGTTTAACACAAGAAAAAAATAAGTATGAAAAAATGGACAAGTTTAATCGTTGTTTTAGGGTTATGTATTGTTGGATTCACTCAAGAAAAAGCCACAACGAATGTTCTAGTAACCGATTTTGAAGATGTACCAATTGTAGGTGCACAAATACAATTTTTTAACACCGAAGAAAATAATATTATCGAAGGAGTCTCGGATGAGAAAGGTGAATTAATTGTAGCTTTGCCGGCGGGATTATATAATATTCGCTTAAAAAGTGTTGGGAAGTCGAAAGACTATAACTCAATAGAAATTCCAAAATTAGGAGAACGAGAAATTTACAATAATGTAAATATTGTCATCCAATACGCGGAAGAAACATCTTTTACACTTAGCGATCTTCATTTCAAAACTGGCGAATCAATTATAGAAAAAAGTTCTTTAAATGAATTGGACGAACTTGTGAATTACCTTAAATTGAAAAAAGGATTAAAAATAGAAATAGGTGGACATACAGACAATAATGGATCAGAATCAAGCAATTTAGTTTTATCTAAAGCACGTGCAGAAGCGGTAAAAAAGTATTTAACTGATCATGGAATAGCACCGTCGAGATTAACAGCTAAAGGATATGGAGAAAGTATGCCAATTGCTGAAAATAATACAGAACGCGGAAAATCATTGAATAGAAGGACGGAGATCAATATTTTAAAGTAAATCAAATCTTCTTAATGTCTTGTGTGTAGCGTCTGACGTAATTCACTTTTCTAAATTGTAAATAGAACAAGAAAAGAATGATCAGCTCTATTCCAAGAAATACCCAATCAACATTACTAACTCCAGTGCTGAAATAAATGAGCATTCCGAGTGAAAATATAAAATCAATTGAAATGAGGCTGGTACCAATGAGCGGTCCTTTCCAATTTCCTTTTTTTGCGAGTTGAACGCTCAGTAGTGTAAGTCCAATTGCTGTAAAGAAATACGAAAAATAGGCAGTACTTTTCCAACCAATTTGATTCAGTACTTGAGCTTTTTCAAGAAAAGTAAGTCCAACAATTACATAAACAAATCGCCCTGCAATTGCAATTGACGAAAAAAATAAAGGTTGAATTGAACTTTGAAGTAATATTTTAGGATTTCCTGCAGATTCAGGGGTGTGTATACCATTTTGCATAACGGTAAACCCTTCGTTTAAATTGATTAATTTAATAAAGAGTTCACCATACTGTTTTGTTTTTATTTCTTCACCATCAGACAATTTATGGTATGAATCCATTATATGAATAACTGTCCCTTCAACAGAAAGTGTTGCAGTGTTTTTTGCTGAGTCTAACTCAATTTTCAATTGCTCCGAAGAAAGTGTATAATACAGCGTCATATAAATATCCTTGCAAGTTTAGCAAAGAAACAATTAAATCGTGTTGAATAATTTACAGACCAAAAGTAAATCACTTTAAACGGTCTGATTAATTGAGAAAAAAGTAAAAATGCCTAAACAAGCATCTTTACTGGATTTTCTAAAAATAGTTTAAGATCGCTTAAGAAAGCAGAACCAACTGCTCCGTCAACAACTCTGTGGTCGCAAGATAAACTTAGCTTCATGACATTTCCTGGAACGATTTCTCCATCTTTTATAACTGGAGTTTGTTTGATTTGCCCTACAGATAGAATACAGCCATTCGGAGGATTTATAATTGAAGTAAAATCTTCTATTCCATACATACCTAAGTTAGAAACTGCAAAAGTTCCCCCTTGCATTTCTTGAGGTTGTAATTTTTTATCACGAGCGCGTTTAGCAAGGTCTTTTATCTCAGCTCCAATTTCAACAAATCCTTTCGTATCAGTAAATTTAACAATAGGAACAACTAATCCTTCTGAAACGGCAACAGCAACTCCCACATGAATGTGGTTATTATAGCGTATTGCATCTCCAATCCAATCAGCATTTACTTTAGGGTTTTTTCTTAAGGCGCTAGCAACAGCCTTTATTACCATATCATTAAAAGAAATTTTGACGCCTTCATCCGCATTGATTGCTTTTCTTGCAGCAATTGCATTTGTCATATCAACTTCCATTTTTAAATAGAAGTGAGGCGCAGAAAATTTAGAAGCAGTTAATGTTCTTGCAATTGCTTTTCTCATTTGAGAAAGTGGTTCATCTGTGAAAGATTCAACCCCAACAGGTCCTGACATTGTAGCAGGAGCACTATGTGAGCCTGGAACGTAACTTTCAATATCTTTTTTAACAATTCGATTGTTTTCTCCACTGCCAACAACTGAAGACAAGTTGATTCCTTTTTCCTCGGCCATTTTCTTTGCTAGAGGAGAGGCAAATACACGTCCGTTTGATGTTGTCTCTACGATTGGAGTAGGGGCAGAGTTTGTAACAATTGGAGCCACTGCTGCAGGAGCAGGCGTTGGTTCAGGATTTGCTACGGGAGCAGCTTCTTCGGCTACAGGCTCGCTTTTAGAAGCAGCTTCAGCTAAAATTGATTTAATGTCTTCTCCTTTATCACCAATAACAGCTAATACATCATTTACAGGAGCAGCTCCTCCTTTTTCAACCCCAATATGAAGTAAAATACCATCATAAAACGATTCAAATTCCATGGTTGCTTTATCCGTTTCAATTTCAGCAAGTAAATCACCTTCAGAAACAGCGTCTCCAACTTTTTTGTGCCATTCAGCTACAACTCCTTCGGTCATAGTATCTGACAATTTTGGCATTCTAACAATTTCCGCCATCTTATAATTTCATTTGAGGTTTGTAATATTTTATTTATTAAGCAAGATATTCTTTGATATATGGATAATCATCCTGAATATAAACATCTTTATATAAT
>CAYPZN010000068.1:0-19752 GCA_964415335.1 uncultured Crocinitomix sp.
GTCGTTGTTAATTTTTAGTTAATTAGTGCATTTTTGTAACTTTAGGCATCATATTTGAGTTATAGTAGCTAAAACGCATTAAAATGAAACACTTATTCTATTTATTCATATTCCTTTTAGGATTTAGCTTTGAAGCATCTGCTCAGCCACCATTATATGACGATTTATTAATTTATTTCGCTGATGGTCAGTACGAGAAACTTGCTGATAAAGCAAAAAAGTATACCACTAACGATAAAACGAAAAAAGATCCGTTACCATATTTATATTATGCAAAGGGTAATTTCGAAATGTCGAAAGATCAAAAATACGACGAAGACTTTCCGAAAGCATTTAATGATGCGATCAGTTTTGCTGGAAAAGCAATAAAAAAAGACAAGGACAGTACTATTTTTGATGATCATAAAGAGTTTTACACAAAACTTAAAATTGCTGTTGTCGAAGATATTAAGAATTTAGTAGATGCTGAAGATTACAGTCGATTAAGAGGAACTGTATTAAAATTAAAACGTCTTGATCCGGGAGATGTTGGAGCAGATTTTTTACTTGCAGCTGCGCAATATCAAATTAAAGACAAAGGTTCTGCGAAGATTTCACTGAAAGCGGCTTACGTAAAATTAGATAAAGTAAGTAGTGTTGAGGATTGGAGAGAAATTGACCTAGAAATGATGCGGATCGGAATTTTAGAGTATGTTAATTACTTGGTTAAATTACGACAAACGGATAAAGCAAAAGAAGTTCTTGGAAGAGTAAAACAATGGTACGAAGAAGATGAAACATTCATGTCTAAGTATGATGAAATTGTAAATTAATTCTAAGAAAATATTATACGACTTTTAAATCCCTTGCAAATTTTGCGAGGGATTTTTGCTTTAAAACAAATTAGGATTTAACAAATCGGATGGTCTCTGTTCTATTGTTCAATGTTAAACTTATTAAATAAACACCAAACTCGAGTCTACTATAATCCATATTTATTGTGTGAGTACCTTTTGCAAGGTAACCAAGTTCATTTTTCACAACACGTTGACCATCTATTCCAACAATTTCTATTGCTATATTTCCAGATTCAGGCAATGAAAAGTTCACCGTAGTAAACTCCTCAACAGGTACAGGGTAAATGTTTAAATTAAAGCTAATGGGTAGATCAAATACAGCAATAAGACTGTCTGCTTGAATAGGATCGATTTGAATGGTAGAAGTACTATAGCGCTCTCCTGTTGTTATGTTTTCCCAATACAAGAATGGAGCTTCTATTTCTGAGCTAACGCTAAGGTCTATTTTATTCGTTGTATAATATTTTCCAGTAAAAGGGAACTCATTTAATGTAATCGTATTTAATGTAATCCCTCCTGCATTAGCAGGGTACATTCCTACATAGATTTCTATTGCACTATCTTTCTCAAAAACAAGTGAGAGGTCATTTCTAACAATTGAAACGCGGTCTTCAAAGAAAGAATCATATGTTAAAAAATTAGTGTTCCAATTTTCAACATCTCCCCACCATTTAATGAAGTGAAGTTTCATTTCAGGATTTAACTTTTCCTTTGCTTTATAGATATAATCAAGCAAATAATCGTGCTGCAAAACAGTATTCATTAAATCCGAATAACGATTGATAAAGTACCGTTTAAATTCATCATTTTCCAACAATTTTTTGAAAATTACGACATGAACATTATTATCTCCAAAAGGCCCTAATATATAATCTAAGCTATTAAAATCAATGGGTTCTGAGCCATAATATTTAGCGCCTGCGTCAATGTCAGAATATAAATAACGCCACTGCGGCGAATCGGAAGAATTCCACAATTTCAAATTGTTATATGGCCAATCTCGATTGTTTACAAATAACTCCATAATGAAATAATCCACCATAGACTTGGTATCTAACCGTTGTGCAACGGAGTCAAAAATAAGTTGTTCACTCAGATCATTTTCAAGTACATAATCACGTAATGTTGTAAAGTCTACAGAATCTCCAGAAATCAAAATCAACTCCTCTTCTTCAAGTAAATTAACGGTCTCTGGATCTATTCCATAATTTGATTGAATATAATGCTTGTCTAATTTCTCACGCATGTTATGCACTCCCCAATAAGCCCCATTAATATAAACAACAACAGGTTGATACGCTTGCACGTCAACATCTAACCCATGATCTAAAATAAATTGATGAAAGATTCCATCTTTTAAATGAGTGATGTTAAAGTCACTTCCTGAATTTCGCAGCAAAAGGCGCTTAAATTCATTGTTTTCTTTGTTCGGAAAATAAGGATGAGTAAAGCTATTCTCTTCATAACGATCACGTGCAATTAACCTCAATGATTTCATTGGTCGGGTTGAAGAAATCGTTCCTCCATGAATTTTCATTCCACAATTTAACGCTTCTCTCAATGCCTCTTCCTCATCAAAATACTCGTAAAAAGCCTGGATTTCAATATCTTTCCAGAAATTTGCACCAAAATAAGGAAACTCTTCAGAAGCATCTGGACCTAGAACATAAATCCCTTCCAATTCATCTAATAATTCAAGGCTATCAACATTAATGTTTACAATTGGAAGTTCATGTGGTGAATTAATAAAAAAAGTTCGATAAATTGGTGGAGATGCAATTAAAGAATCCTTTACAGCAATAACTTTAAGACTTATCGTTTTGTCTAAACGAATGGGATCAGTGTATAAGTGAGCACCAACGGGAGAAGTTCCATTCAAGGAATAAAAAATCTGACTTCCTTCTTCTTGGGACTGAATTGTCACTAGTTCTCCACTTATTTGTTTACCAGAAAAGCGCGGTATAACAGGTGTAGCACAATACCCTTTAAATCCTACAGATATTTCATTTGAAAGTGTCGGAGTTGGTTCCTCAAAATAAAACCAGCTGTCACCAAATTTTCCGTAAGAATGATTTAACTCTAACCGAGGATGAGCAACAGAATCAATAAAAATGCCAGTATCATCAAACAAGTATAAACTTCCCCCCTTTTTACTTAGCTCAAAATTCACAATATCAAGCGCCACACTATCTGTATTGAATGAAATAACTTTAAATTCACCCGGAAGTATTGAAATACCTGGAAAAATCCATTTTGTAGGGTGATCAAATTCATCTGAAAATGAAAATCCTTCTAGATTTATTGCTGCACTTGAAGTATTCGTCAGCTCAACCCAATCAGGAAAAACACCTTCTCCGCTTTCATAATTAGAAATATTTGACGGGCATATTTCATTGATCTCTTGTGGAAAAACTTCCACAAAAGAAAACAACAAAAAAAACAATAATATTACCCTTTTGATCATTATACAATTAATCTTATTAATTAAGACTTGTTTAATCACGAATTGCTTACAACTAAGTTAATCTTAAATTAAGAGATTAATAAGATGAATTCAATTTTAATTAGAACGTTTTCTTGTTAAAAATGTTGTTTTTAATCATTTCTAACTAGTCATTATACTCAAAAATCCTTTGCATTAAATGCAAAGGATTTTTTTTTGACTTCTACTTTTTCAGTAATCGTCTTGGGCAAGATTCTGAGTTATGGGTTAAAATTGTTATTGCTTCATTATTCTGATTGCCTCTGTTTGATAAGCAGTACGAACGGAAAGAAAATAAATTCCATTTGACAACTCTGCCAGCTCGGTTTCAAGGCGCTGTGTTCCTTTCTCATAAAATTCATTTTGAATCAATGCCTTAATTAGTGTTCCATCTGGTTTGTATATTTCTACATTGATATCACTCGATTGCGGCAATGAAAACTCAATGTTAAGGTTTCGTTGAAAAGGATTTGGAAAAGCTTTTAAGTTGAGCGGATGCTCTAAAGCATCAAAAATCGCAATGTAATAATCTCCTTGTTTTGGAAAAACCGTAATGTTTTCTGAGAAGAATTTTTCTCGTGTCCTTACATTTTCCCAATATTTAAATGTCTCTCCAAAATCTGGAGTAACTTTAATTTCAATAGGATTTTCTGAGAAGTATGCTCCATAAAATGGTACTTGAATTGAATCCAATGTATTTACGCTTAATTCACCTGCACCAAAAGGATAAATATCAAATCGCATTTCTGAAGCATTTGAAAAAGAGAATAAAGAAGACAACTCTGTCCGTATAATTTCTTGACGTGAATTTATAAACCCTTCTAAACCATAAAATCGTTCATCCCATTGCTTTATTGGACCGCACCATTTTTCATAATGTCGTTTCATATCAGGTGCTAATTTGCCTTTTTCGTGAAGTAAAAATTCGAAAATTTCTTCTTTCTTAAATGATGTATTCAACAAATCAGCATAACGATTGACAAAGTCCATTCTAAATTGTTCATTTTCGAGTAATGCATTTAAAATCGTAACGTGCGGATTTATTTCATTTAAATTATCTAACAAGAAAGTAAGACTTTCAATATCTTCTGGTTCATTTCCAGAATAGCGAAATGAAATATCTAAATCATAGCAAATGTATCTCCATTTCTCATGAGATGGTGCATTCCATACCTTTAAGTTATTATTAGGCCAATCTCTGTTGTTTGCATATAGTTCAATGATGAAATAATCAATAAATGAATTTAGATCAATCCTTTCTTCTACCCAATCAAAATGTGTTTTTTCTGACAAGTCATTAACCCGAGCATAATTTTTAAGTGTCTTAAATTCTACTGAACTTCCTTCTATTACTTTAAGTGATTTCCCTTCCAAAAGGTTTATTTCATCAGGGTTTACATCATAATTGGAAACTAAATAATGACGATCCACTTTTTCTCTTAAATTGTGAATTCCTAAATAACTCCCATTAATATAGACAACAACAGGCTGGTACCCCAATAAGTCAACATTAAAATCATTCTTCAAAAAAAACTTATGTAAAACTCCATCTTTAATGCACGAATTACAAAAATCATTTCCTGCATTTCGCAATACTAATCGTTTGAAACGATCAATCTCTTTATCAGCAAAATAAGGAATTTCAAAGGCAGTTTTATCGTAAGAGTTTTTAGCACGAATTTGCAGTGATTTCATTGCTCTAATTCTTGATCCTGGACCACCGTGAATTTTAAGATCACATTCCAATGCCTCGAGTAAATTCATGCCTTGATCAAAATATTCATAATAAATTGGAATTTCAATATCCTTCCAAAAGTTTGCACCATAATAAGGAAATACAGAGTCTGCCTCTGGTCCTAATTGATAGACACCCTCATTTTTATCAAATAATACAGAACTATCTACCGTAAGATTAACAACCGGTAATTTGTGATCAATCGGCACAAAAAAAGTTCGATTTAATTGATCAGAATCGATTAAAGAATCTGCGGTTGCGACAGCTGAAATACTCATTGAACGATCCAGCGTAATTGGTGTGTAATAAATCAATTCTTCTTTTGGGTTTTTACCATTTAACGAGTAAAAAATGACTTCTTCATTTTTTGTTGACCGGATAGCAATTTGTTTTCCTTTTGGATGCAAACCAGCTCTTTCGTATATAATTGGTTTCGTAGCATAACCTTTATAGCCGATTGCTTCTTCATTATCCTCTTCTGGTGTTGGAACATTAAAATAATACCACTTCTCCCCTATCCTGCCATAAGAATGGTTTTTATTCAAACCTGGCTGATAGACGGAATCCTTGATTAGTCCATCCGGATTTACTAAATATAGTTTTTCTCCTTCCTTATTCAAGGAAAAATCAATCGTTTTGGTGTAATTAGACTCATTATTTGCAGGAAAAACTACCTTTTCTCCACTCTCAAGATAAGTAGTAGGAAAAGTCCATTTCTTCAAGTCTTCTTTCTCATTTGTTAATGACCAATTGACTAAATTAACAGTTGTATCCGTAGAATTAATAAATTCAATCCAATCTGAAAAATGTTCGTTTTCATCATCATAAATTGTCGTATTCGAAGGGCAAACTTCATTGATTTTTTGCGATAGCAAAGGGTTGAAAAAGGATATAAATATCCCTAGAAATAATTTCTTCATAGGCATGTAACATTCTAGTTAAAAACTAACTAGATTGGGTTGATGTTTGGTTATTTGGGTTCAAATGCTACTCTTGAGAAGAAATCTCTACTAATTGAATAGAATAACGTAACCTATTTTATTAAGGTTTGGTTTTACCTAAATTTATTTTGAAAATCGGTCTAAAAACAACATCACTTTTTCATAAATCAATGCTAACTCTTCTTTAGAAATACAGTAAGGCGGATTGATAAAAATAACATTTCCTAGCGGTCGGATCAGGAGCTCATTTTCTAAGAAAAAATTATATGCTTCTGTTCGAATTGCAGAAAAATAGGAACTGTTTTCTCCGACATTCACCTCAAGCGACAAAATGGTTCCTTGCGCTTTTATTGTTTTGAAAATAGTATTATTTTGATGTTTTTTTATAAAATCCTGATGTCCTTTTACAATTCGATTAATTCCGCGCATTGTATCTTCTTCCTCAAAGAGATCAAGCGAAGCGCAAATGGCAGCGCATGAGAGCGGATTTCCGGTAAAAGAGTGTCCATGTAAAAGTGCTTTTGTTGTTTCTTCAGAAAGAAATGCATCAAAAATGGTTTGTGTTGTTGCTGTTAACCCAACAGGCATTACGCCTCCAGTTACCCCTTTAGACATACAAACAAAATCCGGTATTTCTTTTAACTGATCAATGGCAAACATAGTCCCTGTCCGATAAAATCCTGTCATAACTTCATCTGCAATGGTAAGCACATTGTACTTTTTCGCAAGTTCAATAAGCTGATCTAACCACTCGCTCTTATAAATTCTCATTCCTGCTGCTCCTTGTACTAAAGGTTCAAAAATGAATCCTGCAAATTCGTTTGATTGAAAGTACTTTTCCACCTGATCCAATACCATTTCAATATTATCTTGTGTAGGAAAAGGGATAAAATCTACATCAAAAAAAAGATGTTCAAATGGTTTGTTAAAATACCCTCTTTGACCAACACTCATAGCTCCAAAAGTATCTCCGTGATATGCTCCTTCAATTGCTAAGAAGCGTTTTTTATCAATCCCTTGGTTATACCAATATTGATAGGTCATTTTAATTGCTACTTCAACACTTGTAGAGCCATTATCGGAAAAGAATAATTTTTGAAAACCTGTCGGTAATAAATGAACAATTCTTTCAGCAACTTCTGCAGCTTTAGGGTGTGTAGCACCAGCAAAAATAACATGATCTGCTTTTAAAAATTGCTCGTGAATTTTCTTTGCGATATATTCATTTCCATGTCCATGATTAATGGTCCACCAAGACGAATTTGCATCCAAATACTTTTTTCCGTCTTCGGCATATAACCAGGCTCCTTTTGCCGACACAATTGGAATCGGATCTTGCGCATTTAAAGCTTGTGTAAACGGATGCCAGATATAAGCCTTGTCTTTTTCAATTAGATTCATTTTTCACCTTAAGAATTAGTCTAATGTTAAAATATCTTTCACTCCTATTGGCCGATCAACTGTGAATCCTTCTCCAAAAGTAGCTCCTATGTTTCTTCCGTATTCACGTGCTCTACCTTCTAAAAAATCCATGAATTCTTTGCTAGAAATTGGTGTTAAAGGTTCTGAAGAATCAGGGTTATAAAATTGAGTTTTATAAGCCATAATTGCTTCTATTTTCTTTTCCATATATGGCGTTATATCTACCACAAAATCTGGCTTAATATAGTAATCTTGGATATATCCATAAACCGCTTTTGGCCGCCATTTTTTTTGTGAAACACCATTCAATTCTGTTTCAATTTTTGCCAATCCAGAAAGAAAACAAGCTTCTTTTGCAAGCGTTGCTCCTCTTCCATGATCTGGATGACGGTCGCGATACGCATTTACAAGGACAATTTCTGGCTGAAAATGTCTAATTTGTTCAATTATTTTTATTTTATTCTCTTTTGAAAAATCAAAGAAACCATCTCCTAAATTTAAATTTACCCGTGCAGATAGCCCCATTATTTTTGAAGCATCAGCAGCTTCTTCATAGCGTGTCTCTATTGTTCCTCTTGATCCTAATTCACCTTCTGTTAAATCCACAATAGCAACAGTTTTTCCCAGTGCAATTTGATGTATAATTGTGCCTGCAGCTGCTAACTCTAGGTCATCAGGATGAGCTCCTATTGCCAAAATATCTACTTTCATATCTTATTTTTTCTTCCCAGATTTACCAAGAAAATTAACTAATACCTCTTCTAATTCACTTAATGTAGTCGTTAATGCACTCACATTAATTACGATTGGCGTTTTATAAAGTGTATAATTTTGATTGAGCAATCGTTTAATTGCGCCATTCTTAGCATTATCAATAAAACGCTGTGGCTTTTTTACGTGAATGAGAATCAATTTAGAAGACGTCGTTTTCACTTTCGAAATTTCGTTAATCTCTTTCCACTTGATCAATCCGTTACTAATGCTACTTGTTTCATCTGTAATTCCCGTTTTATCTATCGTTAACCCGGCTGCTCCATTTTTAATGTTTTTAGCAAATGTTCCTGCTACTACAATAAAAAAAAGTAATGAAAGTACTGCAATCACCTTAAAAACTGTTGATGAAACCCAGTCTTGCCATTCCCCTAAATAATAAAATCCTAAAAAAACGAATAATCCCAAAACACTATATAAGACGGTTCTGAAAATCATTTTTTTTCGATCTATTTCAATAAATATTGCTTCTCGCATTTTCTCTATTTTCCAAAAAACTCTTTGAGCTGTATTCCAATTGCTTTCTTCTCCCAATATTTTCTTATTTCAAAAATAAGTAAGGTATATAAAATCAAATATTCTGCTGCTTGCAGCACTACATTTTGTTTAAAATCCGGATCTGAATATGCATAATAACTTAGCATAATTACAATAGACCATATCAATCCAAATTTATATTGCGTATAAATTGACAATACTAAAATTAAACTAACATACCAAGGGTGAACTGTTGTTGCAAACGCATAATAAATCATAAAGGCAAATAACATCCCTTTAATCATATCCAAATCTTTGTGATATGCACGCAAAAGTGCCAACACTAAAATTCCGCCAGTAGCAATATAAGATAATAACAGGCCAACAACTTTGAATCGGTCAGGAAATGGATCTGGATTTAAGGTATAATCATACTCTAAAGGATGATAATAAATATGATTAACGATTAGATCATAAAAACTCGAATTGAATTGAAAACGTATAAAATATTCATTGACGCTATCCATCATATTTCCAAAGAACTCACGGTTTAGCATAAGTCCACCAACTCCAAGAATAACAAACCCCGTAATGGCTAAAAACCCAATTGTATTTTTCCATTTTAATTTTTTAAACACAAATGGAATTAGCATCAAAGGAATTAATTTTACTTGTACTGCAAATCCAAAAAGTGCACCACCCCAAAGCCAATTGTTTTTCAAAATAAAATAAATTGCTCCAAGCAAAAAGAAAATCATCACTCCTTCAAAATGTAGATTTCCTGAAAATTCAAGTATAATAAATGGATTTAGTGCATATAACCATACATTGTGAATTGTAACAGATAAATGCTCAGCAATCTTTTTTGCAAAAAAGATTGCACCAATATCTGCTAATATGATAATTATCTTTAGTAAAATAACATTGTACATTATACTGTCACTGGCCAAAGCAGGAATATAAAACAAGAATTGGTTGACAACAGCATAAGGTGTATAATGCGCCTGAGATAGTTCTCCCATTCCATGATAAAGTGTTCGCATATATTGATCACCCATAAAATCACTGTTCGAAATCAAGTCATTTGGAACGTGTGCAAAGGGGTTAATTCCTTTTGTGAGCATCTCTCCATCCCATATAAATCTATAAAAATCATTGGATAATTCAGGTGAAGCAAATAAAAGTACTAGCCTCAGGATAACTGCTATGGCAAAGAAGTGCTTAAATGATAGTTTCCACCGGTTAAGCCACAAACTATAAAAAAGGCCAAATAAAAGGATATATTGCCCCATAAAAAGCGCAAAATCAGTCCGTAATGTTTGATACCCAATTCCCCAAATCAAAACTGCCATTAAAATTGTAATTATAATGGGCACTATTATTTTTTTTAAGT
The DNA here is from genome assembly GCA_964415335.1 of uncultured Crocinitomix sp. Classification (GTDB taxonomy): domain Bacteria; phylum Bacteroidota; class Bacteroidia; order Flavobacteriales_D; family Crocinitomicaceae; genus Crocinitomix. The sequence goes on from CAYPZN010000068.1 coordinate 10,058, forward strand.
TTGATTCTACCATAGTTAAAAATGAATTTGTAAAAATCTGCATTTTCTGGCAATTTGAACCAAAAAAAATTTATTTTTGCACAATATTCTGAATAGAAAATGGCAAAAGAAAGAAAACAAGGTAAAGTAAACAGTAAAGTGGATGAGTTAGATCAATTGACTTCTACTGAAAATTTTATTGATAAATATAAAAAACCAATTATCATTGGTGCCGGTGCTGTTGTGGTAATTATCTTAGGAATTGTTGGTTATCAAAAGTTAATTGCTGGGCCACACGAGGATGAGTCAAAAGAGGTATACTGGAATGCTTTTTATGAATTTGAACAAGATTCATTAAATACAGCTATTACTGGCAATGAGAATTTTGACGGAATGGAAGATATTGCGAATGATTTCGCAGGTACTTCAGGCGGAGATATTGCAAATTACACTTTAGGTGTTGCTGCAATGAGAAATGCAGATTTCCAAAGCGCTATTGATTATTTTGATGAGTGCAATTTTGAAGACGTTGTTGTTGGTTCAATTCTTAGAGGACTTAAAGGAGATTGTTATGTTGAGTTAGATGATTTTCAGGCTGCCGCTGAAGAATTTGAAAAAGCTGCATCTTGGGAAGAAAATGAATTTACTACTCCAATGTATTTGAAAAAAGCTGGATTAGCATATGAAGCACTTGGAGATAATTCAAATGCATTAACTGTTTATCAAAAAATTAAGGACAATTGGATGTCAAACACCAATTACGCTGATATTGACAAATACATTGCAAGAGCGCAAAACTAATGGCTACAGCGACAAAAAATTTATCTCATTACGAGAAAAGAAATATTCCAAATGGTGCCGATTTTAAAATCGGCATTGTTGTTTCTGACTGGAATGATGATATTACACACAATTTACTAAAAGGAGCATTAGAAGCTTTTTATGACAACGGTGTAAAGGATAGTAACATCATGGTAAAACATGTTCCAGGTACATTTGAATTACCACTTGCTTGCCAGTTTTTGTTAGAAGCTGACGATACCTTAGATGGTGTTATTGCAGTTGGTTGTGTAATTCAAGGAGAAACAAAACATTTTGATTTTGTTTGTCAAGGAGCAACCCAAGGAATCATGACAGCTTCACTTGAATACAATACACCTATTTCATTTTGTGTTTTAACGGACAATACAAAGCAACAATCAATTGATCGTTCAGGTGGAAAACATGGAAACAAAGGAATTGAATGCGCCGTGTCATTATTGCAGATGATTGGACTACAAGAAGAATTATCTTAATTGCATTATTTCAAGTTGTTGCCCAAAGTAGTTTACAAGCCAAAGTTCTATAAGGTTTCCAACCTTCTGCCACTTTATTCATTTGTTTTTTTAATTCGCGCTTTTCTCCTTTTAAGTTGAAGTAATGAATCATTTGATTTTGAATCCCAAGGTCATCTATAGGAAAAACATCTGGTCGATCCATTGGAAACATTAACACCATTTGTACTGTCCACTTTCCTACACCTTTTATTTCTGTCAAATAAGTGATTATTTCCTCATCCGATTTTTCATTTAAAATTTCAAAATCCATTCCTTTATCAATGGAAAAATGAGCAACATTACGCATATACCCTGCCTTCTGCTTTGATAAACCTACACTTCGCAATGTTACGTCATCCATATTGACAAGTAAACTTTCTGTAGGAATTTCATCTGGAAATAAATCTAAAAAACGTTGCCAAATAATTGAGGCAACTTTTACAGATAATTGCTGAGAAACGATTGATTTTAAAAGGTAATAATAGATATCAATACTTGGAACAGGTTCTATTTTACGATTAAGGTCTTTGCCAATTAGAACAAATGTTTTGTCTTTTTCTTTGAGAATTTCTTCTATTTCGTTGTAGGGTTTCATATTTAATTTCTAATTTTTAAACGTTTGATATTCTATTTTGTTTCTAAAAAATAATCGTTCCGTTAATATCCCTTTAATTTAGTCGGTCTATTTAAATAATTGGTGCGTCTATAATGAAAACTCATCTGTTTCTATAAAATAATTTGAAATTAACTCATTTTCTTTATCAACACTGCAACCATTTTTTTGTTAATGAATATTCGATATTATTTTGAAATTCATTCGTTCCTAGTGTAATTTTCCATTACCTTTGTTTCCCGTAGTTACAAAATAGGAATATGTCTAATTCAACCAAGTATATTTTCGTAACCGGCGGGGTAACTTCTTCACTGGGAAAAGGAATCATTTCAGCTTCATTGGCAAAACTTCTACAATCTAGAGGTTATACTGTTACCATTCAAAAGCTAGATCCATATATTAATATTGATCCTGGTACTTTAAATCCTTATGAACACGGAGAATGTTTTGTAACAAATGATGGCGCCGAAACGGATTTAGACTTGGGTCATTATGAACGCTTTTTAAATGTTCCTACTTCTCAATCAAATAATGTGACTACAGGTAGAATTTACCAATCTGTAATGGATAAAGAACGTAGAGGAGAGTTTTTAGGAAAAACCGTTCAAGTTATTCCACATATCACAAATGAGATTAAAGAACGAATTCAAATTTTAGGAAAATCCGGAGAATTTGAGATTGTAATTACTGAAATTGGCGGAACTGTTGGCGATATTGAATCACTTCCTTATATTGAATCTGTTCGACAAATGATGTGGGAATTTCCTGAAGATTGTTTGGTTATCCATTTAACGCTTGTGCCATACTTAAGTGCGGCGGGTGAATTAAAAACGAAACCTACACAGCATTCTGTAAAATCATTATTAGAAGTTGGGGTTCAACCAGATATTTTAGTTTGTCGAACAGAGCATCCATTAGATAATAATATTCGTAAGAAAATTGCTCGCTTTTGTAATGTAAATCCTACGGCTGTAATTGAATCAATAGATGCTTCTTCCATTTATGAAGTTCCACTATTGATGCAAAATGAGGAGTTAGACAAAGTTGTTTTGCAAAAATTAGATCTTCCAGCAAAAGGAGATACTGAATTAAAACAATGGAAAGAGTTCCTTACCCGATTAAAAAACCCTAAATCAACCATTAAAATTGGATTGGTAGGAAAGTATATTGAATTAAAAGATTCATATAAATCAATTGTGGAATCATTTGTTCATGCTGGAGCTTATCAGGAATGTGAAGTAGATTTGAGATGGATTCATTCAGATCAGATTACTCCTGAAAATGTTGCTGAAACATTAGAAGGTTTAGATGGTGTTTTAGTTGCTCCTGGTTTTGGTTCGCGTGGAATAAAAGGGAAGATCCTTGCTATCCAACATGTTCGTGAAAATAATGTCCCATTTTTAGGCATTTGTTTAGGAATGCAATGTGCAGTTATTGAATACGCTCGAAATGTGATGGGCTGGAAAAATGCGCATACAACCGAAATTGCTGAAGATTGCGATCGACCAGTTATCAATATCATGGATGAACAGAAAAAGGTGACAGATAAAGGTGGAACTATGCGATTAGGTTCATATAAATGTAAACTTGTTGACGGTACAAAAATCTCAGATGCGTATAATGAAGAATTGATCAAAGAAAGGCATAGACACCGTTACGAATTTAATAATGCCTATTTGAAGGATTTTGAGGAAGCTGGATTGGTTGCTTCAGGTAAAAACCCTGAAACAGGTCTAGTTGAAGTTATTGAATTGCCTGGTCACCCTTGGTTTGTTGGCGCTCAATTTCATCCTGAATATAAGAGTACCGTAGAAAAACCTCACCCTTTATTTATGGCATTTGTTAAAGCAGCCTTAGTTCAAAAAAAAGTGCTTGCTTAAAATATATTAAAGGCTAATTCGTCTCTCCAGTCATTGAAGCATTAAAACAACATTGCAATAGTGTATCAATCAGAATAAATATTAATTTTGCAGCCTCCTATCACTGATAGTTGCTAATTTTTAATCAATGGATAAAAGATCAATCATAGGTTTACTCATTATTGGAGCCATCCTATTTATTTTTAGTTATATCAATGCAAGTCAGGCAGAAGATGCACCTGATTCGACTCAAACAACCGTTCAAGATACAACGAGTTCTGCTGTTACAGAAAATGTTTCGGACACACTTATCGAAAATAAACCAGAGGAAGAGTCTAGTGCTCCTGTATCTCATTTAGTTCCAGTTTACCCAGAAAATGATAGCACGCATCAATTAACCAATAATATCGGAGAATGGCATTACCGTGATACAACTACTGGTTTAGATACTTTTCTTGTAGAAAAAATTGGAGAGCCTATCATAGAAAAGCCCGTTGAAAATTTACCGGAAGAAATTGTTCACCTTGAAAATGATTTAATTAGTGTTGATATTTCAAGTAAAGGTGGACGCATTGTCAATGTTTTACTTAAAGAGTTTAAGACGTATAACTCCTTTGTAAATAATGAAGAAAGCCCACTGCAACTTTTTGATGATCAGTCTTTTTATGGCGTTGATTTTTATCAAGGTGGTTCAAAACAAAATTCTGCAGCATATGATTTTAACATTATAGAAAGTTCTTCTTCAAGTGCAACAGTTGAAATGATTAATCCGAATGGCAAAAAAGTAGGGTTTAAATATAACCTGGCTGCAGGAAATTATCATGTTGATTATAGCATATATTTTAAAGGGTTTGATGACAGAGATGCACAAGACATTGCTTTCACATCTGATTTTAAACTTCTTTCTACTGAAAAACACCTTCCTTCAGAACGGCGAATAAGTAATGTTTTCTATAAATACGAAGACGATTCGTATGACTACATTACTATGGGAGGTGATGCTGAGGAAAATTTAGAAGAGAAAACAGAATGGGTTGCTTTTAAACAAAGCTATTTTTCGGCAATATTAATGAGCGAAGCTGGTTTTGAGTCAAATTCAAACACGAAAATTGAATTTATCAGTGTTCCTGAAACAGATTCTGTTTATATAAAACAGTACAAAGCAAATCTTGGATTAGGCATTACAAATATTAATAACACAACAGATCTTAAATGGTATTTTGGTCCAAATGATTATTCTATACTCGCCGAGTATGGAAATGGTTCTGAAGATATTGTAGATTTAGGTTGGGGGTTGTTTAGATGGATTAATGTTTATTTCATGCGACCAATCTTTGGTTGGTTGATTTCATGGGGAATGGGTGCTGGAATTGCAATTTTATTGCTTACGATTTTTGTAAAATTATTGTTAAGTCCTGTCAATTATAAAATGTATAAATCATCAGCAATGATGAAAGTTTTACGCCCTGAAATTGAAAAAATAACTAAAAAATTCCCAAAAAAGGAAGATGCCATGAAAAAGCAGCAAGAAACCATGGCGCTCTATCGAGAAACCGGTGTTAGTCCAATGGCGGGCTGTGTTCCTATGTTAATTCAGATGCCTATCTTATTTGCTATTTTCCGCTTATTTCCTGCTGAGCTTTCATTGCGTCAGAAAAACTTTTTGTGGGCAGAAGATTTATCCACATATGATTCTGTCTGGAATTTTGGTTTTGATATTCCTTTTTATGGTGATCATATGAGTTTATTTACTCTATTAATGGCTGGAACAACATTATTATATACACACTACAATAGTAGTAATATGCAGCAACCAACTGTAGAAGGAATGCCAAACATGAAATACATTATGTATTTCTTTCCAATTATGATGATTTTCTTCTTTAATAGCTATTCTTCAGGATTAAGTTACTATTATTTTATCTCGACATTAATGACAATCGGGATAATGTTTGCTATTAAACGATTTATGCTTGATGAAGACAAAATTCAAGCTAAAATTGAAGCGAATCGAGTAGCGCCAAAAAAGAAAAAAGGAAAGTCTAAATTTCAACAACGATTAGAGGAAGCACAACGATTACAACAAGAAAGACAAAAAGGAAAAAATAAGTAATCTATTGTCTAAACAAGAAATTTTATTGGTTTAACAATCTTTAAAAACACTTGATACCCTATTTTAGGTATTTGGTCGATTGAATTGACCTTTGGCACCAATTTTAACAGTATTTTTCTTTAAAAAGACGTAATTTTATAATATTCAAAAACACTACACATGTCAAAGGCCGAACAGAATTTTAAACCCTTGCAATTTTCCAATAGTGTTGGCCGAGATTTTAATACAACCTTAAAAAAAAGAGTTCGTGCATATTTCAAGGATAATAATATCTCAAAATATGCAAACACAAATATGAAAATCAAAACGGTTTTCATGATTTCACTTTACTTTGTTCCGTATTTTTTAATGATTACTGGTACAGTTACAAACATCTGGGGAATTGTTTTAAGCTGGATTATGATTGGTTTTGGTATGGCTGGAATAGGTATGGGAATTATTCATGACGCCAATCATGGAGCATACTCTAAAAACAAGAAAGTAAATTATTTATTGGGGCGATTAGTTAATGTTGTTGGAGCATTTGCCCCGAATTGGAAAATTCAACACAACGTTTTACACCATACTTATACCAATATTCAAAACTTTGACGAAGATGTTGATCCGCCGGTTCCAATCATTCGTTTTACCCCACATGATAAATACCACCCTATTCACCGTTTTCAGTTTTTATATGCTTGGTTTTTTTACAGTCTAATGACGGTTTCTTGGGTTACACTTAAAGATTTTCAGCAAATTTTTAGATATAAAGGAATGGGACTTACCAAAGCTGAAAGTGAAAAATTTGGGCCACTGTTTACGGAATTACTTATTTCTAAGATTGTTTATTATGGTTATATTCTTGTATTGCCATTGATTTTTATGGATGTTCCTTGGTGGGGAATTGTACTTTTATTACTTCTGAAACATCTTGTTGCCGGATTTAGCCTTGCCATTGTATTTATTTTAGCGCATGTTGTTCCTGAAGCTGCCTTCCCAAAGCCTACAGAAAACTTAAAAATGGAAAATAATTGGGCCATTCATCAGATGGAAACAACTTCTAATTTTGGGCCAAAAAGTAGAATTTTTCAATGGTTTATTGGTGGATTAAACTTTCAGGTGGAACATCATTTATTTCCGAACATTTGTCATGTACATTATAGAAAGCTATCGGTCATAGTAAAAGAAACTGCAAAAGAATTTGGAATCCCTTATTATTCTCAACCTACTTTTTTAAGTGCAATTAGAAGTCATGGGAAAATGCTGCGTATGCTTGGGAAACGTGATGCACCTCATTTAATAAAGTCATAAATGTTTCAGCCAACTTAGTTTTAAATTTAATTTCGAAACTAATCTGGTAGTTCAAACGTTAGACCTAAGTAAATGGTTTAAAGTTAGGCGCATTCAAAAAAAAACGTACCTTTGACCACCACGAAAAACTACCTATGGAAAATAATCCCTCGCATTTAAAACCCCTTAAATTTTCTAGGAAAATTGGTGGTGACTTTAACTCTACTTTAAAGAAAAGAGTTCGAGCCTATTTCAAGGATAATAATATTTCAAAATACGCCAATACAAACATGAAAATTAAGACTGTTTTCATGGTCGCTTTGTATTTTACGCCCTACTTATTTATGGTTACTGGTGTTGTTACTAATATATGGTTGATTGCACTTTGTTGGGTGATCATGGGATTCGGTATTGCAGGAATTGGTTTATCAGTTATGCATGATGCGAATCACGGAGCCTATTCGAAAAGTGATAAAGTCAATTATGTAGTTGGTAGAGTTGTTAACCTTGTTGGGGGATACGCACCTACATGGAAAATTCAACACAATATTTTACATCACAGTTATACGAATGTTCACGGTTATGATGAAGATGTATCTCCTGCTCTTGCTATTTTACGTTTTTCTCCTAAAGATAAATACATTCCTATTCACCGTTTTCAGTTTATTTATGCATGGTTTTTCTATAGTTTGATGACCGTGATGTGGATTACAACAAAAGACTTTCAGCAACTTTTTCGTTACAAAAAAATGGGACTTACGAAAACAGAAAACCTCAAATTTGGACGTCTACTTTCTGAGTTGATTCTTACAAAGGTTATCTATTACGTTTATGTTGTAGCCATTCCAATTCTATTTATGGACATTTCATGGTGGTCAATCATTCTATTCGTTATCACTATGCATTTAATTGCAGGTTTTACGCTGGCTGCTATTTTTCAGCCAGCACATGTTGTTCCTGAAACTGAATTTCCTGTTCCAACACGTGATCTAACAATTGAAAACAATTGGGCGATTCATCAATTAGAAACAACTTCTAATTTTGCTCCAAAAAGTAGAATTTTATATTGGCTTGTTGGTGGTTTAAATTATCAAGTGGAGCATCATTTATTTCCTAATATTTGTCATGTTCATTATAAAAAATTATCAAAGATTGTTAAAGCGACTGCAGAAGAGTTTGGCGTACCTTATTATTCTGAACCTACTTTTTTTAGTGCTTTGAGAAGTCATGGCAAGATGTTAAAAAAATTAGGTGCTAAAAGTCCTGAAAACCTTTCAATGATATAAAATTGATTATCGAATGAAAACATCTGTAAAAGCTGGATTACTTTTTGCGCTAATATGGATCATTACAGTCTTAACAATTTTTCTTTCTGGGTATTCAGTTGATCTATTTTTGATTACAGAGCTTTTTAGTTTACTCACTTTACTTGGTGCCATTTTCGCAGGTCTTTTTCTTACAAAGAAAGAGAACGATTACATTAAAGTACCAGCTTTAGAAGATTTTAAAATTGCCATGCAAGCTGGAATCATTTATACAATCGTAATTACAGGTTTCGTTTATATTTATCACAATAAGATAGACCCTTCGATACAACAAAGCTTTATCAATCAAAGGATCGAACGATTGCATAACGATTATCCTGATATTGAAAGTTATAAAACACTACAAGAGCAGGACAATAAGTGGCAAGATAAGAGTTTTGATGATTTTATCGAGAATCAAGAAGATCAAGTAAAATCATTTATTGGTCCCTTCTTTACTTCGTTTTTTCACTTGATGGTGCTATTTATGTTTTCTCTTTTTTACTCTTTCTTTGTAATGATTGTGTTGCGTAAAGTGATTTTGCGTCAATAACCTTATTCATTTTCAAGAAGTTCTTTAGCGAAAGTATTTAAGTCAACGCCATGGAAATTACCTGAACTCATAAGAAGTAGATTTGTATCACTCCACTCTTTTTGTCTTAACAAGTTTGTCAATTGATCTGAATCAGTAAATACACGCACATTATCTGTTCCAAACGCTTGTTGTACAATATCTGCATTAATTGCTTCCAATTTCTTGTGTTTTACTACATCAGGGCTGAAATAAACAAGTGCTTCATCAGCTTCTGACATACAGTTTTTATACTGTGGAAGAAAATCTTTTTTTAGAGATGAAAATGTATGAAGTTCCATACATGCAATTAATTTCCGATTGGGAAATTGTGTTTTTACTGCATTAACAGTTGCCTTTAACTTTGAAGGTGAATGTGCAAAATCTTTGTATGCGCTACTTGTAGGGTTTTCAGCGATCAATTCCAGCCTTTTTGCCGCACCTTTAAAACTACTTATTGCCTGATAAAAATCAAGGTCTTCTACTCCTATTTGATTTAGCATTAATTTTGCCCCTAGCAAGTTTTGTAAATTATGGTTTCCAAATATTTTTAATGGAATTCGTTTGTTATTAGCAAGGATATACGTAACCCCTTCTTTCACTTCAAAATTTGGAATATTATATCCAAAAGATTTAATGTCACTTCTCAATTTTGGTACGATTTCTTGAAT
>CAYPZN010000069.1:0-19701 GCA_964415335.1 uncultured Crocinitomix sp.
TCAAGTATTTCTGCTGTCTCTGGGTTTCTATGTAAAAAATTATCTAATTTTTCTTTTAGAAAATCATTCATAAATGCACGCATAGACTTTCCTCCAGGCTCAATATCCTGCGACCCTAATTTTGTTTTTGTTTGAGATTCAAAAACAGGTTCCATAACTTTTACAGCTACCGCCGCAACAATAGATTGCCTTATATCAACTGCATCATAGTTTTTTCCGAAAAAATCCTTAATTACTTTTGCTACAGCCCCTCTAAACTCACTCAAGTGAGTACCACCCTGTGTTGTATGTTGACCATTAACAAAAGAATAATAATTTTCTCCATAGGATCGAATGTGCGTTAAGGCAATTTCGATATCCTCTCCTTCCAAATGAATAATTGGATAAAGTGGATCACTCTCCATATTATCATCCAATAAGTCTTTTAATCCATTTTCAGAGATATATTTCTCTCCATTAAAATAAATTGCCAAACCTCTATTTAGGTAACAATAGTTCCAAAACAACTTTTGAAGGTAAGGGATTTTATATTTGTAATTTTTAAAAATTGATCCATCTGGAACGAATTGTATCAATGTTCCATTTCTTTCGTCTGTTTTTTCAACGTTATTATCTTCAATTAGATTTCCTTTTTGAAAATAAGCGTTTTTCTTTTCTCCGTCTCTAAATGATGTTACTGTAAAACTTTCACTCAAAGCATTTACAGCCTTAGTACCCACGCCATTAAGCCCTACAGATTTTTTAAACGCTTTTGAATCGTATTTTCCACCTGTATTAATTTTAGAAACGCAATCAATTACTTTTCCTAGTGGAATTCCTCTTCCATAATCGCGTATTGTTGCAAGCCCATCTTTTATTTTTATATCAATCCTCTTCCCATTTCCCATGACATATTCATCAATGGAATTATCCATAATTTCTTTGACCAAAACATAAATTCCATCATCAGGTGCTGCACCATCTCCAAGTTTTCCGATATACATTCCAGGACGCATTCTGATATGCTCTTTCCAATCTAATGATCTGATATTTTCTTCTGTATAGTCAACTTTGTTTTCTGCCATATTTCTAATCATTTGAGGGCTATCTACAAAAATATATCATATTTACACACAAAATCGAGCGAATACGGAGAGAATATCAACAATTTTACGTTTACAATTAATTTCTGCTTCTTAATCAAAGTGAGGTCTGCGCAATTAAATCATAAGTGTATGATTTAAAAATTATTAGCATAAAATAATTTTGATTAAAACTAGGTTACACTTATTCAATTTAGACTGCTGCGTAGATTTTTATCTACTTTTTCAAAATATTCCGCGTAAGAATACGTTTTGATTCTGAACTGAATGCTTAATTTTGCGAACTACTTTGAAAAAATTACTTAAATACACGTTTTTACTTCTTTCTACTTTATTTTTTTTTAGTAGTACTTACGCTCAAGAAAAAGTAACTCTTTCGGGAGTTGTTGTAAATGATAAAGGAGAGTTGCTTGGTGATGCTTCAGTTAAAATAGATGGATCAAATAATGCAATACGAACCTCTAAAAATGGTCGCTTTCAATTCGACGTTGCCACAAATCAAAAATATACCTTAAAAGCAAGATATGTCAATCATAATTCTGCGAAAAAAACAATTGTTGTAAAAGAAAAAAACATTGCTAATATTCGCATTGTTCTTAAAGAAAAAACAATAGGTCCTGTAGTTGTCAATCAGGTCAGGACGGGTGATTTCATAGAAGGTTTTCCTCCAGTAGAATTAAATCGTATTGCTTCAACAACAGGAAATTTTGAGGATATCATTAAAGTTGCTGGATTAGGTGTAAGTTCTAATAATGAATTAACGGCAAACTATAATGTTAGAGGCGGGAATTATGATGAGAATTTAATTTATGTCAATGGAATAGAGATATATCGTCCTTTTCTTGCTAGATCTGGACAACAAGAAGGTTTGAGTTTTGTAAACCCTGCGTTTGTTGATAACATTTTCTTTTCATCTGGTGGTTTCGACTCTTATTATGGTGATAAATTGAGTTCAGTTTTAGATATCCGCTATCGGGAGCCATCAAAGTTTGGAGGTTCTGCTCAAGCAAGTTTCCAAGGTGGTCAGGCTCATATTGAAGGTAATTTTGCTGGAAAAAGAGGAAATTATATTACTGGAGCTAGATACAGAGCTAATTCATATTTGTTGAATAGTTTGCCAACACAAGGAGATTACGACCCAACATTCTTTGATTATCAAGCATTGGTTAATTATTACGTTGATTATGATGATCCAGGAAATTATAAAAAGATATTTGCTTTGGGGCATTATTCAAACAATAATTATCGGTTTACTCCAAGTACACGAACAACTTCCTTTGGTACTGTGAATGAAGCTTTTGAATTTCGAGTATTTTTTGATGGTCAGGAAGAAACACAATTTCAAACATTCACTGCTGCTACAGGATATGAAATAAAGAAAAATGATAAACTTAAACTCTCTTTTATAGCTTCCGTTTTTCGATCCATTGAAAGCGAAACATTTGATATTCTTGGAGAATACTGGATTAATGAATTAGAAACTGATCCAGCACGTGATGAATTTGGTGACTCAACTGCAAATGTTGGAATTGGAGCTTTTCTTGATCATGGAAGAAATGACTTAAGTGTACTTATTGGAAATATATATCATAATGGAAGGTATGAATTTGATGCCAAACGAGATCAAGACAAAAAGGTATCCAAGTCTGCTGACTTGTATTGGGGAAGCAAATTACAATATGAGTCTTTTAATGACCAACTGAGCGAATGGCATTTGGTTGATTCTTCTGGGTTTGCTATTCCTCAAGGTTCTTCCGATCAAATAGAATTAATTGATGTAATTAAGCAAAACAATACAGTTACTAGTTTTAGAACTACAGGTTACACCCAATTTGCAAGAAGTATTGTCAAATATAAACCTGTTCATTTGAAATTAAAGCGAAAAATTAAAACAGATAGCGCTAAGACATTCATTTATAAAAATGACACTTTAGAAAATAGTCCTGCAAAATTATCCTTCAATATCGGAACTAGAGCTGGGTTTAGATCATTTAACAATGAATGGTGGGTTACTCCGCGTTTAAGTTTAACTTATACTCCACGAACTTATTTTTTAAATAATGATACTGCTGTTGTCAGAAGAAACACCAAATTAAGAGTAGCTAGTGGGCTTTATTATCAACCGCCTTTATTTAGAACACTAAGGGATATTTCTGGAGAAATTAATCCGGACATTGTTTCACAAAAATCATGGCATAACGTTATTGGTGCAGATGTTTACTTTAATCTTTGGGGAAGACCTTTTAAATTCATTACAGAAGCTTATTATAAACATTTGTGGGATGTTGTACCATACGAAATTGATAATGTTAGAATTCGTTACTACGGAGAAAACAGTGCCACAGCATTTGCCTATGGGGTGGATGCCAAAATTAACGGTGAATTTGTAAAAGGAGTTGAATCTTTTTTCAGAATTGGCTTTCTAAATACGGCAGAAGATATCGGAAACGATTTTTTCAATATTTATCTAAATTCTGATGGCGATACCATTCGTCCTGGTTTTACATTTAATGACGTCGCAACAGATTCTATTCGAGTTGAACCTGGATTCATTCCAAGACCTACAGATCAACGCCTAACATTTTCTGTATTTTTTCAGGATAGAATGCCACGATTTGAAGATTTTAAAGTATCTGCAAACTTGTTATTTGGAACACCTTTACCCTATGGACCGCCTACTTTCGAGCGACATAGAGATATACTGCGATCGCGATCATATTTCCGATTGGATCTTGGTTTTCAATATGACATCATCAACAATGAAAATAAAGCACGTTTTTCTGACCGTTCTTTCTTGAGTCAATTTGAACAAATGACGGTTAGTTTAGATGCTTTCAACTTGTTGGGAGTTAACAATATAATTTCTTACCAATGGGTACAAGATATTGCTGGACGTTTTTATGCTATTCCTAACTCTTTGACAGGACGAAGAATTAACTTACGGTTCATAGTCAAATTTTAATCCCTCCTATTTGATCAAATATATTTAGCTTTTTTGCACTCATTTTTTCTGTTTTTCACTACTTTTAAGGACACAAACACACACTACCATGAAGAAAAAGAACTTTTTAGGTTTGCTTACACTAGTTTTAGGATTGACATTTTTAGCAAGCTGTACTAAAGACAGAGAACCTGCTGTTACTATGTCTGGAACATACTCTGGAGCCTTTGCAGGAACGTTCATGGAAAAGGATTCATTAGCGAATAGCGGTTATTCAGTTACGGTTACTGCATTAAATGATAACCGTGTTGAAATTATGGGAAATGATTTTGAAACGTTCGAAGTTTTGGTTACTTCAAATGGAATTAATGTAGAGCAGGTTGCACAAAACGACCCTCTTCTATTGGATTTTATATATGTAGGAGCCGAAAGCAGACTTAAGTTCACTTATAACAAAGGAGCAAACGAAGCACAGTTCATTGGTATTCGCCAATAAGATCGGTTTTAAGATTCAGGTTTTACAACTTGATTTATGATTTCTTTAATTGGTTTTATTTGATCAACATGTTCTATTGTTGGCCCTGCGCACCAAACTGTTTTATAAGTTGCACTAAACGCTGATTTTTCTAGTGCTTTCATTCCTTTTACAAACGTTAGCATCTTCACCCACTTCTTCAATTTTTTATTCTTGCTTAATAAGCTTTCAAACCAATTTTGTTTGGTTCCTATCTTTTGAACATAGGGTGTATTTATAACTGTGCATGGTGTACCGGAAACTTTTGTGCTCATGACAATATCTTTTGCACCATAATCAACACAAGCTTGCTTATATTCGGTTGAAACATCAGATTCTTCGCTAGCTATAAAGATACTGCCAATCGAAGCTCCAGCTGCTCCAAGTTTCAAAACTTCTTGTAGCTCCTCGTAATTCCCAACTCCTCCAGCGGATATAACAGGAATATTACAATTTTTAACTAAGAGCGGAATCAACTCTTCACGCGGTGTAGGCCCTGCATGCCCTCCAGCTTCCTTATTTACTGCAATGATTGCATCTGCACCTAATTCTTGTACTTTAAGTGCAAACTTTAAATCAACAACATCACAAAACACTTTTATTCCTTTTGGTTTGCATTGACGAATAACTTCTGCAGGGCTACCTAAAGAAGTAATAATATAGTCAACCCCCAATTCAACACAAGTTTTTAACTGAGTCTTCATTTTAGGATTTGACTTATTTACAATAAGATTTACACCAAAAGGTTTTGTAGTTTTTTCCCTAATTTCATGAATTGCCTTTCTAAAAGCTTCATCTGTCCTATAATTAAGCGCTGGAAATACTCCTGTAATTCCATTTTCAGCGGCAGCAATGAGCATTTTAGCATTCGAAACAAGAAACATTGGAGCCATAATAACGGGGTATTTAATACCTAATAAATCACTTAATAGTTTTTGATCTGCCATCTGCTCTATTTTTTGTAAAGTTAAGGAAAAAAAGTGGTTTATCCCTTGCTACCATTATTATGCACGCATATTTCCAACCCTTTAATAAAAAGGTCTAATAAATAGCTGTAAAAACTTATTAAACAAATAATTATAACAACCTAAGCCATACAAATATCAATCTCAATATAACTCAAAATTAATCTAAAGGGTGTTGCTTTGCGTTATTTTATTTCCTAACTTAAAAAAGAACCATAATCCCTTATCCACATGAAAGCAACTTTTATTTTTCTTATAAATCTACTCTCTTTTACCACTATTTTCGCACAACTAGACACCATTCATTGGATTCCTCCAATGCATTCTAGAAATACCGATCAAATTACAGATCATTACCTTTACTTATCTACTCCCGTTGCAGAAGCTTTTGAAGTCAGAATATCAAATGGAGCAGGTGCTTTACTTGCAACTCCAGTAATATCTGCGGGAAATCCATTTATCTACGAAATAGCGCCGGATGATCCTTCAGTTCTTATGATTAATAGTGAAGATCTTAACAAACCCTTAACAGATAGAGGCTTAATTGTTTCCGCTCCAGAGCGATTTTATTGCAATTTTAGAGGTCGAAGTAATCTTCAAGCAACATCAATTACCTGTAAAGGAAACGCTGCAAGAGGAACTACATTTCGAATTGGTGTCTTACCGCAACAGTTTGAACATTTCATGCGAAATTTCACAGCAAGTGTAATGGCTACAGAGGACAATACAATAATCAATGTTTCCAATTACGATAACGAAGTTGAATTCTTTGATCTTGACGGGAATATTTTGTTGGATGAACTTAATTTTGTTTTAGATTCTGGTGAATCATATGTTGTTTCAGGTTACAATGACATTGCTGCCAACTTAGATGGCTTTGTTGGCGCTCTTGTTACTTCAGATAAACCTATTGTACTTAATAATGGAAGTTGGTGCGGTTCAATTGCAGATGCAGGAGGGCAAGATATTGGAATGGATCAATCTGTTCCCATAGAAGTGCTGGGAACTGAATATATTCTTATCCGAGGAGATGGTGATGCTCAAATGGAGCGCCCATTAGTTATTGCACACACGAATGCTACTAGTATTTTTGTTAATGGCGAACCTGAAGCAATTGCAACAATTAATGCAGGCGAATATTTTCTTATCCCTGAGATGCACTACACAGGAATCGACCACGAGAATATGTATGTTGAAACTTCTAACCCAACATATGTTTATCAACCATTAGGAGGCAGTCCAAGTAGAGCAACGCCAGGGCTTAATTTTATCCCTCCAATTTCTTGCTCAATGACAAAAGAAATTGATTTAATTCCGTCTATTGATCAGATTGGAGCAACCAATTACAATGGAGCAATTATCTGTTTTACATTGGCTGGAGCAACGGTTTCAGTTAATGGAGTACCACAAGCTGGAGCTGAGCCTGTTGTCGGAGCTCCAGAATGGGAAACTTACCGAATAGAAGGGGTCGAAGGAGATGTTCGTTTAACCTCTACTGATAGAATGGCTGCAGGAACATTTGGTTTTAGCGGAGATGCCGGATTTGCTGGCTTTTATTCAGGTTTTGACCCTATTGGATTTGCTGACTATACTTTTACTGAAAGTTGTGAATTAACTCCATCAAATTTTACAGATGAGACGGTTACTTTTGCAGAAGAAATAATTGGCAGGAGTTGGGATTTTGCTGATGGTGGGACTTCATTCGATACGGACCCTATTCATACGTTTGCTGAAGCGGGAACATACGAAGTAGTATTAGAAGTAACTACTAATCTAGGTTGTACAGATGCTGTAAGTTACCCAGTTACGGTTTTAGAGGCACCCATAGCTGATTTTGAATTTATGGATATTTGCTTGAATCAATCTGCAGTGTTCATTGATTCTAGCAGTTTTGATGAAGGTATTATCACCGATTGGAATTGGGATTTTGGAGATTTAACAACAAGTACTTTAATGAGCCCTACAAATGAATATACAACTTTTGGAACTTTTCTTGTTTCCCTTGCTGTTACAGGTGAAAATGGTTGTATTTCAACAATAACTAAAACAATTGATGTTTTTGATAATCCTATTGCCAATTTCAACGCGCTCGCTTCGTGCTTCTACGACTCTGTAACTTTTGAGAATCTTTCAACGATCGAGGATGGAGAAATTATATTATTTGATTGGGAGTTTGGAGATGGGTTTGGGACTTCTGCTATGGAAGAACCAGAATATCTTTATGCTGAAAGTGGAACCTACAATGTATCACTTTCCATTATATCTGACAAAGGATGTCTATCCGATACACTAATTCCCTTAAAGCGATTTGCTGCGCCCAATGCGAGCTACGAAGCTGAAAACAATTGTCTAAATGACTTGAGTATTTTCAATAACACAAGCTCAATTGAGGTTCCAGCAGTCATTGATTCATACTTGTGGGATTTTGGTGACGGTATGATAAGTGAATTGGTTTCTCCTACTCATTTATTCGACGCTGCTGGAGTATATCCCATAGTGTTAAATGTCATTTCAACAGATGGTTGCGTCGATTCAATAACGCAAATGTTAACTATTTATGATACGCCAATTGCAAATTTTACAGCTGAAAATGATTGTTTTTATACGAATGTCGATTTTGAAAATTTGTCTAGTGTTTCAGATGGAGTAATAGCCAGTAATTTGTGGAATTTTGATGACGGTGTTGAGAGCGATTTATTTTCACCTTCTCATCTTTTTGACGTACATGGCTTTTACAATGTTAATCTTTCTGTGACATCTGAATTTGGATGTAATAATGACACAACAATAACTATTGAAAGATTTGCTTCGCCCACAATTGAATTTGATGCCCCAAACTCTTGCCTTAGCGAAACCATTACTTTTGAAAACACCTCCACTATTCCACTTCCTTATGAAATAGCATTTTACGAATGGAATTTTGGTGACGGGGTAACTGCAACTTCTGAAGATCCTGTTCACTCTTATAGCGAACCTGGAACGTATCTTGTGGTCTTAAAAGCAACCTCTGCTGAAGGTTGTTTCGCAGAAGAAACAATTCCTTTATCTATTTATCCTGTGCCTGTTGTAAATTTTAGTTCATTACCTACATGTTTTGGGAATGAAAGTGATTTTATTAATGAAACAACTCTTTTTTGGGGAGACGTAATTTCTTGGCAATGGGACTTTTCTGACGGCACTACTTCTGTAGAAGAAAATCCTACGCATACATTTAGTACAGTTGGTGAACATATTGTTCAACTCATTGCAACTTCAAATCATAATTGTACAGATAGTATTATTGCTCCGATAACCATTCAGCCATTACCAATTGTTTCACTTAATGTCAGTGATTCTATTTTATGTGGAAATGAATGCATTACACTTAATTCCAGTTCAAGTTCTGAGTCAACATTGATTAATTATGAGTGGGAAACAAGCTTTGGGCATTTAATTTCTGGAGAATCAGTAGAAATTTGCTTTGAAAGTTTTGGTAATGAAACACAATATTTTGACTTAAGTTTAAAAGTGACAGATGAATTTGGCTGTATGGACAAATTGCTGCTAAACGATTTTATTAATGTATTACCAACACCAAAAGCTTCTTTTACAATTAACCCTAATGAAGTTAGTATTTTAGATACTCAAGTTGACTTTTTCAACACTTCGTCTTTTGCCACTGATTATTTATGGGACTTTGGAGATGGATCTTCTAACTCAATAGAATTCAACCCAATACATCTCTACGAAATAGAACCAGGAAGACATGAAATCACATTATATGCTTTTAGCGATCCAACTAAACAATGCGTTGATACGGCAAGGCAAATTCTTGAAATTAAAGATGAACTTATTTACTACGTTCCCAATGCGTTTACACCAGATGGGAATTCATTTAACAATGATTTTTCTCCTGTTTTTACTACTGGTTTCGACCCTTATAACTATCATTTATCTATTTACAATCGCTATGGAGAAGTTTTGTTTGAATCTTATAATTCGACTGTTGGATGGGATGGAACAAATCGGAATTATGGACTCGTTCAGGATGGAGTTTATGTTTGGAAAATAGAATTTAAAGAACGTTCTACTGGTAAGAGTCATTCTGACATTGGGCACGTTACCTTACTGAAATAATGAAATTCTCTACTCTTCACAAAAGCGCTGCATTGTCAATAATGCAGCGCTTTGTTACTCTTATATTTGAGAATTGTTTTAGTTTTGATTGTTATATATTCTAATCATTCAATTAATAAGATGTTCAACAGGTTTTCCCTTTTCTTAATAATTTTATTTGTCATCAATTTTAGTTTTGGGCAGAATAAAAGGTCTCAAACCCCCAAAGCGCCTTTTAATTATCGAGTTGAAGAAGTTGTCTTTCAGAATACAATTGATCAAGTAAAATTAGCTGGTACATTTACGAAACCTAGTAATAGTACTACTTTTCCTACAGTAATTTTGATCAGTGGAAGTGGGCCACAGAATAGAAACTCTTCAATTTTTAATCATTCACCTTTCGCAGTTATTGCCGATTATTTCGCAAAAAATGGAATTGCTGTATTACGCATTGATGATCGAGGTATTGAAGGCTCAGAAGGAGAGCATAACGCAACGCATTTAAATGGTTTTGTTCGTGATATCGAAGCAGGAGTTTCCTATTTAAAAACACGAAAAGATATCGATACAACAAAAATTGGATTGATTGGCCATAGCTTAGGTGGTGTTATCGCACCAATTATTGCTTCTCAGTCTGCAGATATTGGATTTATTATAATGCTTGCTGGCCCAGCAATTCCTGGTAATCAGCTGATGTTAAAACAAAAAGAATTAATTGAGCAAAAAATGGGGGTTCCTGAATTGGCAGTAATTCAAGGTCAAACTAATATTAAAGGAGCTTATGATATTATCCATAAAAACAAAGACAATAGTTCATTAAATGCTGAACTTGTTGGATATTTTTCAAAAACTTTTGGTGATGCGCTTCCTAAAAATCAAATCGAAGCAATAGCTAAGCAACTTTCTATTCCTTGGCTTGCCGATTTTATTCGTCATGATCCCAAACCATATTTGGAAAATGTAAAATGCCCTATACTTGCTTTAAATGGCACACTTGATTTACAAGTTCCTTCAGAGGTTAATTTAGCTGCAATTCGTAAGGCGGCAGACGTAAGCGGAAATACGAACGTAACCACAATTTCTCTAAAAAAATTAAATCATCTTTTTCAAAAAGGAAAAACTGGATTACCAGATGAATATCAAAATATCGCTAAAACAATATCTCCCAAAGTTTTGAAATTAATGCGTAAATGGATTCTAAAGAACAGTAGTGTTTAAACTATTCAATGATAAGTTTTTCAACTATTTTAGAGGAATTACCAACAAGACTGATAAGGTAAACTCCTGAATTGAATTTATCAACATTAAGCTCTATCTCTCCTACTCCTTCATAGATTTCTTGCGAAAGAACAAGTTCGCCAGTTATTGTATACAGATAAAGCTTTAATTCGTATGACTCTGCCTTATGCGAATAAAGAATATTCACTCTATCATTTGCAGGATTGGGATAAACATACATCTGATTTATTGTTTCTTCCTTCAAGATTTTTTCTTCTGCGTTTGAATTTTGTCGCAATTCAATGTTGTAAACATGTGGCAATTCAATTTGACTTTGATACAATGATTCGAGTATGTTTTCAGCTGTAATCTCCATAGAAGAATGTTGCTCTTTAATCAACATAAGTGACTCCAGTTGAGAATTACTCATGTTTGTTAACCCACCTTCTAATTTTATTTCTTTCATTAACTCGTAGAAAGAATAAACATCTTCTATTGTTAAACGTTTCTTGTCGGTTAACTCCACTCTTTCGAGCATTTCTTCAACTTTACTAAGGTGTTTGTTCACTCGTTCTTGATCTCCAATACTACTTAAAAGTGGCAATAATGCGCAGGTTGATCTTAACGTATTTTCTTTTTCATATAACCTAATTGCATTCTTAAAATCGTTTTGAAGTAAATAATTTTTGACTGCTTTATCAACTCGTCTTGCAATGGAGCTATTCAAATAATCAATTGAGTGTTTAAGTGATTCTTTTTCCTCAACATGAATAATGTTTAGCACTTTGTTTAGACTCTTCAATTGATTTTGTAATTCAGTAATTTCATCCTCTATCGTTATTAGAAAGATCGCATCTTCATTTCTTTGAGGACAAGCCAATGAAGAGTCAATTGTTATTTCATCAGCACAAGTTTCATTTATCACACCAAGATTAAAAGGTAATTCGTATTCTGATACATCATATGAATTATACTCAAAAGATAATCCCTCATTGAAAATGGCAAGGTTATCTGAATCATATGTCCCTAAAAAGCGATTGGCATGGGGTGCTTCTGGAAGAGTTCCGGCAATTATTGTGCAATTTCCTTGATTTGCTACAATTCCTTCAGAACGATTGTGCCATACTATTTGATCATCAGCCGAGATATCATTGTTAAAAATATTGCAATCTACCTCTAAACTTGAGTTATCACCATTGGTTTGAATAATCACATCTAATTTGTCAAAATGATTTCTGTAAATTTCGGCGCTACCGAAAAGGCTTGAATTCTCTACATAAACACCAGCATTTGTAGCACCAATGGTTTGAATTAGTCCATCAAAATTATTGTTCTCTATTGTTAATGCAGTCGATCCATTCACATAAATCCCAATACTTGCATTTTCCAGTATCCCTGGCTCTTCCTCAATCATAAATTGATTGTTAATGATTGTACTAAAACTAGAGCTTCCTTCGATTGCAACGCCAATATGATTTCTATCAAAATCTACACGATCAATTTGATTTCTATTTACATCTGTTTTTATTTTACTGTTAATTCCTATCCAATTGTTTGCAAAAACGTTTCGAATGGGGTCAGGATCTCCATCAAACGCAAAATAGGGTTCAACAATTAGCTTACTGTCTAATGATAAAATTCCAAACCCTTTCCTAAAATCGACATAATCATCTTTTATCGCATCAACTAACGTAAAGGAGTTTCCTCTTACTTTCAATCCATTAATTCCTTCAATTAAAATAAACTCTTGATGTGCTCTTGCGACGGTTTCTCTCAAACCATTTTCCGGATCAACAACAACAGAAACATTTGCCAATTCAATATCGTTAAGAGGTTCATTAATTTCGAACGTTGTACGATTAACAGTTGATAAATTCTCTACAGCACCATCTAAATCTTCATACGGTCTCATTTCTATCCCAACAAGGTTGTTTTGAAACAGTGCATTGTCAATGAAAAAAAATCCTCCCGTAGTTGTTAAATCAGCCTCAAATCCATCTCTTTTAACACAAGACACTCCGATAATGGCATTTTCAATTGTTCCTCCATTCATTATAAGCATTCCTTGTTCTTCAGGTGTTTGACTTAACGCCGCGTTTCCCCAAATTTCAATTCCATCCCACATAGTATTTTCACAACCACTATATGAAGAAAGGACTGCACCTTCATTAATAACTAACTCTCCTCCTGGCTCTACAATGAGCTTTGTTTCAAAAGGCATTTTTCGTGAATCTCCAAATTGGACAATTATATTTTCAATAGTTAAGCTTGCTCCAGCTTTAATTTTAATTTTCCCTGCCACCTCTACCAATGTTGTTCCTAGTGTGGTTGATGACCATATTTCGTCACCAAGCACCTCACAAGTGTTATCCGTATCCAACTCACCCTCAATAAAGTTAGGCTGGTTAAATGAACAATCACTTTGAATCTTAGCAATATAATAATCATCCTTATTATGACTTGTATTTCCAACAAAAATCAAACTTCCATCTTGTGCTTCTGTCAAACGATAAACACATTCTTGTTCTTTAAAATCTCCGGGGTAATTTTCTTTTATAGCATCATCTGCATCAAATGACTTATCCCAAATTAAATTACCTGAAGCATCAAACTTTGCTACATATGCATCTGTGTCCCAAAAACCGGTTAAAATTTCATCAGATAACGGAAAATCTCCCAATACTCCATCCAAGCAAGAAAATGCTATTTTTGAATCTAAATCTGTTAAAATTGAAGCATATGGCTCGGAAGATAAATCAGCTATTGCTGTTTGAAACCCTGAAATAGCAGCAAAACCACCATCTTCGCTCGCAACAAGCCCTGCTTTAAGATCAAAAGCATGTACATTTTCAAAACCAAATGAATTCACTTCTTTGATATCGATTACATTTATTTCTGAACCACTTGAAGGATCATTGATATAAATGTTTAATTCTCCAAAATTATTCCCTGAAGTTAAGCATGCATTGCAATTTTCAATGACTGTCCAAACTATATTTCCTTCTTTCGTTACGATTACGTCATGTGGAATATTTCGTTGAAATTCTTCTGTAGGGTCATGTTCAATTCTTACCGCATTACCTCCATCATAAGTTCCTGAACCGAAGTCAATTTGATTCAAGTCTTCGTCTAATTTCAATAGAATTCCATCACCAGAAACAAAGTTTGTAATTTCAGTATTTGGATTTAGCTCTGCAATTGTAATGTAATAGCCTGTTGCATCTTTTTCGATTGCCCTTGATTCATGATTTAACCCATTGTCTCCAAATAATGCTTTACTCGACACAATTCCTTCATTATCCGTATCAATTACAAGGGTTTTTTGTAATAAATTTGGTTCTCCATCTGTTTGTGTATAACCCACAAAACGAAAGCCTCCTGTATTTTTCTCAACGACATCTGCTCCAATTACTGATTTATCCAATGCTGATTCGGGATCATCAGTTGTTTCATAGTAACCATATGTATTTATCCAAAGTAAATTCCCATTGGGATCAACTTTAGCACCAATCATTCTTGATTTATCAATAATTCCGCAATCCGAGTTTAACAAGTAATCTGATGTTCCTGGATTATACATTAATGGATTTCCTTGAAGATCTAACGATCCTCTTCCCCAACCTATGACCACAAAATTACCATCAGATGTAGGTGAAATAGCATAGAATCCTTCTTTAGCTAAAACATAAGCTTTGCACCAGACCATATTCCCATTAAGGTCGTAACGAGCAATGGTACCAGGTTTTGACGAAATTCTTTGCCCATCAATAACAGGACGATCACAACTTATACCTGTACTCGTAAAATCACTACAACCGCCAGTAACATTTGTCTCATTAAAATCTAAATTGAGCCACGTTGCGAAACCACACGCCATATAACCAACATGTTCTCCTGATTCGTAAATGTTTACAATATCATACCACCAATCTTCTCCAGACCCATCATAAGTATTTGGACCACCCGGTGTTAAACAATATCCGAGCGAAGGACTCACTAATGGATTATTGACGATAACAGGCGGAATATCGTGCCTTTTCCATGCTAAAGCAGGGCTTTCACTTTGTGCAACTGTATTAACTACAACTAATAAAATCACACTAAGAGAAAGAATCCTTTTCATAACAATGCTCAAAGGTTAATACTTGACTATAAATTTAATAAATACTTTTTCCGAATACAAAACACATTTTCGGGTAAGTTATTTTATTCTATCAATACGCCATTTCCACAATTTTTTTCGCATCATCTGGAGTTAGTGCTTTGTGTTCTCCTAAAGCAACCATTCCTCTTTGCGTAAATCGATTTTCTACTTCTTCAGCAGTTCCTTCGTAGTTGCTCGTATAGTCAGAAAGTTTTGTGTCAATTCCCAAAGATTGATAGAAAACCGTTGTTTTCTCAATTCCAATTTGAGCTTTTTCTTCTATCGTACCTTCTGTTACATTCCATACTCTTTCAGCGTACTGTGCCAATTTTTCTTTTTTACTTTCAAAATTGTATTTATAATGACTTTCAGCTATTATTGCTAATGTTCTTGCATGATCTATTCCATACAATGCCGTTAATTCATGCCCGATCATATGAATCGCCCAATCGGTTGGAACGCCTTTTTGAATTAAGCCATTTAAAGCCATTGTGCAACTCCACATAAAATTAGCTGCTGCCTTGTAATTTGAAGGGTCTTTTAAAATTCTAGGCGCAACTTCAATAATCGTTTGTAAGATGCCTTCTGCTAAACGATCTTGCAGTAAAGCTTCTATTGGATAAGTCATATATTGTTCAAGAACATGTGTAAATGAATCTGCTAACCCATTTGCAATTTGTCGCTCAGGAATTGAAGCAACAACACTAGGGTCTAGAATAGAGAATACAGGAAATAATCCTGATCCTCCCATAACTAATTTTTCTTTTCTGTCTTTTCGAGTGATTACAGAACCAGAGTTCATTTCTGAACCTGTTGCAGGCAATGTTAAAACAGTACCAAATGGCATTCCTTTTAACGTTGGGATTTTATTCACTAAAATATCCCAAGGGTCATCTCCTTCATACAAAGTCGCTGAAGACAAGAATTTTGTTCCATCAATTACTGAACCTCCTCCGACAGCAAGGAGAAAAGTAATTTTCTTTTCTTTAATTACCTCAAGCGCTTTCATCAAAACAGCATATTCTGGGTTTGCAAGAATTCCACCAAACTCTTCTACGTCAACATTTACTAAACTTTTTTTAACCTTATCATAGATACCATTTTTCTTGATACTTCCTCCTCCATAGAGTAAAAGCACTTTAGCATTTGAAGGGATTTCGTTAGCCACCTCTTCTATTCTGTTTTCTCCAAAGACAATTTTTGTTGGATTCTTAAATTCAAAATTATTCATTCTTATTTTTTTATTGTCGTTTATATTTACTGTAAAACCATAGTCTTGGCGTAAGTGAGGTGTCATCATCACCATAATAACCATAACCTATAATTTCATAATATTCTTCTGAAACCGTTTCTTTAAAATATTCTTTTTTTACAGGATTCGTTTCATTGCTTTGCCAAATAATCGTTGATTTACCTATGGTACTTCCCTCATGAATAACTGTTGAAGTAGGTTTATGTACTACACACCACATTTTTCCATCTTGAATCTTATTTACACCAACACTCTTTTCTGTAGTTTCTTTTGTAGGATTAAAATCTTCAATTTGAACACGTTGAAAGTATGGTGTTTCTGAGGTATATATCTGTTTCACTTGAATGACATCAAGTATTTTTAAGTCTGCCGTTTTAACCTGATCAATCGTAATCTCTTTTGGCAGTTCTGAAACATCTTCAAGCACAGTATCTTCATAAATATAAAAATCTCCTTTCCAAGTTCCGTCTAGTATTTTATAGACGTTTTTGTATACAGTGTCTTGAGAAACCGTAATCGGAATATTTTCTAAATCGTCAATAGTCGATCTATATTCTTCTTGAGGAATATTATTGGTACTATCGCATCCCAAAAGAACTATAAAACTGGCAAAAAATACTCTTATTAATTTCATTTTAAAACTATTGGAATCGTTTTTTACAAATTTATCGCTTTTACTAGGAATAAATGGAAAAAAATAAATGGATTTTTAAGTTTTATTTGATTGCATGTTAATTGAGTAAAAATTGATTGTTTTTCTAGCTTATGATTTTTATTGTTTCTTTTTTTTTAAGCATGATTTCTTTTGACCTACCCAATGATCAAATAACGGAATCTGAAATGAGTGGGTATAGAGGCCCTGTAAAACAGGTGATTATTAATGAATACAATTCCAATGACACCATAAGTCCCACGAAGAAAACTACTGCTTTTTTTAGTCGAAATGGAGAAGAAATTAGATATGAAATGAATTACGACAAGCATATTTATTATTCCTATTATATAAACTATAAACACAATTCGAAAGGAAGAAAAACAAGTGGAAAAGGATATTCTGATAAAGGAGGTTTTTTTTTATGGGATTTTTCATATTACTACGATAATAAAGGCTTTATAAAAAGAGAAGAAAAAGCTTGGGATAGTGGTTTTATTGCATCATCAAATACTTACACAGTAGATTCTCTAGGTCGTATATTTATAGACAGTTCTTTTGCAGGAAAACCTTCTTCAGAATCATTCCTCTATTCATACAAGTATACGTATGATTCATCTGGGTATGTAATTGAGAAATATAATCAGAAAAAGAATGAAACAGAGCATTTCGTTAATGATGTCAAAGGGAATCCTATAACTCTAGATTTTAATGGCCATGAATTGAACTATGAGTATAGCTATGATTCATTCGGAAATTGGACTTATCAGTGCATTAAGAATAATGGAGAAATCACGCATTTCACAAAAAGAGAGTTCATTTACTGGTGATTTTCAACTTTATTTTTAAATCATTTCGATTTAATTTATACTTTTTGCAATTCTACATACAAGTCATTTCCATAAATAAAAGTAGGTGTTCGAATAATTAACTCACTGCTATTTAGCTGAATAATTTCGATTTCAGCTTCAAATGTAATTGGAATAACCATTGATTCTCCATTTTCATTAAGAATATAATACGGCTCAAAAAGTTCTAAGTCACCATCAAGGCTTAAAATCACATCTACTGGACAAAGTCCGTCAGTTCCACATTCTTGAAATTCTAACGACATGCTTTCACCCAATGCGATTAAATCGAGAGGAAGCCCATTATCTGCATCAATTGCTGTCATAACAATAGCATTCCATTTACCGATTATATTATTACTTACACTGGCTTTTTTACTACAACTTAAAATGGGGAGTAAAACTATGCACAAGGTTAAAAATTGATTTTTCATTATTTATTTAATTTTTTTTGTAAAATTACAGTTAATCATACTTCTTAAATAATTGATTTTCACAACTTATTTTTGACTTTTGCGATTTATGCAAGATTATTTTGAATTTAGTGAACAGAGAGTCTTATTCCAAAAGGAAGCTATTCTATTCTTTTTACTGTATAATTACTCTAAAATGAACGGATTTCCATGCCTCTTAAGGATTGACGGAGGAGCAAAAAGCCAAAAGTCCAAAATTAGCTCGTGTGAGCCTCTTCCATAAACATTCAAAGGATTAGTTATTATATCGAGTGAGTAACCTATTTTCATCATATTAACTTTAATATTTTCAGCAGGAGAAAAAGCATAACCTAAATTAAATGCTACTGCATCTTCTAATCTGTATGAAAGTCCTCCCCAAAAATATGAAGACTGCTTCATCCAAAAATTTCCAGTAATATTAACATCAAATACTGTAGTTGCACCATCAGCCTTTATTAAAATGCTTGGTTTTAAGTCTATTCTTTGGTTTAAATTAAAATCATACCCTGCTAAAACATAATAATGTCGTGCAACCGAAAAATTGATGCTATTCAAGGTTGGAGGAATTAAATGTGTGGTAGAAATTCCAACATAATATGGAATGGTTAACCCTTGCCAATGCAAACCTAAATTCATGTCAAAACCAGTTCCTGCTATTGGCGCTGGTAATGAAGGGTCAATTAACGTTTCTGGTGGAACCCATGTTGGAGAAAATCCAACGTTAATAATACCAACACCTACTCCTCCACTTAGTGTTCCTGCATATGTTTTCAGGTGATAAGCGCCATTTATAACTATTGTATTATTTCTTTGAAACCCTATCGCATCATTGGATAAAGATATACCAAATCCTAAATTTTGTTTAGAGAAATTACCTTGTAAATTAAGCAAGGTTGTATTTGGAGCATTTTCAACTCTATCCCATTGATTTCTGTATATAAGCGTTCCTGAGTACCCATTAAATCCAGTTGTTGCTGGATTGTAGGATATTTTATCGAACAAATAATGTGTAAACTGCTTATCTTGTTGTCCAATAGAAAAATTAGTAAATAATAAGCAAGCTAAAGGAAATAAAACGATTTTCATAAAAGTGATTTTTTTATTCAAATAGTTTATGTCTCTAATCGAAAATAGTAACCCTTTAGGATTAATACGAAGTATTTGTCAAATGTTAATTTAGCTTGTGTTATCTTAAAGTTACTTTATGCGCTAGCTCTATATGATATATTCAAATATTTCTTTGTAACATTTCTTTTCTATTTTTTATTTAAAATCGTAGGAACAAAGCGGGAATAAAACATCACGTGAAATTTTTATAGAATGAATAAAATGTTAGACCAATTTTATTAGATTACGCGTTAGTTGAGTAAAAATTAATTATTTTTCTACGAACAGATTTATAAAACTATTACTCTCTATACATCAGAAATGACATTTTTTACTTTATAAAATCAATTTTCTAATTTTATCAAGATATGATCTACGGTAAACTTCCCTATTTTTCAGACAGTTTAAAACTATTAAATTTAAACTGA
>CAYPZN010000070.1:0-18610 GCA_964415335.1 uncultured Crocinitomix sp.
TTCAAACGAGCGACCTTAGCCAAACGTGGTGGTTATTTTCTTAATATAGAACCAGGAAATTGTATGGTTGGTGGTGGATTTTATGCACCAAACACGGATGATCTAAAACGAATAAGGCAAGAATTTGAAATGGACGATTCTGAGATTCGAGCGATCCTATCTAACAAGATATTTAAAACCTATTTTGGAGAGTTAAAAGGAGAAGAATTAAAAACTGCTCCACGTGGGTTTGACCCTAACCATAAGGCGATTGACTTGATTCGTAAAAAATCATTTTACGCTGCTCGTTATTTTTCTGACAAAGAAGTGCAACAACCTGACTTTGGTAAAAAGGTTATTGAAACATACACTGCCTTAAGGCCTTATTTTGATTTTATGAGTGACGTTTTGACTACAAATTCAAATGGAGAGTCCATCCTTTAAATTTCTGGGTTTACTTCTTCATACTTTTCCTCAATGTAAAATGTAGATTTATTCCACTCCAAACGTAAAATAGGCACTGTTATCTCATCTGCGCCTAAAATTAGGCTAAGCTTTATAACTGTACCTTCTCTAGGCAAATGAAAATAAAGTTGATCATCATCTTCATATTCAATCTCCTCACCGAATTTTTCTAATATTCTTTCTTTCATCAATTCTTTATGTACATTAATTTCTTGCATAGGAAATATTTTTTCAAGTGGAATTTCCTTTGCTTCGTATTTTTCCTTGATAAAATTGATGATCATAGCTACACACTGGGCCACACTCTGCACTAAAACGACCTATTAAATCTTCATTGTTATCTATCCTCCACAATACAAATTCATACCAGCCCTCAAAAGCCCCCATTACTTCTGCGTATCCACCTTGTACATCTAAAAGGTTATAGAAATAAATATTATTTTCTTTAAAACTTTCCGAAGACGCAACAATTGGCTTTTTTAAGAGAAATGAAACATAATCATTAATCCCCCAATTATCGTTTGAAGTTTCCTGTCCAATTAAAACATTTTCTGACGTCGTATTTGTTGAATCAATTATCTATTGCCGATCTTCTGGTAAAGTTTCATTAGTAATTATATCCAAATCAATTTGATCGGCAGACGAGCTATTACAAGCATTTAAAATGAATATTATTCCCGCTAAAATTAGAGTTTGTAATGATCTTATTTTCATAAATAATTCAACTATCGTTTTATCCAAAACTAACGTAATTTGATGGATTTTAATTAATTAACAAAAAAACATCAATCGAAATATCGCAAAAGGTAAATAGGAGGCGTTTAATTCACCTTAATTGTTTGCCATAAATCGATTGATGTAGCGATCAAATTTTGAATTCAATTGAAAAAAAGAACTAGTCTTTTTTATATCTTACATATTGATTGTTGTAGTTGAAAAAGTATGTCCCTTTAGGTAATTCTGTTACATCAACAAATTTAGTATTCCCTTCTTTAATCCGTTTTCCATTGGCACCAAACATCTCATAAGAATATACTTTGTCAAATTCATAAAATGTTTTTGATTTACCTTTTTCAGGCAATTCAGAAATTGGAGGCAATTGATGTTTGTTTGAATTTGTTTGTGATTGATTCTGTGCTAAAGAAGTTTCAGTAAACAAAAAACTAAACGCGATTAATCCAACAATAATTATTCTTTTCATAGGATAGGTGAATTGGTTATTGGAGTAAACGCTTCTTTTTATACTTTATTGCAAAAAAAAAGCAACCCAAGGTTGCTTTTTTAGTTCTTCTATCAACTATTATCTTATTTCGTTGCAAAATTAATTTCAGTAATCAATTCTTTTGCATCAACTTCACTAGGATCATTTTTATATACTTCAAAAGGATCTATCTTTTTGTTCATTTTAAAGGTTTTTGAACGTTGCATAGAATATTGGGCAGACCAAGCATTTCCTAGATGTTCATATGTCCCAGTATGTTCTATCGAATGAACTGCTATTTTCGGAATATTTCCATTAATCATATTATTAGCTAGTTTTTCAGGAGCACTTTTGCATGGGATTGCTGCAGTATAAGATGCTTTTCTGTTGACCATATCCCATTTGTGATAAATAGACAAAGGATTTCCTCCTTTTTCAGTATTATTATCCTCAAAATACTGCTGAAGTTTAGTAAAGTCTTCTCTCATACTTTTTCCCATTTCATCAATCGAACAAGATCTTTTTATCCCTACATAATCACATCCATGATACATTTGATTTCCCTTAAAATTCAGTTTTGAATGAACTTCTCCATCTTCTACATAATCCTTTAGCAATCGAAGGCCTCTTTCATAGTCCATTCCGACAAAAGCAACCATCATTTTTTTCATGAAGAACATGAAAAAAGGTAAACTACTGTCCATAGTCCATGTAACTTCTGTTCCTTCATTAACCTCTTTTAATTTAAGGTCTACTTTAGCGTAAGATTTCCATGGTTTAAGGAAGTTAAGATCACATTCAACAACCTCATTTGTTTTTTCAGCAGTAACCTTCATATTACCGGAGCCTACTCTATCACCCTCCCAGCTGTAAGCTTTTCCGTCTTTTTCGACATCAACTTTTACATTTTCTTCCATGATTAACCACGGAGACCAAGCCGACCAATGTTCGAAATCACTTATAATTGGGAATACCTTTTCCGGTTTTGCATTAATGTGTATTGACTTACTAATGTTCATTTTAGCCATAGTAATAGGTTTAGTTTTATTGTTTCGAATATAATAAAATCTTAATTATAAAATGATCTTCAAGTTAGTTGCACTTGAATTTGGATTATAAATCTCTTTTTTTAAACACAACGTAACCAAGTACTGTAAATAAGAATGAGTAGATTATTCCTAAAATGATTCTCAGTATTTGAGAAAGTTCAAATCCAGTTTCTACAAAGCTTCCTTGCATATCTAATAATTCTCTAAAGAAAGGAAATGGAGTCAAATCTGTCAGAACATTTACAGGAAGAAATTGTGCAATATCATCACCTATCATTCCTGAAAGCATAGCCGGTAAAATAAAGAAAATGATTAAAAAAGCTAATACAGCTAAAGATGTTTTTCTTAATAAGATGCCCAACAACATTGCTAAAGATAAGTATCCAAATGTTTGAAGAAGGTAAATTCCAAGGATATCTATCCCTGAAAACATATTGTTTACATTAGAAAAAATTAACCCTAATATAAAACCAAGAAGAAAAACATAAATTGTACTAATCAAGGACACAATTGTAACGATATAGAACTTAGAAAAGAGAACCTCTTTTCTACTCATTCCATCAATCACATTTTGCTTTTGAGTTCTAAATGAGATTTCATTACAAATCAGAATAATAATAAGTAGTCCAGGTAAAAAGTTCCACCAGCTAGCAAAATAGGTTACATACCTCCAAACTGTTGGAAATCCAAAAATTTCTTTTGACGAAGGAAAAAAGGGGATCTCAATTTGACTTAGTGCCAAATAAGTTAACGGCAAGAAAACTGCATAAATCAATGTGAATGCCCAGAAAACAGGATAATTCTTAACTTTTAAGTACTCTATTTTAAGTAATTCTATCATTTTTTTACAATCTCCAAAAATTGATCTTCTAAACTTTTTTGAACTTCATTCAACTGATTTAAGACAATGCCATTGTCAAAACACAATTGATTAATATCAGCGGTCGAAATTTGCTCATCAACATCCAATAAAAAGAAATTCAGTTCTTCTTTTATACCTTTAATGAAATCAGTGTTTTTTAATACTTCAACTAGTTTTTCCTTGGGTTCGGCATTCACCGTTATTTGCCTTGTTATCCCGACGATTTCATTTATTCCTGATGTTCGCAATGTTACACCATTCTTTAAGATAAGTACATCAGTACACACCTTTTCAATTTCATCCAATTGATGTGATGCAATTAATATAGTCGTTCCCTCCTTCGAAACTTGGTTAATTAATGCACGTATTTCAGCAATTCCCTCAGGATCTAGTCCATTTGTGGGTTCATCTAATACCAATACTTCTGGATCACTTAATAAAGCTGAAGCAATGGCTAAACGCTGTTTCATTCCTAAAGAAAATGTTCTGAACTCTGAATCTTTTCTTTGATGCAAGCTTACTGCCTTTAAAACACGTTCAATCCGATCTGAAGTTTCACCCAATCGTTTTATTTTAGCGACAATTTTTAAATTCTGGACTGCTGTTAAATAAGGATAAAAATTTGGTGTTTCCAGGAGCGCTCCTATCCGTTTTCGATTTTCATCTCTATCCCCCTTTCCAAACCAAGAATATTCTCCACTTGTAGATTGTAAAACGCCTAATAGAATTCCAAGTGTTGTTGTCTTACCACTCCCATTAGGTCCTAAAATTCCAAAAACCATCCCTTTCTTAATTTCAACAGAAAGGTTTGTTAGCGCTTTAAGATTTCCGTAGTTCTTACAGAGTTTATCTATTTTTAATACAGTGGGATTCAAGGTGTTATTTTTTTTTGAATTGGAAAATTAATATTTTTTTTGATGACTACCTATTTCTAAATTGGAAATTTCATGTCAATTTTTTAAGATACAATTTTGAACTTACCAACATTCTTGTTTTAGAAGAATTAAGATGTTACTTTATTTCCAGTCCTACTCTTAATTAAATTAGCACCAGATGGAACAAGCAAAAGCGTTAAACTTTCTAAAATCAGGGAAAAATATTTTTCTCACAGGTTCGGCTGGAACAGGGAAAACGCATGTTTTGAATCAATTCATTCAGTATTTAAAAGATGCTAAAATTGAAGTTGCTGTTACTGCATCAACTGGTATCGCTGCAACGCATATAAAGGGGTCAACAATTCATTCGTGGGCTGGGATTGGTGTAAAACAAAAATTAAATGAAAAAGAACTTGTCTCTCTTAAAAAACAAAAACATTTTAGGGATAAGGTTAATAAAACGAAAGTTCTACTGATTGATGAAATTTCAATGCTTCATAAAGACCAATTAAATACAATTCATAAGGTTCTTTCATACTGCCGTGATTCTAATCTAGCATTTGGTGGAATACAAGTTATTCTGTCGGGAGATTTTTTTCAACTTCCTCCAATAGGAAATTATGGAGAACGAAGTCGTGATAAATTTGCATTTATGTCTGAAACTTGGCAGATTGCGGATTTTAAAATTTGTTATTTAACACAACAATATCGTCAGGAAAATAATGCTTTAAAAAATATATTGGATGAAATAAGAGATGGACTTATTTCTGATGATTCTATTGATCTTTTGAAAAAAGCTTCGAAAACAACTTTTGACAAGACTATAACACCTACCCAATTATTTACACACAATGAAGATGTTGACGCAATAAATAACAAACATTTAGCAGCACTGCCGGGAAAGAATAGATACTTCAAGGCGCAAACAAAAGGAGAAAAAGCGCTTATATCTCGCTTAAAAAGATCGGTTTTAACTAAGGACGATATGCCTTTAAAGATCGGAGCAAAAGTAATGTTTGTTAAAAACAATCCTGAAAAATCTTTTATAAATGGAACATTGGGTGAAATAATTGACTATACTTCTTTAGGATTTCCTTTGGTAAAGACACTTGATGGAAAGAAAATTACCGCAAGTACGGAGGAGTGGTCTATAACCAATGAAAACGGGCATGTACTTGCTTCTTATCTTCAAGTTCCATTGCGGCTGGCATGGGCAATAACAGTTCATAAAAGTCAAGGCATGACTTTAGATGCTGCTGAATTAGATTTAACAAAAACGTTTGAACGTGGTCAAGGTTATGTTGCGTTGTCGCGTTTAAGGAATTTAAACTATTTGAAATTAAATGGTTTTAATTCAACTTCATTACAAGTCGATTCATTGGCGTTAAAAGCAGACAAGAGATTTCAAGAGCTTTCTGATGAAGTGGATAAATCCTATTCAAATGACGATTTGATTGCAGAATCTCACGCGTTTATTCGAGAATCAAATGGAAGAGTTTTAATTCCTATTGACAAAGTAAAAGGCAAAACGACTTAAATTAATTCATTGCGTAGTTAAAAGATCAATTACTAATTGATTCTAAAAAACATTTGTCTCTAAGTATATTTAGTAAGGCTAATTTTTATATATTTAAAAATTAGCGTTAATAGTCATAACCTACATTGTGCTATTCACCTGAGATATTTTACTGTTGGTCGTTTTTCTAAGTATAAATACTATGCTTGCATAAAAAAGGCTTATTATCGTAGGCTAATTAATATATTTTTGTATGTTTACAAGGGCCTTAACTAACTAACCAAATTGAATGAGAACTGCTGTTAAATCCTCCTTATTTTACACCGCGCAAGTAATTATTGTACTTGTTATAGGTTTTGCGAGCTACTGGTTCATCACGTCTTTTTATATACGCAATCAGGGAGAACTAGCTTTTGAATCTGCTGACAAAGCGTTAAACTACGCAAGTGAACTTGTTCATAGAGATGGAGACTTATCCGTCATTAATAATGAAATGCGGTCTGGAGAAATTACTTTAAATGGAACAAGTGACATTGTGTTTAACGTACAACGTATCACAGGATTTGGCTGTACAATTTTTCAAGATAATGTTCGAATAAGCACAACTGCAGCGAAAAAAGGAACAAAGAAAGCTGCAGTTGGAACCCATGCTAACGAAGAAATAACAGAACTTGTTCTAAATAAAGGAGAAACATTTAGGGGAATAACAACCACTATAGGCAAAGAGTGGTTAATTATATACTATCCTTTAAAAAACATTAATGGCGATCGAATTGGAATGATTGCTGTATTTAAAGAGCATGATAAGTTTCTTGATAATTTATCTGATTTCAAGTTAATTGTTGCGTTAGCGATTTCAATATTTGTTCTTTTAGTGCAATTACTCATTTGGTTAGCGAATCGGAGAAAATTAAAACTTGTTGTAGCACGTAACGAGGTTCGAAAAAACAATAAGTTTCTTATTTCTCAAAAAGAGGAATTAGAACAACTCATTTTTGTCGTTGAGCAGATAGAACAAACAATTGCGGTAATTGGAAAAAATGATCGAATTCAATGGGTAAATGATTCTTTTCAGAATACACTTCAATATTCTAAAGAAGAATGTATTGGACATAAGGTAAGTAGCTTGGTAACAGGCCCAGAGACTGATGTAGAAACTATTAAGCAAATGTATGAAATGATTTTCGTTCATAAAAAATCAATGAATACGACACTATTACAATATAGAAAAGATGGTTCTCATTATTGGGCAAGGTTATATTTAACTCCATTGTTTGACGAGAACAATGAAATTGATAAATATGTTGCAATTAGCTTAGACATTACATTAGAAAAAGAAGCACAGGATAAACTTGAGGAAAGTGAAGCAAATATTCGTCAAATTGGGGAAACTATTGATTCTATCGTTTACCTCTATGATGTTGATTTACAAAAATATATTTATGTTAGTCCAAGGTGTAAATCTATTCTTGGCATTTCACAAGAAGCATTTTATTCTGAAGGAACAGAACATTTGGATATAAACATCTCAAAGGAATATATCCCTCTATTAAGCGAATCTCAAAAGAAAGTTGAAAAAGGCATTCCTTATGATATCGAATATCAGATAAAATTGGAGAATGAAGAAATGCACTGGATAAGAGAGCGCTCTTTCCCAATTAAAAATAGTTATGGGGAGGTTATTAAAACCTCTGGTATCTGTTCTGATATTACAGAAACTAAAAATATTCTTTCTCGCTTAAATAAAAACTATGAAAACATACAATCCTTAGCAAAAATAGGGATTGAAATTACAGAAGAGTTATCTTTCTTAAAAATAATAGAAAACGTTCATAAACGTGTAAATGGAATAATGGACGCTCCAGCGTTTGCAATTGGTTTAGTGGATAAAGAGAAAAATGAAATTGTTTTCCCTAAGTTCTTTGAGGGTGATCAAGTCTTTTATAATACCAAATATAATTTGGACGATAATAACATTCTCTGCAATATCTGTATTCGGAGAAATGAAACGGTGTTGATTAATGATATAGACAAGGATTTGTCTCAATATACAGATGAAGGAATGAAGGTTACAAAAGGTAAGTCTACTGAGTCCATCATATACATGCAGTTAAAATCTAAAGGAGAGATAATGGGTGTAATTACCGTTCAAAGTTTTGAGAAAAACGCATATACTCCAGACAAAGTAGAATTATTAAGAAACTTATCTATATTTGTCTCTAATGCTCTCATCAACGCTCAATTATATGAATCGTTAGAACATAAAGTGCAAAAAAGGACTGCAAAAGTATTACAACAAAAAGAGCAACTTGAGCAAAACTATAAGGACACACAACTTTTAAGTCAAATTGGATTAGATATTTCATCCTCAGTAAAATTGGATGCCATATTCCAGAAACTTTACACCAATGTTAATTTCTTGGTTGATGCTGCAGCTTTTGGAATTAGAATTTATGACGCAGATAACCAAACCGTTATATACAAATATGAAATAGAAAATGGTATAAAAAATCCGGAAACAACGGTTTCAATGGCCGATAAGAATAATTACACAGTGTGGTGTATTGAAAATAAAGAAGTTTTATTTATTAATGACAATAAGAAAGAGTATTCTAACTATGTGTCAGAAATAAAAGTTCCAGTTGGGAAAATGTCAAATTCTTTAATTTTTTGTCCTATGATTGTTGATGATCATGTTTTAGGTGTTATCACAGTTCAGAGCTTTGAATTAAACGCGTATAAAAAAAGAGACTTGGATGTTTTGAAAACATTAGCTTTCTATACTGGAATAGCACTGAGTAACGCTGAGTTATATAAAACTTTAGAGACAAAAGTTAAAGAAAGAACAAAAGAAGTTTCTCAAAAGAATAAGGAAATTCTTGACAGCATCAATTATGCGAAACATATCCAATATGCAACACTTACAAGTGAAAAAGATCGAAAAAAGTTAATTCCAAATTCTTTTGTTTTTTATCAACCGAAAGATATTGTAAGTGGCGATTTTTTCAGGGTTGATAAAGTCAAAACCAATGAAGGAAAAGATCTCGTCGCTTTTGTTGTTGCAGATTGTACAGGGCATGGCGTTCCTGGAGCCAGTTTAGCGATATTATGTAGTAGTATAATAAAGCAATCATTAACGCAACACAGAATAGAATCTCCTGCAGAAGCATTAGAATATGCAAGAGAACAACTTTTTGTGTTTTTGCAAAGCTCTGAATCAACAATCCATGATGGAATGGATTTAGCTTTTTGTGTTTTGGATAGAAACACTAATAACCTTTATTTTTCTGGTGCTTTTAGCGATTGCATTATTATTCGAGGTGATGAAGAAATTATTTTACCTGGTGACCGAAGACACGTAGGGTATCAGGATAATGAAGAACCATTTACGAATATAGAATTTCAACTAGAAAAAGGTGACTTTGTATACCTAACTACTGATGGTTATGTTGATCAATTTGGAGGACCAAAAAATCGAAAATTCACCAAGAAAAGGTATTTAAATTTCATTCACCAAATAAAACACCATGATATAGAAAAGCAAGGTGAGTTGATTAAATCAAATTTTGCGAAATGGAAAGACAATAATGAACAAACAGATGATGTTTGTGTAATGGGCGTAGAAATTACCTAAGGGACTCTAGTTCTTCTGCGAGTAAATTTACTTTGTGTTTAGCACCCCATTTGGCATAATGTAATTTTGATTCAGTAATTAAGTCAATTGCATTAGTTGTTTGGTTTTTATTCAAATAAAACCTTCCTAAACGTTCAGAAAAAACAGCTTGATTTTGGATAAACCCGTATTTATCTGATAATTCAATCGCCCCTTTGTAATGTGTAACAATTTTATCGTCATCTTCATTAATTTCTGCTAACAAAGCTTGAATAAGTTCTGCAATTTGTCCATAATTATCCTCACTCGTTTTCAGTATAGTCTTAGCCTCTTTAAGTTCTTTTTTAAGTAGTTTTATTCCTCTACGTTTATTTAAGTTTCCTCTCAAAACACTATCTGTAATAACAATACTTCCAAAAATTGACCGTTCAATTTCTATAGCGCTCAATCCTGTATATCCTTCATTCAAAACACTATCACAGATTACCTTTGCCTTTTCACTTTCACCCAATATTGCGAGTGCTTTTAAATAATCAATTTTCCATGTATAACGAATATGTCTAAAATTGACATTTTCAATTCGTTTTTCTATTTCCAATATTTCATTTTCAACTGATTTATAACCTTTAATAAGCAAATTGCATGTGGCTAAAATTCCTTTATGAACGACTATATAATCAGCGTTTGATGTTCTTTGTGCAAAACTGTAATACACATTACTTTCGTCTACTATCTCAGCTAAAGAAACTCCAACAGCACGTAGGTTTTCGACAAGAATCATATTCGAATAAGAAGCGATATTATAATCTCCTGCCCCCTTAGAAAAGGTATACGCATCTCTGAGTGGTTCGATATTATTTTTTGCATGAATAATCAAATGACTATATGTTCCGTAAACCGCAAAATTACCACGTCCATGAAAAATCATACTGTCATATTTCTCTGTTATTTCTCCACCTAATTTAACAAAACTCCATCCCTCCTCTCTTTTACCGAAGGTTAATCCAAGTAAAACACCATAACCTCCAATTCCAAAATAACCTGTAGGAGAATTTCCCTTTTTTAATGTTATTTCAAAGCCTTTAAGAACGAGATAGCCCAGAATTTCTGGTTTTTGATCCCAAGCTGATGCGATCATTTCCATAAGTGTAAGCAATGTCTGCTCTGCCCTTTTATCATTGAGGTCTTCCCTCTCCAACAACTTATCTGCTGGGTATTTTCGCAATAAAAGATTGATTTTTAAGAGTTGTCCTAATACTTTTCCCTTCCCTATTCGCTTCGGAAAGCTAACTCCTAATACCTGTAGTACTTTTAAACCACTCTTCCATGCAGCTTCCATATCGCTAACACTGTTATACATTACTAGGAAATTATGATATACCTTAGCCTCTTGTAGATTTGTAGATGTGTATTTTAATGCACTTTCAAAGAACATTACACTACTCACAAAATCACTCCTTAAATAAGCAGTTTCACCAGCCTCAAGATAAAGTTCATAATAAATTTCTTTCCCCCAGTCATTTGCGCTTCTTTCAATAATCTCAATTGCAATATTGAAATATTTATTCGCCTGACCAAAGGATCCCGAAGACTTCGCTTTTTTTCCAGCCTTGATATTCATTTCAAGTAATTCAAAGCGCTCATTGCTTGTATTAAAATGAGATTGACAACGATTAAATTGATTTACTATGTCAAAAATATTTCTATCCTGAGCTGCATAACCCAACGAAGATGAATAGGTTTGGCCTATTGAAAAATGAAATTTTCTTCGTTTTTTTTCAGGAACCATCGAATATGCAGCATCTTGCATTTTATCATGCAAAAACCTAAATTCAGTCATGCTCGCAGAAACGTTTTCTTTAAAACTAAACTCAATAATCCTATTTTCAATCCCAGGTTTCAGTAACCCAATTATTTCTTCAGGTGTCCGTTTAGAAACCGCGCTCAAAACACCAATCTTAAATCGATTTCCGATAGCAGCTCCTATTGCTATTAATTCTAAGACTTCTTCATTTAAAGACTCCATTTTTCGAATAACGAAATCAATTACACGATCTGTTCCTTGTGCCTTCTGAATCTTTGAAATATCAAAATCCCAGGTTCCATTTTCAGTATCTTGAAACAAAATCCCATCTTGCTTCATAAAACGAAGTGACTCTTTAACATAAAGAGGGTTACCTCCAGTTATTTGAAGAATTAGTTTTCCAAAAAGTTTTGATCGTTCATCAGACATTTTAATTGCATCATGATACATTTTAGTGATTGTATCAAGTCCAAGTTCACTCAATTGAATTATCGTAAGATTTCTCTCATCAATTTCGGCATCTAGACCACTGTCAATTAGCCAATCTTCTTTATCCAATTCGTTGTCCCTATAAGCTCCTATCCACAATATATTATTTCTCTTTCCTTCGGAAATATAAAGCTCAATAAAACTAATGGTAGCGGCATCTGCCCATTGCAAATCATCTAAAAAAACAACAAACTTTTGATTGAAAAATGGTAATGCATTTATAAAATTTAGAAAAGCTTCATTAAACCGATCCTTAAAAGCCATTCTTGGCTTAATTTCTTTAATGACTTCTCGTTTTATTATTTCTCTAAGATTAGGAAATATATCTAAAATAAAATGGATTTGATTTCCTAATTCCCGTTCTAAAACGTTTTTTACTTTCTTATGAAAATCTTCTCCTTCACTTTTCCATGAAACGATTAATTTATTAAAAGCCTGAATTAATGTATCATATGGAGGGTTGTTCCGACTTAAATCCTGCTTACCAGTTAAAAAACGGACTTGTTTTTGATCTAAATTTTGTGCGAATGTACGAACTAACGAAGACTTTCCATTCCCAGACAGCCCCTTTATTAAGACTAATTGATTAACATTATCAAATGCTTTTGCAAATGCGTTATTTAACACATCTAGTTCATTTTCTCTGCCATAGATTTTATCCTTAAATTTAATTTCCGTTGTGTTATTTTCTTGCAAACTAGTTTGTTTTGAGGTAATTAATTTGTCTTGTAAGTGTATTTATTCGATTGATTCTCGTTTCATTTTCCACAAAAGTATAACATAAACTGTATCGAGCACAACAACGTATGCTCCCATTACAGCAATGATAATAATTCCGGTATATTTAATTGCGAAAATTGTTAAAATAGTATCTCCTAATGCCCGAGTTATACCAGAAGTAAGCGAAAAATTATCTGGATTTTTATTTGACAGAAGTAACGTGATATAAAGTGTTGAGATCCCTACTGAAAGAAAGAATGCTGACGTTGCTCCTATTGGGGTATCATAACCTTCTTGAGCAAAATAAAAGAAAAAGAAAGAGAAGAAAACTGCTAGTCCTGCCACAATGATTTTCACATTCTTTTTAATCAAGGGAATCGTGAATTGTTTTGCTCCATATTTTATAATGAGATACAAAATTAATAGATCAAGTAAAAACCAAGCACGATAACCCCATAGATAAAATTCACCCATATTTGTTTTAAAGAAAAAGCTCCATATAAATTCCCAAGCTAAATTCCCTATCCCAACAAACAATGGCATTTCAATGAATTTTCTTTTAAAACCATGCCTAATTAAAGCAATGTAAGAGACGATCCAAAACAATGTCCCTACTGCTACAATAATTAAATCTGCTATTGAATAATCACATAGATTAAAGAAATACAATAATTCAGCTGAATACTCATGACAATTTTCCATATTGATTTATTAGATTCCAGATTTTTTCTTTTCTATAGCCAATCTATATTTACCGATTGATGGTGAGATTGCTCTGTAATGATCCCATGAAACATTTAATTTCCAATTCTCTTGGAGACTCGGAGGAATGTAGAAATGTACTTTTTTATCACCATTAAAATGGTTCAACATTCCTTGTAGTATCTTTAAAGAAACATGATCAGATATTTTTTTAAAAAGTCGTGAGTGATTTTCTAATTTTTCGTCCAAACTAAATATTGTACCTAATAATTTAGGTGTAATTCGAGCAATTAATCCGTCCTTTTTTTCAACACCAAGAATATCAGCAGTTTCATCTCCTACAAAGTAGCGAATTAATGCTTCAGGTGTATCATCAAACAAGTTTCCAGGCATTATGCTTTCCATAAACTCAATGACTGCTTTTGTCAATACTTTTCCTGCCTCCGACTCTCCTTTTTGCTGATTTAAAATTGCGTATCCTAATTTCAATCCCTCTTCATATGTTTCAGGGTTTAATTCGTCATTAACTCCGACAATATGTCCTGCAATTCTCCAGCAATGATAATACCCTTCTATTTGTTGATTTGTTAATTCAATTTTAAGTTGCCCTAACCCTTCTATTATTAGCGCAGAGAAAGATTGTAATGTTCCAGCTAAATCTTCTTGATTTATGGGCACTCCATAATCTGAAACATTCCAATCTGTTTGTTGAATGTAATAACGAATCGCTGCATGAATCAAGCGTACTTTTTGTGCCGTGATTAATCCAGCTCCTTGAGGTAAATATCCTTCTGGGATACAAACGTTTAACACGAATTGAGAAGTTTCCATCAATCTTCTTTTGAAGCGATCTAAAGAATCATCTTTCCCTGCTCTCAGTCGGCCAGTTTGATAAAGCACTTCGGCTCCTTTTTTACAAGAGTATGCTAAAGGCAATGCTTTACAAAGTAATAAAAGACAAATTTCAGGGCCAAATTGGGCAAAAACGTCTTGACCAACTTTAATTTTGTTTTCATCTGCCCAATCGGGTAATCCTCCTGTTGTTTCAAAATAGGTGGCTACCTCTTCTGGTAAATCTACTTTTTCGTAATCTTGGTTTTTGATTAGTTTATCAAATAATTTACTGATGAATTTTTTATCACCAGATTTCATTATTTCTGCAATTACGCTATCAGCAAAAGG
Organism: uncultured Crocinitomix sp.; assembly: GCA_964415335.1. GTDB lineage: Bacteria > Bacteroidota > Bacteroidia > Flavobacteriales_D > Crocinitomicaceae > Crocinitomix. The sequence goes on from CAYPZN010000070.1 coordinate 14,458, forward strand.
GTCACCATGTGCCCTGAAAGCTTCTAAATCTTGGGTTGCAAATTTCATGTTTAGGTTTGTTTTGGCAGTACTATAAGATAGTATAAATACTTAATCCTTCTGACAAAATACGTGTTTATTATGACTTTTCAAACATTTACGTGAAATACTAATTTCCATATTTCACTAACTTACTGTCAATTAAACAGAACCTAAAAAAAATAAATACTTAAACGTTTTAACCGTGAATGGTTTCTTTTTTTCCGTAATTTACAATAATAGAAGCTTCATAGTCTAGCCACTCTTGCCACCGTGCATCTACATCAACTTTTTCGGCGTACTTTCTGGCAAACTTAAGAAACAAAGTATAGTGACCTGCCTCACTAACCATCAAGTCATGATAAAATTCTGCTAATTCTTTGTTTGGTATATTTTGAGAAAGCACTCTAAATCGTTCACAACTTCTAGCCTCTATCATAGCAGCGAATAATAAACGATCACCTACGTAATTATCTTTTCGCTCTCTCCCTAATTTGTTCCCTCTTTTTTTTATCAATGCATGAACTTGTTCAAAGTGTTCTAATTCTTCCTGAGCAATTTGAATTAACTCATCAACCATTTCTGTTCGTTCAGGGTTTTGAGTAATGATTGTTATTGCATTGGAAGCAGCTTTTTGCTCACACCAAGCATGATCAGTAAGAATTTCATCTATATTATCTTCAACTATATTTACCCACCTTGGGTCTGTAGCCAACTTAAGTCCTAACATGTCTTCATTTTTTCAATTCAAATTTAGTTAAAATCAATCGACTATTTCATTTTCAAATTTTGATTGTGAATAAATTGATTATATGTCGTAATAAGATGAGGATCTAAGTCTTAAATTTGAATTGTGAAGAAGTACTTAAATATCGTCAAGAACAAATACATTCTTTCTGCTGCTTTTGTTTTGCTATATATTTTGATTTTACATGAGACGGATATTGCTACGTTAATGAATCGAAACAAACGCGTAGAAGAGTTGGAAAGAGAAATAGAGCGAAAAAAATCAGGAATTGGGATATTGAAAAATTCAATTGAAGAGCTTGATGATATCCGCTCCTTGGAAAAATACGCACGAGAAAATCATTATTTTAAAAAAGAGGATGAGGATTTATTCATCTTTTCATTCGAATAATTAATCACTTCAAACAACAAAAAATATTAAAATCTGTTAAATCAATCAAAAGGGTTTAATCAATTCATTACTTTTGCCTAAATAAATTTGCTGATGATACGCGCTTTACTTTTTATTCCAATTCTTGCTTTTACCATTCATTCAGTTGGTCAGACAGTACTATTCGAAGAGGGATTTAGTTCAGGTATACCATCAACTTGGACAATTGTTGACGGTGATGGAAACATCCCTGCAAGTTCAGTTGAAGAATTCACAGCTGCGTGGATTCCATATATTTCTGGAACAGATACTGCTGCAGCCAGTACATCTTTTTATACACCGTCCGGTCAATCAGATGATTATCTAATTACTCCTGCGTTAACAATCGGTAACTTTTCAAAATTAGTATGGTCTGCACGTTCCGTTGACGTTTCTTTTCCTGACGGATATGTTGTTTTAGTCTCTAGTACAGATAATCTTCCAAGCAGTTTTACAGATACAATTTTTTCTATTTCAGAAGAAAATGGTTTATTGCAAACAAGAAGTATTGACTTGGATGTAGAGGGATATTCTAATCAATCAATATATATTGCTTTTAAAAATGCAACTACAGATGGTTTTGTATTATTATTGGATGAAGTTCAGTTACTAGGAGCAGAAACTGCGGGGATTGACAACATCAAAGATGAAATCACCACTAATATTAAAATAAGCCCTAATCCGACTTCTAACTTTATTCATGTTAATACTCCAGATTTAATCATTGAAACTGTCGTTTATTCTTTGGAAGGAAGGATAGTTGGGCGATTCAAAACAAAGGACATTCAGGTATCAAACCTTGAAACTGGAACGTATATTGCAGTTGTACAAACTGAAAAAGGAAAAACTCCTTTAAAATTTGTCAAAAAATAAAAGATTCAATTCTTAAAACCGCTTATATAAAAGCCTGTACTTTTTCATAGTATTTTGCCGTATATCTTTTATTTTTGCACGTAAAATTTAATTTTCTATGAAACATATATTATTGCTCGTCTTTTTCGGTATTTCACTTTTTGTTAAAGCTGATGAAGGAATGTTTATGCCTTTCCAGTTAAAAAAGAATGCAAAAGACATGAAAGCGAGAGGTCTTAAGCTTTCGCATAAAGACATTTATAACCCTAAGAAACCAAGTGTTAAAGATGCTATTGTCTCTTTAGGTGGTTTTTGTACTGGAGAGATTATTTCTCCAAAAGGTTTAATGCTTACAAATCACCATTGTGGATATGACGCTATCCGTGAAAATTCAACTCCTGAAAACGATTTTTTAACAGATGGTTTTTGGGCACAAGATTATTCGCAAGAAAAACCTATCCCAGGACTTACTGCTTCTATTGTTGTGCGAATTGATGATGTTTCAAAGCAAGTGAATGCACTTTTAACTGATAACATGACAGAAGATCAAAGAGATCTTGTAATTCGTGATATTTCTGCTGAACTTTCTGCAGAAGCAACTGAAGGAAGTACTTATCAGGCTGAAGTAAAATCTTTTTTTGAAGGAAGTGAGTTTTATTTATTTGTTTACGAAATCTTCCAAGATGTTCGTTTAGTTGGAGCGCCGCCTTCTGCTATTGGTAAATACGGAGGAGACACAGATAATTGGATGTGGAAAAGACATACGGGTGACTTTTCAATGTTTAGAATTTATGCTAATCAATCAAATCAAGCTGCTCCTTTTGCAATTGACAATAAGCCATACGAGCCAAATCATCATTTGCCGGTTTCTTTAAAAGGTGTCCAAGAAAATGATTTTGCAATGGTAATGGGATTCCCAGGAAGTACTGATCGTTATTTGACTTCTTACGGGGTTAAGTTAGCTGTAGAAAAAGATCAGCCTAGTCGTGTGAAAATTAGAGGCAAAAAACTTGAATTAATGAAGCAAGACATGGACAAAAGTGACGCCGTTCGTCTTTTGTATGCTTCTACTTATGCTCAAGTAAGTAATTATTGGAAGTATTTCATTGGCCAAACGGAACAATTAAAGAGGAACAAAGTTTTTGCTAAAAAGGCTGGAATTGAGACAGCTTTTGCTACTTGGGTAAATGCAAATAGTAAACGCAAAGCTCGTTATGGAAATGTTATCAAAGATATTAAACAATCTTATGTTACGTTAGAAGAAATTAATCCATTGCAAGTTTATTTCTTTGAAGCTATTTATTCGTTGACATTAAATCGTTTTATGATTAATCATATTCGCTTATACAACGAACTTGACAAAAGTGATGTGGACATGGAAATCGTAAAAAAGATGGCTGCTGGTTTAAAAGAAGGAGCACCAGCTTTCTTCCAATCATTCAATGGGCCAACAGAAGAAAAGTTAATGATTGCTATGTTGGATTTGTTTTATAATGATGTCCCTTTAAACCAACGTCCTGGCAAATTAGAGGAATTGGCAAAAAAATACAGCAATGACTGGAGTAAACTTGTAAAGACTACCATGAAAAGTACAATCTTTACTGATGAAAATCTTTATCAAGAATTTCTTGACAATCCTACAAAAACAGTGCTGGATGGTGAGCCTTTATTTTTGCTTAATAAGGCTTTACTAAATACTTACCTTAAAATTGTTAATAGTGAAGAAGCTCAATCAGCTCAATCTAGATTGAATCGTGCTAATCGTTTATTGGTTGAAGCGTTGCGTGAGATTAATCCAAAAACGAAATATTATCCAAACGCAAATTTCAGTTTGAGACTAACTTATGGTAATGTTTTATCCTACGTTTCTAACGCCGGTAAAAATTACCCGTTTTATACAACTATGGAGGGGTTAATGGCAAAAGAAGATCCGAATAATCCTGAATTTGAAGTACCTTCAAAACTGAAAGAACTTTACGAAAAAAAGGATTATGGACGGTATGCAAAAGATGGAGAGCTCTGGGTTAATTTCATTACAAATAATGACATTACAGGAGGGAACTCAGGAAGCCCGGTAATGAATGCTAAAGGCGAATTAATCGGCTGTGCATTTGATGGAAACTGGGA
>CAYPZN010000071.1:0-17388 GCA_964415335.1 uncultured Crocinitomix sp.
TATTGGATGGTGATATAGCTCAGTTGGTAGAGCAATGGACTGAAAATCCATGTGTCGGGGGTTCAAATCCCTCTATCACCACTTTCGTTAAAAAAGCTTTCTCAAAATTGAGAAAGCTTTTTTGTTTTTATTCAGTTTTGAAAGAAAATGCATCAATTGACGTCTAAAAAAGTGTTATGGAAAACATTATAGAGAAATACAAACCTGTTGATTGTGGTTTTTATGACCACTTAGAACATTTTGCAACACTAAGAGAGAAAATTGATGTGGTTTATAAAGAAAATGACCGAATCAAGACAATAAAAGAAGCTATCATTTCTGATCTTTCAGGCGGTAGAAATGGCGAATTCGTTCATTTAAACAGAGATGAACATATTATTAGAGCAGATTTTTTGATTTCTGTTGGAGGAATCAATTTAGATGATTTTAACCACTGTTTTGTATAGTTGATTTAATCAATCTATCCAGTCTAAATTAAAAAGAAGTTTCTTCTTCGGTTTCTTCAGGATTAATAATTTTATTGATTTCATCTTCTGTGTCGTCTAATTTTTTGCGACAAAAATCAACTAGTAATTTGGCGTGCTTAACTTTATCCGAAAGATCGTCTATATCAATTTCTTTTCGTTCAAGCAGGTGCACAATTTCCTGTAATTTATTTAAAGCTTCGTCGTATTTTAAATTTGGTTCTAGTTCCATTAGTAACTCTATTTATTTTACATCAATAATTTTACTTGTGATAAGGTTTTCATGTGTGAGGGTTTTCAAGGTTTTACCTTTCATATCTCCTTTATAAGCTACAAGGTCTTTATTTTCAATTGTAGAAATGGTATATCCTTTTTTTAATAGCTCGTCTGGATTGAGCAAATTAAGTAATTCAGATAGGTTTTCCACTCCTATTCTATTCCGATCGACTGTATTTTTTGTCAATAATGCTATTTTATCAAAAGGCGCTGTTAATTCCGTACTCCGTTTTAGTTCTATTTTGTTTAACGCATTATTAACTGTTTTACTCAAATACAATTGCAATTTAGATCGTTCATTTTCCACAGCTTCGGCTATTCCTAATTGAAGTTGATGAATATTTAGTTGAATTTCTTCATTTCGTTCTTTCAAAAGTCTTTGCGTAAAGTAAACCAAATACTTACTTGTATGATTGAATTCATCTTTGTACGTAGCAATAAGACTCAACGCATTTTTAATGACACCATCAAAAGCGGTTCTAACTTCGGTTCGAAACACTCCTGCACGAACTGATAAAAATTTAGCAACAGCAGTTGGTGTTATTTGAGAATTGTTTGCGACTAAATCCGCAACTACTTCATCTGTTTCATGTCCAATCCCAGTAATTACAGGAATACGACTTTTACAAATTTCAGCAGAAATGGCATATGAATTGAACACATTTAGATCCATTTTACTACCTCCTCCTCGCACAATTACAATTATATCAACTGAATATTTTTGTGCATTTTTAATTGCTGCAACAACTGATTTCTCAGCATTTTCGCCTTGAACGGTTGCAGAAAATTCTTTTACTTTAAAATTTGTGAAGATATTGTTTTCACTCAATTCTGTCAAAAAATCGCGATACCCCGAAGTATTCTGAGAACCTATTAAGGCAATTTTTTTGATAATTGCAGGCAATTGTTTTTCGTGCTGCAAACTAAAAACACCTTCTTTTTTCAATCGTTCAATGGTTTCTTTTTTCTTTCGATCTATTTCTCCATAAGTAATTGAAGGATCAACATTGATAATATTCAATTTTAAGCCGTAAATGGTGTGAAATTCAATCTTAACGTTAACCAAAATCTTATTTCCAGCCTTGAAAATATTTTGCAATTCTCCCTTTAGATGTTCATTAACTTTATTATAAGCAGAAAACCACATATTCGCTGACATTTCTGCAATTCTTTTCCCATCCTTAGAGTCCGCCAATTCTAAATAATGATGCCCATTTTTTTCTTGCACTTTTGTAATTTCTGCGATTACCCAAAAACTTTTATGCGCAAAATTATCTCTTAAAAACCGTTCTAACGATTGATTTAATGCGGCTAGCGGATATATGTTTCTGTTTTCACTCAAGTTAAGTGGTTAATTTTCATTTAAGTTATTGAAAATAACAGGGCAAACAATAAGAATAAAGTAAAATCTAATTCAGTCGAATTAGTATCCAACTTTTGACCGAACTCTAGTCAATACTTTATTGGCAACATTAGATGCTTTTTCTGCTCCTTTTATCAAAATTTCATCCAATTGATCAGGATTATTCATGTAAAAATCAAACTTTTCACGTGCTTCAGCAAAGTCTGTCAATATTTTTTCTAAAATGGCATTTTTCGTATGTCCATAACCCCAACCGCCATTTGTATAATTTTCACGCATTTCTGCTATTTCGGCTTCTGAAGCTAACAAAGCAAAGATTTTAAACGCATTACATGTATCAGGATCTTTCGGATCTTCTAGTGGAGTGCTATCTGTAACAATACTGAAAATTTGCTTTTTCAGTTGTTTTTTAGGCAAGAAAATATTGATAATATTTCCACGAGATTTTGACATTTTTTCTCCATCTGTTCCAGGAATCAATTGGGTGTCTTTTCTCCAAATCCCTTGCGGTTCAATGAATGTTTCGCCCATTAAATGGTTAAATTTTCCGGCAACATCTCTGGTAAATTCTAGGTGTTGCGCTTGATCTTTTCCTACAGGAACTTGTTCAGCATCATAAAGCAAAATGTCCGCAGCCATTAACATTGGATAAACAAAAAGTCCTGTATTTACATCCTCTAAACGATCTCCTTTATCTTTAAAAGAATGTGCAAGTGTCAATCGATTGTATTGAAAAAAACAAGAGAGATACCACGTCAATTCAGTTGTCTGCGGAACATCACTCTGTTTGTAAAAAACGGTCTTTTCTATATCCAAACCAAAAGCAAGCCATGTCGCAGCAGTTGCTCTTGTATTTTCTCGCATAACATCACCATTCTTTATTTGCGTTAGTGAATGCAAATCAGCGATAAACAAAAAAGATTCATTTCCCTCTTCACTAGCCATTTGAATGGCCGGTTTAATTGCACCTAAGATGTTTCCTAAATGAGGAACTCCTGTACTTTGAATACCTGTTAAAACTCTTGACATTGGATTTATATCTTGTAATTTTCTGGCAAAATTCAACTTTTAAATTGCCTTAGCCAAAAATAGAAATAAACCTTCAATCAAAGCCTCAAATATTAACTCAATTTTAATTGATTCAACTGCGCAAATCTTATTCTGATTATTCTTGTTCCACAGTTTTTCTTTTTCTTAACTTTGTCTACTGATGAAAGTAGTATTCCTTCCGCTTGTAATCCTATATCGCATTTACTTTGCACTGGTGTTTTTTATCGTGCTGGCTATTTTGTATCCGATATTTTGGATTTTACTGCTTAATCGAAAGAATTTTGATCGTGTTTTTAAATTAAAAGTTTTCACAGCACGAATTATTTTATCATTGGATTTTATTGGTTTAAAGAGAATTGGAAAAATTCCAAATTTGACCAATGGACCATACGTTGTTTGCGCAAATCATTCCTCTTATCTAGACATCATTTTAATGTATCGTGTTTTACCTAAGAATAAGTTTTTATTTATTGGAAAATCCGAATTGTTAAAATGGCCGATCATTAATATTTTTTTTAAGAAAATTGATATTGCTGTCGATCGACAAAAAAGAAGTTCAGGGATGCGGTCAATAATTCGAGCAAAAGAAGAATTAAACCATAATTGGTCGATTGTTATTTTTCCTGAAGGAGGAATTCCAGGTAATACGCCTCAACTCAATTCATTTAAAAATGGTGCGTTTAAATTGGCAATTGATACACAAGTTCCTATTTTGCCGATTACAATTGTTGATAATTGGAAATTGTTTAAAACAGATCCTATTTTGACAGGAAATGCCCGACCAGGGTTTTCACGTATAATTATTCATGAACCCATTCCTACAATTGGTACGAATAGAAAAGATTTAATAAATTTGCGCCAGAAAACATTCGATAAAATCAATGAGCCATTATTGAAATACACGGCGAATAAGAAATAAGCGATATGGAAATTACAGACGAAACAGTAGATCACATTGCACACCTTGCCCGATTAACATTTAATGGGGTTGAAAAAGAAAATATAAAAGCTGATCTTAGTAAAATTATTGATTTTGCAAATCAACTTCAAAGTGTAGATACAGAAGGAGTTGAACCATTGATTTTCATGACAGATTCAATTAATATCTTAAGAGAGGATATTCATACTGAAACAATAACGCAAGAAGAGGCCTTAAAAAACGCGCCTAATCACGATTCAGACTATTTCAAGATTGCCAAGGTTCTAAAAAAATAAGGTCGTCCGATTTAACGAACGACCTTAACCCAAAACCCATGAATCAATTAGTCTTAATTCGATTAATGAATTGAAATAACCGTGCCAAAACATTGGATTTTTCAGAAATTAAGAACTATTTAACATTTCGATTTTATCAAAAAAATAAGGTTGCTCGTTTCAACGAACAACCTTAACCCAAAACCCATGAATCAATTAGTCTTAATTCGGTTAACGAATTGAAATAACCATACCAAAAGTGAGTGTTTTCAATAATTTAAGAACTATTTAACATTTCGATTATTCCTTCAAATTACTTTCCCAAAACATTTTGAATGCATTTTTAACCCGAATGCGTTTTGCGATTTTCGCAAATGACGAATTGGCTCAGCGAAAATCAATTATAGATTTCACTACATTTACAATAGATTTGACTCATGAAATATTTTGTAATCACATTTGTATTATTACTTCAGTTTAATTCAATCGCCCAAAAGCACATTGACCTTGTCAATGTTTATTGGCGAACATCTCCGTTGAATACCATTGAAAATGGATCAGATCTAAAAAGGAATTTCAACACGTATGTTGTTGATGCAAAATTGCCAATTGTATTGAACGATCAAAACGTATTTATTTCTGGAATTGAATACCAACAAAATAGCATTACAATTAATGACGATCCTTTTAATGGGGTGTTTGATTATAATTTTGCTTCTTCTACTATTCAAACTGGGTTAGAGCATAAATGGAACTCGACCTCAAAAATGTTATTTCTTGCTCTTGGAAGATTAAATACAGATTATAGTGTTATTTCTAGCGCTGATTTTCAACTGGGTGGGCTTGTTTTTGGAACAACAGAGCGTACTGAAGACTTTCATTGGAAATATGGCCTCTATTATAATTCAGAATTTTTTGGAAATATGTTTGTTCCATTGTTTGGGTTTAACTGGAAAATCAATGAAAAGTGGCGACTAAAAACGGTTGTCCCAATTAATTTTGAATTGACGTATCAGCCAAAGCAAAACTTTAGAACAGGTTTGCGCTTTGACGGTGTAAATGGATCTTATCATTTTAAAGGTTTTTTCGCAGGGTCTTCAGATCAGTACTTGGATAAGGCCGATAATAACCTTTGGCTTTTTTCAGAAATTGAAACGTTTAAGAATTGTTGGTTTCATGTAAAAGCTGGTTATTCAATTTTAAGAAAGTATCGTTTTTATTCAGAAAATGAAAAACTGGGCCTAAAATTAGGTCCAGTTAATATTGCAAATGATCGCCCAGATATCACACCACTATTTACGAATGGTTTATCATTTGAGGCGCGCTTTATTTATCGTTTACCGTTAGATTAATGTTCGTGCCCACCAACACCATGAACATGTCCGTGCGAAATTTCGTCAGTTGTTGCTGCTCTTACATCAATAATTTCAACATCAAAATGTAATGTTACATCTGCCAAAGGGTGATTTAAATCTAATGTGACATCATTATCTTCAATTTTTGTTACAACTGCAATTACTGGTCCTTGATCTGTATCCAATTGAACTCTCATTCCTTCTATTAATTCTTCTTCTCCCTGAAAGCCGTCTTTTGAAACAACACGCAACAAATCTTCTTGTCTATTTCCATATGCATTTTCAGGACTTATAACGACTTGTAATTTATCGTTTACAGATTTCCCAGCTAATTCAGCTTCCAAACCAGGAATCAAAGCACCAACACCATGTAAATAAACCAATGGTTCTCTACCTTCGGAGGTATCCAATAACTCTCCTTTATCGTTTTTAAGTGTATAGTTTAATGTTGCTACACTTTCATTTCCAATTGTCATAATCTTGTTTTAAAACATCAAATGTAGGTATAGTTTAATGAAGAGAAGACTTTATTTAAAAAGAAAAGGGATACATTTTCATGCATCCCTTACAAACCGTTTTATTCACTATTATAATTTAGCATGAGAGCCATCACAGTAAGGCGGATTCGAAGTTTGCTTACAAGTGCATAACGCAATTTTTTTATCTTCAGTTTCAGCAAATACTTTTGGTGCATATTCTGTTCCTTTATGTGCGCCATTGCAAAACGGTTGATTTTCTGACAAACCACATGTACACCATGCGTAATTTTTCCCTTCTTCTGCATCAACCATTATTGGTGATTTTCCTGCTATTTTAGGTAATTCCATAAGTCTTTTTTTCTTCAATGTAAACAATTTAAATGTTTAAACATTTATTGATCCTTAATTTAGATTCATTCTACGCTTTTTTTGATGGCAAGATTTCCTTAAAACCTCACCTTTCCCAAATTACTCTTATGAATTCTGCAGTTTCTGAAAAATTAGTGCACTTCAAATCCCCTGTCCCAGAAAAACCTCCCCAAGGTGAGCAAATTTTCTTGCTTAATTTATTAAATAAATTTGCTTGAGAATCAGGACAATACTGCTGAAATAAATAAACTTTTTTTCCATCATAGATATATTCAATTACTTTATCCAAACACTTCAATGCTGAATCATTATTATATTTTGCAATTTTCCTACGTATAGGATATGGAGCGTTTGCTTCAGTATCTGCCTTCTCGCATGAGAATAGTAATAATGAACTAAGTAATATGAAAATACGGATTTCATCAGCATCATTTCGCAAGGTTTCCCCGTTAAACAATTTTTTCATGTGTAGATGTTACATCAAAACTGAAAAAACCACTCGATTTTAACGCAAACTAAACCTTACCTCAAAATAAATATACACTTCGAATCACATTTTCGGCAGAAATATTTCTGCCATCATACAACGAGCACTCCCTCCACCAAGCGTTTCTATTGTATCCAATGGGCTTGCCAATATAATTCCATATTTCTCCAGCGATACCATTTGACTGTTTGACAATGAATCGTATGATGCTTGACTCATAACAATATAACACTGTCCGTTTTTGGATTGCACCTGAAGCATATTTCCAGTAAAATAATTCAATTGATCTTCTGTAATTTCAATAATTTCTTTTCGTGTCTGGTTCAGTTTAAAAATAACTTCTTCCTTTTCTTTTATATCGTCAATGCTATCCAAACAAATCACTGCAAATTGATCTCCAAGACACATCATTACGTTTGTATGGTAAATAGCCTTCCGTTTTCCATCAATGGTTTGATTTGCCGTGAATATAATTGGATCGTATCCAAGGTCTTTGCAAAACGTTAAAAACAACTGTTTTTCTGCTCTTGGGGACTTAGCACAATACGCTTTTCTATTGACGCGATCGAGTACTAAACTGCCTGTTCCTTCAAGAAAAATGTTTTTATTCTCGTACTGCGTGTAATTTATTTTCTTTTGAATAGAATAATTCTGTTTTTCTAGTATTAGAGAAAGATCTTCTCGTCTTTCTAAACGTCTGTTTTTAGCAAACATTGGATATAAAACTACTGTACCATTTTCATGAAAAGAAACCCAATTATTAGGAAAAATTGCATCTGGTGTATCTGTGTCTTTAGTATCATTAATTACAAGTACGTCAATTCCAACATTTCTTAACTTATCAACATAGTTGTCAAATTCGTTTTGTGCATTTTTCAGAAGTGCTTCAGCAGGCAAATCTTCATTAATTTTCTGATAATAATTATTGACTGCTGTTTGCTCATTCATCCTAAAACTTATAGGACGAATCATCAATATTGTATCAGTTATTTGACGAGTTTCATGCATATGAAGTATCTCTAAAAAATATAATTAAAAAAGCCCAAGAAGATTATTCTTGAGCTTGGTGGGTTATACTGGATTCGAACCAGTGACCCCTGCCCTGTCAAGGCAGTGCTCTGAACCAACTGAGCTAATAACCCTTTAGTTGCAAATATAATAACTTTTAAAGTCTGAAAACGATCTTCTATCCAAACCAACTTAAATATTCAAATCCAGCGTAAATGCCATCATCACGCTCTTCAATGGGATAATTTTCAAGATAAAGTCCTGCTCCGCGACCAGTCTCTAAATCAAATCCATAATGGTGCCAAGGACAAACTATTTTTCCGTCTTCGCATTGCGCATGATCCAATTTTATTCCTTGATGTGGGCATTTATTTTTGACAAGGTAAAACTTCCCTTGATGTTTAAGTAAAAGAATACCTTTTCCATCAATTACGACCGGAAGCGATTTAAATTTTCCTAAACGGGATTCTAATTCATCCAAAGAGTTTGCAAATTGAATCCATTTTACTTTCGTCGAAAACATTTGTTTTTTATTTTTGTAACCAAAATTAATAATTCGTTATACAACTGTGAAGAGTGGTTTGAGTTCGGCGGCCGAATAGCCATTTTAGGTTTTATTCGGCCGACCAATTCGCTAAAAAGTTCTTTTTTCTATCAAATTCACTTATAATCACCAGTATCTCTTAGTGATTTTACAATTTTAGCTGAATATTTCCGTATATCTTTATAGTTCATTTTGTTTGTTATTTGATCAAAAAACAGACCTACATACTATTTTGTCTGATGCTTTTTGGGTTTTCACCACTTAAAGCACAGGAAAAGAACAGTTTAACAATTCCTTATTCTTCAGATACTATTGAATTTGATAGTGTTTCTGTTTACCGAACTGGGTTTAAGTTGGAAATGGGAGGAAAAACAATAAACTCTGCAGCCTACTATCTTGACCCAGTCCACGCTAAACTCTTTTTTTTAACTCGCCCAGATACTGGAAAGATAACGCTTTTCTATGAGAGAACGCCTTTTGATTTTAGTCAAGATTTTAAGCATAAATCTACAGACATTATCGTTACAGATACAACAAAAACATTTGACCCATTTATTTACTCCGTTTCTTCTGCAAATCCAAACGAAGACCTTTTTGGCTCTTCTAAATTAAATAAACAAGGAAGTATTTCAAGAGGAGTCACAATTGGAAATTCACAAAGTTTAGCGCTTCAGTCTACTCTTAACTTACAATTAGACGGACAAATTGCTCCAAACTTATTCCTTAAAGGATCAATCTCTGATGATAATGTTCCTTTTCAACCTGAAGGAAATACACAAAAGTTACAAGAGTTTGATCAAGTTTATCTTAAAATTTACAATGATGATTTTGCTGTAATTGGAGGAGATTTTTGGTTGCGCCGACCAAAAGGATATTTCTTAAACTATAATAAACGTTCACAAGGTGTTTCTATTGAAAATTATCACTCGTTAGAATTATTGGGCTTTAAAGGAAATGCAGAACATAAGTTTAGTGGAGCCTTTTCGAAAGGTAAGTTTTCTCGAAATATTATTCAAGGAGTTGAAGGAAATCAAGGCCCTTATCGTTTAATGGGAGCAGAAAACGAAACATTTATCGTTGTTCTTGCAGGTACTGAACGTGTTTATTTGGATGGAAAACTGATGACTAGAGGACAAGAGTTCGATTATACTATTGATTACAACACAGCAGAAGTTACATTTACTGCAAATAATCTCATTACAAAAGATGTAAGAATTATCATAGAATTTCAATATTCAGATTTAAATTTTGCGCGATCTTTGTTTGCTTATACTGGCGAATTTAAGGGAGACAAATACCATTCTTGGATCAATGTTTATTCTGAGCAAGATGCAAAAAATCAAACCATCCAACAAACTTTATCTTCGGAAAAGAGAGAAACGCTCAGTTTGGCAGGAGATGATATTTTTAATGCACTTGCAAACAGCATTGATAGCGTTGGTTTTTTTGAAAATAGGGTTCAGTATAAATTGATTGATTCTTTGGGATTCGATTCTGTATTGGTTTTCACAAACAATCCAGATTCAGCAATTTATCAAGCCATATTTTCAGAAGTGAGCCAAGGACAAGGAGACTATGTTTTTGATCGTTTTACTGCAAATGGAAGAGTTTACAGATGGGTTGCTCCCATTGATGGTGTCCCACAAGGAAATTTTGCACCTGTTCAACTGCTCATTGCACCTCAAAAAAAACAATTATTTGTTTTTGGAACGGAATATAAAATTAGCGAATCCATTACCTCGTCTGTTGAAATTGCATTGTCCAATCAAGACTTAAACACATTCTCCGAATTGGACGCCGAAGATGATCAAGGTGCCGCTTTCAAATGGAAATTAAAGTCTTCTAACGTCCTTAATCGGGCCAAAACATGGCGATTAAACACAAATGCAAATTTTGAATATAATGAACGTACTTTTAGAGAGATTCAGTGGTTTAGAGATCCTGAATTCGATAGAGATTGGAATGTAAGAAATCAACCCTTTTCTGGAAATCAATACCTTTCAAATGTTGCATTGCAATTAATCGGAAATGAATGGGGAATACTGGGTTATAATTTTGAAAACTATGTTTGGGGGACTGATTATTTAGGAATTAGAAATAATCTTAATTCACGAATTCAAAGAAACGGCTGGCAAATTAATTTAGACGGTAGTTTTCTTGCATCCAATGGACTGGAAGAAACTTCTTTTTTGCGTCATCAAATCGATCTTTCTAAGAGTTTTAAAAAAATCAAAGTTGGCTTTCAGGATATTCAAGAAACAAATCAAAAACAGTTTAGAGATAATCCAATTCTTGAATTGAGTTCTTATCGTTTCTATGATTGGAAAACGTACATTTCTACGTCAGACTCTACAAAGAACAATTTAGAAATATACTACCGTGAACGCTATGATTGGTTTAGTGATTCAACACGACTTAATAGAGCAGCAAAAGCACAAAATATAGGAATAGAAGCCGGATTAACAAATAATCCTGACCATATTTTCCGTGTTAATCTAAACTACAGAAAGTTAGATGTTGTTGATAGTACTCTTTTCAATTCAATTCCTGAAAATACTATTTTAAGTCGGGTAGAACATGTACTACGCTTGTGGAAAGGAGCGCTTTCGGCTACCACTTTTTATGAATTAGGTTCCGGTTTAGAACTAAAGAGAGAATTTGTTTTTATTGAAGTTAATCCTGGCCAAGGGACACATACTTGGATTGATTATAATGGTGATGGAATTAAAGATTTGGGAGAATTTGAAATTGCCGTTTTTGCGGATCAAGGTGCTTATATTCGGGTATTTGTTCCTACAAATAATTTCGTTCGGACTTTTTCAAATCAATTTTCTACGAGTTTCTTTATTCGGCCTGAAGTCGCTTGGAAATCGAAGGAGGGTATAAAGAAAATCATTTCTAAGTTCAGCAATCAACTAGTTTATAATATCAACAGAAAAACAAATTTTGAAGATAATTTTCAGTTATTAAATCCGTTTGTTTATGATATTTCGGATACAAATTTAGTTTCAATTAGTTCTTCATTTAGAAACACCGTTTTCTTTAATAAAACCAATTCTACCTTTGGTGTCAATTATAGCTATCAAGAAAATGGATCAAAAGTTCTTTTATCAAATGGGTTTGATTCTCGCTTAAATACTTTTCATGAGTTACAAATTAGATGGAATTTGAGTAAAGCCTTTAATTTAAGAATAAATAGTCTTTTGGGTAGAAATAAAAATGCCAGTGATTTTGCCTCAAATCGCGATTATTTCATTGAATCTTTTGAAGTTGGCCCAACTTTATCCTATCAGCCCAATAGTGCATTTCGTTTAGCATTGAATGGTCAATTTACTCAAAAAGAAAACAATTCTGAATTGGCCGAAAAAGCACTAATTAGAGATTTTGGATTTGATGTGCGTTATAATCAAGTGAAAAAAGGTAGTTTTTCTGGACGTTTCAATTATATTAATATTACCTATAATGCAACAACAAATTCTGCTATTGCCTTTGAAATTTTAGAAGGATTAAGAACAGGAAACAACTTTACTTGGGGCCTATCTTATCAACGAAAAGTTGCAAAAAATCTTCAACTTAATTTAAATTATAACGGTCGAAAGTCAGAAGAAAGTCAGACTGTTCATTCTGGAGGAATGGAGCTCCGCGCATTCTTCTAAGAATTCTTTTTCCTTATAAAAAAACCAAATTTAACTTCCTGTTTTAGAATTACTACTTAAGTCATTTTTTTCTGGAAAAGAAAATAATAGAGTGTAATAAATTGAGTAATTTTATACACTAAAAATGAGGTAATGGAAGAAAGCAAAATGAAATTTGGAACAAAAGCAATTCATGCTGGAGTTCATCCTGATGAGGCTACTGGAGCTATTATGACACCAATTTATCAAACGAGCACATATGTTCAATCAGAAGTAGGTGTCCATAAAGGATATGAGTATTCTAGAACTCAAAACCCAACAAGGCACGCTTTAGAAAAAAACCTTGCTGCAATTGAAAATGGTAAGTTTGGAGCATGTTTTGGAAGTGGTTTAGCAGCTATTGATTGCATTTTAAAAATGCTAAATCCAGGAGACGAAGTAGTTTCTACAAATGATTTGTATGGAGGTTCTTATCGAATATTTAAAACCATTTTTGAAAAATATGGAATCAAATTTCATTTCATAGGGATGCAAGACGTTTCTGCAATCGAATCGTATGTTAATGAAAATACCAAGTTAATTTGGGTAGAAACTCCAACAAATCCAATGATGAATATTATTGACATTGTTGCTGTTTCAGAATTAAGCAAAAAGCATAATATTTTACTTGCAGTTGACAATACATTTGCAACACCATATTTGCAAAATCCATTGGACTTAGGAGCTGATATTGTAATGCATTCAGTTACAAAATACTTAGGTGGTCATTCAGATGTTGTAATGGGAGCTTTAATTTGTAATGATGAAGCAATTGCGAATGAAATCTATAGAATTCAAAATTCAAGTGGAGCTGTTACTGCTCCTATGGATTCTTTTTTGGTACTACGAGGGATTAAAACATTGCACATTCGAATTCAAAGGCATTGTGAAAATGGAAAAATGATCGCAGAGTATTTAGCGAATCACCCTAAAATTGATAAGGTTTATTGGCCAGGATTTGAATCACACCCTAACCATGAAGTGGCAAAGGCTCAAATGCGTGGGTATGGTGGAATGATTTCTTTTACTTTTAAAGGAAATAAGATAGATGATGCATTGGATACGGTTAAAAAAGTTAAAATCTTTGCCCTTGCAGAATCGCTAGGAGGAGTAGAATCTTTGATTGGTCATCCTGCAACTATGACACATGCTGCAATTCCAAAAGAAGAAAGAGAAAAATCTGGTGTCGTTGATTCATTAATTCGCCTAAGTGTTGGAATTGAAGATGCCCAGGATTTAATTGATGATTTAGAGCAAGCACTAAAATAAAGACTAAGATGCAAATAGAAGAAATAGAAGGAAAAGATGCAATTATTGCTGTTGAAAATGGGAGTATTTTTATAGATGTTCGCGAACCTTATGAGATTGATGAAATTTCCTATGATATTGATCAATTAAATATTCCACTCGGATCAATTAAAGAGCGAATGAGTGAAATTCCTCAAGATAAAGACGTTATTATTGGTTGTAGAAGTGGTGCTAGAAGTATGAACGCGTGTCTTTTTTTAGCCTCTAACGGTTATACCAAAGTAAAAAATCTTCAGGGAGGAATTATAGAATGGACAGAAAATGACTATCCAACAAAATAAATTAGCCTATATAACAGGTACCTCTAGAGGTATTGGTAAAGCATTAGCAGAACTTTTATTGGACCAAAATTTTGATGTTGTTGGAATTGCGCGAAACAACTCTATTGAACATGAAAATTTCACCTTCGTTTCGCTTGACTTGAATGATATTGAAGCTGTTAATCAATTAAGTTTTGATCGAGATGCTTCATCTGTTCTTTTAGTGAATAATGCTGGAATTGTTGGAGAAATTTATCCCATAGGAAAAGTTTCTGCAAATGCTATCCAACGTGTAATGAATGTCAATACAATTGCCCCTCAAATTCTGTGCAATAATTTCATTAAAAAGTATTGCACTTCAGAAAAAAAAGGGCATGTAATTAATATTAGTTCTGGCGCTGGAAAGAGTCCAATTGATGCTTGGGCTACCTATTGTGCATCTAAAGCAGCTATGGATTTATTTAGTAGAACCGTTCAATTAGAAATGGAAGAACGCGCTATTTCTGATTGGAGAATTCATGCGATTGCACCGGGTGTAGTTGACACGCAAATGCAAATTGACATCCGAAATGCCGATCAAAATGAATTTAAATTAATCAAAAAGTTTGAAAACCTAAAACAAAATGGAGAGCTCTCTAATTCTGAAGATGTAGCAAAAAAACTTTTCAAAGTCATTAAAACACCCAGTAAATTCAATGAAACAATACTTTCCGTACGCGATTTTTAATTGGTTTGAAATTTCACTACAAAGCTTAACATTCTTGTAATCCCACAAAAAAATTTATTTACCACTCATCTTATTTGAGGTTTAATTTAACCATAAGTTATTTGTAAATTGCATAAGACCAATTGTTTCTTATAAAGAAATTATAATGTAACCTTAACAAAAAACTAATCGAAAATGTAAGTGTGCTTACTTAATGGCACTTATTTTTCTTAAATTAAAACGCTGTGAAAAAATTATTCTTAAGTTTATTTGGCTTGTTTGCGCTTTCTACGATAAATGCGCAAGAAATCCAAACGTGTGGTACTGATGAACACAACGATCAAATCTTTTCTGAAAATCCTGGATTACGTGATTTAATGAATGAGCACTTGACTCGTGTAACTAGTGGTGCATACAATGAAAGAGATCGTGCCGACGAATGTATAATTCCTGTTGTTGTTCATGTACTTCATGACAATGGGATTGGAAATATTAGCTTTGAGCAAATTCAAAGTGGTATCGATCAACTTAATGAAGACTTTAATCGTGAAAATCCTGATGCTGTTGCAACAAGAGACACGGATGATGCTCCTTTTTTAAGCGCAGCTTCTGATATGAATATCCGTTTTGAACTTGCCAAAATAGATCCTGATGGAAATTGCACAAATGGTGTTGAACGTCGATCAGTTGGATCATTTAGTTATAATGCTAGTAACGCTCAAAAGCATTTCTCTACTAATGGATTAGATGCATGGAACAGAAATTATTATATGAACATTTGGGTTGCTAATTCCGTTGGTGGCGGTGGCGGTGGCGGAATCGTTTTAGGATATGCTGAGTTTCCATATTCTGGTGGAAGTAGTAATTTTGGTGTAATGATGCGTCATGATACTTATGGAAGTGTTGGTACTGCAAGTGGTAATCGTACTTTAACACATGAAGTTGGTCACTGTTTAGGTTTACTGCATACATTCCAAGGAGGATGCCATTCAGGAAGTTGTGATTCGAACGGTGATTTTTGTTGTGACACACCACCTGTAACAGAACCTCAATGGTCTTGTTCTGGTACACAAAATAACTGTACTGCTATTCCTGCTGGAGATCCTTATGGATTTGACGCTTTGGATCAGTTTGAGAACTTTATGAGTTATAGTCCTTGCCAAAATATGTTCTCTAAGGATCAAGCAAACATTGTATTGAGTAATTTAGAGTCAATTGGAATGTTCGTTAACTTAATTAGTGAAGATCACAATTTAGAAGCAGGGGTTGGTACTCCAGCAACACTTTGTAAGGCTCAGTTTACTTCTGAAATAAATACAACTTGTGCAGGAAATACGATTCAATTCTTTGATGATTCTTATTCTAATGTAACAGCAAGAACATGGACATTTGAAGGAGGTACTCCAGCAACATCTACTGAAGAAAATCCAGTTATTACATTTGATACGCCAGGAAATTATGCGGTTACTTTAGAAGTGACTGATGGGGCTTCTACTGAAACAATTACTAGTGAAAATCATATCCTTGTATTACCAGTACCAGGAAGAACATTACCATACTCTCAAGATTTTGAATCATTATCGAGTATTCCTGATAACGATCACTTTTTAATTCTTGATGAAGATGGAGAAGATTATTGGGTGTTAAATGATGAGGTTGGGCATTCAGGAACAAAATCTGCTTTCCTAAGTAATCGTGGAAATGATAATTTGTCGAAAGATGCATTAATTTCTGGAACAATTGATTTAAGTTCAGTTGACGAAGCAGATGACGTTGTATTTAACTT
The DNA here is from genome assembly GCA_964415335.1 of uncultured Crocinitomix sp. Lineage (GTDB taxonomy): Bacteria > Bacteroidota > Bacteroidia > Flavobacteriales_D > Crocinitomicaceae > Crocinitomix. The sequence continues at coordinate 16,324 of CAYPZN010000071.1, forward strand.
TAAGTATGCTTACCGACGTAGGACAAGCTCTACAGATGAATGGATCAGATTCTTTATTTCAAATGACTGTGGTGAGACATGGGTATTGAGAAAAAACATACATGGAAATAAATTAAGTGAAGAAATTCAACCTAGTTCTTATACTCCTGCAGATAAAAGTGAGTGGTTCCAAGTAAATATTACAAATATTAATTCTGCTTATTATACATCAAATTTTAGATTTAAAATTGAGTTTGAAAACGATAATGGAAACAATATTTACATTGATGATATTAATATGTACGCTGCATCAACAGCTAGTATTGAAAATGATGATGTAAATGCTTTTGGGCTTTCGGTTTATCCGAACCCATTAAATGACATTATGAATGTTTCTTTAACATTGAAATCTGAAACAGATGTAACAGTAAATGTATTAAATGCGTTAGGTCAAGAAATTTCTTCTGTCTATTCAGGAGTACTTCCTGCTGGAAACAACCTGCTAACGCATAACACTAATGAACTTCCTTCAGGAGTTTATTTCCTTAGCATTACTGCTGCGGATGGTACTTCTCAACCTATTCGTTTTGTAAAAGAATAATAGACTACTTTACTAAAAATAGTTTAATCCAATTTAAGAAAGCTGACTTTTGAGTCAGCTTTCTTAGTTTTAGCCTATTTCTTATGATCTAATTGTTTCGTTACAAGTTTGATAACCTCCTGAGAGAGTTTCGTGTAAATCATGTCAAGCTGATTAATCAACAAAGAATTCATTGTGAGAAATGGATTCTCAATTAAATGGATTCTCAGTACAATTAAAACAGTTATTTACCTGATTGAATTTGGCTCTAACAGAATCTTTCTGCGAGAATGAAGAAATGATTGTGTAGAGTGATCAAAATGTATGAACATTAGTTGAGTTTGCAATTGAAGTCTAAAAATCTTGAGTCTTCTTTCTTTACGGTTAAGGAATCTTACCCTGAAAAATATCTTTCTTAAAAATTCTTTTTTATTTAAATCACACTCTTCTCACCTGAGTTCGATTCTAAAATAGTACAATTTGATTCGAGTTTTCTTCTTGAAATT
>CAYPZN010000072.1:0-17100 GCA_964415335.1 uncultured Crocinitomix sp.
AGGGTGAAATTAAAAAACCTTTACCCATCATTTTAATTTTGACTAACTACTAGTGAAATACCATTAAGTATGTTTCCAATAGCTAAGCGATTAGGTATAACCTTAAAGACTGGTAGCAGAGGTTTAGTTTATAATGCTAGCGCAGAATCTTTAATACAATTATTGAATTTTGGTTCTTCATCGGCTAATAATTAATCGTAATTTTTGTTAACATTAACTGTTTAAGCAATTATGGAACTCAATATAAAAGCGTTTAAATTACATAAGATTGGAGAAGCCTATGAAAATTGTCATGATAATTATGCATTTGATTTAGAGGAGAAAAGATTTGCAATTGCTGATGGTGTTTCAAAGTCCTTTTTTCCAGCGTTGTGGTCAAAACTATTAGTAGACCATTTTATGAAAGATGTCTCTATTTTTAATGAAAAAGATATAGATAGATGGCTTAGAACAACTAGAAAAAGATGGCTTACTGAACTAAATGCCAATATGGATTGGAATAATCAGCCATTTTTTGTTAGAAACCGAAAACACGAATCTGCTTTTTCAACTTTTGCTGGGATTGATTTTTTTCAAAATAAGGAAGATTCGAACAGTAAGGCTTTATTTTATAAGGCTATAGTAATAGGGGATTCTTGCTTGTTTCATTTTAGAGGGGAAGAGCATAGAGTGTTTAATAAAGAGAAGTCTGTTGAATTTGATAATTTCCCAATATGCATTTCAAGTAGAGAGCAATTGAAGGAAGATAAGAAGAAATTAGACTTTACTCCTATCCATAGTACGGTAACTGAGGGTGATATTATTCTGTTAGCTACGGATGCCGTTGCTAAATGGGTACTTGAAAATATCGAAAATGAAAACCATGCAGACAATGCTAAACTTTTAAATCTAAAAAATATGATTGAATTTGATGATTTTATTCATCAAATGAAAGGAGATTCTGATATTATCATGGAGGATGACGATACATGTATTTTGCAGATAAATGTGGTAAACAAAAGAGCTGTAAAAAAACTAATAGAAACACCTAAGGACTATTCAACCAAACATTCTATAGCTAATAGTATGAACTCCTTTAAAACGGAGTTAGCAAAGAATCCTTCTATAGTAAAACAGTTTAAAAAAGGATTAAAGAAATTAGAAGCTAATATTCAAGAACAACAAGCAAAAATTAAAGAGCGAATGGAAAAGCATATTCAAGAACTTCAAGCTAGTTTAGAAGAAACTACTTCTTTAATTAAAGTAAATAAAGACAATCAAGTTGAAAATAAGGAAGTAGTATTGTCTAAAATAGCAGAACTAGAGGGTAGTATTAATGCTAATAAAGTAGAATTACTAGACTTAGTTATAGAAACTAAGAAAGAGTTATCAGGCGAATTAAAGAAATTTGAAGAAGATATTTCTAATTCTTTAAAAGATGAGTTGGGAATTGTTAAAGCTGCAGTCGATGAATCAGGAACTGAACTAAAAAAAAAGATTAAAGACCTAAATAAAAAGATAGGCAGTATTGGTTCAACAGATGCTGCTCAAAAAAAGATTACAAAATTTATGATGGTTGGTTTTGGGGTAATAGTCTTGATGTTAATATTAGGGTTTCTTGGATTTTATCTTGGTTGGTTCAAATTAAATTAACCATTTAGAATTATGAGATTAGATGATATCCCAAAAGTAATAAGTGCTTTAATAGCATCAAAAAAGGATAATGAAGAAATTAAAGAGTTAAATGCCTTGCTTTTTAGATATAACCAAATTGAATATGAGAAACAAAGCGGGACTTTAATTTGGGATAAGACTTATGTTGAAAAGGTAAGGATTTTGGATGCCCTACAACATTTTTTTGGGTTGGAGGCAATAGAATTAAATTTATTTCATAGTATAGAAAATAATGAATTGTGGGGAGTACATGGGAACCTTTATAACGAATACAAGAATGAGATTATAATTCCTGTAAATCAATATTTAATTAGCCAAAGAGATTTATACAAAAAAAATGAAAGTACGGGTAGAATTATTATTATATCCTTGTCTATTGGCATTTTTGTACTAGGTTTATTGAATACGACAACTCCATATCCTGTATTTAATTATTTGATTATTTTTTTTGGCTTTTTGGTTATACTCTTTGAGATAGTACTTTTTATAAAAGATTTTAAATCTCTTTCAAGTATTTATGAATATAAATTGGAAGAGGTTAGAAAAGAGCATCAAAGTTTTAGAAGTAGTAGAGGTGTTTATAAATGGGAGTCAAAACCATTATTAAAATTTATGGAACGAGTAGAAATGATAATTGATATTTTTTAACCTTAAACAAATCGAGATGGTAGAATACAGTCCCATATACTATGGATTATTGGTTTTTATTTGTTTATTTTTATTAACTAGTATTTTTTATGTGATTTATAATCTATTTGTATTGATACATAAAGAAAAATCTAAGGAGGAAAGATTACTACAATATGTATGTATAGTTTTAGCTTTTCTTTTTTATGTTATTTTTCAACATGTTAATCCTGGTTTTACACAAAGGTTATTTTCTATTCAAGATAAAGGAATTGATGAGAATCTGATGTACTTAGTTTATTTTTTGTTGGGTGTTCTTTGTTCCTCCTTAGTTTTTTACCTAATAAAAATAATTAACTCTATTCAAGAAATTGTAACCAAACGACTTTCGATTTTTTTGTTTTCTATGTTAATTATTTTATTTATAGAATTATATATAAAAACATTTTTTGCAAAGAATGGAATAGTTTACTTAGTTATTGGAGCATGTTTTATAAGCGGAATAATAAGCCATTTAATATTTTATCTACCTAAAAATAGTTTTGGTACAATTCCTAGTAAAGCTCCAGTAATTGGAAAATTATTTAGACTTAGGAAACCAACTAAGAATAATTCCACAAAAAATATGCTTAAGAATATATTGAAATTTTCTTCAAAAAAACCTCCAATAACAAATAAAAACACTAATACCCAATCTCCTAATAAATCAATTTCTACTTTAAATAGTACGAAAAAGACATCTTCTTCATCTGTCTCAGATAAAATTTTAAATAAAATTAATAAAAATCAAACTGGTAAGAAACCATGAGTTATCCTAGCAGACAAGAAATAGTGCAAGTGATGCAGAATTTTTCTGTATTTAATAGAGATCCTTCTTTATCTAGTGGTGTTCCCATTAAGAGGAATGGGAGACCTGTGATTTTTGCAGGGGGATATACTTTAGTTTTTCCAATAACTACTCAAAGTAGAAAGTATGCACTACGATGTTGGATTGCTAGTGTAGGTGATGGCAAATATCGATATAGAGAAATTGATAAGTATTTAAAGCAAGTCAACTTACCTTACTTTGTTGATTTTTCTTACGTGGAAGAAGGAATCTTTATTAAAGAGAAAAACTGGGACACCATTCGGATGGAATGGGTAGATGCTTTAAAGTTGAAAGAATATTTATCGAATAAAATTAATTATTCGGATGAAATAAAAGAATTAGCAAATCAATTTTTTGAGATGACTAGAGCAATGCATTCGTTTGAAATTGCACATGGAGATTTGCAACATGGTAATATTTTAGTGAAACAAGATGGTTCTTTAGTTTTAGTGGACTATGATTCTTTGTATGTACCAACTTTTGGTAATACAGTACCGGATTTAATTAAAGGGTTAAGAGGGTATCAGCATTCATCCAGAAATAACAATAAATTTTCGTCAAAAAAATTAGATTACTTTTCTGAGGCAGTTATTTATTTATCACTTATCGTTCTGGCAGAAGCACCTGATTTTTGGGTTAAATATCGAGTGGATAAAAGTGAAGATTTCTTGTTTACAGAACAAGATTTCTTGAACCCAAATAGAAGTCCTGTTTTCCAAGAACTTCTTAGAATGTCGCCTGATATAAAAAATATGGCTTCTAAATTAGCTATTTACTGTCAAGCCAAATCAATAGAAGAATTTTCACCACTTGATACTTTTATAAGTGCTACTTCTAAACAGATAATAACAGAATTTAGACAAAAGGACTCTGCCAAATCAAATACGGAAAGAGCGTCTAATAAAATTATCAGAAAGCTTAAAGATATTATGTTACCTAATAAAAAAACAAATAATCAATCTATTTCTAAATCAATCATTGATAAGATGAAAAAGAAAAAATAATTAGCGTTGTTCAGAGACACAGAAAATTTAAACAAATGAATAAGTATCAATTTAGCTTGTTAAAACCAATGGTAGGAATTGTTTTATTTGGTTTAATATTATTTGGAGTAAATAATTATCTCGAACCCTTTTGGGAAATAATGAGCATATCATTTGTTGTCTCTTTAGCTATCTTGGTATTGACAGTTCTTCAACAGTATTTGCTAGATAATGAGATTTCCATAAAGAAAAGTAAAATATTTTTTAGTAGTTTTTCTTTAACTGCTAATATTTTATTCACTCTTTTTTTAATAGGTTTTAGTATCTATTCTATTTTTTGTTCAATATATGCTTCTATCATTTACCAACATTCTGGAGATAACTATAGCCCAATAAACATAGTAAGCACATTAAATCATTTTTATAAAGAGCATAAAGAAAAAGACCCCTATGTTTTTCAATTAGAAAAGAATAATCAGAGCAATGATAATTATCGTTTTTTGTTTTTAATTGATAATACACCTTCGGCAGATATTGAAAATAATACGGTTAAGATTTAAAAAAAGGGGGTATATTATAAGATGTTTGAAGATGTGGAGCGAATTAATTTAAACTCAAATTATTTCTCTCGTTTAAAAGTTGAAGAACAACAACAGATTATTTTCGCTAAATCTTTAATTCCGATAAAGAAAGAACTCATTAAAGATATTGGATTAGAAAACAGCGAAGAGGCTTCAAAATATATTAATGAAATAAGTATCGGAACATTATTATGTCTTTTCTTTATAGAGAATTTACCTAAGTATGGATCAAATAATGCTAAAATCGGCATTGGTTCAATTGGGTATGAATTTAAACCAATTTTCCCTTCGGATGTATCGAGCAAATATTCTTGGAGTAATATAGAAATTGATGAAAACACGAGAGGAACAATTGAAAAAAATATCCGAAAACTAAAAAAAGTAATAAATAAGAATGGAAATGACTATACTGATTTTAAAGGTAACTTTACTAACTTAACGGATTATTATTTTCCTAATAAAGGCACTCCTGATAATTCTTGTAATGATAGTACGAGACTAATCATTACATTAATCTCTGACCTACTCCATGACAGAAAAGCCATCGAAACAAATACAATTGAGGCTGAAATAAAGGAATTGGCAGAGGCTTGTAAAAATGTAGAATTAAATATCATTAAAATTCCAACATTTATAAAAAATCACCAATCAGAAGAGAAATTGATTGAGTTTTTTGAAAAGTACTTTAATAATACTCCTTTTTCAAATGAGAAATTATTGGATATAGCCACCTTTCAAGAAAAAAATTATGTAGATCATTTAGAATCTATTCTCGCACCAACTATCCATGAAAAAGAGTTTCTATTTTTTGATTATTCAAAAAATGATAATAAAGTAACCTCAACTATTTCGTTTGAAAAACTTATTAGTAACACGCAAGATTTAGTATTAAAAATAAAGCCAATCAATACTAGTAATACATCTAATTACCGGGTTGAATATAAATTCAAAACAGGAAATACAATTCATAAAGAAGGTATATTATATCCAGGTATTTCGGAAAATATTAAACCATTATCGGAGCATTGTATTTTAGAAATTACGCTAAGAAATTTTAACCCTAATTCTATCCCTCAATTTTTTCTTGAATTTTGGACTCAACCTAAACCAAATCGTGCTAATAATAAACTATTAGTAAGAACAAAGTTCCGTGAGAAATTAGAAGATGATATGTATGCTTCTATATACTGGATTTCTTTAGTTACGATAGCTCTTTTTATAGGTATATTTTTTATTAATCTTTTGCACATTATTTTAAAATCTACTTTAGCGAAATCACCTAATCAGGTTGAGAATAATAAAAACGGGATAAACCTATCGCGATTAAATAATTCATCAAATCAAGTTAGTAATGTGGAAAATCCTGCTAGTCATAACAGTTTGAGTAACAACTTAGAAATAAAACAGAATGGCAATGGACAAGACAATATGATAAATAATGAACCAGATGATGCTAATCTAAAATAAGTTTTATGAATTATCCTTCTAGACAAGATATTACAATCGCTGTTCAAAATTTAAAGCAATCTGTTTTAGATGATGAATTGAAAAATGGAACACTTCAAAAGCTACCTAATGGTCGTGTTGTGACTTATAGTGGTGGATTTTCATTGGTTTTTCCTATTGATATTGAAAGTGGAAGATATGCTCTAAGATGTTGGATAGGGGATATTGGAAATAGTGAAGATAGATATGCTCACATTTTTAAATATTTGGAGCAACTTAATTCAAATTACTTTGCCAAATTTAAGTACGTTAAAAATGGTATAATCGTAAAGGGAGAGAAGTGGCCTATTATTAAAATGGAGTGGGTGAAAGGAATGGATTTGAAATCATATATAGAAAATAATTTAACGAATCCCTCACAACTAGAAGCACTTGCAGAAAAATTTTTAGACCTAGTAAAATTTTTGCATCAACAAAAAATAGCTCATGGAGATTTGCAACATGGTAATATTATTATTGATGAACAGGGAAAATTAAGGCTAATAGATTATGATTCTTTATTTGTTGCTGGACTTGAAACCTATGATGATAAAATAAAAGGTTATCCTGACTATCAACACCCTAATAGGAAAGATAACGCTAAAACCAATGCTAAGTTAGATTATTTTTCAGAGTTAGTCATTTATTTATCAATTAGAATATTAGCTAAAAAACCTGAATTATGGAAGAAATATAATTTAGGTAAGAGAGAGAATCAACTTTATTTTGATAAAGAGGATTATTTGAATTTTACTAACTCGGTGAAATATAAAGAAGTTATTAGTTTAGATAAAGAATTGGATATTTTATTAAAGGAACTTGGACGATTTTGCAAAGAGAAAGATATTTTATCATTAATACCACTAGAGGATACTTTTCAATTATTTAAGGCAACTATAGAATATTTTAGGTTTGAAAAAATTAGAGATGAAAGCTTTTTATCATGGAAAGTTCAAAATGTTGATACGGTAAAAATTAATGACATAGAAGGTTTAGGGTTAGAAGGTAAATTGAATATAACAAATTTAAAAGTAACTAAGGTATTTAAATTAGTTTGTCATAGAAAAGAATCAAATGAAACTTTAGAAGAATCTAGGGAAGTGAAGGTTGGGAAAATAATTTCCTTTTCATCTGATGAACATATTGTATACGAGGGTAAAAAAATACAACTTTCTTGGGAGGTAGCCGATGCTAAACGGATTTCAATAAAAGGGATAGGAGATTTCTCTAAAACACCCATTGGAAGTAAAAACGTTATAGCAAATAATAGAATTTTAGCGTATGAACTAATTGTAGAAGGAGATACTAACCAAATAATTCAAACACTTCCATTGCATTTTATAAAAATGCCTAAAATAGAGATTTTAACTATTCCTCAACCAAATTTTAGCCCTATACTTTTTAAAGCTAATTTACAAGAGTTGAATTTGAATTTTAGCATTCCTTTTAGCAAATATTTTAGAGAAATAAAAAAAACTAACCTCTATTTTAAATCTAATTTTAAGAGATTAGAGGAAAGTAGAACGAAGATTAATGCAAATATTTTAACAGTAAAGGAAATATTATATAAGGATAATAATTTTCAATCTTTAAAAAATTCTTTAGGTAGAATAAAGGATTTAATTAAAGATTCTATTGAGAACCAAATAAATAATTAGTTATGCATCCACTTAAACAATTTTTCATTTTTTGCTCTGGAGCAGATAAAAATATTTTAGCAGATAAAGAGCTAAGCCATGAATTGAATAAATATTTGAGTATTGGTGCTACAATATTTTTTACTGGAATTTTTGCTGCAATAGCTTCGGGGTATGCTCTTTTTAGAATATTTTATGCAGAGGAATTTGCAGGATTATATGCTTTTAGTTTTGGCCTTTTATGGGGTTTAATGATTTTCAATTTAGACCGTTATATAGTATCGAGTATGCGTAAAACGGATTCTGTTAGAAATGAATTTTTTACTGCTTTTCCTAGATTTATTATTGCTGTAATAATATCCTTAGTGATTGCTAAACCATTGGAAGTTAGAATTTTTAGTGATCGAATAGCAAGTGAATTGGATATGTATAGGATAGAAACGATAAATAAAAAGAAAAATAAGATTCAAGAAAATTATGATCTTGATGGAAAAAAGACTGATGCTAAAACAGCTTCTGATGATTTTAATGAGGCTTTTAATAACAAAAATTCTGAACCAGGGGATAAGGAATATCTTGATTTGAAGCGTAATTATAAAAATTGCAACTCTAGACTTAGTAGGAAAAAAAGAATTAATTATCCAAGAATTAAAGCAATAAAAGAACGTATTACAGAGATAGAAAGAGATCCTGCAAATTATAGAATAGTTGATGATATAAAGGAATTTTATATTGGGGCGGATGAAAATTTAGTGAAATTACAAAAAGAGAGAACACGATTAAATAGAGAAATTTATTCTATTTCCAAGGAATGTAAAGCCATTTTTGGAAATTTAGATAAAAGGAAAAACGACCATCAGAATTATTGGAGTGATGAGGCTGATAAATTAAAGATAGCAAAGGATGAAAAAGAAAAGAATTTAAAGAAGAGTGAGAGTGATGCAGAAAAAGAAATAGATAATTCTAGTGCTGCAACTAATAGAGGGCTGAATGAAAATTTTATAGCACAAATTGAATCGTTAGGAAGGTTAACTAAGTGGGAAGAAGATAAATTAGATAGTGAGGGAAATATTATTGAAGAAGCAGATAATACAATGTGGTGGGCTAGTATTTTGATTATGTTATTATTTATTGTCGTTGAATCGGCACCAGTTATTGTAAAGCTTTTATCTAAAAGAGGTACTTACGATGAAAAACTTATAGCAAAAGAAAAATTAATCAAAGAATCCACCCAAGATGATGTAGAAGCACAAGTTAAATTAAATAAGGCACAAAATGAAAACGTTTTGCAAATTGATTTGAGTTCAAATAAAACACTTTTAGATAAAATATCGTCAGCTCAAATCGAAATTGCTGAGAAAGTAGTCCAAAGCTGGAAATTGGAAGAATTGAAAAAACTTGGAATTAGCCAAAATGGCCAGCAAAGAAAAACCACTAATCAACCTTCTTCTTAAGGATATTAAAAATGAAAATCACTAAAAATGGATGTAAAAATATTTAAGCAAAATTTTGAAGATATTTTAATTGAGTCATTAAAAAAATCCTTTGATATTCTTAGGTCAGTTGTTTCTCATGATTCAGAATTGAGAAATGACATATTGCTTCAAAATCAAAGATTTGAGACAAATGAAAAACATTATACGAGTTACAAGTTAGATGATGACAAGTATTCTGTTAATTTAGCTAGAGTCTTTACAGGTGTTAAAGATATTATTGACCAAATATCAGAGAATGACCTAATTAGTCAATGGAATGAATTAGATACTATTAAGGACAATTTCTTGAAAGAAGAAGAATTGATAGATGAAGAAGAAATAAGTGATATTTCAATTCAGGAGCTAATACAAAAGGGAGTAGATTCAATTATCTTGACAGAGACGAAAGGATTGAAAAAAGAAACTATAGTTGAACTAGAAACTTTGATTCTTAATTGCCAAGATGCCTTAGGTGTTGAGAAATATGACGAAGCAGAACAGTATTGCTTAGAGGCAAAAAAATTAGATTTTAAATCACCACAAATTTACGAGTATCTGGCTTTTATTTATTTTAAAAGGAAATCTTCGAATGAGATAATAGAAGAAGTGATTAATGGAAAAGGGACTACTTTTAAGCATATTATTCAATTTACTAAAAGATTTCATCAATTTAAAAGTAGGTATAAACCAACATTTGATGTATTAGGTGATGAAAACATAAAGCATATCGGGCAAATTCTAACTAAAAGTATTTATCGCAAATATCGCAAACTTCAGAAAGGAGACAAAGATGCTATTTGGAACTGCATCCAAGCTTATAAACAAATTTTTGATAATATGCTTTCTCCTTTGGGCTTTATAGAGATGGCTTTAGTTGAATTAAGTGGTGGTGGAAAAATTTCTTGGCTAAATATTAATAATGAAAAGCCAAATAATAAATGGTTTAACTATAATGCGCTACAGCTTAGGAAGGACTTTTTAGAGAAGTTAGCAAATTTTTTCAAGCTAAAAGATGAAAACTTAAGTGTAGAAGAAGCACAGACGATGGCACAAAAGAGGATAAGAAACTCTTTTTTTAATCAAATTAGAAAAGATTATAATAGAGTTAGGCAAGAAAGAAATACTAAAGGGCAATATCGGTGGACAGATGACCATAGAAAGGAAGTTAAACGATTTTTAAATAGTTCCAAGTTGGGTTTCTACTTATTTGAAGATGAAAATTTTTTAAACAAGCCTTTTGAAGAATTAACACATCGTGGAAAACGATTTATGCCTTGGCTTGATTTGTCAAGGAACGGTAATCTTGTTAATTTTTTTAAGGCTAAAGATATTAAATATGATTCGTTGCATGAGTTAAAGTTCTTTGCAGAAAAATTAAATTTAGATTTCGACCAAGTAAAAATAGAAATGCATGAAAAGTTATTTCAAAAATTAGAGGATAAGGCTAGAAAAAAATACGCTTATGCTAAAGAAAGAAGTACAAACCCTAAACCTAATATAGGCCGCATAAGAGAAAACATTATTGACTGTCTAAAATCTTGTTTATTATTACAAAAAAAACAAAATACTACAGGCGAAGATTATTTAATATTGGGAGTAACTGAATTGACGGGGTCAGGTATTTTAGATGACTGGATAACTATCAATCCAGATGGCAGCATAGAATCTAATGCAGAAGCGCTTAAATTAAAATTCAATGCAGAAAAATACCTAAAAGATTTTTTAAGAAATAAGCCTGCTCAACTGGAAGGTGAGAAGGTAAAAGAAGTGGATGAGGTATTTTTTGAAGAACTCTTTATTAATTCTTTAGCAACGTATAATAGTATATCTGTCCATGCTCCATTTGATGATGATTGGGAAGATGAGCGAAAACAAATAGTGAGTTGTATTGAAAGCTTCGAATTATGTTTTCTTGCGAATCCTCAGAAAAAATATATAGAAGTAATTCTTGATGAATTGCATGACAATGGAAAATTATATTGGATTTCAGAAGATAATGAAGGAGATTTTAACCTTTCTGCATGTAATGATATTAATTTTAATGCTATCTCGTTTCGAGATAGAAATTTAAATAGAATGAAAAAGATAGACCCTAATTATACAACAAAAAAGAAAACAAAAGCTAAAAAATTTACAGATGCGATTTTAGGTATGTTTGGAAAAACAGTATCAGCAAATCCATAGTCAATATTAAAATCTCTTTTGAAACTAAAAGTAAATTAGATTAATGAACCAGCCAATATCTATTCTTATATTTACAGCTTTACCTAATGAATTGAAAGCGGTAGAATACCACCTAACAAAATTAAAAGATGAGTTTCATTCTGAGACAGATACTCTATATCGCTTAGGAACATTTATGACCTCGAAGGGAGAAATTAAGGTTGCAGTAGTAGAAACAGAAGCAAATAATGTGAAAGCAGCCTCCGAAGTAGAAAGAGCTTTAAGTTATTTTAAGCCAACCTATGCATTTTTTGTAGGAGTGGCTGGTGGTATAAAAGATGTTTCAATAGGAGATATTGTTGTAGCTACAAAAATCTATGCTTACGAAGTTGGGAAAGAAGATAATGTATATAAACCAAGGTTTGAATTTGGAGAACCTTCTCATAGCTTGAAACAATATGCGAAAGCTGTAAATCGAGCAAATAAATGGCAAGAACGAATCGACAATAACTACTTTTCCAATTCTAATCATGTACCAACTGTTTTTTTAAAACCTATAGCTGCAGGAGAAAAGGTTATAGCATCAACTAAATCTCGCATGTATAAATTCTTAAGAAGAAATTGTAGTGATGCTTTAGCTGTTGCCATGGAAGAATACGGATTTACAGAATCAATCAAAGCACATAACAAAGTAAATGGTATAGTAGTTAGAGGCATATCTGATTTGATTGATAATAAATCAAATGCAGATAAAGGAGGTTCACAAGAGAGAGCTGCAGCTAATGCTGCTGCTTTTACACTTGAATTATTAGATAAGTTAGTAGAAAATGGTAAACTAGAAGTACTAGAAATAGAAGATACGGTTGAGAATAAGAGGATAATTGAAGTGGTTTTTTCATCTGATGAAAAAAATGAAATAGAAGGTGAGATAACTGCTCTTATTGCAAAAGGAAAAGTTGCCAAAGCATTGGATAAGCTACAAATTTATTTTAAAAGTACTGAATATCATTCAGATATAACAGCCCTTCTTAATCGGCTTAGTGAATTGAATACTCAAACTCGAAAAGGACTGATTAGTTTTTCTGAATCAAATACAGCGAAAAATAATATCGTTGATGCTTTATTGAAACTATTAAATGATATTTTTTGATAATTTCAACTTTTCAATCTTGAAGTTAATCTTATAATGATTTTAAACTAGAGGACTTTATGTATAAAATTGCTTAATTAAACTGTATTTCAATACATTTTTAATAATAAAATATTATTTTTAAAATTTTAATATTCCCTTGAATTGTGTCTATGAACCAAAAACTTACCCAAAGAAAATTCAGCAGAATACTATATAATAAAAATACTAAACCTCAAAATGCTTTCTATTCATTAAAGGGCGAATTTTCGTTTCAGGGGTACGAGTAATGTTGGAACAGAAACTTACGCTAAGGAATCCACTATTTCCAACTTTTACCCGATTTACCCAAAGCCTTAATCGAAACTTCAGCTGAACAATTATGCAAATCACAAGTATTCTGAATATCCCTAATGATTTGATTAACAGTTAAATCTAATTCCTTTTCCGTTTGATAAGAAATGGTCAATTGATAAATGCTTTTATTTTTTGCATCCCCTTTTCCCTTAAATTTTTGGAGTATAAAAAACTCAATCGCCTCTATACATTTTTTTAAACTCTTCTTCGCCTTACTATTTGTCTGAACAAGTAGCCAAAGTTCGACTTTTAATAATCGAGTTTTTAAACGATGCTGTCCAACTTCGATACCTCGATGGCGAAGATAATTATATAGCGTGGCTCTGGAGATAAATAATTCTTCACAAATTTCAGTTATTGTTTTTTGACCTTCTTCATAAAGTCGCTGAGCAATGATAGCCGTATGCTCTGCTTTTTTAGACAATCCTTTTGGTCGTCCACCAACCCGACCTCTGGCTCTAGCGGTAGCTAATCCTGCCAAAGTACGTTCCCGAATAATATCCTTTTCAAACTCTGCTAATGCTGCAAACATGTGAAAAGTAAGCTTTCCATGCGGTGTAGTCGTATCAATGTGGTCATTAAGACTTTTCAACTCTGCCCCCTTATCTTGAATTTTGTTGACCAACTGAATAAGGTCTTTAATAGACCTACCTAATCGGTCCAATTTCCAAACAGTCAATACATCTCCATTACGTAGTTGCTCAATTAGCTTTGCTAACTGAGGTCGTTCTTTACCAGCCCCCGATACTTTTTCCTCAAAAACTTCAATGCAACCTGCTTTCGCTAGAGCATCTTTTTGTAAGTCTAAATTTTGTTCTCTGGTACTAACTCTGGCGTATCCGATATTCATAATTATTGTTTAATAAAAGGGTTTTAATGCAATTTACTAAACTTTGAATAAATATACTAGTTTAATAAATCCCTAAATCAAGCAGTTACGCCAAATATTTGAATAGTATATCGTTTAGCCAAACGAGCGTTTTTTTAGATGGTCAAATTGCATTTACAATATTAAAAAAACTATTTCTTATGCCAATGTCTTTTCTTTCGGCTAAGCAACTCAGCAAGTATGGTCGTTATAATGAAGAACCAACAGAAGAACAATTAGCTCATCATTTCTATTTAACTACCTCCGATTTGAAATGGATTAATACTCGCCGCCGTCCTCATAACAAATTGGGTTTTGCTTTACAATTATGTACGCTCAGATTTTTAGGCACTTTCTTATTAGACCCTACTGATGTACCACCTAATGTATTGGCCTATGTTGCACGGCAGTTAAAAATTGCAGACCTAAGCTGTATTGGTAAATATATGGAAAGGGAAACAACTCATTGGGAACATAGTGAAGAAATTAAAGAGAAATTAGGGTACCAGGATTTTCACAACCACCCGCATTATTTCCGTTTGGTTCGATGGCTATACAATAAGGTATGGCTCAATGATGAGCGACCAAGTGTATTATTTGATTTGGCGACCTCCAGATTAATTCATCAAAAAGTCATTTTACCTGGTGCAACCGTTCTGGCTCGATTAGTAGCTAGAGTTAGAAATAGAGCGTCCGAAGGAGTCTATCAAGAATTAACAAAAAGTCTTAGTCGTCAGCAGCAAACTACCTTGTTATCATTACTTCAAATACCAGAAGATAAACATCACTCTCTACTAGATGAATTACGTAGAGCACCTACCTATGTCAGTTCTGTTTCTTTGAATAAGGCATTACAAAGGGTGAAGATTTTTAAAGATTTAGCGGTGTCTGATATTAAAACACCGAGTGTGCCATTGAGTAGAAAAACTAAACTTGCAAAATTGGTTGCTGGATTAAAAGCAGGGTCAATAGCACAAATGAGCCATTCCAGAAAACTTGCTGCTCTATTCTGTTTTGCACAACATTATGAGGCTATAGCTATTGATGATGCCGTAGAAGTTTTTGATTTGTTAATCAACAAATACCTCAAAGAATTGAAAGCAAGTCAAAAGAAAACGACTTTGAGAACTGCACAAGATTTAGACAGAGCTGCCCTTGTTTTAGCGCAAGCCTGTGCTTTTCTTTTGAATGAACAGGTTCCTGACATTAACGTTCGACAGACTATTTTTAAGGAAATTGCTAAAATAAAAATACAGGCAGCAACAGAAAAAGTAGGAGAACTAACAACGGAGGCAACTGATAATTCTGCAAAGGTCATTAGTAGAAAATATCGGTCTGCTAGAAAATTCCTACCTGCTTTTCTTGAATTGATTGAATTTACTGCATTACCCAATACACAATCCTTGAAGGATGCTTTTGAGTTACTCAAGAAAAATGAACAGGAAGGAATCAAAGAATTAGATTTTCTGACTACACCACAGGATTTTATTCCAGACTCATGGAAAGCGTATGTTTATTCATCACCTGAAAAAATTAGCAAACCCCATTATACCATGTGTTTATTAGAACAGATTCGATTGGCTATTCGTCGGAGAGATTTATTTGTTCAAACATCCATAAAATGGACTGACCCAAGAAAGGAATTATTACAAGGCGAGGCATGGACTAAAATCAAACCTACTATTTGCAAAGGATTAGACCGAAGTGAAAGTGTCGAAGACCAACTAGCATTACTACAAAAGCAATTGGATGAATGTTATCATCGAACTGAAAAGAATCTAGATGTCAATTCCTATCTCAAAATTGAGCAAAATGATAAAGGTAAAGACCGTTTTGTGCTTAGTCCATTAGAACCATTAGCCGAATCGGAGAAATTAGAAGACCTTAAAGAACAGGTCAAAAAACTAATGCCGCAACTAGATTTACCAAGTCTTATCATGGAGGTTAATCGTTGGACTAATTTTGACCGTCAATTCTTGCATCTAACAGGTCATGAAAAAAAGGTATCTAATTTTGATACTAGTTTAAGTGCTGTTTTATTGAGCGAGGCTTGCAATATCGGTATCGAACCAATACAAAGACCCAATAATCCAATTTTAAGTAAAGGCAGATTAGATTGGGTTAAACAGAATTATTTGCTAGGAGAAAACCTGACCAAAGCCAATGTAAAATTAGTTGATTATCAATATCATTTACCGTTAGCAACACATTGGGGTGGTGGTGAAGTAGCCTCAGCCGATGGTATGCGTTTTATCGTTCCAGTTAAAGCGATTAATGCAAAAGCTAATGGAAAATATTTTAAGAACACCAAAGGCGTTACCTATTATAATTATACCTCTGACCAATTTACTGGGCTGAATGATATTGTTATTCCCGGAACGGATAGAGACTCTTTGTTCTTACTTGCTGGTATTTTAGAACAGCAAACTGATTTAGAACCTACTCAAATCATGACGGACACCGCAGGGTATAGCGATATTGTCTTTGGATTATTTTATATGTTGGGTTATCAATTCAGTCCCCGGATTGCCGATACAGGGTCAACTCGTTTTTGGCGTATGGATAGAAAGACCGATTATGGCCAACTAAATGGTATCGCTAGAAATAAGATTGATACGAAATTAATCAAAACGCATTGGGATGATATTTTACGCCTTACCGGGTCTCTCAAAACAGGCAAAGTACAAGCCTTACAAATCATGCAAATTTTACAAAGAGGTGGTCATCCTAATAGTTTGGGTAAAGCAGTCCAAGAATTAGGGCGTATCATTAAAACCATCCACTCGCTAACCTATGTTGATGATGAAAATTACCGTCGTAGTATTCTAACTCAACTCAATCGAGGCGAATCTAGACACGAATTAGCAAGAGCTATTTTTCATGGCAAAAAAGGGGAAATTAGAAAACGATATGTTCAAGGTCAGGAAAATCAATTATCCTCTCTCGGTCTAGTCACCAATATGGTGGTGCTATGGAATACGAAGTATATGCAATTAGCAATAGAACATTTACAAAAACAAGGAATGAAGATTATGCCAGAACAAATTGCCCGACTTTCTCCATTAATACATGGACATATAAATATGCTTGGGCGGTATAACTTTGATTTAGATTCCTCAATTATTCAAGGTCTTCTTCGACCGCTTAGAGACCTTGACCCGATTGATGAATGGCTAGGGTTGGCTTAAATTAGGTATTCCTTAGCGTAAGTTTCTGTTCCAAGTGCGCCCGTTAACGGGTGTTGTGATTCATTAAAGATGCGCCAATTTTAGCA
>CAYPZN010000073.1:0-16763 GCA_964415335.1 uncultured Crocinitomix sp.
CCCTGATGTTTATTGATTTTACACGAAATTGAAGAGATTAACTGATGGACTGTTTTAAATGTATAAGCTTTACACAATTCATCCACTTTTACTGAGTTTTTCAAGGCAATCTTAGATAAATCATTTCTAACCAAATCAACAATCATAATATTTTCAGCACGTTCTTTTGTATTGGACTCTAATTCATTTTTAATTTCCAGGTCTTCTTTAGAAGTATTTCCTCTCTTAGCTGTTCCTTTTATGGGTTGACTAATTAATACACTCCCATCTTTTCGTAAAAACCTTTCTGGAGAAGCACTAAGAACAAATTCGTTTTTATCACGAATAAAGCTAGAAAATGGAGCTAGTGCATTTTGATTTAGTCTTAAATAAGTTCTATAAGGGTCAAATGATTTAAATGTAGCATTGTACTTCACACAAAAATTCATTTCATAAATGATTCCAGCCTGAATTTTATCTTTTATTTGCTCAATTTTAGAAATATATTCTTGTTCACTAATGGAAGGTGTTAATTTAATTGATTCAAAATTAACGTGCTTTCTATCTTTATGTTTAATTAAGGATTTAAGGTAAGTATCAATTTCGTTACTGTTCTTATCTCCAAAATATAAGGTTTGGTTATTTTTTCGAATTATAATATGTTTTGGGATAAAAAACAATAAATCTCTGAATTCATTTTCTTTTCCAAAAGTTGATCGCGTTTCTTTATTCTTTATTGAATAAGAAAGGTAGCCAAAAAAAAATTGATTTGGGTTTTGATCGATAAAAAATTGTAATGATTTTGAGTTAAATTTTTTATTTGGAACCCTAATCTCTTTTTCATTTCCCCATGCCAAAACAAAGTTGTTTTTGGCTTGATTTAATAAAACTACATTTTCATCACTAATCTCAGGAATTATATTTTCCCAAGAATGTTGATTTGATATATTTGAGTATCTCTTCAAAATTATTCAATTAAAGAATATGCTACTTCATAAAAACTTTAAGAAGTATATAATAGCTTAAAATTACATTTTTTCAAAAAGATTATTAAACCCAAAAGTAGTATATTCACGAATAAAACAAATTCTCTGAAACTTGATTTTATTTATCACTATGAAGAGTATTTGATAATCAATAGATCTATGAGAGATAAGTTCCCCATTTTGGAATGGATCAACGAATATAAAAAGGATTGGTTTAGGAGCGATATTCTTACGGGACTTACATTAGGTGTTATTTTGATTCCTCAAGGAATGGCTTATGCTATGATTGCTGGATTGCCTGCAGTTTATGGCCTCTATGCTTCGCTTGTTCCTTTAGTCATATATGCTGTTTTAGGAACTTCAAGGCAATTAGCTGTAGGGCCAGCTGCAATGGATTCATTGTTTTTAGGTGCAACGATATCATTGATAGCCGTTGATGGAGATATTAATCGATATATTGAGTTAAGTTTATTATTGACGCTAATTATAGGAATCTTTCAATTTGTCTTTGGATTTATAAAACTTGGATTTTTAGTCAATTTTTTATCACGACCAGTCATTTCAGGCTTTACCACGGCTGCTGCTTTAATTATAGCGGTGAATCAAATTAAACCAATTTTAGGAATTGATATACCAAGAAATAATAAACTTCACTTGTTATTAGGGGATATCATTCCTGCTTTATCAAACACACATATTTTAACGGCATTAATTGGTATTTTATGTATGGTGGTAATGTTTCTTTTAAAGAAAATTAATCGAAAAATCCCCGCTCCATTAGTTCTTGTAATTCTAGGGATTATAGTTGTTTATGGATTTAGCCTGGATAAAAGTGGTGTTTCAATTATTGGTGAGATACCGTCAGGCTTGCCAAAATTTGAAGTGCCTCAGATAAATTGGGATGACATTAAATTACTTTTACCAGGAGCATTAGCATTATCATTAATTGGTTTTATGGAAGCTATTTCAATTAGCAAATCTCTTGAAGAGAAAAGTAGAATAGTAAAAACAAGACCTAATCAAGAATTAATTGCAATTGGCTCTAGTAATATTATTGGCTCATTTTTTTCATCATATGTTATTACGGGAAGTTTTTCAAGATCTGCAATAAATCAACAGTCTGGAGTAAAAACAGGATTGGCAACAATAATTAGTGCTTTTGTGATCTTAATTACACTTTTGTTTTTAACGGATTTATTTTATTATTTACCTACTCCAGTGTTAGGAGCAATTATATTTGTTTCTGTATTGAGTTTAATTGATACAAAGTTTCCTAAAGACCTTTTCAAAAAAGAAAAAAAGGAATTTTTAATGTATGTTGGAACTCTATTACCTACGCTTTTTTTTGGTATTACTGAAGGGATCGTAATCGGCGTTATTTTATCATTGGTTTTGTTAATTTATAAAGTCTCTTTACCACATATGGCTGTAATGGGCAGAATTGAGGGGACTAATATCTATCGAAATGTAGATCGATTTCCTGAAGTATTGATTCAACCAGAAATTCTAATTCTTCGATTTGATGCGCGCTTATTTTATGCAAATGTCAATTATTTTAAAGAAAAATTAGAATCATATGAGAATAGAAAAGATAAGCTTAAGATAATCATTATTGACGCTGGCGGAATTAATTCAATTGATTCTACAGCAATTCAAGTTGTAAAAAAAATGAATGTCTCGTATAAAAAAAGAGGAATTAAATTACTGTTTACTGGACTTAAAGGCCCAGTAAGAGACTCCTTTAGAATGAATCGAATCTATACACAACATGGGCCGGAAAATTTCTTTATTTCTGTTAGTGATGCAATTAAATTTCTTAATGATGAACCTTTTGAGCGATATGATAATGTTTTAATGCAATCTAATATCGAGTAATACAAATTCTGTTGAATTTTAAGTAACGTTCATCACAATTTGTGATTAATAAATAACGTATCTTTGTATCTGTAGAAATAATACGATCTAATTTTAAACTGTTTAAAGATGAAAATTGAACAAATATATACTGGATGTCTTGCAGAGGCTGCATATTATATTCATTCTGAAGGAGAAGCAATTATTATTGACCCTTTAAGAGAAACTAGCCCTTATTTGGATCGTTTAGAAAATGATGATGTTAGTTTAAAATATATTTTCTTAACGCATTTCCATGCTGATTTTGTATCGGGACAGGTTGATTTAGCAAAAAAAACAGGAGCAAAAATTGTTTTTGGACCCACGGCTGAGGCTGGTTATGAGATCTATAATGCAAAAGATAATGAGGTTTTTGAACTTGGGGATATCTCTTTACATTGGTTGCATACACCTGGACATACAAGAGAATCAAGTACAATTTTATTAAAGGATGAAAAAGGTAAAGATCATTGTATTTTTACTGGTGATACACTTTTTATAGGTGATGTTGGAAGACCTGATTTGGCAATTAAACAAGGTAAATTAACGGAAGAGGATTTAGCAAGAATGTTATATAAATCTCTTCGAGAAAAAATTATGCCTTTATCAGATGACGTTGTCGTTTATCCAGGACATGGTGCTGGGTCGGCTTGTGGTAAAAAAATGAGCAAAGAAACATTTGATAAGTTAGGAAATCAAAAACAAAACAATTATGCTCTTCGTCAGGATATGGACGAAAATGAGTTTGTGACTGAAGTATTGGATGGTTTAGCACCGCCGCCGCAATATTTTCCTAAAAATGTGCTGATGAATAAAGGAATTAATAATAGTATTGATTCGATTATTAAACAAGGAACTAAAACGTTATCAGTTGAAGAGTTTAAAGAAAAGGTAGAAGCTGGAGCATTGATGCTTGATGTAAGAACGCAACAAGACTTTGTAAAAGAACATATCCCTGGATCAATATTTATAGGTTTAAATGGAGCTTTTGCCCCATGGGTAGGTGCATTAATTAATAATATAGAACAAGCAATTGTTTTAATCTCTCCTGATGGAAAAGAAGAAGAAGCAGTAACGAGATTATCCCGAATAGGATATGATAATTCGGCTGGTATTTTATCAGGTGGAATAGAAGCATGGAAAGCTGAAGGAAATAACATTGATTCCATTAAAACGGTTACAGTTGATGAGTTTGAGAAGAGTCTTAAAAATGAAGATTTAAATATATTGGATGTGCGTAAGAATGGAGAGTTTGAATCGGAACATCTTGTAGGAGTTGAACATATGCCATTGAGTAAGATTAATGACTCAATGGATAAAATAGATCCATCACAAGAATATTATATTTATTGTGGTGGAGGATATCGCTCTGTTATTTTTGAATCAATTTTGAAATCAAGAGGAATTCATAACCTTGTTGATGTTCTTGGTGGATTTGGCGCAATTAAGAAAAATCCAAATTTAAATTCTACAAATTTTGTTTGCCCTTCAACTCTTTAAAATATTTGTTTTCTTGCATCTAAAAAAGCTTAAGAAAACATTTTACTTTTAACAAAGTAAGTTGAAAAAGTCACTATCTTTGAGGCAAATTTTGCGTTGTGAAATTCGAATTGACCAAGAAATATCTGGAGCAACTTAAATTACAAGTTGAGAAAGATGAGAAGTCAATTATATCGAAAGAAATTAACAAACTTCACCCTGCGGACATTGCAGATGTCCTAGAAAACCTTGACGAAGAAGAAGCAAAGTATATCTATGAATTGCTAGAAGAAGAGCTTGCGGCAGATTCTTTGATGGAATTGGAAGATGACTTTCGTGAAGGATTTTTAAAATTATTTTCATCCCAAGAAATAGCTGAACAGGTAGATCAATTGAATACAGATGATGCTGCTGATCTCCTAGGTGAATTAACGGATTCTGAAAAAGAGCAAGTCATTGCTCAAATGGAAGATCAAGAGCATGCCTCAGAAGTTATAGATTTATTGCGTTATGACGAAGACTCAGCAGGAGGGTTAATGCAAACAGAATATATTATAGCAAAGGAGAATTGGAGTGTTCGTCAGTGTGTGGTAGAAATGAGAAGACAAGCAGAAGAAGTTGAAAAAGTATATTCCATTTATGTTTTAGATGATAGTGAACGATTATTAGGGATTTTATCTCTTCGAAAATTGTTGTTTGCTGCCCCAGCAACATTGATCAAAGAAATTTATAGTGATAAAAATATTAAATACGTTAAAACGAATGAAACAAAGGAAAGTGTTGCTGAAATCATGGAGAAATATGATTTAGTTACTGTTCCCGTAGTTGATTTTCAAAACAAATTGGTTGGTCGTATTACAATTGATGATGTTGTAGATGTTATCAGGGAAGAAGCCGAAAAAGATTTTCAAATGGCTTCAGGTATTTCGGAAAATGTTGAATCCAATTCTAGTATCATTAAAAATACAAGGTCACGCTTACCTTGGATATTGATTGGCCTCGCAGGCGGAATAATGAGTTCACAAATTATTAAGAGTTACGAATTAGAAATCTCAGATATTCCTAGTTTAGCTTTTTTCATTCCGCTGATTGCGTCCACAGCTGGAAATATAGGAGTGCAATCTTCTGCAATTGTTGTTCAAAGTCTAGCGAGTAGTGATTTTCAAATACAAGGAATTTTTACTCGTGTTGCTAAAGAGGCTATTGTAGGAGCAATTGTTGGTGTAATTTGTGCGTTTGTTATTTACGGTGTTGGTTATTTCTTCACAGATGATACAAAGTTGGGGATAACTTTGTCAATATCGTTGTTTATGGTTGTATTGTTTGCGGCAATATTGGGAACTTTTATTCCTTTAATCTTAGATCGTTTGAAAATAGATCCTGCCCTAGCAACCGGCCCCTTTATTACAACTGCAAATGATATTGTTGGCTTAACAATATATTTTTTTGTAGCGTACCTCATTTATTTTTAACTTAGGATATTCAATTAAATAAGTAAGAATGAAACGTGTAGCTTTCTTAGATTCTGTCCATGAAGAACTTGAAAATGGTTTGACTAAAAGAGGTTGGGATTGTGATGATTTGACTAAGGTACCAAAACATGAAATTGAAAATAGAATAGGAAATTATCATGGAATTGTAGTTAGAAGCCGATTTCCTATGGATGCCGAATTCTTATCAAAAGCGATTCTCTTAGAGTTTATTGCACGATCAGGAGCTGGCATGGAAAATATTGATATCAGTTATTGTGAAAATCAGAAAATTCAATTATTTAATGCTCCAGAAGGAAATAGAAATGCAGTAGCTGAACATGCTTTAGGAATGTTATTGAGTCTTTTTAATCAATTGAATAAGGCAGACTTAGAAGTTCGAAATGGAATCTGGGATCGTGAAGGAAATAGAGGAATAGAAGAATTAGATGGTAAAACAGTTGGGATAATAGGATATGGAAATAATGGAAGTGCTTTTGCAAAGAAATTAAGTGGATTTGATGCTAAAGTATTGGCTTACGATAAGTATAAAAGCGGATTTGGAAATGATCAAGTCGAAGAGGTGAATTTATCTGATATCCAAGAAAGAGCCGACGTAGTGAGTTTACATATTCCTGAAACACCATCTACAAAGGGGATGATTAATAAGCGATTTGTAGATCAAATGAATAATCCTTTTTATTTAATAAATCTTTCGCGAGGAAATATTGTTAAATCTGCTGATTTGATGAATAGTTTAGAATCCGGTAAGATTAAAGGTGCTTGTTTGGATGTTTTAGAATACGAAAAAGCTTCATTTGAAAATATGTTTTCAACTCAAAATGAAATGCCTCTTCCATTAAAATATTTGTTGAGTTCTCCAAAGGTAATACTTTCGCCACATGTCGGAGGTTGGACAGTACAATCTTATTATAAATTGAGCAAAGTTTTACTTGATAAAATTAATGCGCATTATGGATAATTCTATTTTTTCTATAGATTTATCAAATTCAGGTAACTGTTTGATTTGTTGATTGTTATGTAGTTTTAATAAGGTTGTAAAAAATAAATAGTTAGTTATTCGTAAAAATATGTTTTGACTTACAATTTATTTTTCATAATTTCGTTATCAAGTCATTACGTCTAGGTAGTAGCTGAACAAAGAAACAAAAACCAAATAAAATTAATAGTATGAAAAAGGCAGTATTAGCAGGAGTGTTGGGAGTATTTGCATTAGGAATGTTAAGTTGTGGCGGAGGTCATAACGGATGTGATGCTTACAGAAAATCAGATTATACAAAGTATAAAACTGAAAAAACGAAAAAAATTGAATTTGCTAAAGTTCTTGAGTTAAAGAAAAAATAAGCAAACCATTATAATCTAAAAAAAGCCTTTCTGAATCAGAAAGGCTTTTTTTATGACTAACTTTTAATAATATTTCAATGAGTAATCGATTTAAGGTTTTCAAAATGGAGGTGACCTTCTTTTAAATCTATTAACACTGCGCTTTCATTCCCAATTTTTCCAGCAAGTAGGGCTTTTGAAAGCTCATTCATTACTACTTTCTGAATTACTCTTTTTACAGGCCGAGCTCCAAACTGAGGATCATAGCCTTCTAAGGCAATCCATTCTTTCGCTTCACTGGTTACTTCCAATTGAATATGTGATTCCGATAAATGTTCTTCCAATTTTTTTATCTGAATCTCAACAATTTTTAAAATATCCTTTCTATTTAAAGGTTGAAACATGATTGTCTCGTCAATTCGATTTAGAAATTCAGGTCGAATTGTTTTGCGTAGCAAATCGAAAATAGCAGCTTTTGTTTCTTCAATTACAGTCGTCTTATTTCGATCAGTCAAATTTTCAAAGCGTTCTTGAATAATATGTGCCCCAAGATTAGAAGTCATTATAATAATTGTGTTCTTAAAATTAACCGTCCGCCCTTTATTATCTGTTAAACGACCATCATCAAGTACTTGAAGTAAAACATTGAATACATCAGGATGTGCTTTTTCTATTTCATCCAATAAAAGGATTGAATAAGGTTTTCTCCGAACTGCTTCCGTTAATTGTCCTCCTTCGTCATATCCTACATAACCGGGAGGTGCTCCAACTAACCTGCTAACGGTATGTTTTTCTTGATATTCACTCATATCAATTCTAGTAAGTGCACTTTCATCATTGAACAAATATCCGGCTAAAACTTTTGCCAATTCTGTTTTACCAACTCCTGTTGTTCCTAAAAAAACGAATGATCCAATGGGTTTTTTAGCATCCTGTAGTCCTGCACGACTCCTTCTAACTGCATCTGAAATTGCGATTATAGCATCTTCTTGACCTACTACTTTTTGACTTAATTCGTCTTCCATACGGAGTAATTTTTCGCGTTCGCTTTCGATCATTTTTGAAACAGGAATTCCAGTCCAGCGTGAAACTACATCAGTAATTTCTTCAGCGTCGACCTCCTCTTTAATCATTTTCGCATTTTGTTGAATATCAATAAGTTCTTCTTTTAATGTTTTTAATTCCTCTTCAACTTCTTGAATACGTCCATAACGAATTTCAGCAACACGCTCGTAATTGCCTTCTCGTTCAGATTGTTCTGCTTCAAATTTTAATTTTTCAATCTCTTCATTTCCATCTTGAATAGCATCAATAATACTCTTCTCTGCCTGCCATTTTGCTAAAAAATTGGTTCTTTTTTCATTCAATTCATTTAGTTCATTCTGAAGCAAATCCAACTTTTTCATGTCTTTTTCTCGCTTAATAGCTTCCCGTTCAATCTCTAGTTGCATTATTTTGCGTTCTATTTCATCCAGCTCCTCCGGTTTGCTATTTATTTCCATTCGAAGCCTAGAACAAGCTTCATCAATCAAATCAATTGCTTTGTCCGGTAAATGCCTTTCAGTAATATAACGTTGTGATAGTTCTACTGCAGATAAAATTGCTTCATCTTTAATTAAAACTTTATGATGCGTTTCATATTTCTCCTTTATTCCTCTTAAAATTGAAATTGCATCTTCCGTTGATGGTTCATCAATTAAAACAGTCTGAAATCGTCTTACCAATGCCTTATCCTTTTCAAAGTGTTTTTGATATTCATCAAGTGTGGTTGCTCCAACAGCCCGTAATTCTCCTCTAGCCAACGCTGGTTTTAAGATGTTTGCAGCATCCATAGCACCCTGACCTCCTCCTGCACCAACCAATGTGTGAATCTCATCAATAAAGAGAATAACTTCTCCAGCCGAATTTGTTACTTCTTTTACAACTGCCTTTAATCGTTCTTCAAATTCCCCCTTGTATTTGGCTCCTGCAACCAGTGCTGCCATATCTAGTGAATATACTTGACGAGATTTAAGGTTTTCAGGAACATCTCCATTTACAATTCTATGTGCAATACCTTCTGCAATTGCCGTTTTTCCAACACCGGCTTCCCCAATTAGAATAGGGTTATTTTTTCTCCGACGTGTTAAAATTTGAAGAACTCTTCTTATTTCTTCATCTCTTCCTATTACAGGATCTAATTTTCCAGAACGTGCTTGTTCATTTAAATTATTAGCATATTTATCCAATGAACGATAAGTTCCTTCTTGTCCCTGCGAATTCACGCTTTCTCCATTTCTCAATTTCATTATAGCCAATTTAAGTTCTTTTTGTTTGATTCCGTATTCCTTAAGAAAATTACCAACCGAATCATTTAGTTCAAGCATTGTATAAAACAAAACTTCAATAGATAGAAATTCATCTCCAAAAGTTTTCATTGTTTTAAATCCACTAGAAAATAATTGATTTGTATTATTTGACATATACAATTGCCCACCCTCAACCTTTGGATAAGCCATTACAATGCTGCTTATTGTTTTTTCTAATAATTCGCTGTTTAACCCAAGTTCTTTTATTAAAAATGGAATTACGTTATTATCAACTTCAAGAATTCCTTTTAATAAATGACCAGGTTCTAAAACTTGTTGCGCGTTTCCATTTGCAATGACCTGTGCCCTTTGAATTACTTCTTGTGTTTTATTTGTTAACTGATCAATATTCATTTTTTACTAGTGTTAATTGAAAATTGTTGCTCAAATAAGATTCCAAATCGGTTTTATTAGCAAAACACTGAAAATATGACATCTGGTGAGTATTATTTCTGACATTATTACAGTTAAAACTGACGTTGAAAATTCTCTAAATATCCCTTTCTTGAATTAATGTGTTATCAATATTAAAATTGATAACTTTGTATAAAAGTTAAGATTTGATAAAACTTCACGATAAAGAATTTAAATTGTTGTTATCTGCTCAAGAAATTGATCAATTAATTCAAACAGTTGCAGAGAAAATTAATCATGATTATCAAGACAGTTGCCCTTTATTTGTAGGCATACTTAACGGATCTTTTATGTTTGCTTCTGATTTAATGAAAAAAATCACAGTTCCTTGTGAACTGAGTTTTGTTAAATTTTCATCTTATGTAGGAACAAAAAGTACTGGAAAAATTGATGAGTTAATTGGATTTAATGATTCTGTAAAAGGAAGAGATTTGATTTTAGTTGAAGATATTGTTGATACAGGAGAAACCTTAGAAAAAGTTTTGAACATACTTCAATCCTCAGGTGCTAAAAGTATTCGCATTGCAACGTTGCTTTTAAAACCTGAAGTTTTTGATAAAAAGTATCCAGTAGATTACGTCTGTAAAAATATTCCGAATAAATTTGTCGTTGGTTTCGGGCTTGATTACGATCAACTCGGTAGAAATTATGGTGAAATATACCAATTAGCGGAAGAAAATTAAAGCATGATAAATATAGTATTATTTGGCCCCCCAGGTGCAGGAAAAGGAACACAAGCAGAACGTTTAGTAGATAAATATGGATTATTTCATTTATCTACAGGAGATGTTTTTCGATATAATATATCCAATGAAACTGAATTGGGTAAATTAGCTAAGAGCTACATGGATCAAGGAAAACTAGTTCCAGATGATGTAACAATAAAATTATTAATCTCTGAGGTTGATAAACACCCAGAAGCAAGCGGATTTATTTTTGACGGTTTTCCAAGAACGGAAACTCAAGCAAAAGCCTTGGATGAAATTTTAAATGAACGTCAAACAGGAATCTCAATGATGTTAGGCTTGGATGTGGAAGAAGAGGAATTAAAAGTAAGGCTTAAGAATAGGGCTGAAACAAGCGGTCGAATTGATGATGCAGACCCAGTTGTTATTCAAAAAAGAATTGACGTTTATAAAGCAGAAACGGCACCTGTAAAAGATTTTTATAGTGCACAACAAAAATATGTGAAAATTGATGGGGAAGGAACTATTGACACGGTTACTACTCGTCTTTTTGAAGCAATTGATAAAGTTTAAAAGAAACTTTTCTTACAGGAGTAATTATGTCCAATTTCATTGATTACGTAAAGATTCATGGCCGCTCAGGAAAAGGTGGAGCAGGATCAAAATATATGCGCCGCGAAAAATATGTTGCTCAAGGTGGACCTGCTGGTGGAGATGGTGGAAGAGGTGGACATATTATCTTAAGAGGAAATGAGCAATTGTGGACACTTTTGCACCTCAAGTATAAAAAGCATATTAAGGCAGAACACGGAGAGCCAGGTGGTAAAAACCAACAATTTGGAAAAGAAGGAGAAGATGTTATTATTGACGTGCCGTTGGGTACAATTATTAAAAATTCCGAGACAGGCGAATATATTGGCGAAATATCTGAACAGGGAGAAGAGTTAATCCTTTTAAAAGGCGGAAAAGGCGGAAGAGGTAATGTTCATTTTAAAACAGCAACAAATCAAGCTCCAAAATACGCACAACCTGGAATTCCAGAAGAAGAGGGTTGGTTTATTTTGGAATTAAAAGTACTCGCAGATGTAGGTTTAGTTGGTTTCCCAAATGCTGGAAAATCGACATTATTATCTGTTGTTTCTGAAGCAAAACCAGAAATTGCAAACTACCCATTTACAACATTAGTCCCTAATTTAGGAATCGTTTCTTACCGTGATTATAAGTCATTTATTATGGCAGATATTCCCGGAATAATTGAAGGGGCTCATGAAGGAAAAGGACTTGGATTAAGATTTTTAAGGCATATTGAAAGGAATGCACTTTTACTTTTTTTAATTCCTGCAGACGCTGATGATATTCACAACGAATATAAAATATTAGTTAATGAATTGATTCAATATAATCCAGATTTGGCTGATAAACCAAGAATATTAGTGATTTCTAAATCCGATATGTTAGACGACGAATTGAAAGACGAAATCAAGCAAGATTTACCTGCTTTAGAATATCGTTTTATCTCTTCAGTTGCGCAACAAGGTTTAGTAGAATTGAAAGATTTGATCTGGGAAAAACTTAATGGATAGTCTTTTTTGGTTAAATTTAGAGTTGGAAAGGTTAAAAATAATATGCGTAAATTATTTTTTTTAGCGATATTAATTTGTTCGTGTCTATTGAGTTGCGAAAGTAACTATAGACATGAAACAATAGGAGGAGGATACGGAATTGGAAAAGTAAATAGTGAGAATGGAAATAGAGAAGGATTTTGGCAATTTTTCAGGGAGAATGGAATGAAAGAGTCTGAAGGAGAAATAACCAATGATTTACTTCAAGAAGAATGGCAATTTTGGTATGAGAATGGAGGAATAGAGGAGGTGAGTCAATGGGAAAATGGATTGTATTATGGACCAATTAAAAAATACTATGAAAATGGAAATGTATTTTTTGAAGGAAACTATATTAATGATAAAAGAGATGGGGTGTGGTCTTGGTACACGGATAAAGGAGTGTTAGAAATACGAGGGAAATTTACTAACGACAAAACAGAAGGTTTTTGGGAGTGGAATTATCCAAATGGAAATAAAAAAGAAATAGCAAATTATAAAGATAGTTTGTTGCACGGAGCAAATATTATTCTTTATCAAAGTGGTCAAAAAATGTCAGAAGGCGATTACTTTGATAACTCAAAACAAGGAAAGTGGTTTTTTTGGTACGAAAGTGGTCAAGTACAAGACATTTCTATTTGGGAAAAAGGAAAATTAAATGGCCCTTCAATTGGTTATCATGATAATGGTAAAATTGCGTTTGAAGGAAAATATGAAAATGGAGAGGAAACCGGAATATTTAAATGGTTTCATAAAAATGGAAATATTAAAGCTGAAGGAGAATATATAAATGGTTTAGAAAACGGATTATTTAATTACTATACTGTAGAAGGTAATATTTTGTCGGTAGAGAAATACATAAATGGTCAGTTAACTTCAGAATAAAATTAATGATTGAAAACAAGAGATAAATGAAAATTAATCCAAAGTATAATACAAGAGAAGCGGCATTAGAATTATATCATAGCCCTCTGATGGAGTTAATGTATCAGGCGGCAACGGTTCACAGAGAATTTCATAAACCTAGTGAAGTTCAGATGAGTACCTTGATTTCAATAAAAACAGGAGGTTGTCCTGAGGATTGTAGTTATTGTCCTCAATCAATGAAATACAATACGGAACTTGAAGTACAAGCATTAATGCCGGTACAAGAAGTGGTTGGTTTAGCAAAAGAAGCAAAAGAGAATGGATCTTCACGAGTGTGTATGGGGGCAGCTTGGAGAAATGTTAGAGATAATCGTGATTTCGATAAAGTTGTGGAGATGGTACAAGAAATCAACGGAATGGGAATGGAAGTTTGTGCAACACTAGGAATGCTAGATGAGAAGCAAGCAGAACGACTCAAAAATGCTGGTTTGTATGCCTACAATCATAACTTGGATTCTTCGCAAGAATTTTATAAAGATATTATTACAACAAGACAATATCAAGAGCGTATTGATACAATTGCGAATGCAAGAAACGCTGGAATTTCTGTTTGCTCTGGCGGTATAATTGGGATGGGAGAAACCGCAGAAGATAGAATCGGAATGTTGATGACATATGTACATATGGAACAACCACCAGAATCTATTCCAATCAATGCACTTGTTGCAGTAGAAGGAACACCTTTAGAGGAGCAAAAACCAGTTCAAATTTGGGATATGGTAAGAATGATTGCCACTTCAAGAATAATGTTCCCAGAATCAATCATTCGACTTTCAGCAGGAAGAAAAGAAATGTCTCACGAGTCACAAGCATTATGTTTTTTTGCTGGAGCTTCATCAATCTTTGCGGGAGAAAAACTCTTGACAACACCTAATCCAGAATTTAATCAAGATACTGAATTGTTTAAGATATTAGGTTTGACGCCTAAAGTGCCTTTCCAAGATGGAGAACAACCAGAAACTAAGCGTGATGAGAAAGTTGAATTGGCAAAACAAAAAAGAGCAGAAAGAGCTGAGAAGGTAGCAAATTCTAAACCAAAATCGGCAGACTTTGAGCCACGTAAGGTAACCGTAAACTAGGTTTTTTGGTGATTAAGTACAATATTTAAGGATCAAAAATAGCGTATGCAAGCGCCAAAAACGATTCAATCAAAATTGAGGCAACGAGAAGAAGAATTATCTTTTCGAAAGCTATCCCGTAAAAAAGAAGGAGTCGACTTTTTCTCAAATGATTATTTAGGAATTGCTAAGCTTGAATTTTCAAGTAGTCTTGGTCATGGTTCTACGGGATCTAGATTAATCTCTGGAAATTCAGTAATAGCAGAAAATGTAGAAAGTGAATTAGCCAATTTTTATGGAACATCAGCTGGATTATTATATAATTCAGGTTATGATGCCAATATTGGTTTACTCTCATCCGTTCCTCAAAGAGGAGATACTATAGTTTATGATCGATTATGTCATGCTTCAATTAGAGATGGTATCCGATTAGGAGTCGCTAAAAATTATTCTTTTGAGCACAACAATCTTGAAAAGCTTGAACAACGATTATTACAATGTAAAGAAGGAGAAAAATACGTTGTTGTTGAATCTGTATATTCCATGGATGGTGATCAAGCGCCACTTGCCGAGCTTGCAAAAATTTGTCAAAAACATAATGCATATTTGATTGTTGATGAAGCTCATGCAGCTGGTTTTTTTGGAGATAGAGGAGAAGGATTGGTAAGTCAATTGGGTATTAATACAGAGGTTTTTGCAAAAGTAATCACCTTTGGAAAAGCTTATGGAAGTCATGGAGCTATTGTATTGGGGGGAGAATTATTAAAAAACTATTTAATTAATTTTTCACGCTCTTTTATCTACACCACAGCTATGTCTCCCAGTGCTGTAGAAAGAATATCATTTGCAGTTGAAAAAGCAAAAAAAATGACAGTAGAACGTCAGCAATTACATGAAAATATTCAATTATTTCAAAAACTGGCTAAAAAAGAAAATTTGAATCTTTTGAATGGATATTCTCCAATTCAAAGTATCATTATTACTGGAAATAAAAAAGTAAAAGAAATTGCAGAGCGAGTGAGTAAAAATGGATTTATGATTAAAGCAATTCTTTCACCAACTGTTCCCAAAGGAGAAGAACGAATCCGAATTTGTTTACACAGTTACAATACAAATGTCGAAATTCAGAACTTAATTCAAGCATTAAAAAACAAGGACTAATGAAGAAAATTTTTGTAACTGGAATTGGAACTGAAATAGGCAAAACGTTTTGTGCATCTATTGTGGTTGAAGCATTAAAAGCAGATTATTGGAAACCTGTTCAGGCCGGAGAATTGGATCAATTGGATTCTACTTGGGTAAAAAACGCAATCTCTAATTCTATTAGTCAATTTCATCCAGAACAATTTTTGTTAACAGCCCCTATGTCTCCACATGCCGCAGCAAAGATAGACGGTTTGACGATTTATCCAGAGCAATTTAATGTTCCAGAAACAGCTAACAATTTAGTGATTGAAGGCGCTGGAGGATTAATGGTTCCGTTAAATGAAAATGGTGATATGATAGTGGATTTAATCGAAACAATTGCTGATGAAGTAATTTTAGTTTCCAAAA
The DNA here is from genome assembly GCA_964415335.1 of uncultured Crocinitomix sp. GTDB lineage: Bacteria > Bacteroidota > Bacteroidia > Flavobacteriales_D > Crocinitomicaceae > Crocinitomix. The sequence continues at coordinate 15,739 of CAYPZN010000073.1, forward strand.
ATTATTTAGGCAGTATTAATCACACTTTATTGAGCGTTGCCTTATTGAAACAACGAAACATTCAAATTAAAGGGATCATTTTTAACGGAGAGCCTAATATTGAGACAGAAAATATTATTTTAAAAACTACAGGACTTAACTGTTTGGGAAAGATAGGCGTATGTAAAACTGAAATTAAAAAATTTGTTTCAGAGAGTGCATTGAAATTAGTTCCTTATTTAACGTAATCCCAATTAAATAACTGACAAAACAGTTATCATTTTTCCATTGAAATTTACCGCCTCTCCTGCAGATAAACCAGTCAATTGCATTCCCATGGGAGATGTTGGAGAAATGGCAAAAAATATTTCATCTTCCAAAGTGATTTTTCCCACACTAATCGAAATATAAAATTTACCGTTTGAGGTAATAACAAGACTCCCTAATTCAACTTTATCATGCTTCTTATTTGGATCAATTAAATGAAGAACCTGTTTTAATTTATTTGCTTCAGCCAAATGTTTAGCGTTTTGCTCTGCGGCCAATTGCATCATAGCTCTTGATGTATCATGTTTGTCTCCAGCCGTGCTTTTTGTTTCTGCATTCGCAGCGGATTGAGACTCTTGAACGGCATCACTTGCATTTTTGATCCGTTGTTCTACATAGTTAACACAAGATTGATACAGTATTTCTTTTTGTTTTTGAAGTTGCATTATGTTGTTTCTGAAGTGCTGTGAAAATAACTGTTGTAATTTTCTCTTAGACGCGAAAAGTACAAAAAAGCGGATGAAATCTAAAAAAAGATAGTTTAATTATTTGAACGTAAATAGATTACGTTCTATAGATATATCTTAGCATTATGTTGAAAATCAAGGATTAAAAAGATAAATGCTTTAAGTGCTGATAAAAAGTCAAAGAGAAGAATGAAATAGTGTAGATACCCCATTTCTTAGGACAGGTTTTATCCAAAGTTAATATAATTATCAAGCTGTCGCTTGATACCAGCTAGCTGGCTTTTCATAATTAAGAGATTGATGCCTCCTTTC
>CAYPZN010000074.1:0-16726 GCA_964415335.1 uncultured Crocinitomix sp.
AATAACAATTAACTATATTTAATCACTGTTTGAAAAAGGGTAAGGCTACAAAAATGATTCCTTCTTGCGAAAAGTAAACAACAATGCAACCCATTGTGTATACAATTAATAGGATAGTAAATAACCAACTAAAGAATTTCTTCATATTCAATTAAAAATAAAAAAGATAGTAGATTCTTTTCAAAATGACCCAACCTTTCGCAGTTTTTAACCGATAATATTATACAAGCCCGTTAGTTTATTGACTTAATTTTTATGCAAATGATAATTTTCTTTGTTATTGCTGCGGTTAGTTTGTGTTTAGCAATTATAATTTTCCTTTCACTCAAAAAATTTTGGGAAAGTATCCGTTGAAAAATAAAAAAGAGAACCATTAAGGTTCTCTTTTAATCTAATTTTAGATTAATCTATTTTGGTGGATCGTATTGTTCAACTGTTTGATCAATAGTTCCAAAAATAGAATTGCCATTTAAATCATTCATATATATTTTTACATGATCACCAAATTGCATAAACGGTGTAGAAGGGCTGCCATTTAAAATGGTTTCTACCATGCGCTGTTCTGCCAAGCACGAATATCCTAATCCACCTTCAGCAATTGGTTTTCCTGGATCACCGTTTTCACCTTTGTTAGAAATAGTTCCTGAACCGATAATTGTTCCAGCACTTAAAGGGCGTGATTTTGCAGCATGTTCAATTAACTTCCCAAAACTGAATGTCATATCTTCTCCTGCATTAGCTTTTCCTAAAGGCTGGCCATTAAGTTCAACATGAATTGGTAGCGTTACTTTTCCTTCATTCCAATTTGCACCCAGTTCATCAGGAGTAATTGCAACCGGTGAAAAAGCACTAGATGGCTTAGATTGCATAAATCCAAAACCTTTTCCTAATTCAGCAGGAATTAATCCCCTTAATGATACATCATTAACGAGCATGATTAACTTAACGTAGTCAAGTGTTGATGTCTTTTTAGATCCCATTGGAACATCATCTAAAATAACAGCAATTTCAGCTTCCATATCAATTCCCCATTCCGTTGTTTCCATATGAATGTTCTCACGTGGAGCTAAGAAAGTGTCCGATCCTCCTTGATACATTAGTGGATCTTCCCAAAAACTTGGAGGCATTTCAGCACCTCTTGCTTTACGAACAAGTTCAACATGGTTAACATAAGCAGATCCATCTAACCATTGTGGTGCTCGTGGCAAAGGAGAAGTACAATCCAATTCATTAAAATCAAATGCACCAGCAATAATACCAGCATTGAGATCATTATATTCTATATTCAACTTGGGTGCAATTTCACTCCAATTATCTAAAGCTCCTTGCAGTGTATCTGAAGCATTTGATTTAACCGCTTTTTTTAGATCTTTTGAGACAACAATCAATTGCCCATCTCTTGTATTATTATTTAGCGTCGCTAATTTCATATTTCGTTATTTTAAGTCGTGTTGTGAGACTATAAAAAAATCATTAATATATAGAAGGATATTTTGTTGGATCAGCTTCATGCATTAATGCATAAACACCATCAAATATAGTTTCCGCATTTGGTTTACTAAAGTAATCACCATCTGTTCCATATGCCGGACGGTGATCCTGAGCTGAAATAGTAACAGGTTCAGAATCCAAATAGTAATACCCTTTTTGTTTTACTAAAATTTGATCCAACAAATAAGCCGTAGCACCACTTGAAACATCCTCATCAACAATTACTAATCGATTTGTTTTTTTCAATGATTCTGCAGTGTCAGAATTTAAATCAAATGGAATCAAACTCTGTGCATCAATCAATTCTACCGAAATTTCAATTTCTGCCAATTGCTTAATAACTTCTTGACAAATGTTGAATGTAGATCCATAAGATATAAGTGTTAAATCAGTTCCTTCAACAACTGTTTCTACTTTTCCAATTTCCGTTTTAAACTCGGTTAAATTATCAGGTTTTGGTTCTTTTGTTCTATAACCGTTTAACGGCTCAATAACCAGAGCTGGTTCATCCGCTTCAATTAATGTATTATAAAATCCTGCAGCTTTCGTCATATTTCGAGGGACACAAATATACATACCTCTAAGCGCATTTAAAATCATTCCCATAGGAGAACCTGAATGCCAAATCCCTTCTAATCTGTGTCCTCTTGTTCGGATGATTAAAGGTGCTTTTTGACCTCCTTTAGTTCGATACTGAACAGTAGCTAAATCATCAGATAAAATCTGGATTGCGTAAAGTAGGTAATCTAAGTATTGAATTTCAGCAATAGGTCTTAAGCCGCGCATTGCCATTCCAATACCTTGGCCAATAATAGAACATTCTCTAATTCCTGTATCTGAAACACGTAATTCACCAAATTTTTCTTGCATACCTTCCATGCTTTGATTAACACCGCCAATTTTTCCTACATCCTCTCCAAAAGTTAAAACCTCTGGATGTTTTGCAAAAAGTGCATCAAAGTTATCTCGTAATACTAATCTTCCATCAACAAGTTCGTCCGTGCCATAATTGGGAGCAACAGCATCTACTTTTAATGCAGAAAATTTAGATTGCGAATAAAGGTGAGATGAATAGCGGTCAAAGTTTACATTGGTTTGCTCGTCAATCCATGAAATTAAGCTGCTTTTAGCTGTTGTTGTTTCTCCACGACTATAGCGTAAAGCCTTTTTTGCAGCAGAGAAAATATCTTTTTTAATAGGACCCATGGTTTGCTTTAATTCATCAGCAATTTTTTGAATAAAAACACCATTTACACTTTCCGAAGCCAATTGATTTAATAAGCCAGTAACCGTAGAAAGGTCTTCGTTAATTAAGGCATTAAATGCTTTCCACGCCTTTCCTTTCTCTTCACGAACGTGTTTTTTTGCTTCTTTTTCAATAGCTTCCAACTCTTCTATTGAAGCAATCTCACTACTAATGATAAAGGACTTAAATTTTTCAATACAATCCATATCGGATTCCCATTGAAGACGTTCTTCCGATTTATAGCGTTCATGGGATCCTGAAGTAGAGTGACCTTGCGGTTGGTTTACTTCTTCAACATGAATTAGAACAGGAACATGTTCTTCACGGCATAATTTGATCGCGTTTTCATATGTTTCACACAAATCAATATAGTCCCATCCCTTCGTTTTGAATATTTCATAACCAGGATTGTCTTCAGTACGTTGCATCCCTGATAAAGCTTGTGAAATACTTCCTTTTGTTGTTTGATATTCTTTTGGAACAGAAATACCATAACCATCATCCCAAACAGACATTGCAAATGGAATTTGTAAAACACCAGCGGCATTAATGGATTCCCAAAAAGGACCTTCAGAAGTACTGGCATCTCCAATCGTACCAAAAGCAACTTCATTACCTTTATTCGTAAAATCAGTCATGCTATGCAATGCCTTATCATTACGATATACCTTTGAAGCCAAAGCTAAACCGACTAAGCGAGGCATTTGACCTGCAGTCGGAGAAATATCTGCAGAGCTATTTTTCTGCTCCATTAAATTCTTCCAGGTTCCGTCAGGATTTAAACTTCGCGTTGCGAAATGTCCTCCCATTTGGCGTCCTGCAGACGCAGGCTCTTTTTCAACTTCTGTATGTGCATATAATGCAGCAAAATATTCTTCAACGCTTAAAGCGCCAATTGCCATCATAAATGTTTGATCACGATAATATCCAGATCGAAAATCACCATTTTCGAATTGTTTTGCCATGGCAATTTGTGCGATTTCTTTTCCATCTCCAAAAATACCAAACTTGGCTTTACCTCCTAAAACTTCCCTTCTTCCCATTAGCGAAGTTTCTCGAGAAATTCTTGCTAATCTAAAATCGGATAAAACAGTCTCTTTGTATTTTGCGTCTACCGCATTCAAAACGTCTTTTTCTCGTGGCATAAAAATCTGAATTAAGTCGTGCGAAGATAGTGATTTTTTAGTAAAATGATTGGTTTAATCCAGACTAAATCTTTACTAAACTCATGTGTAAGTTTAGAAAGAAAAGAACGACTAAAGAGCTTATGTTGATTGAACTGTCTGTAAAATTGTTAATTGCTGTTAAGCAAGAGGATGATTCTTTGATTAAAGCGATTTGTGAAAAGATAAGCTCTTATCAATTTGACGAGGGTGTAAAAGAACTAAAAAATGATGAACAAAAAATTGTTTTTTGGGTAAACATTTACAACGCTTTTTTTCAAATCATTGCAAATAATGATACGGATAAATTCACGAATCGTCGGAGTAATTTCTTCAAAGATAAATCAATATCAATTTTTCAACTTAAATTGAGCTTTGATGACATTGAACATCAAATTTTAAGACGATCAATGCTAAAATTCAGTTTAGGATATTTTTCGAATCCTTTTGTGAAAAAATGGGAGCGAAAATTAAGGGTAAGAAAGCAAGATTTTCGAATTCATTTTTTGTTAAATTGTGGAGCGGTAAGTTGCCCAATGATTCGACCATTAACCTTAAAAAATCAAAAAACAGAATTGGATTTTGCAATGCAAGATTATTTCGACTTAGAAGTGGAAGTTAACCGTGAAAAAAAACAAATAGAATTGAATCAACTTTTTTTGTTCTATCTTGGTGATTTTGGAGGCAAGAAAGGCTTGAAAAAAATCTTTCTTAGACATGATATACTCCGAAAGGATGAATTAAAATTCAAATTTAAATTTACCCCCTTTGATAGAACATTAAAACTCAATAACTATCTTTCGGAGTAAACGCTAAATAACTTAAAATGAAATTGAAAAGTAAAAAATATATCATTACAGGAGGATCTTCTGGATTAGGAAAGGCCATGGCAGAAAACCTTATAAAAGAAGGAGCAAATGTCATAATCACTGGTCGTAATAAAGAAAAATTAGAAAACGTGGCAGAGCAATTAGGTGCGATTCCATTTCACGCCAATGTTATAGAAAGTGAAGATGCAGAAAAACTGTTTGCTTTTGCTAAAGAAAAGTTCAAGCAACTTGATGGCTTAATTAATAATGCAGGAATAGGAGATTATTGGGCAGAAGTTGATGATTTGGATCTTGATAAAATGAAAGCTGTATTTGAAATTAATGTTTTTGGTGCTAGCCTAATGGCCTCGCATGCCGCTAAAATCTTTAAGGAACAAAAATTTGGAGATTTGATAAATATTGCTTCAACAGCTTCAATCAGAGGATTTAAAATGGGAAGTGTTTATGTTGCTTCAAAATTTGCTTTAAGAGGGTTGACACAGTGTTGGCAAGCTGAATTAAGGCCTTATAATGTGCGTGTAATTCAAATTAACCCTTCTGAAGTCCCAACTGCTTTTAATGCTTCGGATCGAAATGAAAAACCACTGGAGGATAAAAAACTAAGTCCGCAGGAAATTGCACACGTTGTTGTGTCTGCATTAAAAATGGATTCCCGTGGTTTTATTCCCGAAGTAGGTGTTTTTGCTACGAATCCTTTTTAACAGGTTGAGGGATTAATAGTTTAATCCCCATTTTGAGTAAACTTTGATCAATTTGACTCAATTTAATTTTTTTTGTGCTTTCCGTTTTATTTAATTCTAAGAGTAACATAAGCAATTGTTTTATACTATTTCGTCGTTATATATTAAATGTAATTACAATAAACGTACCGAACTTGAAGATTGAATAAACTGTATTGGTTATTTAGTATTGCGTTGATTTTAATTAACCTTTCAATTTAGATAACGAATGAATCTACAAGATTATTAGTAATTTCAAGATTTTAAAACATTGTTCCATACTGTAAATATTGAACTTATATGAAGAAAATAGTTTTTGTTCTACTTAGCCTAATTGCACTGCTTGGATGCAATCAAGAAGAATCTTCAAATAAAGAAATGACTGATGAAAAAGAAACTGTTGAAGACAAAGTTCAAACCATCCAAAAAAATGATTTCACTACTTTTTTGGGCGTCGAATACGGAATGGAAGAACTATCTCTAGAAAATACGTTGGGTAAATTTGTCAGCGGAGCTTACACAAAAGATTCGTCGGCATTTATTTACTATTTTAATCGAATTCCAAGATCACCAATTTCGGTTTGGGTTGATTCTAAAACAAGTAAAGTGGTAACTATTTTTATGGAAGTGTTGAGTTTTGAAGAGAATTTTCAATCTGATTTGGAATTGGCAATTAAAGAATTTAAAATTTCGGAGGAGGATTCAAAGTGGTTTGGCATGACAAGAGACCAAATTATACAAGAATTGGGAGAACCAGTATCAGAGAAAATTGACAAAGAGAAAACAACGATACTAACGTATAATTCTGAGAATTTAAAAAAGCATGCAGAGTTTAAAATTTATCCTTCTCAAGATAATAAATGTTCGTCAGTTTCAATAAATTGGTTTTACGAGTAATGCTCTAAATCAGTTAAAGGAAGTCCATTTTTCATGAATTGACCCTGGCCAGTAGCACACAAACGGTTTTTATCATCATAGAGTTTAGCCGAAGCCGTAAACAAGTTTCTTGAAATGAATTCAACTTCACCAATAGCTGTTATTAAACCTGATTTAATCGGCCTTAGTAGGTTGATATTGAAATTTGTAGTGACGATAAAAACGTCCTGTATTTCAGACTGACAAGCAAAATAGGCGGCATCATCTAAAAGTTTAAAGTAGACAGAACCATGCGTAGCCATACCTCCGTGAAAATAAGATGGTTTGATAGGTAAAGATATTGTACTTCTCTTTGGTTCAATAACAATTGAAATTCCTTCATAAAAACTATGAATAGGAGCTGCTAAATAAACTTTTGTTAAGCGTTCAAAATGATTCACAATGAGCGTGTTTTATAAGAATAAGAATTTTAAATGTAAAAATACTTTTTGTTAAACGTCTAATTCATTAAATTTGCTCTTCTTATAATTAAGGAGTAATTTAAACCAATCAAAAATTAGAATATGGCATTTGACATTGACATGATCAAAAAGGTTTATGAGAGATATCCAGAGCGTGTTGAAAAAGCACGTGAAATCTTAAATAAACCGCTTACATTAGCAGAGAAAATTCTTTACACACACTTATGGGAAAATCCAATCAAGGAATCTTATGAGAGAGGTAAATCTTACGTTGATTTTGATCCTGATCGCGTTGCAATGCAAGATGCTACCGCACAAATGGCTTTATTGCAATTCATGCAAGCTGGGAAAACAAAAGTAGCTGTTCCTTCTACTGCTCACGCAGATCACTTAATCCAAGCAAGAGACGGTGCAGCAGCTGATATGGAGCGATCTAATCATACGAATGGAGAGGTTTTTGATTTTTTAAGTTCTGTATGTGATAAATATGGAATTGGTTTCTGGAAACCTGGTGCAGGAATTATTCATCAAGTAGTTTTAGAAAACTATGCATTTCCAGGAGGAATGATGATTGGAACAGATTCGCACACTGTAAATGCAGGCGGATTAGGAATGGTAGCGATTGGAGTTGGTGGTGCAGATGCTGTTGATGTAATGGCTGGTATGCCTTGGGAATTAAAATTTCCGAAAATGATAGGTGTTAAGCTAACGGGTAAACTAAGTGGTTGGACAGCACCAAAAGATATTATATTAAAAGTTGCAGGAATCTTGACTGTTAAAGGAGGTACCGGTGCAATTGTTGAATATTTTGGAGAAGGAGCGACATCTCTTTCTTGTACTGGAAAAGGTACAATTTGTAATATGGGAGCGGAAATAGGAGCGACAACTTCTACATTTGGATATGATGATTCAATGAGACGTTACTTAAATGCAACGGGTAGAGCGGATGTTGTAGAAGCAGCAGATGCAGTAGCTGAACATTTAACAGGTGATTCTGAAGTTTATGAAAATCCAGAAAAATACTTTGATCAAGTAATTGAAATTAATTTGGATGAATTGACACCGCATTTAAATGGGCCTTTTACACCAGATTTAGCCACTCCAGTTGCAGAAATGAAGAATGCAGCAGCTAAAAATGGTTGGCCAACAGATATTGAATGGGCGTTAATAGGTTCTTGTACAAATTCATCTTATGAAGATTTGACAAGAGCAGCTTCAATTGTGAAAGATGCGACTGAAAAGGGATTAGCTGCTAATGCACAGTTGGGAATTAATCCTGGTTCTGAGCAAGTTCGTTTTACTGCAGAAAGAGATGGTTTATTAGACATCTTTAATTCTTTAAACGGAACGAAAATCTTTACCAATGCGTGTGGACCATGTATTGGGCAATGGGATAGAGCAGGAGCAGAGAAAGAAGAAGTGAATTCAATTGTACATTCATTCAATAGAAATTTCAGAAAAAGAGCAGATGGTAATCCGAATACAATGGCATTCGTAACATCTCCTGAAATGGTTGCAGCAGTTGCTATTTCTGGAAGATTAGATTTTAATCCACTTACAGATACTTTGACAAATGACAAAGGAGAGCAAGTTAAACTAGCAGATCCTTCAGGAATTGAATTACCTCCAAAAGGATTTGATGTTGCCGATAATGGATATCAAGCCCCTGCTGAAGATGGGTCTAAAGTAGAGGTTGTTGTCAGTCCTACTTCCGATCGTTTACAGCTTTTAACGCCTTTCAAAGCTTGGGATGGTAAAAATATCAATGGTGCTAAATTATTAATCAAAGCAGAAGGAAAATGCACGACAGATCATATTTCTATGGCTGGACCTTGGTTAAAATATAGAGGACATTTAGATAATATTTCAAATAACTGCTTAATTGGTGCTATTAACGCATTTGGTGGAGAAGCAAATCGTGTTAAAAATCAATTGACAGGTGATTTTAATGCTGTTCCTGATACGGCAAGAGCATATAAAGCAGAGAATGTTCCTTCAATTGTGGTTGGAGATCATAACTATGGCGAAGGTTCATCAAGAGAACATGCAGCAATGGAGCCTAGACATTTAGGTGTTAGAGCAGTTATTGTAAAATCGTTTGCAAGAATCCACGAAACAAATCTTAAAAAACAAGGAATGTTAGGATTAACATTTGACAATGAATCTGATTACGATAAAATTCTCGAAGACGATACATTCAACTTTTCTGATTTAAAAAACTTTGCACCAGGAAAACAATTAACATTAGAAGTGATCCATGCAAATGGGGGAACTGATACAATTATGTTAAATCATACATATAACGAATCACAAATTGATTGGTTTAAAGCTGGGTCTGCACTTAATTTTCTAAAGAAAGAACAAGCGTAGAATAGAAGCTGAAATTTAAGTCGAAATTATAAAGAGGTTACTGAGGTAACCTCTTTTTTTGTTTTAGAATAACCTTTAAATTTTTTGTTCGTAAGATTAAGGCATGTCAAAGTTGTTCTTGTTTGATGCCGGTAGTACTAAAACAAATGTTTTAATTGTACGGGATATTACCAAAAAGCACGTAATAGAAGAGCAAAAACTTCCGGGGATTAATCCAAATAGGTTAGATAGATCATTTTTTGAAGACTTGAAAAAAAGAATAAAGATTGAAGAATCTGATAAAGTGTTTTTTTACGGAAGCGGTTTAGGAAATGAATCAAACAAAGAACTTATCAGTAATCAATTTGAGCATATTTACAATAACATTCCAACGGTAAATGATGATATTCTCGGGGCTGCGAGAAGCTGCTTAAGTCATCAATCTGGTTTATTTGGAATTATGGGAACTGGAGCTTGTATGGCTTTTTACAATGGTAAAAAAGTGTTGGAAAGGAATGGAGGATATGGTTATCTGATAGATGATATTGGCGGTGGGTTAGAATTAGGAAAATTAATTGTATCACAATGGCTTAATGGAAGTCTATCAAATGAATTGGCGAATGAAGTAGAAATAAACCTGAATGTTTCCAAAATAGATTTTATTAAGAAATTCTATTCATCTCCCCAATTAATCGAACTCTCTGAGTTGGTAAAACTTCTCCCAAAGTATTTCGAAGATGATCAACTAAATGAAATGTTAGAAAATTATTTTGATTTATTCTTTAAAAGGCATGTGTCACCATTGGCTGAAAAGTTAAATGAAAAATCAATTAGCTTAGTTGGATCGATTGCTTATAACTTTAAAAAGCAGATAGAAAATGTAGCAATCCAACATGGGTTACAAGTAAAAAAGGTAATTCAATACCCAATTAAAGATTTATTAAAATTTCACCTTTTAGAATAAAATTAAAAAAGTTAAAATGAGTAATCTTAGTTATTAACGTACTTGTCTACTAAATACCAAGATTAGTAGAAAAAAGAATTAAATATTTAGAGAAAATCACCATATTGTTAATACAAACGATCAAAATTATGGACGCATTAAGAATTCATTCTACGTTAAAAACTCCCGATATTTTGTTTGACCCGTCAAAAGGAATTTTTGATATTAAAGGGAAATCAGTACCAGATGACGCTGAAAACTTTTATAAACCAATTTTAGATTGGTTTGATGATTATCTCGTAGATCCGAATGAAGAAACAATAATGACAATTGACTTAGAATATTTCAATATTTCTTCTTCTAAGCGATTACTTTTTTTGCTTTATAAACTGAATGAATTAACCTCAAAGAGGAAAAATGTCCGGATTCGTTGGAAATATAACGAAGAAGATGAGGATATGTTTGAAGTAGGACAAGATTATGCTTTTATGGTAAAAGTACCATTCGATTTTGTTAGTTATTCACTAGATGAACTAGCAATGGTAAATTAATAATAGAATAATTTTATGTGGAAAAAGAGCTTCTTTTAAAGCTCTTTTTTTGTTTGAAAAAAATCTAAATTAATGGAATGTTAAAAAAATAAAAAAATTAGCAGTTAAATTACAATTAGAAACGAATAAGAAGATGAAAATTAAGATTTTGTTCTTACTTTCGCGATCTATATTATTTAAGAATTATGGAAAATAACGGAAACACTTTAGCGAAAGTTTCTTTAGGAATCAACGTAGTGCTAATTATAGCAGTAATTATCTTATTTGTTAAACTACCTAGTGGTGAAGCAGAAGTAGTAAGTAATGAAGATGATACTTTAATACATTCATCAGGAATGCCTGCTGTTGGAGGAGAAATAGCTTATTTTAATGCAGATTCTTTAAATAGCCAATTACTTTTCATGAAAGAACTTGAAGGAGAGATTGAAAAAGCGCAAAAAGGAGCAGAAGATCGAATGAGACAGAAAGAAAGAGAAATTCAAGCTTGGCAAGAAAAGTGGGCGAGCAAAGGTCAATTATTGCCTTCTGAACAACAAACATATGCACAAGAGGCTCAACTAAAAGAACAAGAAATAGGACTTTTTCAACAACAAGTTCAGTTTGAGTTAGCTCAACAACAAGAAGGGCTTATGGTTTCTGCGATTCAAAGGATTACTGCAGCAACAGAAAATCTTTCAAAAGAAGTAGGATATAGCTACGTATTTTCATACCAATTTGGACAAAATATGTATTATGCTGCACCAGGAAACGATATCACAGCAGATCTTGTTGAGATTTTGAATGAAGATTACAAAGAAAGTTCTGGCGGTGGATTAGAAGAAGAAATAGAAGCAGGCGAAGAATAATGCTAATCGCAAAGAAAACAAAAGAAAACAATATCGCTGAACATGTTGTTTACATGTTTCAAGTAGAAGATTTAATTCGTGCAAATCAATTCGATTTGGATGGGATTATTGAGCGAATCATAAGCCCTCAAATTAATGACGAAGAGCTTGTCTTAGCATATACTGACTGGTATAAAAAGCTAATTAAGCAAATGAAGTTGGAACGAATAGAGTCAAAAGGACACTTATCCGATATCAATGAAATACTAATGGAATTACTGTTATTGCACAATACGTTAATTAACATTAGTAAAGAGAAAAGATATTTGAGCGCGTTTGAAAATGCGCTTCCAATACTGAAGGATTTCCAACATAAAAGTAATTCAGGTGATTTGAATTTGGTTGAGACTGGTTTCAATGCTCTTTACGGAAAGATGATTTTAAAACTTAAAGGAAGCGAAATTTCTGAAGCTTCTGAAGAAGGTTTTGAAACAATATCATCAATGCTTGGCCTCTTGGCACATTTCTATAAAAAAATGAAATCGGGAGATTTAAATTTTGCCAGTAATTAATTTAGAAGCCCTTTTTTCTGATTACAAATGTGATTAAGGATTAATTTGTAAGCTATTATTGATAAATTCGTATAATAGAATAAGAAATTAGTTTGATCAATCGGTTTTTATATTATTGTGTCGTATATCCTTTAGGGTTCCTGCCTTTGAGTTGGATTTACCTAATCTCTAATTTCTTTTACCTCGTTATTTACTATATCTTTCCGTACAGAAAGCAAGTGGTAATAGATAATGTAAAAAAATCTTTTCCTGATAAATCAGAAGAGGAGCAAAAAAAAATCATTAAAAAATTCTATAAATATTTTACTGAACTACTTGCAGAGTCAGTAAAGAACTTGACTATTTCGGAAAAGAATTTAAGGAATCGGATCATTGTAGAGAATCCTGAATTGATGGAAGAGCTTTACAAGGAAAAAAAACACGTATTATTACTTTCTTCTCACTTCTATAATTGGGAAATGTTAATAACTGCTCAAAGCCTAATTTTTAAGCAACAAGCAATTGGTATAGGTACACCATTGTCAAATAAATTTTGGGACAAGAAAATAAATGATCGAAGAGAACGATTTGGAATGAAGGTGGTAAACTCAAACAATTATAAGACTGTGTTAAAAGCTTATAAAAAAGAAAACATTCCTACGGCAACATTAATTTTAGGAGATCAATCTCCAGGGAAAGATGAAAACTGTTACTGGACGACATTCTTAAATCAACAAACTGCATTTTTCTTTGGAGCCGAAGTGTTAGCAAATCAAATGGATGCTACTGTGGTTTATGGCGTGTTGAAAAGAGAGAAGAGAGGATACTATAAGTTGTTGTTAAAGGAAATCACACAACAACCATTGATACAAGGTTACGGAGAGATTACTAAAAAATATATTCAGCTTCTTGAAAAAGATATAAATACAAACCTTTACGCTTGGCTTTGGTCACACAAAAGATGGAAAAAACAAATTCCAGAAAACCTAAATCAAATTCAAAAAGAGCACAAAGAAAGATTTCAAGCTAAATTTAGGAATGACAAAGTCAGCTGATGTTTAGTGCTTTGGAAACTGAGATGACTCAAGAATACGTCTTATTTGTTCTAAGTGACGTTCATTGTGGTATGCAGTAAAAATGAAAGCATCTCCTAAATTAAGTTTAACGACTGGTCTTAAAGAAAGAGGACACTTTGTTTTTCTTAAGTTTATACTTTTTCCTTCAAAAAGTACATCTTTAAAATCATTGACATGAGATAAATATTCATTCAAAGCGTTTTCCAACGAAAGTGATTTATTAATCAACGGGTTATATTCTTTTGTTGATTTTAATTTTCGCTTAATATTTTTTACTTTGCCCAACTTCACAGAGCGGTATACAGCAATTCCTAACGGACTACTTGTAAAAAAATCAGTAGGGTCTTTAAATCGTGTATTTGATATTTTACCTCTAAAGACAGGAATATAATAACGATAATAAGCATTTAAATGAGCAAGTGTTTGAGCAATACTCCAACTTTTATCATTAGGTTGCCATTCCAATTGGTCCCGACTTAATCCATTTATTTCTTCTGACACCTCATGACCACATGTTTCTACCAAATTGGTAAGTTTTTCAACAAGATCGGTTACAGCTATTCGTTTCATTAATAAAGGCTTATATCAGCGTAATTTATTTCAAAATTTAAATATAGATAATAATCAAAAATTACGCTAAATTTAGTACGATTTTAAGAATAAAATAACATTTTTAGTCCTTTAACGTATTAAAAAGGTGCGCATTCGACAAATGTGTGAAATCAAATTTTAAGTATGGCCGCAAGTAAAAAGTTCGGTACTTTTGGAGGGGTATTTACTCCGTCTATCTTAACCATTTTAGGGGTAATAATGTACCTTAGAATGGGCTGGATAGTTGGTAATTCGACAATCGGCGTTTTACTTGGTGTTATTCTTCTTGCTCACGCTATATCTGTTTCTACAGGGCTCTCTATTTCTTCAATCGCAACAGACAAAAAAGTAGGTGCTGGAGGAGTTTATTATGTTTTATCAAGAAGCCTTGGGTTGCCAATTGGAGGAGCATTAGGTTTAACATTGTTTGTAGCAACAGCATTGTCCATTGCCCTCTACATGGTAGGTTTTGCCGAAATATTTAACAAATTTATTGGTTTTGGCTTTGAAATAAATGAAGTCGGAGAGACAGTTAGAACAGAATTTTATACGAATTCATTGAGGATAACTGGAAGCATAGGTTTATTAGCGCTGACAATACTTGCGTTTATATCAACGTCAATTGCCCTTAAATCACAGTATTTTATTTTAGGAGCAATTGTTCTTTCACTGTTTTCCATTTTTTTGGGAGATCCTTCAAATGTGACAGCAGTTAATGAAAACGTGGATTTGGGAAGTAATGTTGGATTTGCTGCTATTTTTGCTATTTTCTTTCCTGCAGTAACTGGTTTTACAGCTGGGGTTGCAATGTCGGGTGATTTAAAAGACCCTAAACGCGCTATTCCAATCGGGACAATGGGATCAATTGCAATTGGCTTAATTGTATATTCAATTTTAGCATTGTTTATTTACTATTCTTTCGACTCGAGAACATTAATTGGAAATTCTGAAGTTTTATTCGAGATGGCATTGGTACCATTTCTAGTGTTTTTAGGAGTTTGGGGGGCAACATTATCTTCAGCACTTGGCGGCATTTTAGGAGGTCCAAGAATTTTGCAGGCTATGTCTGTTGATAAAATAACACCAAAAATTTTTGCAAAGGGAGTAGGGCAGAGCAATGAACCTAGAAATGCATTAATTCTTACTGTGTTAATAGCAGAAGGAGGAATTTTGATTGGAGACCTTAATGTTATTGCTGAAGTTGTCTCAATGTTTTACCTGTCAGCATATGGTTTCATTAATTTATCATTCTTCTTAGAATCATGGGCAAGTTCTGATTTTAATCCAACTTTCAAAGTCAAAAAATGGATTGGATTGGTAGGTTTTATAGCAACCTTTTTTATAATGTCTCAACTAAATGCACTAGCCATGGTTGTTGCAATAATTATTATTGCTGGTGTTTATTTGTTTCTATCTAGAAAACAAATCGCTTTGGGAACAGGCGATATCTGGCAATCGGTATGGTCTACAATCGTTAAGAAAGGTCTTAAAAGAATGGAGGCCGGTAAAGATCACAAACGAAACTGGAAACCTAACATACTATTATTTAGCACAGAAAGTGTTCAACGAACTAAAATGATAGAGTTCAGTAAAGCTGTTTCTGGACAAGCAGGAATAATTACAAATTTTGACCTTTACGAAAATCCAGAAGCTGGAGTACTTTTTCCAAAAAATAAAGAAGCCGTTTCGGACGAAGACCTAGAAAAATATGGAATCTTTGGAAGAAAATTAGAGGTTCAAAATATCTTTAAAGGCATTGAAAGTATTGCCTGTACTTTTGGTTTTTCTGGGATAGAGCCAAACACCGTTTTAATGAATTGGCCCGGACAGACAAAAGATCCTGTTTGGTTTAAGGAAATGACGGAGAAATTGATTGCGTTAGATTATAATGTACTGTATTTAGATTACGATCAACGTTGGGGATTCAGAAAAAAAGAAAAAATTGATTTGTGGTGGAGAGGAGTTGGAAACAATGCTGAATTGATGCTGTCTTTAGCCAAATTTATCACTGCTTCACCAAATTGGTCACAAGCTAATATTCGTATTCTACTTGTCAACGATACAAATGTAGATTTTAAAATTGTAGAGAATAGAATCAATAAAGTAATTGAACAATTCAGAGTTAAAGCAGAAATAAAGATTGTTAATAATGAGGTTGATAAAAAAACTATTTATGACCTTATGAAAATTCATTCAAGTGAGGCAGACCTTGTTTTTGTTGGAATTCCAGAAATTAATCCAAACGAAAGAGAAGAATTTGTAGAAAAAACAAATAACCTCGTCAGTATAATTGGAACAACATTACTAGTAAAAGCATCTTCTCAGTTTGATGAAACAGATTTGAAACTAGAACAAATTGCGCTAAAACATGAACCAAAAGCATTAGAAAGCGAAGAATTGTTTGCCTTAGAAGAATGTGTAGACTCTAGCTATAATCAAGCAATTAATAGATTAGATGAACAATTAGAAAAATTAGCAGCTAACTTCATCCAAAATGGAATTCAGTCGGTTGAAAATTATCACCATGTAATTTTTTCTAAGGTTGTTCAAAAAATGGATGCTTATCTTGAGACTTCAACGCAAGAGTCAGAGATAAAAGAAAATTATACAACATTGTTAAAGACTTTAGATGAAGTCAAGGAAGTTTATGCTGATGCACTGGCAAATGAGCTTCCGCTTGTTTTTGAGCAGTTTGAAAAAGAAAATCAAAATTATTTTCAAGAAAAAGAAAACACTATTGCTCAGCTGCCAAAAAAAGTAGTTACAGAAATAATCGTAAATGAAGAAGGAGAAGGAGTAGCATATAAAAGAAAGGTAAAGTATAAAGAAGCAATTCAACGAATATGGTTATCCGAAGGAATTAAAAATTCGTTTGATAGTTTATTAACATTTGGTTATCAAAACCTGGTTTTATTACATCAAAGTAAAAACATTTTGCACGAAGTAATTGAGAAATTACTTCGTGAAAATATTAATGATATTTCATTGGAAACAATAAATAGTGCAAAGGCTCATTTGGATAATAAATTTCATCAAATCAATAAAGAAGCACTCA
>CAYPZN010000075.1:0-16700 GCA_964415335.1 uncultured Crocinitomix sp.
ATGGTTTTGTGCTTGTAGGTTCTTTTAATCTCTACAGTCTAAGGTACTAACTCCAGTTTTTGTTTGAGGTCAAATTTACATTTAGAATTGGACTGATATGAATCTCTTTTGACAAGGGGCTGTTCTGTTTTATTAAAAGAAAACGGGGGTGAAACCATCTAAGGATCATATCATCAAAATGTTAAAAAATTAAAAAGGTTCAATTAAATTGTAATTTATTCAAAGATTTATCGTTATCTTGGAGAAAGATTCATTAACCCGAGTCACTTATGAAGAAGTTATCATTGATCTGAAAATCATTGTTACTTCTTTTTAATCAAATTAATTTTTTAAAAGCTAAAGCTTCATAGGAAAACTATGCTTAAAAATTAGTGGATATCTGGCATTGGTGTGAATCTTAAAGAAATTTAAATTAACGTACATTTTTATGCATTTTTTCACAGATATTGATAGCCTTTTATCACAAAACGCAAATAATGAGTTTGGCTCAATTACAACAACAGTTGCAGGACAAGAACGATTTCAATTGACCAGTGTTCATAATTGTACTAACAACGCAAAAGCATATGCCATTACAGACGCTTTTATGGCTGTTCAACCAGACAGTTCTAATCCCTTGTTGGTAAATGTCATTCTTAAGCCCACAGATGAAAGTTCAATTGGAGATTCGAAGATTAAATTTATTATTTATCGCGGTATTAAAAAAGACTCTATTTTTGATACCAATGGAAAACTTAAATTGAGTGGTAGTGGACTATCTGATCAAATTTTAATAACGAAAAACAATCTTGAAGCCAAATTTCCAAACCTTGCTCCAATTGATCCCATTCCAGGTGTATTAGGATTTGGAATTGACTTTGAAACAGATTTATTGACCGAATACCCTGCTATATCTTCCTTTGTTGATTTGCAAATCACATCAATATTTTTAAAATTAAACTCTGAGTTTAAAGGGTTTCCAATAAAAGCAGGATTGCATTTAGGTAATTTTCAAAACAAAATAGGAATAGATATAATTTTTAGAGATCATAAACTTCCTATTAGCGTTGCCAGGGCTTCAGAATTATTTGTTCTTTCAGATATGCAGACTGGACTTACTGGAACTGCTTTGTTTGATAAACGTGCAGAAAAAGAAGTTGTTTACGATTATTTGGATATTTGTCATTATTTGACACTAGGATATTCTATTGGGGGATTGAAAGTGAAAAACGTTGCGGATTCCACGTTTAGAACAATAAGCGCTAAAGATGATTCCGCCAATGAAATTTTAACGATACTTTCTCAATTCAATAATCAAGATAAAATGATTGTTGACATTAGAAATGAGCATAAACAGTCATTCAATTACTATAATAATGTTACTGATCCAATTAAAAATTCATTTACAAATAGTGGATTTACGAATACAGTTTATCCAGATTGGCCTTTATGGAAAATAACTTTTCAACCGGCGATTAATAATAGTTTATTCTTGAAGATTCCAGTTGTAGATATAAATAATGCGCAAGCTTATTATCGAGAAAACTATACAGAGTCTCCTAAGTTTAGATCAATAACTTTTTACACAAATTATTCTCAAGTTCTTGAATTTAGATTGCCACAATCTCCTAATGGAACAAGTTTACCTGGTTATTTTAATTTGAGATTTATTAGGGAAGTAGATGCAGGACATATTCCAATTCAATGGGTAATTCGATCGCGCTATTTTATTGATAATTTATTTGATATCGAAGAGTTAGTGTACACCGATACCACTCCTGATTTGCAGGTCTGGGGATTTTCAGAGTTTGAGAACCCGACAAAGTGGGTTGTAAACGAAGAATCTAGTTTTGTACAAGGTTTAAATGATTCGTTCATGGCTAAGACAGGGATCGCTGAGGACGCGAATTTTCTTTATTTCTTTGCCTTTTCAAATGGAGAGGCACTGGAGAACAGTTCGGCGGAAATTATGATGGTTAGTGGTGATTCAGTGAAAGATGATTTTTTTGAAGACATCATTTTGCCTTTATTTGATAATACACTATCTGTCCTTTCTTATGAGGCCACGGTAGGAGCAAACACTTATTCAATTCTTAAAGACAATATTAATAATCGAGATGTTGTTACTCAGGTGAAGTTAGTGCCTAATAGAAAAGATTTTGTTTTGTTGGCTATTGATAAACAAAGTAATTTAGCACATATTAAAACCGCATACTTAAATTTTCAGAATGAACATCCCAAACGCCTGATATTAAGTGATCGAACACAAATAATACCAACAACTGGTGACCCATTTTGGGTGGCCACAGTTAAAGTGATTGGCTACAGTAATAATACCGTCACAAATAATTATGAGATAAAAGAAGTTGATACAGGAATTAAAATCAGATACTATGATGAGGATCAAAAGGTCTTTGGAACCGAAGCATTCAATAATAATTATGTGGTTGGTGCGATTGAATTAAATGGTGCTGATTTTTATGGAAGAATTTTTCAAAACTTTAGATATTCATTGCGAGACGCTCATCCTGATATAGCTGGAGTTACTCCCGTAGTATTGGGTAAAACCGGGCGTAATGACGTCAATTTTAAAGTTTTAGGGAAATGTAGACCAAATGCTAGTAACCCACATCAATATTATATTGAGTTAACAGAAGATGTGGTGGATTGGGATGATCCGAGTACAATTATTGCGAGCGGTACAAGATGTTTTGTAAGTTCTTTAGCATTTCCTCATATTATTGCCAAATTTGACCGGTTTCAAAAAGTTTTAAAGGCACTAAATGATACATTAGATGTGAATCCCAATAGCGCAGGAGATACAATAGAAGAACGAGTAACTCGCCTTCGGCAAAGAGGGCATTCATCAGATGTAGATTTATTTAATGATGTAATAGGTAAAGGAGGTAGTTTGGTTGGAACGGTTTATTCAGATCAGATTACATACGTGACTGGAAGTACTACTAATGTAACATTAACCAATGTAGGTAATCCCAGTGTAACAGTTACGGCCCCTATAAGTACTGATCTTCAACTTTATTTAGATTTTGTTTCAGTTGAATTTTCAAACGGTAATGCTGCCGAAATTCAACACCTTTTTGTGGGACTAGATGTAATAGGAAACCCTTTGATTAATAATTCGGTTGTCCTTGCTGGAGGTGGACCTTTTACTATAACTAGAACTATACCAAATAATATTCATATTTCTCTTCATTCAGGAGACGCAGGAACTGTGCCAAATCCAACACATGATTTTATTGTTGATGACGCTGAAATTGGAATAGATTCTAGAGAGGCAATTGTGGAACTGTTTGATACGGATCCATTAACATTACAAGGAACAAACCCATTAAATACTCGCTTCTATAGACATTTCCAATCTACGCAATTTCCATTGGAAGATCAATACGGAGATTTTTATAGTTTCGGATTATATTTTGGGTTATTTCAAACAGCAATAGTTTTTTCTAGTGGTCTATCAGCAGCTACACCAACAAATTTATTGAATACTGTTTTTCAGGGATTTAATGATGATCCTAGTGCCGGGGAGTATGATTCAGTAAGTCAATTTTTTACCAGCTTTGGAGGAGACCCTAATTTTGATATTTTAAATGATTCAACATCTGTAAATTTTCCACTTTATCAAGAGCTTGTAAACAATACGTTTGTGTTTGCTAAAATCTGGAGAACAAAAGCAGAATGGATAGAAATTTTCGATCAAGATGAATTAGATAATTTAATGCTGTTCTCAGTCGCTTCAATTCGTGAATATATCAATTTAATTAATGACGTTAGAAGAAAACATTTTTAAAAATAAAAAGTGCTAGTAAAACAATTACATATCATTCTTATTTGGATAATTATAACAGCTATTTTGTTCATACTCGGAACGTTTTTTCTTTCGACTGTATTAGGATATAATGATGGGGTTTTTCCTATATATATCTGTTGTTATTTCATGCTACTATTTTGGTTCTTGTCAAAGAAGAACATAAGCCGTTTACATGCACGGTTTATTTGGATCAATTTAGTGTTACTTTTTCCAGTTCTTTTTGGGTATGATTTAATTGAAAACGGTCACAATTTTGGATCAAAAATGGGGCCAAGCGTGATTTCAAGTTCCTTGTTTGATTTTTTTAATAGAGATATTAATTTAGACTCGTACCGCAAACATATGTTATTGAAAAATCTTTTCAATAACCATATTTATGGATTTTACCAGGTTTTTAGTCTTTTCTTGGGTGTGCTTTTTATGAGTTCGTTGTATTTCATCAAGTATAGACTCTGTAATACTAATAAAAATAAAATTACATTCCTGAAAACATATAGATTTGAACTTATTGGGGCTTTAATTCTCTTCTATTTGATTTACGACCTTGTTCAATGGCCTTTATACAATTCAATGGTTCTAACTGGCAATGGTTCTAATTCATCTGTTTATATCGAAGGTATTATTTACGTTCTTGCATATTTTATTGTTTTAGGTTTTGTATTGTTCTTATTTCGTAAAAAGGAATTGACACGAATAAAGACACTAATCTTTGTATTGCTATTCTTCTTGTTCCCAATAATATCTATGTCTTCTAATCAGTTTACACAATTTAATCCTGGATTAGAATTTAGCGAAAACTTACCAATAATCACGCCTCTTTTTTCCGGGATATTCACTACTACCACAATTTTTTTTCAAGATCTTTTAGGAGATCATCCACAGTCAGTTTTACACTTGAAATCATATACCATAATGGAATTTTTTTTAATGATTACACTCTTTCCATTTTTGGTGAAAAAATATAATAACTATGTCAAATAATGAATATTATCCTTCATTAAGCGGATTAATTTCGCTTGATAAATTACCAGGGGAATTTAGCTTTGAAAACACTTTTCTTGACAAAATTTTTTATAAAAATTTACGAGTTTTTAAAAGTAAAGATGGAGAAAAAGCTTCTTACTACATAGAGGTGATATCTGCTGATTTAAGAATTAGTTTATTGGATTCGGATTTAGAATTAATTATAAATCCTGATGCGACAAATACTAATTTCAGCGTAATTCCTATCGAACTTTTTTATCGATTAGAAATCATTAAATATATTAAGCAATTTAATCCTTCTGAATTTGGGTTTGATATTACAGCATATTTTGATTTAATTCTTGATATGTTGGGAGTCTCTCTTGATACCCTCTTGGAAGAAGCGATTAGCGTTTTTATTGATGATATAGACCCAATTCAAAAATTTATAACAGATTATAATAATTTTTCGGGAAATGTTTTGACATTAACTTCCACTTCTGATTTCCAAGTCTTATACGCTGAATTAGTTGCTAACACAGTTGATGTTATTAAAATGATCTTTGATTTTTTTGTTGAAAATCATTCAGATTCTGCTCGGGCATTGAAAGAACTATTTAATCGTTGGCTAGGTTCATTTTCCGTTTCGAGATTGAAAGAATTAATTACACCTGAATTTTCTATTTCTTTAAAATCAATGGAATTGGCACTCGCGTTTCCTCGTAATTGGGTTAAGCCTGTTGATCTAATGGGTAATGTAATTCCACAAGGAAAATCATTGCTGTCCTATAATGTAGGTAGCTTAAATTATAGTTTATCAAAAGGACTAGATTTTCAAAATGTTGGGGCACTCAATTTTACAAGGTCCCAAATTGGAGAAACAGGTATTATAATTGATCTTCAAAATTTAAAAATAGATTTAAGAAAAGATAGAAATATCCCCGAAGCAGATGCAGATGGCAGACCGGAAGATTTTCAAGGCGTTTACTGTGAACGAGCAACGGTTACTTTACCGCCAAAATGGTTCAAAAACCAAACACCGGGCTTAACGGCTGAGGTATTCGGAAACAACCTTTTGATTGGAACAGGCGGAATTTCTGGAACATTAGGTTTAGAAGCTGTTGGAGGAAATGATATTCTTTGGGCAAACATTGGTTCAAATGATGGTTTTAGAGTTGGTTTTGAAAGTTTTGACATTCAATTTAAACAGAATAAGGTCCTTTCTTCCAGTATTAAGGGGGCAATGGAAATTAAAAAATTTGTTTATCCTGATGGAACAGTAGACGGGAATGGAGTGAGTATTGCGGGGCAAATCGTTACGATAGGAATTGAAGGGCACATTCATGATGATGGTGATTTTAATTTAACCGCATCCACTGCACCACCTTATCCAATTGAATTTCCAGATGTATTCATTTATCATATCAAAAGCTTAGAGTTAGGTAGTGAAGATGACGATTTTTATGTAGGAACTTCTGGAAAACTAGAGTTTCAAGGCTTTTTAAAAGATACCTTGAAATTAAAAGCAATAGACATTGACCGTTTACGAATTTATAGTGATGGAACCATTGAATTTCAAGGTGGTTCGATCGCATTAGTAGAACCAATTGTACTGGCTTTAGGTCCAGTTGAAATTACAGTTTCTGCGATTCATTATGGTTCACATCAACGTGAAATTGATGGCGTAATGCGTAAATTCAATTATTTTGGATTTGATGGAGGAATAAGTGTTGATCCTCTTGGAATAGAGGTAAGAGGTGATGGTGTTAAGTTCTATTATTGTACAGATAATTTACCAAATAAACCATCTTCTTATTTACATATCCAAACCTTGTATTTGGACTTAACAATTCCTTCAAGCACGCCGGCAGCAATTATTAATGGATGGTTGTCAATTCCTGAGCCGGGAGAATCTAAGGAGTATGCCGGAGGAATTAAATTGCAATTGCCACAAGCAAAAATAGCAGGAAGTGCTGATATGAAATTACAGCCACGCTATCCTGCATTTATCATTGACGCTTCAATCGATTTACCAGCACCAATACCAGTTGGACCAGTAGGAATTTATGGTTTTAGAGGTTTAATAGGTTATCGTTACGTTGCTGAAAAAGAAGCTGCCGGACTTGTGTCTGGCGTTGATTCATGGTATGACTATTACAAGACACCTCCAAGAGGAATTCACGTTACAAAATTTAACGAACCCGATCGGACAGTATCAGCAGGAACACCATTTTCTATTGGAGCGGGAGCTTCTTTAGGAACCTCCTTTGACAATGGAACAGTGTTAAATATTAAAGCAATGCTGCTTTTATCAATACCATCTCTTTTTATGATTGATGGTAGAGCAGCAGTGTTATCTGCAAGATTAGGCCTTGATGACTCGGGAGATCCACCTTTCTTTGCGTTTATTGCGATTGGTGATAATTCGTTAGAACTAGGGTTTGGAGCTGATTTCAAGATACCTTCTGATACCGGAGAAATTGTAGAATTATATGCTGATGTACAAGCAGGTTTTTTCTTTAACGACTCATCTAAATGGTATGTCAATATTGGAACGAAACAAAATCCAATAACTGCTCGTGTTGTTACTTTGATGACATTGACAAGTTACATCATGATGTCTGCAAAAGGAATAGAAGGAGGAGCAAGAGGAGAGTTTAACTTTTTCCGTGAATACGGACCAATAAAAGTGCATGCTTGGGCGTATATTGAAGTTGGAGGGAAGATAAGTTTTGAAAAGCCTCAATTCGGTGCGTACCTAGCAGCTGGAGTTGGAGCAGATATTGACATTAAGATTGTAAGCCTTTATGCTTCTTTTAATATTTTATTTGGTGTAGAAGCGCCAAAACCATTCTTGATCTATGGTGAGTTCCATTACTGTGTTAAGATTAGTATTTTATGGGTGTTCAAATTTAAATTTTGTGGCGAATTAGCCGTTTCTTGGGAGTTTAATAGTAGTGTAGATCGTTCACCGTTTAATCCAATGATTAATCCGAATAACACAGGAATGTTGGGTGATAAGGTAAAAGGCGTGAGCATGCTTTCGAATGAAACATTTGACCTAGCTTATCTTGGAGCAAATGCCCCAGCTGGATTACCTACAAATATCAGAGAAACGATCATTCCGATTGATACTTACATTGACATTAAAACTGAGAAAGGATTAGTAGCTCAAGCTGTTTCAAGTATCATTGGAGGAGTTAATAATCCGCCAAAAAATTATTTTGAAAATGTCCCTCCTCAAAAGGTTGTTAAAGGAAACACATTACGACAAGTAAAACATGAATATTCTGTTGAGAGTATCGAGATTAAATCATGGAATCCTACAAGTAATTCGTGGGAAGATTATAATCCTTATGAAGCACTTTATCCAAGTGATCCTACATTGAACACATTAAAAATTGGACAATTCCAAAAAACAGATGGACAATATAGTACCATTCGAATTTTAGCAACAAACCCTTTTTCTTATACAGAGCAGGGTCAACCAGGATGGTATGTTCCAGAGCAAAATGGAATTACAGCAGGTTATTTATTTTGTGAAGGAGAAAGAGAGGTTGAAGAATGCGCAGATTTCTTAACGAAACCACTCGATCAAAAATATTATACATATACAGAGAATGATCTTTTCTTTTCTAACGAAGTAGGATTCTTTTTATACAATAAATCAGAGTACGAATTTGGAATTATAACCAATGAAATCAACTCTTTTGGATTTGTACAGTCACTGCGTTTCAATAATACTAATACGTTACAAATACGTTTACCAGAAGAATCTGTTGAAGCAAGTTTAAAATTGACAACATTCAGTCAGGGAGTGAAAATACGCTACTATGCCCCTTTGATTGATGATACCACTTCTTTGGTAACTTTTGGTAACCCAGATCCAACTGCTCCAAATCAAAATGAACCGTATGAAATTTATGTTCCAGCAAGCGCATTGAATTCTCCAGTTATTTATGATCAACCGAATTGGCGGGCAATAACTAGAATAGAAGTTTTACCTCAGTATGCCAATAGTGTTCAAATAGCCCAATTACAAGAACAAATTGCCACAATTAATAATAATAACTTCTTAATATCTATTGGATTAAAAGAAGGGAAAATTATTGATACATCTGGTTTAGAAGGAGAGCTTGAAGATTTGAAACAAATCGGTTGTCAACTTGCAAATGGAGAAGATAGTAAAGAGCCTGTTGAGGGTTGTAATCCTGCAAAATTGTGTGAATTATATGACAATTTAATTGCGATCCAGCCACATTTTATTGTAAGTAAGGTACAAGATTGGAGACCTATAGAAGATTGTGCACATCAAATGTTAGATCTTATTCTACAATTTGATAAATTAAATCCTAGATGTCTAATAAGGCAGCGTTTTAGAGCGTTCATTCGTGTAATTCAAACATTTCTGTCAGATGCTAATTACAGAACATTAGAACAGTTGAGAAATGGTTTGTCAGAGGTTCTTGCTTATTTGAATGCAAATGCAAAATGCTCTGCTGACTGTGAAAAAGACGAATACTATTGTGATTTATGGGAGCAGATTTTTGAGATAAGAAATAATTGCCTACCTCATCCAACACAGATTAGTGAAGGAGAAATAGAAGCTTATTCACAATGCTTCGGTCAAATTCTTGAACTTGTATTATCAGTTAAAGATCCAGAATGTAGATTAGAATTACGATTAAAATCTGGACCAATTTTTCATTATATTTCTAAACCTGGTTTGTCAGAATATGAAACTGCATGGAATGCGGTAAACTTAGATTTGGATTGTATTAGTGATAAAGGAAGTTGTGACTGTCAGGATGATGATGCGCAATGTCATACATTATTACATGAAGTTTGCTGGTTATCATTAGAGTCTTATCGATTTAATGAATTTATTCCTGGGCAAGCTGCTATTGAAGCAGATGCTCTTGCAGCTGTAAATGGAATCACACAGTACATTCAACCCGTTTGGAGGCCTGATACCAATTATTATGTTCGTTTTGTATTACGCGATTTAGTAGATGCTGGGACATCTCAAGAAAATGGAACAAATTTCCCATTTGTATACGGTTTTAGTACAGCCGGACCATTAGGTTATTTCCATACCCATGAAAATGCAACTTATGGCGATTATATTGATCCAAACACGAATAATATTATTGAAGACGCGAATGGAATTGTGCGAAATTCTTCAGGAACAATAATCCCACAAACTCCACCACTAACACCACATCCAGAAAAGTATGCGTTAACAACATTACGTCAATATATCGACTATCAAAGATCTTATCCAAATGCAGATGGTAATTTACTGAGTGCAAAACCATTGTTTTATGATGATGAAACAACACGGATAGATATTTTCTTTGCGAAAGCTTGGGCAACGCATTTCTTCCAAAACTGGCAAGCCTATAATGGGAAATCAAGTGTTGATGGCAGAATTAAAATTGTAATTAAAGATCCAAGAGAAGGAGATACCATTGTAAACCCGCCTTATCTCGATTACGATCCGGCAGATACAATTCATGTAAATACTCCGCAAACAATTGAATCATGGCAAGATGATCCAAATCCCCAGGTCCCACATATTTTTGATCAATTTGCGAATTTGATGGCAGAAAATGATTGTATTACGATTGGAGGAAATACAATTATTCCGAAATCATCTTATTTACAGGTTATTCCGAAACATCTTAAACCGCGAAAATTGTATACGGCAATTGTAAATAACCTATATGATTTAAATGGAAACGGAACATTTGAAGAAGCAAATAATGAGATTAGAGAAGTGCATAAGTTTACATTCCAAACCTCAAGATATGCTTCATTTAAAGAACAGGTGAACAGTTATATTTTGACAAATGGAGATGCATTAGATTTAGTTACGAATAAAGCCGTTTTTAGCTTGGAAAAAGGCTTTACAACAACAGAAATTCAAGCTGCGTATGATACAATTGTAGGTACATCAAATCCTTTAAGTAATAGTTTAGTTACAGATTACCAACATGCATATGATCGTGTTTTTGAAGGAATCTTAGGGTTTAATCCATTAGATGAAGCAATCTCTACTGAATTCAACGTGGTTAAAGACACCAATGATGGAAATAAGATTGTTGCAATTGTGATTCGTAATCCAGAACCTTTCAACAATCCAAGGTTACCGATTTCAGAAGTTATAGATACGCTGCAAGTTTTAAATAACGCTGGAGTTCCTGACAACAATTTTAAAATCTTGTTTTCGAAAGATTATTCGCAAGCAATAATTATGCGATCAGGATTATCCATTTCGAGTGGAATGTATGATTTTAAATTCAGTTATAAAATTTGGAATGGTTCAACTTATATCGTTCCTGCAACACCACAGTATTCAACGGATGAAGTAGGGACAATACTAGTTAACGACATAGAAATCATATAAGGTTAAATCATTTATTAGAAGAAAATTATGGCACTTAAAAATAATGGAATCGGCAAAACAAGATGCGAGATTTTTAATGAAATAGATAATGATGGTATCGACGAGTTTCGATTTCGAGTCATTGATGAACAAGACAAAATTTTATTGAGTAGTAGTAAAAGGTACCTCAAGAAAGATGATGCTCATGAAGAATTTAATGAAGCAATTAATGCTTTGAAATCTTCTGAGGAGAGTATTCAAAGAAAACAAAATAAAAACAAGCAATGGTATTTTAATGTAATTAATCGAAAATCGGATATCATTGCAAGAAGAATTCAGTTTTTTAATGAAAGAGCTGAAATGGAGAGCGAAATTACTCGATTAAGAGAAATCGTAAGTAAACATGAAATCACAATCATAGATATTTCGGATGTTTCGATCACATTGATAGGCGGAACAGGTGAAACCTCTGATGGTGAATGTAAGAGAGATAAAAAGATTTGTTATTTGCACGAACAAATTTTAGGAATTTATCGTGAGTGCTTTTCTTCTTCTAGACCAGATATTGAGTTTGCAGTATCATGTGGACAAGATATCATTGATTTGATTGAAATTTGTAATAGAGATCAACCCGATTATAAATTGGTTCAAAATTTAAGACCGCAAATAGATGCGATTTATAATTTTACCGTAAGACCAGGAACTAGGACTTATACTATTGCGCAGAATGCAATTAATGAAATCTTAACCTATTTGTTTAATTTGGGAGATTGTGATTGTATTGAAGAACCAGGAAGTGGAGAAGGTTTAGAGATTCAAAATTTGGATTTTTTACAATCAAAACACTTTTACCTTCAGGCAGCAGGTTCCTTAGGGGATGATAGCACCAAGGGTATTCATTTAAGATGGATGCTTAAAGGAGCGTTGTCAAATCATTTACCAAAAGCAAATTATGCCGTTCCAGGAGTAAATTTTAATCGAAACAATGATTTTGTTAAAATTTACAGGACACCATACATTCAGCGGAAAACACAATTAAATTTTGAAGAAACACCTAAACAAATTGACCATGCCAATGCGTTATGGGTTTATGTTGTGAATGGAGAGCCATTTCATATTTATTTCTTAGATCAGGCAAAGTACGCGCAGACATTAGTAAATGTAAATCCTGTGACTGATCGAATTTTATTTCTAAGAGAATATGGAGATGCAGTCATTGAAATTGAACATAAAACGGAGTTAAGTTTTTGTGTTAAACCGACGCTAGTTTCAACAGCAAGTGGAAGTCAAACATTTGTTGAAATTTTATCCGTAGAGTGTAACGAAATAACGGCGCCTAAGGCAGTTACTTTAAGAAAAAAATATAGTACGGGAGCACTAAACAATAAGCCATTGTTTAGTGAGAACATAAGAAGTATTCGTCTTAAAATCCAACATGGATATGCACTCGGAATCGCATTCGAATTTTATTCGGTACTTGTAAATGAAGCAAATTCAAGAAATGCATGGAGCTATATCGGTCAATATGCACTGACAAAAAATGCAAACCTTGCATTTCAAAGGCTAGAACCAAATTCTGGAGATGTTCATAACAATTGGCTTCGTTACAATGATAATGCAAATGTTAACATTGATAATTATAAAGATCGGTGGAATGGAAGTACCGTCCCACCAGAAAATCAAATTTCAGAAACAGTAAATACATACATTAATTTAAGTGATGATCCAACAAACCCAATGGCGATAGAATCATTTTTGATTAATGATGCTACAACATCTTCTGATCCAAATTATGATCCTTCAGACAATGAGTTTGATTTGTCAAATCTATTTGTATTACAATTGGCCTCATTGGATTATCATATCGCACGAATGCTAGGTTTAGGAATTTTAGATCTCGATAATCAAGTGTTCGACGGAAAATATGTTTACCTGGCAGAGTATGTTACAGAAGGCGATTTACAAGATGGCTTAGGGAAAAGAAATGTTCAACACTTCTATTGTTCGTTGCCAACTGCACTTACAGATGAAAGATTACCAATTCCAATCGACCTTAAACAACCGGTTCCTGGAATTGTACAAGGACAAGGAACTGAAGCCCCGCAACCTATTACTGATGATGATGGTTATTCGCATGATGGAAAAACAAGATTTATTTCTTTGTTCAACGAGGATTTACCAAATGAGCTTGAAAATCAGTCGTTTTATTACATTAATTATGAATTTATCTCGGCAGACAATACCTTACCGGTTTACGGAGGAATTGAATATAAACGTTCTTCAGCTGCTAATTGGAGAAAACCTGAATTACCGTTTGACGGAAGTTATTTGAATATTGATAGTACAGTGCCAGTTGCTCAAAAAAATGAGACAAGACCAATTGTGATTCCTGAAGTTGGTTTCCCTCTTTTTGTACACCGCGAAAAAGACAATGGATGGCATACCTATAGTTCTTATGGGATCAATTGGTTTAGTAGGGCAACAAGTAGTACTGTTAATAGAGATATCGAAACAGTCATTGAACCAACAAATACATTAGAACCACCAACAAATGTTAATGCAGTACTGATTCGCGAAGAAAGCCCATTATTACTTACTTCTGCTCAAGAACAAGCAGATTTGTCAACAATCGTTGGAGATAAGACATTCATTCGATTAACCTTTGATTACAATCACGGACAAGAAATGATTAGTTATCACAGGACAATTAATGGTGATTTAATTAGCGGTTATACCGAATTAGCAGATGCTGATGAGCTATTTGGAGAAGATTTTGAGGTTTTCTTTAGAAATAGAGTTCCTGTTTCGGTTTCTGGTAAAGTTCAAACGGTTTTACCGCATGGAAATCCAATTTTAGCAACGATTGTATCGGACGAATTTCCAATTTACAGTGCCGGAACAACAGGTGGCGTTCCGGATGAGGTAATTACGCCATCTTTAATTGGAACTGGAGATAATTTTGCAGGAAGTATTTTAACCATTGATGGAGTTGTTTTTAGAATCCATCAAGTTGACAATACAGGAACCTATCCAAAGTTTATCGTATTTAAAAATGATGCGAATGGATTTCCTGTTGAATTAGGGTCGACAGTCCCGCCTTCAGATTTAACATCCCCTGTTGCTGACGGTTTATTTGTTGCAATTGAAAACATGTTAACGCCTGAAAATTGGAGCTTACCAGACCCAACCATTTCTACAACTTTACCTGTTCCATTAACAAGCCCGTTGGCATTTAAAGTGAATATCGATTTGACAGCAATACACCGAGAGGAAGTAACAATCACAACTCCAGATGGTACTGTGGAAACACATGTAAAGAAATTTAGGGGAGTATACGGAGATGCATTGATTGAAAGAGAAGATGAAGATACTACTGGAGATGGAGTAAAAGATACGCATCTTGGTTTGTACAAAATCACATTTAATGGATATAGTCTAGCACAGCATTCACAAAACGGAGCAGTAGGACACGAAGTAGAATGGTATAACGGAATTGTACGCGTTCATACTTCTGGAGATTCAAACGGGCCACGTAAAACATTAAAAGTTATTCGAACAGAAAACATTGGAACGACAAATGATTTAATTGTTTATTGTGCCGATACAAGTTTTGATCCAGCTCCAACTTATGACGAAATACAAGTAGGTACGTTTAAAGTGAATTATTATCCTGGATATAAAGCCTATTTCTATCATGACGCTCCTCATTTACTTGAGGAATCACATATTTTGCCTAATGTAGGAGAAGGAATTCGTTATTCAATATTTGGTTTAAGAACACACGATCATGCTTTAGGTTTTTATTCTAGAATTTCGCAACCTGTAATTATGTTTGCGCAAGAGATTGTAGAGCCACAACAACCGAGACTTCCAGTGGGTGGATTATATGCAACAAGACCAGACTTCTTCGGAAAAGCTTCATATACATTCACAACAATTTTCGAACATAAACCATACTCTGTTCAATTTAAAAGAGCAAGTGATATTCAAATATTATCGACCATTTATAAATCAGATGAATTAACTGGACCAACAGATTATAATGTAGACTCAGTTATGGCAGATATTTTTGAAAATAGAGAATCAATTTGGTTTCAAGATCGTTGGAATAATCTTTTAAGTTGGGATTATACAGCTGACGGAGGATTATTTGAACAATTACCAAATGATCCAACAGGCGTTCGTTTACCTTTACCAAACAATCCAAATTTCATTGCAAGTATTAATACATTTATTGATGGACATAATACTCATTTTGGGCAAAGTGTTGCGCACGTAGGAACAATAACTTCTTTACATCAAATTGTCATTCAATCTGGTACAGGGAATGGAGAATTACAGTTGGTAGATTTTATGCGAGACATTATTTTTAATTGTTTTGTTCCGTTGACAGAGATTCCTGTGATTTATGATCATATCAAAGGACCTAGTTATACACCGTTACCTAAAAAACAAGTTGTCAGAGATCGAAATGGAAATTTATTGAATCCTACTGATCCAACATTTGATATGGCACCTATGATGAAAATAGTTGGGACAGGCTCACCAAATCACAAGACACAATTTACCGATTTTGGACTTGACGGCGCTTCAAACGCAAAATATTTTTATGTTGCTCGCGAGATGAATTTACAGATGAAAACAGGCTTATATAGTCCAATATTAGGACCAATAAGTTTAGTAAATACAGCTCCTCCTTCGGCACCAGAGATTGTGAAAATTACACCAATTTTAGAAAACGAAGTTTTTTCCATTCCTGCTTCTATTGAAGTGCAATTGAATGGCTATCCAAAAGAACAAAACATTAAAAAAATACATATTTATCGTGCAACAAATCCAGCTGATGCACTTTCGATACGAACTATGGATCGGGTGAGTGAATTAGATGTAGAACTTGCCGGAATTCAAGGAGATGAGATTTGGAAAATCCAAGATGATTTTTCTGATTTAGGATATGTTCCTTATGGTGACCCGCTTTTTTATAAAGTAATCGTTCAACGTCAAGTAAAATATAACGATAAAGATGGTAACCTAGTTGTAGATGATGCACCTTCTTCTCCTTCTAAAATGACATTGACAAACATTGTTGAAAATAGAAATCCAGAAGCTCCTGATTTAAGTTATTACGCAACACCATTAAATATTGCGTATGAATTAGACACAGTCACATTATCGTGGGATAAAACTGTTCATAATGGAAGTTATACAATTCATAAAATGAATGCCAGTGGAAATTGGGAACAAATTCATGAAATTCAAAGTAATGATGCCGTCGTACAAGTTCAATTGGTTGATACAACCTTAACCAACAATTTATTAACCGTACAAGATGCAGGAGGAAATGCGATTTATCATCATTTTAAAATTATTGCAAAAAACTTTGCTGGAATGATAAGCCGTGAAGAAAAAATACTCACTATTTATAATCCAGATACTTGGCAAGACATTGCAACAATTTAGGAATAACCACAATTATTGAATAGTTTGACCTCCTCCCTTAAATTAGGACAATTTAAATTTAGAAAATCTGGCGAAAAA
>CAYPZN010000076.1:0-16481 GCA_964415335.1 uncultured Crocinitomix sp.
AACGGGGCATCTGCATGCCCCGTTCTTTTAACTAAACTAAAAATCTAAATTCTAGAAATCGAACTGTAGAAGAACTTTGATTGTGTAAAATCCATAACAAGAATAAAGCACTACCACTCGCTTGG
This sequence comes from uncultured Crocinitomix sp., assembly GCA_964415335.1. GTDB lineage: Bacteria > Bacteroidota > Bacteroidia > Flavobacteriales_D > Crocinitomicaceae > Crocinitomix. Next base: position 126 of record CAYPZN010000076.1, read on the forward strand.
AAAAAAAGGGTGAGTGTTAAGCCAGGGCTATAAAGTGGAAATAAAAATAGAATTCCTGAAAAAACCAAAGGCCATTGTGTACTTGTCATTAACTGTTTAATTTTCTTGAAATTGAAATGGTGTAAAATGGCAAAATAGCTTCCGATTAAAATAGGAGCAACTGCAGGAAGAAACCACCTAATTGACCTGAATCGCTTAATAATTTCTAGGTGAGGGTAGATATAAAATGCTGCAACGCATAATGAAACCAAGAAAAAAAGGGTAATGATTAAATGAGTTTTCTTTGGAATATAATAGATGATAAAGGGCCAAACAAGATAAAATTGTTCTTCTAATGCAAGTGTCCAAGTATGTCCTAATTCCATTGTATAATGATTGATGGGAGCAAAATTGTATAAAAAGAAAACGGAAAAATAATAGCCTAGAGCGGTGCTTTCGATCAAATTATAATGGATTAAGATAGCAATAGTTGTTTGGAAGATAATAAGAGGGGGAAATATGCGTATAATTCTACGCATGTAAAAATTTTTAATGCGTACAAAACGAGATTGACTTTGATCTGAAAATAAAAGTAGTGTTATTAGAAACCCGCTTAGCGTGAAGAAAATTGTTATTCCTGCCCATCCTGAAATAACGAGCCATACTCTTTCTTTTAAAAAATCATTATCAGGTAAAATATGATAAAGGCCAAGGTGGCTAATTAATATCGATATGATACATAAACCCCTTAAGGCATCATATGCCTTAATATGTTTCATGGTTGTCTACTTTCTTCGATTTTGATTATTGAGTGTTAAAGGTAGTAATATTTGATACAAAAAATTTTAATTTAAAAAGGGCCGTTCACTGCAGATGAACGACCCTTTTCGCTTTTGGTAGAAGTAAAACGTTTACTCTGCAGCCTCAGTTTCAGCAACAGGACCTTGAATTTGTTCAAAGATCTTAGTTTCCAACTCTTCCATTAGCTCTGGGTTGTCTTTTATTAATGCTTTTACTGCATCTCTACCTTGTCCAAGTTTTGTGTCCCCATAACTAAACCAAGAACCGCTTTTTTTGATGATTCCTTGTTCTACTCCAATATCTAATATTTCTCCAACTTTAGAAACGCCTTTTCCGTACATGATGTCAAATTCGGCTTTCTTAAATGGAGGTGCTACTTTATTTTTTACAATTTTAACGCGTGTTCTATTCCCAATAACATCATCTCCATCTTTAATTTGACTTGACCTTCTAATGTCAATTCGAATGGAAGAGTAAAACTTTAAGGCATTACCACCTGTTGTTGTTTCAGGGTTACCAAACATTACTCCAATTTTTTCTCTTAATTGATTAATGAAAATACAACATGTATTTGCTTTGTTAATTGAACTTGTTAATTTTCTCAATGCTTTAGACATTAAACGTGCTTGAAGACCCATTTGAGAATCACCCATTTCACCTTCAATCTCTGCACGTGGTGTCAAAGCAGCAACAGAGTCAATGACAATTATATCAACAGCTCCTGAACGGATTAAATTATCAGCAATTTCTAATGCTTGTTCTCCATTGTCAGGTTGTGAAACCAGCAGGTTTTCTGTGTCAATTCCTAACGCTTCAGCATAATAACGGTCAAAAGCATGTTCCGCATCTACAAATGCTGCGATTCCGCCTTTTCGTTGACATTCGGCAATAGCGTGTAGCGCTAAAGTTGTTTTACCAGAAGATTCTGGTCCGTAAATTTCGACAATTCTTCCTTTAGGAAAACCTTTTACTCCAAGCGCAAGATCAAGCGTTAATGATCCAGAGGGAATGACTTCAATATCTTCAATTGCATTATCTCCCAATTTCATTACTGTTCCCTTACCATATGTTTTTTCTAACTTGTCTAAGGTAAGTTGTAATGCTTTTAATTTTTCTGTTTTTACTTCTGCCATGATTAATAATTTTAATACAAAGGAATTCTACCAGAACGTAATCTATTTACGTTTTCCTAAGTTATTTTAATTTTTTTCTAATTCTTCCAAAATTTGCTCTGAATGCGCTTTTGTAACTACTTTCTTAAAAACGGCCTCAATAACCCCTTTTTCGTCAATTACAAATGTTGTACGGTGGATTCCGTCATATTCTTTACCCATAAACTTTTTTAATCCCCAGACACCGTAAGCATTAATAGTCTCCTTATCAACGTCTGCTAAAAGGTGGAAAGGTAACGTATGTTTATCGATAAACTTAAGATGTTTTTTTTCGTCATCTGCACTGACGCCTAATATCTCAAATCCCTTTTCTAAAAGAAGATCGTAATTGTCTCTTAAGTTACATGATTGCGTCGTACAACCAGGGGTTAAATCTTTCGGATAAAAATAAAGAATTAACTTCTTTCCACTATAGTTACTCAAAGAAACTGTGTTTCCATTTTCATCTTTTCCGCTTAATTCTGGAGCTTTATCTCCAACGTTTAAATGTGTTATCATAAATGGTTGCTTAATCAGTTTTGACACGAAATTAATCAAAATACTTTAATTCTCGCTTAAATTTTAAGAATTTTTAAAAATATAACCTAATACAGGTAACAAAAATAAGGCTATTTATCCATGAAAACAGGAATATTGGGATTAATCCAGTTGAATTAATTAGTTTTAAAGAAAATACTTGACCAGCTGTCTAAATGCATACATTTTTAGGAGAAAAAACACGTTTTATATTTGAAAATCATACAAATGATTGGGATAATATATCGATCATTATACCAAATAAACGTGCAGCAGTATATATTCAAAAATACTTTGCCGAATTAGCAAAAACACCTATTTTTTCTCCTCAAATTTTAACGATTAACGAATGGATTGATCAAAATACACCCTATAAAATTATAACACAGACAGAATTGTTATTTGTGCTGTATGATGTGCATTGTGAAATTGAAAAAAAGTCAGCAGATGACTTCAACACATTTATTAAATGGGGTAAAATCATTCTTTCAGATTTTGATGAAATTGATCGTTATTTGATTCCGCCGAAATTAGTTTTCAGAGACCTCAGAAATATTAAGGAAATTGAAAATTGGAGTTTTTTAGAAGAAGAATTATCAGAAGGACAAGAAGCATATAAAACACTTTGGGATAAATTACCAAAGTATTATGCGGCGTTACAAAAGCTATTAGAAGAAAAAAAATACGTTTATCAAGGAGCTGCATATAAATTGTTTTATGAGCAACTTTCAACAAATAAATTGGTAGGATTAAATAATTACTACTATTACTTTATTGGATTTAATGCACTTTCAGAAAGTGAAGATCAAATTATCCGGCACTTAATGAAAGAGAAAAAGGCAACTGTTTTTTTTGATACGGATAAAAGTTATTTTGACAATACGGAACATGAAGCGGGTCATTTTTATCGAAAAATCCTTAGAAAGTGGCAGATTAAAAAAGAACTTGGAACACATTTTAATGAACAGCCAAAGCAAATAACTGTAATTGAGACCGCGCAACAAATTGGGCAAGCAAAAATTGCAGGGAGCATTATAGCTGATTTAGTGAAATCTGGGCAAAATTTGGATTCTACAGCGATCGTTCTTGCAGATGAATCATTGCTAATTCCACTGACAAGGTCATTGCCAAATACAATTGATCAGGCAAACATTACCATGGGTTATCCTTTAAAATTTTCTCACTTAAAAAGCTTAATTGACATTGTTTTCGATTTGCAATTTAATTTTCAAAAGTTTAAATCAAAACGAATTTACCATAAATCATTACTGAGTTATTTAGATCACCCTTATTTAGCTGTTTTAATTGATAATCACGAAACAATTATTGCCTTTGAAGAAGATGTAATTAATAAGAACAAAATATTTATAGACGTAGAAGAATTGTTTGATTTTTTTCCAGAATTAAAGAAGATTGAGTCATTGTTTTCAGTTTGGAAGAACCCTATGAAATATGGTTTTTTAGGGTTCAATCAATTGACAAAAGCTTTATATGAAGCTTTGAAAAATGTTGAAAAGGAAACGCAAATAGATCTTGAAATTATCTACCACTTTGCAAAAGGGTTTAAAAAATTCGAAACAATAGCATCACAATACCCACATCAATTAAATTTAAAATCATTTAAACAATTGTTTTACCAATTTTGGCAAGGAGAATCGCTCTCTTTTTTAGGAAATCCTGTTGAAGGAGTTCAGATAATGGGAATTCTGGAAACAAGGACATTGGATTTTGAAAATTTAATTGTTTTGGGAATGAATGAAGGAAATTTACCCAAAACCAATGTCGTAAATTCATTTATTCCGCGTGACTTAAAATTGAATCATGCGCTGCCGGTAGAAGAGGATCGTCAAGCAATTTTTGCACATCACTTTTATCGTTTGTTGCACCGTGCAAAAAAAGTTTATTTCACTTATAACTCCTCTACAGAAGGAATTGGGACTGCAGAGAAAAGTCGCTTTATTACGCAATTAGAAAATGAAATCTCTCCTAAATTCGAGCATCAAATTTCGCACTACACATACACTTCTGACGATAAAGCAGCTGGTATTTCCGATATAAAATATCAAAGTTCTGAAGCAATTCAGTTAAAATTGAATGAACGCTTAACGGCAGGATTGTCGCCTTCAGCTCTCAATAAGCTTGTTGCTTGCCCATTGGATTTTTATTATCGATATATTTTAGAAATGCGCGAAAATGCAGGAGTGGAGGAGAACATTGAATCTTCAACGTTTGGGACAAAAATTCATGATGTTTTAGAATTGATTTTACGAAAGAATTTTTTAGAAACAAAAAAGAAACTAGATGCAAGTGTTCTTGAAAAAGAGCGGAAAAATATCGAAACTTATTTGCGGGATGCTTATTTAGAAGATTTTAGCGAAACTGATATAAAATATGGACAAAACAAACTTTCATTTGATGTTTCGTTAAGTTTTATTGATCGTTTTTTAACCAAGCAAATTGCAGAAATAAAGAAAACGGATGAACCCATTTATATTATTGATTTGGAAAAATCGATTGCAGCAACTTATCATTGGGAAATTAATGGAGAAAAGAAGACCATTAAAATAGAAGGGAATGCAGACAGAATAGAACAATTTGGATCGCATTATCGCATTATTGATTATAAATCTGGAAAATGCAGTGAGCAAAAAATAAGTTTAGGTGGAAAGATTTTAGAAGCTGGGGCAATGGAGAAGTTTATGAAACATGAACAAAAGGGGTACGGCCGACAATTATTAATGTATGCCCTAATGTTTAGACAAACTTATCCGCAATTTGAAAACTTTTCTGCAGGAATTATTTCCATGATTAATATTGATGATTGGGTTCAAAATGTAAAGCCAACAAAATCCAGTGATGAAATTTTATCACATGAAATACTAGATGCTTTTGAAGATGAATTACGTTTAACGATCGAGGAACTGTATCAAAAAGATTTTTTCTTTGAACATAATCCAAATTCGCGCTATTGTCAACATTGTGAAATTTGATTAAATCACTGTTTGTGTATTTCTTGAGCCAAAGATTATTTTTTTTCTTCGCGTAAAACTTTCTCCATTTTACGACCTTTTGCCAATTCATCAATCAGTTTTTCTAAACGTCTACATTGTTTATATGTATCAAATTCATCTTCTATTTCTTCAATTCGGTAACCACAAACAACGCCTTTAATCATATGTGCATTGGGATGAATTTTTGCTTTTTCAAAAAACGTTCTAAATGTTGTTTTCTCTGCAATAAGTGTTTGTAATTTGTTTTCGTCAAAACCAGTTAACCATTCTATTACTTGATGAAATTCTTCTTTTGTTCTACCATGCTTTTCCAATCTATTCCAGTAATGGGGGTAAATAGATGCAAAGATCATATTAGCAACTTTTTCATTTTTTTCAGCTGTAACCTTCATTTTTGTTTAATTAGCGTTAGTGGTTTGAATATGAAAATAACATAAATTTTTGAGTTTTCTAGTTACTTATGACGTTGGGAATAAACATCTAAAGAATCAACTTTTAAACCAATTCTAGAATTTTCTCCGTATTAACAACTTGTGCAAACTCTTCTTGTAAATTAGCTAATGTTGTATAGTGAATTGTTTCAGATGAGTAATGTTCGCCATTAATTCCTATGCGATCAAATGTTGCTGTTGCATCTTCTATTAAAATAGTTTCAAACCCTAAGTTACCAGCCATTCTAGTAGTTGTAGAGACACAATGATTTGTAGTTAACCCTACAATGATTAAGGTATTTATATTTGCCGAATCTAATTGCGCTTTCAAATCAGTCCCGATAAAAGCACTGTTTACGCGTTTGATAATGAGTGGCTCATCATCTATCGGCTTCAATTCTTCTTTCATTTCAAATCCAGGATGAGATTCATGCAATAGTGAATTTGGATCTTGGGAATTATGAATAATATGAAAAACAGGGAGGTTCAAAGCTCTCCATTTGTCTAAAATTTCCTTTGCTTTTTCCTCCGCGTCTTTATTGTTTCTGTTTCCGCCCCAGTATGCTTCATCATCAAATCCTATTTGCATATCAATAAGGAGTAATGCTGGTTTTTTTTCTCTCATTTTCATTTTAAAAATTATTTAAAATTTTCAACGGCTTTTCGAACACTACCATGCTTTTGAAGTAATTCTTGTGCCTGTTGATAATCAATTTTTAATTCATTCATAACCATGGTTGTTCCACGGTCAACTAATTTATTATTACTCAATTGCATATCCACCATCCGATTTCCTTTCACTCTTCCCAATCCAATCATTAAACTTGTAGAAATCATGTTTAACACCAATTTTTGCGCTGTACCTGATTTCATCCGTGTACTTCCGGTTACAAATTCTGGTCCTACAATTGGCGCAATCGCATGCTTTGCAGTTAAAGCAAGTAAGCTATTTTTGTTAGACGTTATTCCTGCCGTTAAAATTTCATTTTCATTTGCTTTTTTTAATGCACCAATAACATACGGTGTACTTCCTGAAGCTGCAATTCCAACTACGGTGTCGTTTGAATTTATATTGTACTCTTTCAAATCAAGCCAACCCTGCTCCATATCATCTTCTGCAAATTCAACGGCTTTTCTTATTGCGCTATCTCCTCCTGCTATAAGGCCAACAACAACACCATGATCGACACCAAAAGTAGGTGGGCATTCAGAAGCGTCAACAATTCCTAAACGACCGCTTGTACCTGCTCCAATGTAAAAAAGACGTCCTCCTTTTTTCATGCGTAACAATGCCTCTGCTACAAAAGTTTCAATTTCTGGAATTACTTTTTTAACAGCAAGAGGGACCAATTGATCTTCATTATTAATGTTGATTAAAAGTGTACTCAAAGACATTTTTTCTAAATTGTCATGATTTGAACTTTGTTCTGTTATGCGATCTTCATTTTTCATGCTATTCATTTTAACTTTCAACAATAAGTGTTGCTAATTCTTTTCCTACTAAACTACCAATGGCTATTCCCATTCCTCCAAGTCGCACTCCACAAAAAACAGTACGATCAATTTGTTTAATAATTGGTGTTTTACTCTTTCCAACTCCCATTGTTCCTGCCCATTGATGTTCTATTTTAAAGGTTTGTTTTGGAAGTAACAAATCATTTAAAATTGTACTTAGATGATCAATAATTAAGGTACTTGTGGTCAATTCAGCAGTTTCTTCAGCTTCAAAGTCTAAATTTCGTCCACCTCCAAATAAAACCCGTTTCCCAATGTTTCTAAAATAATAGTATCCTTTGTCAAAATGAAAAATTCCTTTAAATGGTAATTTTTCTATTTCAGAAGTAACAACTACTTGCGCTCTTACTGGTATTATATCTTCTTCTGAGAGAAATGCTCTTGCTAAACCATTGGTACAAATAGCGAGTTTTTCAAAGCCAATTTGGCCATAATTAGTATAAACCTTTCGGGATTCAATTTTTTCAATGGTAATTCCGTTTAAAATTATAATGCCTAAAGATTGTGCTTTTAAAATAAGCGATTGCATCATTTTTCCCGTATTTATCTGTCCTTCGGCGGCATGAGAAATCGCTTTTTCAAATTCATTAAACTGCGCATTTTTGCAAATTGAATCATCATTTTTAAAAACAGTTTCAATACCCGTAATTTCCGTTAAATGTCTATTTAAGAAAGGAAGTGATTCAATGCACTTAACATATACTTTTTCTTCCTTTGAATTGAAAATTTCATATGATCCATAAGTTTGATAACCAATTTCTTGATCGCTTAAAAGGGTTCTTAAATAGTTTAATCCTTTCCAACGTTTTTCTACAGTCTTCAAAACATCATCTAAATCATTCTTTGTAAGATCATCCATTAATTCAGATGGACTTCCAATACAAGAGAATCCAGCATTTTTAGTACTTGCACCTGTTGGAAGATAACCACGTTCTAAAACTGTTACTTTTTTGGTCTGATCGCGTTGTTTAAGATGTATTGCAGTAGAAAGACCAACAATACCTGACCCTGCAACAAGGTAATCGGTGCGGTTGAAGTATGTTTCTTTTTCCCAATAACTGAGCTGATTGAAGTCGAGCATAGGTGCTAAAAATAATGACTTAAACTAGTATAGGTCGCGTTTTTTTTAGATATTTGTTAATTAAGACAAACGTTTAAAATTACGCACAAGCTTATTACGTTTGAAATAATAATGGAGCAAATTGCAAACAGTATAATGTTAACCAGAGCGGATAGAAATAAATTCGCTTTGTTGGTTTTTTAAACTTAAACTGAACCTTTTTGCTTCAAAATGGTATAAACCAATGATGAGAACCTTCATTTTACTGGTATTTATCCTTTTGGGGGGAATTGCATTTTCACAAGATGAAGATCCAATAATAAAATTGGATGCGGCAATTTCTAATGAAGATAGCGGTAAAAAATTAGCAGGGGTAACCATGGAAGTCTTAAGAGATGGAAAACCATTTCTCTCTGAATCTTCTGCTTCAAATGGTCGTTTTCCAATTACAGATTTACCGGTTGGATCACTTTATACAATTTATTTTAAAAAAAGTGGATTTGTAACGAAAATAGCAAAAGTTGATGGGCGTTATGATTATCCTGAAGATTTAGGATTGTACACGCCTCTGCAATTTAAAGCGGCTTTATTCGAAGAGATCGAAGGAGTTGATTTCAGTTTTCTTGAATCAACACCTGTTATTGAGTTCGAAATGGATGCAGCTGGTATTTTGGCACATGATAAGAAGAAATTGAGTACAATGCTCAAGAAAATTGAAGCGCTAAAAAAGCAGATTGAGGAAAAGAAAGAGGAGCTAGAAAAAGAAGCTAAAGAACAGAAAAAAAGAGAAGCAGATTTCAATGCTTATGTTAAAGCTGGTGATGGAGCAATGAAAAAGCAAGATTATGAAAAAGCAATTGGACAATACAATCTCGCATTAGAAATTAAGCCAGATGATAAATCAACCCAAGATAAGTTAGAAGATGCTAAAATTAGATTGGAAGAATTAAATGCTAATGCTCAATCTGATAAGGATTTTGCAGCGAAGATGGGAGAAGCAAAAGACGCATATGGTAAAGAAGATCTAGAAAAAGCACTTGGTTTATATAAAGAAGCTTCTGCAATTAAACCTGATGAAAAACTGCCAAAAGATTTAATATCCGAGATTGAAGGCAAAATCGCTGAACAGCAAAAGAATGAGAAAGCATTTAATGATTTAGTTGCGGTAGGAGATGCTGCTGTTAATAGCGAATCTTATGACGAAGGAATTTCTAAATACGAAGAAGCGTTAAAGTTGAAAAGTGATTCTGGAGTGCAAGCAAAATTGGATGATGCTAAAAAGAAGAAATCCGCGAAAGAATCAGAATTGGCTGCTGAAAAAGAGAAGCAACAGAAATATGATAATTTAATAGCCAAAGCAGACACAGATTTATCTTCTGAAAAATTGGAGGAAGCAAAACGAGGATACGAAGAAGCCCTTGTAATTAAGCCGGAAGAGTCGAAACCAAAGGATAAGATTGCAGAAATTGAAAAGATTTTGAAAGATCGTGCTGCTGAACTTGCAGAAAAAGAAAAGCTCGAATCAGATTACAAGCGTGCTATGGATGAGGCTAAAGAATTATTTAATCAGAGGGATTGGGAAAAATCAAAATCAAAATATGAAGAAGCACTTAAACTTAAAGTCAATGATTCAGAAGCTTTAAACCAAATTGACCTGATCCGTAAAGAGATTGAAAAAGAAACAAGTGAAGCAAAAGAAAACGCAGCTTATGATGCTTTTATTAAGGAAGGGCAGGCTTTATTTGATCAAAAGAAATATAACGAAGCAAAAGCTGAATTTAACAATGCACTCGGAATAAAGCCTTCAGAGCAAACGCCAAAAGATAAAATATCTGAAATTGAAAAATTATTGGCTGATGCATCAAAAGCAGAAGAACAAGAAAAGGCCTATAAAGATTTTATGACTGCAGGAAACGCTGCAAATGATAATAAAGAATACAATACTGCCGTAGAAAAATATAAAAAAGCATTGGAAATAAAACCAAATGATGCTGATGCTCAAGGTAAGATTGATGCAATCAATAAAATTATTGCAGAAGAGAATGCGCTGGCTGAAGAACAAAAAAAGTTTGATGATTTTATTGCAAGTGCTGAACAATCATTTAATGCAAAAGATTATGACAAAGCTAAGTTGAATTATAATAATGCCTTGGATATTAGAGATGATGCAGGTGTCAAAGAAAAAATAAAAGAGATAGATGCATTAATTGCAAAAAATCAAAGTGAAGCAGAAACACAAGCAAAGTATGATGCTGTTTTAAAAGAAGCAGACCAATTGTATCAATCGAATGATAATAAAGCGGCACTTGAAAAATTCAAAGAAGCGCTTTCAATTAAAGATGAAGCTTATCCAAAAGAAAAGATCTCAGAACTAACCGAAAAAATTGGGAAACAAGAGGCTGAAGCAGAAAAAGAAGAGAAATTTTTAGCGTTCAAAGAAAAAGCTGATGCAGCTTTTGAAGCAAAAGATTATAATGCAGCATTGATCAATTATAAAGAAGCAATCGGTGTTAAGCCGGATATTGCTATAACTCAAAAAATAGCGGAACTAAATACCTTGATCGAACAAGAAGGTCAAAATGCCGAAAAGCAAGCAAATTATGATGCTAAAATTAAAGAAGCAGATGCTGCGTTTACAGATGAAAACTGGAATGGTGCTCGAACATTATACGAAGATGCCGGAAGAATTCTTCCTACGGAGACTTATCCAGAGGAAAGAATTAACGAGATTGCCGCAAAGATGGAAGCTGAGTCATTAGCAGAAACAGAAAAGCAATATCAAAAAATTATCAGTAAAGCAGATGGATTATTGAACGAAGAAAAGTATGATGATGCATTGAGTTATTATGAAAGAGCATTAGGGCTTAAACCTTCTGATAATTACCCAAAAGATCAAATTGATAAAATTAATACAATCAAAAAAGAAAAAGCAGATGCCCTTTCGCAAGCTGAAGACTTGAATAGAAGATATGATGCTTTGATTGCAGAAGCTGATGAATCTTTCAATGCACAGAATTGGCCAGTTGCACTTGAGAAATATAAGGGGGCACTTGAATTAAAACCAAGTGAGTCTTACCCGGTCAATCGCATTGCCGAAATTAAAACAAAACTGAGCGAACTTGAAAAAGTAGGTGCATTAGACGAAGAGTATAATGCTTTTATAAAACAGGCAGATGAGCTTTTCAATCAACAAGAATATATAGAAGCAAAGAAAATTTATGAAAAAGCACTTGATGTTAAACCCAAAGAACAATATCCTAAAGATAAAATAGCAAGTGCCGATACTTTTTTAAAACAAGAAACACTTAATGAAGAAGCAAGAGTGTATCAAAAAATACTTGATGTTGCTCAACGTAAATTTGACGAGAAAAACTATGAAAAAGCGCTTGAACTTTATTTGAGAGCAAAAACAACAAAGCCAAGTGATCCTATTCCGCAACAAAGGATAGATGAAATCAATCAAATTATTTCAAAATTAGGAGCGGACAAAAAACAAGAAGAGGAATACGACAGTCATATCAAAGATGGTGACTATCAATTTGAAAAAGGAAACTGGAAAGCGGCAAGAAATAGTTACATAAAAGCATTTAATATTTTTAATCGTGAATATCCAGAGAAAAAAATAGTAGAGTGCGATAAATTTCTTGAAAAAGAAGGAAACAATCAGGCAAATAAAAGCTATAATAAATTGATCAAAAAAGCAGATGAGTACTTAACAAAAGCAAATTATCCAAAAGCAAAAGATCTTTTCACAAGAGCACTTGGTTTAAAACCTTCCGATCAATATCCAAAAGATAAATTAGAAGAAATTGAAAAATTGCTAAACCCAGAAAAGTTTGCAAAATCAAAAGGCCCTTTAAAAGATTATGGGGATCCAAACCGATCAGTGAATGCGATTGATATAGATGCTATGTTGGCTAATGCCGAAGCGCAACGTAAGTTCTTAACTGCGCAAAAAGTAGAACAACAAGGCATAGATGCGGTTGAAGCAAATAAAGAAAATGACTTAACACAAACCGATAATAATTTTGACGTAAGAAACGAAGTATTAACAGTCAAAGAAGATATTCGCACTGCAGATGATGCTGCGGTAGAAGCTGGAGTTCAAGCTTCGTGGAAAGTAGAAGGAATTCAATCTGAATTAGTTGTTGAGGAAAGAGGTCGTGTTGATCAAAATGACAATGACGTCCAATTGCAAAATCAAATCGTAGATAACATCAATACTGAAATCATTGAAAGAGATGAAGAAGATGATTTACCAAGAGAAGCATATATTTTGGATGTTGAAGAAATTCGATCAGAATTAATTGTTGAAAATACTAGCTATGAAGTATTGCAAACAAATGAAACATTTGTTCAAAAAGATTATGTAGAAGAGTCAAAAGAAAATAGAATAGAAGACGACGTAAATCGCGATATTCCAAGAAAAAATGGCGAAATTAGAATAGAAGATTATAATATTCAATTGATTAATGAATCCAATGAAAATACATGGGATCAAGAAGATGTTGTTATTGAAGTTAAAGACAATACAGAGGTTCAGTTGGATGAACGAATTGCAAATGAAATCAGTAATGATATCCCTAGAGTTGAGGTGATAAATGATATAGAAGAGGTTAATTTAGAACGAATTCATATTTCATCAGATTTTACGGATCGTCAGTATGATGTTACGATTGATCAGAAAAAATATACTGAAAAAGAAATTACCGAAATTGATCTTGCAAACTTAAACAATGATATTCCGAGAGAACGAATGGAAGGATTTGTTGAAAATCAAGATGTAGATAATAAGCAAGTTTTGGAGGAGTTGTCGTTGGATCAGGACAATGTATTGTTTACTTCGGATACTAAAGTAGAAGAATTAGAGATAAAGATCAACGAAAACAAAGATGAAGACGACAAGAACAGAGAAGGGTATGAGGACGTTGTTGACAATATAAAAGAAAGTGAATCAGATTATATTGCTGAAAAATCTGCGATTAATGAAAATGAAAGTCATGAAACGGTTGATTATTTAGAAAACGAAAGCGCTGAAAAGAGAGATAAAGATGAAGATGCGAATGAAGCTGCAGATGAAAATATTGACAATACACAAGATAGTATAGATGAAATGACTGATGAAGTGAGAGAGTTAGATGAAAAAAGTAAAGTAGACCTTGAAAATTCTGAAGATTTTGTGGAGTCTTTGCGTGATATTAAAGTGAATGAGATCACCGAAAAGATGAAAAATGATTTGGGATCACAATTTCCAGAAGGAGTTACAGAAGAGATTTATACCATAGATGATGAAAATGGTTTAATAGTATCGTATATTGTCCGAAGAATTGTAGTTGTAAATGGTGTTGGAAATGTTTATGAAAAAGTTCAAACTAAGTTTGGTACAACTTCATACAGTGTAAATGGGGCTGGAATTTCTGAGTTTGATTGGCAAGATCAAACTGAAGCGGGAGATCTTGTTCGAAATTAATTCATTTCTTTTCGTTTATTCCATGCTAAAAAATAACTTTGTCAAATAGAAGCTATTTACATGAAGCATTTGCCAATTTTATTTCTTGCTATTTTTTTTAGCGCATGTTCAGATAGAGATGATTCTTCCATAGATATTCCGGAAAATATAGTTGATAATAATCTTGAATTTTATGGCAATACGCAAGGAACAACTTTTGCAATTCTATGCAATGATCCAATCGAAATTTCAATGCGTGAAATCAATGAAATTTTGGCAGATTTTGACACTGCACTAAGCAGTTATATTCCCGAATCCATTGTTTCAAAATTAAATAATTACCCAGCAGGAGAGTATAACTATAATGATAAGTTCGGTTATTTTAATCGTTGTTATCAGCTATCGCAACAAGTATTTGATTTAACAACTGGAGATTTTGATCCAACAGTTTTTCCGCTTGTAGATGGTTGGGGGTTTATGAAAGATGTTACAAATGTTCCAGATTCAATTACAATTGATTCTTTAAAAGCATTAGTTGGATTTCAAAATGATTATCATTTTAGTTTTTTAGGTGAAAATGAAGAAAATAAAATAAGTAAGATCATAAAAAACACACCACATTCAAAACTTGATTTTAACGCAATAGCACAAGGGCTAGCTGTTGACATTTTGGGAGAAGAATTTGAGCGTAGAGGTGCTAAAAATTACTTTATTGAAATAGGTGGAGAAATTAGAGTAAGTGGAGTGAATTCAGAAGATGTTTTGTGGCGAATTGGAATTGATCAGCCAATTGCGAATTCAACATCTGAAAATAGAGAACTACAAGAGATTGTACAATTGGACAATAGAAGTATTGCAACTTCAGGATCTTATCGAAAGTTTTACGAAAAGAATGGCGTCAAATATTCGCATACACTTAACCCAAAAACGGGCTATCCGGTGAAACATAATTTATTAAGCGCTACTGTAATTGCTGATAATTGCGCTTTAGCAGATGCAATGGCAACGGCTTTTATGGTGATGGGAGTGGAAAAAACGATAGATTTCTTAAAACAACACTCAAATTTAAACCTAGAAGTTTATTTAATTTTTGTCAACGCTGAAGGAAAGAATGAAACCTACATTTCTAAAGGTTTTGAGAAAATGATAAACTAAAAAACCGCATTTCAATAGTGAAATACGGTTTTATAAATGAAGTGTAAAGTTTATCCCCCAATAACAAGATTTTCTTCAATAATTTTTTCTAACGAAGCTTTAGGTAAAGCACCTGCTTGCATCATAGGTTGTTTATCAACCGGAATAAAAAGTAAACTCGGAATACTTCTAATCTGAAATACAGCAGAAAGTTCCTGTTCAGCTTCTGTATCTACTTTATAAATTGTCAGTTGATCTTTATAATCATTTGACAATTCTTCTAATACTGGGGCAACTGCTTTACACGGCCCACACCAGTCTGCATAAAAATCAATTATTGCTGGTGAATCCCCTTTAAATTTCCATTCCTTTTCCGTTGTATAATCAAAGATTTCTTCTTTGAATTTATCTGCTGTTAATTTTACTGTTGGCATAAGCTATATTTTATTATTTACAATCAATTTATACGTTGCGATTATTGCGAATTTAAATTATCAACAACATCATATTCCTCATTTGAGGTGCTTCTTAGCAATTGATTTGTAATTTTGTCGCATGAACTGGTTAAAAATTACGATATGTTCTTGAAAAAATTAAATCCTTCATTATTATTCCAGCTTGAAAAACAAGCGTTTAATACTCCAACAAAATTACAAGAAAGCCTGATTCCAAAGATGAAGAGCGGGTCTAGTATAATTGCAATTGGTGAAAAAGACAGTGGAAAAACGACGAGTTTAATAATTAGTGTTTTGCAAAAATTAAAAATGCAAGCAAGTGGAGATAATCCTAGAGCATTAATTTTTGTAAAAGATAAAAAAGAGGCGCTCGCACTAGAAGAAAAGTTTAACCAATTTGTAAACGATACAGATTTACGAATTTGCACAGTGTATGAAGAAAGGGCGATAAATCAGCAGAAAGATGAGGTTTATTTAGGGGCAGACATTGTTATCGGAACAGCAAAACGATTGAGTAAGCTTTACTTTTTAAATGGACTTAATTTAATGGAGTTGGAATTAATTGCAATTGAAGATGCTGAATTTTTAGTTGGAACAAGTTTGCATACCGACATTCACCGAATAGGGCAAAGCGTTAAAAAATGTCAGTATCTTATTCTGGCAGATAAAATGGATCAAAAGATAGAGCAATTGCGTCATTTACTTTCGCCAAATGCAGTAATAATTGAGTGAAAAATGAAAACAGCCGTTTGCTTAAAACGGCTGTTTTTTGTAAAACTGGATCTCCTACAAAAAGTCGGACATTAATTTAAGACTTATGCGACTTTAGTTTT
>CAYPZN010000077.1:0-16433 GCA_964415335.1 uncultured Crocinitomix sp.
AGTTATCAACATAATTAACTGAATATCTTATAGTTAATAATCGAACTCAGGTTTATACCTCATTAACAACTAAAAAAAATGTTTTAAAAACGTTTTTTCTTTTTTCGAAAAAAAGTCACAAAAAATAAACATGGGACATTACTTGGACAATACATGGAGTATACATGTACTTTACATGGGAATAACATGGACGAAACATGGGAAAATGCTCGATTTCTTGAATATTAGTATTGTTTTTATAACAATTATTCAAGAGATATGAAATCATTTAGCAAGTTGTACAAAAAGAGAAGAATTAAATACCTTTTTTAATGGGAAAACGAGGGAAAAATTAAGTCAAAGTGGGTAAAACGGGGTAGTTTGGGACGGAGCATTAATTTTAATAATCGAGCTTTGTAGTAGAAGTGTACTAAAAAAGAGTTGATTTTATAAAGTAATGATTGAAAATAGGTGTAAAAAAGGGCAAATAAGTGCAAGAGCGTACCGAAAAGGTGCAATTTTGAACACCCCATTAATTTTTATGTTCGAGCTTTGTAGTAGAAGTATAAAGAATAAATAAAAAAATGCAGTAAAAATCGGCAAAATGCGCGAAAACCAGCAAAAATAGGCAATACTCACAACAAGATTGTTTTTAATGTTTGAGTTTTGTAGTCGTTGGATAAGCGAAAAATACGCCAAAAGGCATACAATAGTGTCAAAAGGTGTCGATTCCTACAACAGCATAAATTTAAATGTTTGACCTTTACAAACAGATAGAAACACACAAAAGCAACCAAAAGCACACAAAGTTGAAAAAAGAATTAAACTAAATGGTTGAACTTTAAAAACAGAATGTAAATGAATTAATCATGTTAAAACGAATGAGGAGATGGAAATAGTGTTAATTATTAATGGTGTACTGGCTTCTTTTACCATGTACTTTGTAAAAGACTTTCACCAAGATTTTAAGAAACTGTCAAAAACAGTAAATGAACTAAAAGCTAGTTTTTTAGAACATACACTTACCATACGTGAGAAGGTAAGAAATAATTCTAAACGTTTAGACGAATTAGAAAAACAAGCTAAAGAGTAAAAAACAAGTGTGATTACAAGGGCATTGTAACAGAAGGAGAGCGAGTGTATTTTGTTTGTGATGTCCTATGTTCATCTTGTTTTATTAAAAGTCAATGTTCAATGAAATGAGCGCGCGTATATTGAACATTGGTAAAGAACAAGTAAAAGTTGTAATACATCAAATGGAGGATTCAAATAACTCAAATGGTATGTGTTTCATTGGGTGATGATTCAACGTATTACAATTGAGCTGGTTCAATGAAATCAATTATATCCTTAAAAGAGCGAGTGATATAAGGAGAACATTGATTTATCCCTTGATTAAATAATTAAAAAAGGGAGATTTTCAGTATAAATTTTGCTTTGCTAAACGCGAATTAATAGTAGTGAGTGATAGAACTATTGATCGTGAATGACTTGTAAAGCGAAATTTACGCCTGAAAGAATTGGATTCATTTAATGAATGAATCCATGTTTAATAAAAATCGAAAAGTTCGATTTTAAAATCATAAAAATATGGCTATCAAAATCTTATGATTTTTTTTGATGTAATAATTGTGTCTATTATGATAAGCTTAGAGGAGATGAGAAAGATATTAGGAGAGAAGGGAAAGCGCTACACTAAAGAACAATTACTAAAAATCAGAGCATTTTTAATTGATTTGGCACACCTCAATATTAAAATAACCAAACAGAAAAAAGAAAGATGAAAAAAAGAGAGATAAAAAGGGTTTGTATCATGTATAGGGTTAGTTCAGACGAACAAAAGAAAGGATATAGCTTAGACGATCAGTACAATAGATTAGTAAACTATTGCAAAAAGAATAATTATGAAATAGTGTACGAAATAAGCGAAGATTATTCAGCTAAAACCTTTAATCGACCTGAATGGAATAAATGGATGGAACATATTAAAAAGAAGCGTGTTAAAATTGATGCTATCTTATTTACTTCATGGGATCGTTTTTCTAGGAACTTAACTGAAGCTTTAAATATGGTGGACTATTTGAGAGAAAAGAAAAACATTACTCCACAAGCCATTGAACAGCCGATTGATTATGACATACCCGAACAACTTTTTGTATTGTCTTTTTACCTTACCAACCCTGATGTAGATAATCGTAGACGATCAATAAAGGTAAAAGGTGGAATAAGACAAGGATTAAAGCAAGGGCGTTGGACTAAAAGACCTTACTACGGATATATGTCTAGTAAGGATGAACAAGGGAAACATTTATTAGTTCCCGACCCCGAAAAAGCACCTATTGTACAAGAAATATTTGAACGTGTATCAAAAGAAGAACCGCAAATTGAAATTATAAAAGACTTAGCAGAAAGAGGAATTAAGATTTCTAAAAATGGTATTCATGTTATCTTAAAAAGAATTGGATACGCGGGTAAAATTATTGTTCCCGAACATGAAGAAGAACCTGTGCAAATTGTTCATGCTGTACATGAACCAATTATTTCTGAAAGCCTTTTTTATGCTGTGCAGGCTATTTTGGAACGTAATAAAAAGAAACGTAATAAAGATATACCAAAGTATAATAAACTACGAAACGATTTTCATTTAAGAGGGGTAATTAATTGTAATACGTGTGGTCATGTACTTACTTCTAGTTTTTCTAAAGGTAGACATGGCGGGCGTTTTGGTTATTATCATTGTAATAAGTGTAAAGGACAACGTGTACCCGCTACAAAAGTACATACCGCTTTTTATGATTTATTGGGTTCGCTTAGTATTTCGCCCGAAATGAATAAGGTATATCAAGCTGTTTTAACAAGTATCTCGCTAAGTGGAGAGAAAAGAAATAAGCAAGATGCTAAGGCGATTAATAAGCAAATCGATCAAATTAATGAACGAATTAACCGCTTACAGGATTTAATGCTAAATGGAAAATTAGAAATTGAGGATTATCAAAGTATGCGCGCTAGATATGTAGTCCAATTAGATGAATTAACAGATAAGAAAAAGGAGCTATCGCAGGATAATAAGAGGGTTATTTCTCTTACACAAAATGCAATTACAATTTTGTCTAATATCCTTGAAACCTATGAAAATGCTACGGTTCAGCTTAAACAAAAAATCGTGGGTTCGATATTTGGCGAAAATCTAATTTTTGAAAATGGAATTTTTCGAACCCCTCAACTTAATCAAGTTTTTACGTTACTTTCTAGTATTAATGGGGATTACGTGGAAAAAGAAAAGGGACAGCAGGCTTTTAATAGCTTGTTGTCCCCTACAGCGGTGAGACGGGGATTCGAACCCCGGGTACGCTTGCACGTACGCTTGTTTAGCAAACAAGTCCTTTCGGCCACTCAGGCACCTCACCTGCTTAAGTGATCGCGCTAGGATTCGAACCTAGGACCGTCTGCTTAGAAGGCAGATGCTCTATCCAGCTGAGCTACGCGACCATGCTTATCTTTTTTATGAAGTGATAGCAGCTTCAAAAATAAAGGAGATGCGATACATCTCCTTCGTCGGGGTGGCAGGATTCGAACCTGCGACCTCGTCGTCCCAAACGACGCGCGATAACCGGGCTACGCTACACCCCGAGGGCCTTTTAAATAG
Organism: uncultured Crocinitomix sp.; assembly: GCA_964415335.1. Taxonomy (GTDB): domain Bacteria; phylum Bacteroidota; class Bacteroidia; order Flavobacteriales_D; family Crocinitomicaceae; genus Crocinitomix. The sequence goes on from CAYPZN010000077.1 coordinate 3,626, forward strand.
GCGAGCGCAAAGATAAGTATTTTTTACTTCTCTGCAATATCTTTTTCAAATTTTTTAAATTATTTTTCTTTGCTCTCTATTCACAAGGGTTTAGCGTACAAAATGCAAATAAACAAATGCATTTATTCGTTCCCCATTTCTTGCAATTTTCATACAATTAAAGCCCTAATATCAATGCTAAATCATCACTTGAATTTAGTTCTTTTGTAACTTCTTTCATCTTTAGTTTAGGTGATTTTTTCGATAAATTTTCTTTACTCAGGTTTTCGGGCAGAATAATGTATTTTTTATTGTCTTTTGTGAATAATAATAGCGCATTTTTCCCTTCTGGGTTGCAAGTGACATAATTAGGGTCAAAGCTAAATGAACCATTATAATTCAAATCCATCAGACATACTACATCTAAATTTCCAATTGGAGTATTTGTATTTTCATCTACATAAACAGGACTAATGGTAGCCGTTTTACCAACTCTATAAATTTGATCACAATTATAAACACCAAATGATGCTGTATTTAATCCTTTAACAATATTCGGGTAGGTATGTCCCTTATCAGCAAACTTCCATCCTTCACCCAACATGGTTGCACTTTCTCTATCTCCTTCATCAGCAAAATCACCCCAATCAATAGCTACATTTTGTTTAAGCGCCCAAAAACTACGTGTAATAATTGAATTGGAAAGTACGTTTAAATCTTCCTTTGAAGAATGTAAAATTCTTTTTTCAGGGTTTTCGAATGTTACGATAGCTTTAATACTATCATTTTCTTGAATTTTAAGGTAATTATTCCACGCCTTTTTGTTGAGTTTTGATTCAATTTGTCCATTTTTAAGTGGACTACTTTCTATTTTCAAGCTCTTATTTGTATGAAAAACCTTGGCTGCTCCCAAAATATCAACATCACTTTTTACCAAAATAATATCCTCCAACTGTTCCTTAATTTCAATTTCTTGGACATTTTGTTTCGTTTTTTCCGAAACTTCGTTCAATGACCGAATTTCAGATCACTCTCCTGTTTCATCACTTAATGTATAAAAACCGCCTTGATCTACAGGGTTTGTACAATTAAAATCAACTGTTATTGGTTTTTGAAGCTTTAATGTTTTTCCATCTTTTTCTCCTCTTATTTCATACATTCCAAGTGAGGTAAAATTATAATTCTCACCTTCTTTTTCGTACTTCATTGGCAAACCAGAGAGTGCTATTTCGGCCGAATTTCTGAACTCACAATACACAATTTCGTATTCACCTTCTACTTTGCTTCCATCCGCATATGTAACAGCATCTTCAGGAATAGTTATTTGCGTTCCAGATGCATAAGTTAATATTTTCGATTGATTGTTGTTTAGGTAAAACTTTTCGGTTTGATTACGGTATTTCTTAAATTGGGTACTCAATTTTTCATGATCTATTGACCTTTCGCGATAGTGAATTACAAAACCATGAAAATAATTTACTGCTGTTTCATAATCTTTTGCTTTTGTTTGCTTTACATAATTCCACATAGGAGTATTTTTATCAATTTCAGGAATTAGTGTTTTCAATTTCTTTAAGCACTCATTGTTTAATTTTTCTTGATCAAAATCTTGATCTCGCTTAAAGGCCGTATAGACAAGATCTATTTGATAAATTTCATTTTCGTTAAGTGTTTTGAGTTGTTCGTCATTAATAATAAATGGTTTTCCAAACTCACAAGGCAAAACAACATTTAAATGCTCATTGTCATGTTCGTATTTTGCTGTTGTATTTCGTGCAATACGATCGACGTCATTTGCTTTTGACGTTATAATGAAGTTAATCATTAAAATAAAAATCAGGTATTTCATAGTTCTAGATTTATTGTTTACTAATAAATGTAACTCAGTAAAAAAAGTAACTTTCGAGCTTTTACTTTTCTCGTTTTAATCTCTCTAAAAAATATCGTATATTGTTGATAATTAACCTAAAAAAATCAAAATGAAATTCAAAAAACTTTGGACGATTTCGTTCTTTTTTCTCATTGCTTGTAATGGAAGAATTGAAAAAGACTCAATCGTAGAACCAATATCAACAGAACAAAAAACAACTGTTTTAACTTATGAGGCTTTTCCTTCTGGCTATCATTACTTAAATGATACGACTGCTTTAGCAAGTGCTGTAAACAATGCAGATATAGCATATATACGGACACATGCTTGGAATATTTGGGCTGGAATTATGCAACCCGCTAAAGGTATTGATTGGCCCATTTGGTATACGTGGTTAAATACGTATGACGCTTTTTTACAGGATGCCTCTGAATTGGAGATGACTTTACAATTAAAAGGTCAATCATTAATCGATCAGAACATTGCAAATATAATGCTTGAAGGGCCTGTTTTAGATACCTTTAAAAACAGTTTACCATACTACCCTATTCCAAGCCCTGTGGTTAATGAATATGCCGATAGTGGAATCTTTAATTCTGATACATCTGGTATTATCCCAGGAAAGCATTTTCTATTTAATGGAGACATTTTGGTTCCAACAGAATCATTGAGCGAATCAGGGTTTGATTGGATCAGAAATAACAACTTGTACAAAGTTTCTAAATTGGATAGTCTTTATGCTAATGTTGACACGGAACATTCAATTCATGCCCCTCAAAAACACATTGTAACAAAACACATGTATTGGCCTGTTTTAGCAGATGAGATTTCCGGAATTCCTGTTTGGGATGAATCCTATTTCCCTCCGGGATATCGAAAGTACGCTGGCTATGAAACTTGGACAAATCTAGTGGGTATTGACCCTAGCGGAAAGGACGTTGGAAAAACAGTTTCTGTTTCGTATTTATATGATGTTTACAAAAAAGGTAAAACAGATACAACATTGATTTCTCCGACAACAGCAGAAGCGAAAGTTTATGGACTAGATGATTTCTATTATCATAAAATTACTCAAACTGATTGGGATTCTTTTGATGCAGCTGACAAAGCAATTTTAAATGCCTCAAGCTATTGGGCACATAACAAACCTATTGGAGTTGGTGATTATATCGTTACTATTGCCATGCATATAAATACCAAAGAAATTGAAACTTGGACTATGCAAAGTTCATGGTGGAGTAACACCCCTAATCAAGGTAAGTATACTGCAAACAGACCGGATTTACCAAATGCCAAAGGTCCATGGGATCATTATCTGTTAGTCGATTCTTATGGTGTCATAGATCAAACAACAGGTCAGTTACCCATTGCTATGAATCCTTACATTGAATTGGCGATTCATCCGATTGAAACAAATTGTAATAACTGCCATAATAGAGCTGGTTGGCCAACAGGAAGTGAAGCTGGAAAGTCAAGTTATCAGAATCCTGATTCTTCTTGTCTAGCGAAATATTTGTTAACTGATTTTCAATGGATTATTCCAGATCGTGCTAAATAGAAATAATTCATTCTTTTATTATTATATTTCTCAATAAAAAAAGCCCTACCTTGAAAACAAGATGGGGCTTTTCATATTTTATTCAGTGATTATTTCTTAATCAGCTTAACAATTGTTGTTTTATTGTTTGCAGTTAATTGGATCAAATACGTTCCTGTTGCAAAATTTTGCATAGAAACTTGTTCGTTATTAATCCCTTTACCTCTCGCAACAATTTTTCCAGTTGTTGTTACAATTTGATAATCAAATGTTCCATCAAACGCAATTGTAAAGTTATCTGTTGTTGGGTTTGGATAAATTGAAATTAAATCTGCATTTAATTCTTCAACTCCAAGTTGGTTAACTAAAACAAACTCTTCTGTTCTTTCACATCCATCACTATCAACAACTACAACTGTATAGGTCCCTGCAGCTAATCCAGTTAAATCTTCTGTATCATCAAAATCTCCAGTTCCATCATTGTCCCAATCGAATGTGTATGTTGGTGTTCCACCAGTTACTGTAATATCGATTTCTCCATCTAATCCAACTGTTTCAGGTGTTAAAGCTCCAACAACATCTATTGTGTTTTCTGTTACTTCAACATCTACTTCTGCCGTATTTTCACATCCATTAAGATCTGTTCCTGTCACAGTATAAGTTTCTGTTCCAACAGAAGAAGGTTCAAATGCTTCGCCGTCAGTTACATCCATATCCCAATCGTATGTATCAGCACCACCTCCAGTAAATACGACATCACTTCCAAGGCAAATTAGTACCAAATCAACTGATGCAGTTACAGTAGGTAAATCGTTTACAGTAACATCAACTGAAGCTGTGTTTACACAACCATTGTCATCAGTACCTTCAACATTATAAGTTGTCGTACCTAGATCAGCAGGAGTGAAAGCTTCACTATCTACAACAGATAAATCCCACGTATAAGTTGTTGCACCAGAACCAGATAAAATTAATTCATCTCCGATACAAATTGAATCGTTATCGGCAGTTGCCATTACTATTGGTAAAGCGTTTGTTACAACTTCTACCTCAGCAGTGTTTTCACACCCATTGTCATCAACACCTGTTACAGTATAAGTAGCTGTTCCAGCTTCTGGTGTAAAAGCAACACCATCATCAATATCTGAAGGATCCCATGTATATGTTGTTGCTCCACCTCCAGTTAATGTAATTGATGTTCCTTCACAAATTTCAGTTTCATCTGAACTTGCAGTTACTGTTGGAAGTTCGTTTACAGTAATTGAAGCTTGGAAACTACAGTCATCTATATCTGTTGTAGAACCTGTATAGAGGGTTGTTCCAACTGGAGGAGTAAAAGATTCTCCATTAACAACTCCCATATCCCAAGTAACAGCTACACCACTTTCAGAAGTTGCCTCTAAGACAATTTCACCGCCATTACAAAGCGTATCTTCAAAAGCAGATACTGTAAGTGGGTTACATAGTAAAGTAATTATAACAAATCCATGCCCTGTATTTCCAACAGAATTTACTTGGTCAGTTCCAGAGTTGAATGATCCACCTCCACCACCAGAGCGAGATGTACCATTATTTCCACCGCCACCAGAGTAGCCACCGCCACCGCCAGTTCCCATGTTATCGGAACCGCCGCCTCCGCCGCCTCCAAATCCACCGTCTCCACCTTCATTTCCACCTTCAACGTCTCCTCCATCAACCCATCTGAATCCTCCAAGACCGCCTTCTAAAGGTCTTACTCCACCACCAGCGCTAGAAGCTCCAGAAGGCGTAGCATCATATAAGACAGTTACATTCCCTGCAGTTCCGTTGGTTATCCAACCACAACCACCACCAGCCCAGTAACTTCCGCCACCAGTGTTTAGCATTCCACCGTTTCCAGCAGTTCCGCCATTTGCTCTAAGTTCTCCTTCTGATCCATCTGCAGTAATGTTTGCATTTCTTCCAGCATAACCTCCAGGACTACTACCACCTCCGCCACCGCCAGCAGCGATTAAAGGATTAGATGTATCTAATGGATCCCAAACAAAAGTTCCACCACCACCACCTGGTGCTGCATTATCATATGAGAAAGTACCGCCAGTAGCAGAATTAACTCCTTGTTGACCAACAAGAATGTGCAGAACTTGTCCTTCAACAAGAGAAAAAGTACCTTGCATTAGAGCACCTGTACCTCCATCCTCTGGTTCAACGGTATAATTATGATTTCCTCCTTGAGCACCGCCAATAGCAATTGAATAATCTCCTGTCACTGGAACAGTCCATTCTTGAATTCCGTTAACTGTCATGTTGAAAAGTGCAGGATCTAGTTCCCATATTTCTGCTGAATAAGCAGCTTGGCATTCAACTAAACTTGGTCCTTGTCTACCAATTGCTCCCGCATTTGTAAAGGTGTGTGTGTCGAAATCATACAATTGTGCATTACCGTCTAATGCAAACAATCCAATCCCAACAGCTAGGCTAAAGAAAGCCTTTAGCTTGTAATTGTGTTTCATAGCAAATTTTAATTATTAGGTTATTAATGGCGCTAAATATAACGTAATATATCTAAACCAATTTCAGAATAGTATCTTAAATCAAAAAAATATTGCGCTGTATATCGTTTTATTTTTATTTTATTCCCCATTCATTTTATAAGACAAGATTGACACCTCTTGAATTACTCTTATCCCGTCACAATAATTGAAAAATCCTTTCTTGGAAAGTATCTTAAAACGAGAAAAGCATTTGCCGTTTAAAGATACTTTTCAAAAAGTTAAGTTGTGAATTGTGATTAATTTTTTTGATTTTAATTAAGTTTATAAATCTAATTTATTTCTCCAATGTGAGTCTTTATTACGATTTTGATTCCAATAATCTGTTTTCACTGTTTTTAAAAGTTCTGCTTTGGATGTTTGAATTTTCTTTTCATCACCATAACCGCTGTAGTGCGTATCTTCCCATCCTATAATTGCATGTGGAAATTCTGTATTGTAATCAATTGTAAGTTCACGTTCTAACTCAGGATATTTTAATGTATAATGTGATACACTATTATTATCTTGGGCTAGTGAAACATTTGCCTTATACGCTTCTGGGTCTTGGTTTCTCAAACATAAAAACATCATTGATGGAATAATTGATTGTTCTCCTACAGGAAGTAATTCTGGATTTAGACGAATCAACAACCATAAATCGTCTTCAAGGATTGCTTTTTTCACTTTCTTATTTTTAAATGTAAAGCCTTCAAAATAAGAATCAAACTTGAAGATAAAATCACTTTCATTTTTCATCTCCAGATACGTCATTCCGCACCATTCTTGTAATGAAGATGCCATTTTTAAAGAAGCGCTTTCATTTTCAAAAGGGAAAAAAGTACTGTTTATCAAAGAGTAAGAGTAAATTCCGGTATTAAATTTTAATGTTTTGTTTAATTTAAAACAGGAACATTTTTAACGTCATCAAAATCTGCTTTTGCATTTGTACTTAGTGAAAATGGTTCTGCTACATAAACTAAAACTGCCGTTCCTTCATCCGTTTCTCCATATCTTACCTGCGTCAATTTATAACTTGAAAGTTCTGCTTTACCGTCATACCAAAATGCTTTTGATTCAGAAGATACTACCCTATTGCCTCTTAAAATAGAATTTCCTTCATTTCCTATTGCGGAAACATTTGTACAAGAAACACTTGCAATACTTAATATTGTTAAAATGAAAAGATCAATTATGTTATTCTTTTTCATTTTACTTACTTTTTGATTTTATTTTTTAGTCTTAGCCATTCAATTTCAGTCTTTTTCTTTAAATTTTCTTGATTCGCAATCCAATTGTCAATTTGATCTGGGCAAAACAAATAAAGTTCTCCATCATCAATTAAAAAGTCTTCTTGATCTATATCGTACTTGCCATCATATATTGCTATACCAATAGCAGAAAACCCACCAAATTTTGGCAAATAATTCTCTGGATTACTCTTGAATAATTCCCTGTTTTCTGCACTGCTAAAATGGTAATAAACATCATTTAGTTTCACACTGAGTTTATCCGTTCCTTGCAATGCTCTTCCATCATGATATGCAACTACATCATAGCCATGAACAACTACTTCTTTGATGTTTATTGTTTGCGCACTAATTAAAAGCGAATTCATAAAAAAACTTAATGTTAACAGATATGATTTCATTTTTTCAATAAAAAAATGCCTCCCGACACTTCAAAATTTCAAAGTCTCGCCGATCATCCTGCGGATTATTTATTTTTAAGGGTTTTCCAATTTTCGTTTGCTTTTTTTATCAACGCTTTCTCATCTTTTACCCAAGGACCTTTCCCGTTAAAGTTTGATCCTTTGAATGGTCCATTGTAAAACAAATACAATTTTCCATCTGTAACCTGAAAAGTCTCTGGATCAACAGGAAATTTGGCATTAGATGTAGCTACTGCAGTAGCACAAAAACCTCCCATTTCTGGCATGTGTTTTTCTGGATTTTCTTTAAATAATTTTTGATTTTCAACACTACTAAAATAATAGTGAATACCATCTAACTCTACTGACAATTTATCAGAGCCTTGGACAGCTTGATTTTTGGTGAAATAACCTACTAAATCGTACCCTCCTAGGCAACAGATTTTGTATTCATTGTTTGAGTAAAGCTCATTGACGAAATTAGTACTGTAAGCGCAAGAATCACTTTTTCATTTTGTTTTAATTTTAATTGTATTTTCTAATTTTATCTCGGATGGTTTGATAACCAATCACATGACAAAGTTAATTACACAATACGGTGGTTAAAATGGACAAAAAGGAACTTGACTTGTATTATTTTCGCATGAAAACTAATTAGGTCTTAAAAGGACGGATTTCTAGGTTTACTGGGTGAAAAGATGCAGAAGATTTAAGGCAATAAATAATGCTATCCGAAACATCTTTAGGATTCATCATAGTATCGCTTGCTTTAAAGTCATCAAAATCATCAAAGAAATTTGTGCTTATTGAGCCAGGAAGAATACATGTTACCTTTACTCCATGTGGTCGAAGCTCTTTAAATAATGATTCTGACATTCCTTTAACGGCAAATTTTGTTCCATTATAAACTGACATATTTTCTATTCCTGTTATTCCTGCAATTGAAGAAATATTAATAATATGTCCTTGTTTAGCCTCTTTCATAATTGGGACGGCTCGTTTTGTTAAATAGAAGATTCCAAAAACATTTGTTTCAAACATCTGTCGCATTAACGAAGAATCCATTTCTTCAATTTTTTGATAACTTCCAAAACCTGCATTGTTTACAATCATGTCCACTGTTTTGAATTTTTCAATCACTTTATCAAATGTTTCATTGACTTTATTTTCGTCTCCAATATCTAAACGATATCCTGTAAAATTTGGATCATCAATTCGCGTTTCATTTCTACTAAAACCAACAACAAATACTCCTTCCAAAATCAATTGCTTTACCAAAACAAGTCCTAAACCTTTGCTAGAACCTGTTACAATTGCCACTTTATTTTTGAGATTCATTCTTCTTTTTTATATGATTAATAATTTTTTCTCCGTGATCTTTTGAATTTTCAATAAACCATTCTCTAGTATTAAGTCCGCCTAATATTACTCCTGCTAGAAAAACATTTGGAGAAGTTGTTTCCATAGTACCTTCATTGTGTTTTGGGTATCCTGTAATTTGATCAAGTTCTACCCCTAACATTTCCGAAAGTTTAAAATTGGGTTGATATCCAGTCATGGCGTACACAAAATCATTTTCTAATTGGATTTGTTCGTTCTTTGAATCGAACAATACATAATCATCTGTTATCTGTGTAACATTAGATTCATAATAAACCTTAATATTTCCTTCTGATATTCTAGCTTCTATGTCTGGTTTAATCCAATATTTCACACTATTACTGATTACTTTTCCTCTAATCAATAGCGTTACATTAGCTCCTTTTCGATACGCTTCTAATGCAACATCAATGGCTGAATTAGATGCTCCAATTACAACAACTTTTTGCTTAAACAAATGATGCGCTGAAGTAAAGTAATGTCTTACTTTACCTAGCTCTTCACCAGGAACGTTTAATTTGATTGCGGTGTCATAAAACCCTGTTGCATTTATAATGAAATTGCACGTATATACTTTTTTGGAAGTAATAATTTTAAAATTACTTTGATTTGTTTTTCTTGGGAATCTTTCAAATGTTTGGAAGGTTTCAAAAAGTCCTAAGTTTAAGTCATAATGCTCTGCTACTCTTCTGTAATATTCTAATCCTTCTTGTTTTGACGGTCTTACTGAAAGTGATGTGAATGGAATGTTACCAATTTCCAATTTTTCTGAACTCGAAAAAAAAGTCATTCCTGTAGGAAAATTGTGAAGTGAGTTTACCAATGTTCCTTTATCAATAATCTTATATGATATACTCTCTTTTTCGGCAGCTATTCCACAACTGAGGCCAATTGGTCCTGCTCCAATTATAATTATATCGTAATGCATCATTCGTAATCTTTTTTACAAATGTACACAGCTTTGGTAGATTGTTAATTGGACAAATGCTCCTTTAAATTGTATTATTTTACATTTAATAGAGTTCCACGTACTCTTTTGGGCTATGAGACGTTTCTTTTTTAAAGAATCGACTAAAATAAGCGGAATCTTCAAACCCTAATTTAAACGCTATTTCCTTAATGGATAACTCTTTTGTATACAATTCTCTTTTTGCTTCTATGATCAATTTTCTTTGATCAATTCGCTAACTGTCCTTCCTAATTCTTTTTTTACCGCTTTGTTTAAACCTTTGAAAGAGATATTTAACTTATCGGCATAGAATTGAACATTGTGTTCTGTCTCGTATTCATTATCCAACAAGTTTTGAAAATTGGTAACGATTGGTGACATGAATGATAAATCAATTTCGTTTACTAATGTAAAATCTTCATTTGTCATTAGAATAAAACAAAGATAGGCAAAAATAGATGACGTTATTTTGAGCGAATCATCAAAAATGTTTTTTAGGAAAAACCGCGATTAATATGGTACACAAGAGGTCTTTTCTTTAATCATAAGCCTTGAAAGAAACGTACTGTAATGAATCTTACAACCTCCCTCTTTTTTTATTGCAAGGTGAGCAATTACATTTTAGTGATTATGAATTCTATTCTTTATTATTGTTAATTTATTTAATTTTTATTTAGAGTAAAGCTAGATCTTGATAACTTTGTTTCATCAATAGTACAAAGACAATACTTGAGGTTAATATCAAGAAATGAATTCTACACAATCAAAATCTAGTAATGCCCAAAAAGCAATTTTTCTTACACTATGGATTCAAGGTAAGCTTGTTAACTCTCTAGAAAATTTGGATGCTCAAATTGAATCATTTAATCCAATTCACTGGCTTAGAGATGAAGGAATTCATGGAGGGGGAACACGCTATATTTCGGAAGAAAATGACCTATTTGATCGAGCTTCTATTAATTTTTCGCATGTTCATTATGATGATGACCCGGACAAAAATTTAGCTTCGGCGACTGCTCTTTCAGCGATCATTCACCCTAACAATCCAAACTCCCCTTCAATACACATGCATTTTAGCTGGACTGAAATGCGAAATGGGAGAAGTTATTGGCGAATGATGGCAGATTTAAACCCCTCTATTTCGAACAACTCATATAAAGAAATTTTTGAAAAGGGATTAACTCTTTCTACTGGAGAACACTACAATAGGGGAAGAAAACAAGGTGATTCTTACTTTTATATTCCTGCTTTAAATAAGCACAGAGGAATTAGCCACTTTTATTTGGAAGGATTTGATAGCGGAAATTTTAATGCCGATTATGAAATGACCAAAAAAGTTGCAAGCACTGTTATTTCTGATTATGAAAAGATTTTAAGGTTGGCCCTTTTAGAATTCCCTCATTACAATTTGGATGAAAAACAAATTCAAATTGATTATCACACATTATATATGTATCAAGTTCTTACGTTAGACAAAGGAACAATTGCCGGGATTTTAGTTCACAACCAAAATGATTTGGGTATTTTTGGATCATTGCCTTCCACAATTAATGGCATTCTTTTTCACAAATGGATTGAAAAGACACCACCTCCTTTTAACGAATTAATGAGGGTAATATCCTCAATCATTGGTAAATCTAAATCTTTTAAGGTAAGAGATAGCGAAAAGTTATTATTTGCAGAAGCCATTCGATTATTTTACAAACAGCACCCTCAATTAATTAACTTTCGAAATAATGTCTCGCATAAATAATTGAGAGAATGTGTTTTCACATCTTGACTCCAAAACAAACAGATATCATCAATTCATAAAGACACTGCATTCCTATCCTAAAACCTTCTGAAGGCGTTCCTTTAAAAAACCTTGGAAGGCTTGGAGAATCATCCGTGATAATATAGTAATATATCCCTTCAGGATATTCCGGAGTTACACCAATTCTACCATTGGCTTCATCCAATCTTCCTAATTCATCAACAAATTCGTAATAATTTGAATAAACTCTATCATAAATTCCACAAGGTGCCGTTTCACCATCTCTTGGCCTACTAAAGCTTTTTAGACGATAACTTAAAGTCATTTCGATCACAGAAGAAGTATTGTTCGTGGCAATAGTATTATAGCATATTTATAATAAATTGGCAAACCTTCCGCAGTATAACCAATTAATATCATTTCATCAGTCGATACTGCTATACCTTCCAAAAACAGCGTTGGTGTGCCGTGATAGTGATATTTACCTGTATATTGAACATGAGTATTGCTCTAATTTATTCCTAAATTTACATTTAGAACTTTTAAATTCCATTCCCAATTTACATTTGAACTCATTGTTCCTTCATAACAATAAAATAAAGATCTGAGTTATTTTGGAATAGAAATCAGTAAGGATGTGTTTGATCTAGTGGATTCTTACGCGAATCATCAATTTAGTAATGATTTCACAAGATATAAAGCTTTTAAAACAGGCTTTTGCAATTGCTAAATCGGGAGTTAAATATGATCAGACTTATAGAAGCATACAATTTGTTTTAAAAGAAAATTAGTAGTAGAATTAGTTGTTTTTTAGCACAGTTCTTTGTTCTCTGCTAACTTTTCAGTCAGGTTTTACATATTTATCATAATATTCAGCAAACGAGTCATAAGTAAATTTTACAGCATTTTTTGAAATCTGTGCATTAGGTACGTAGGCATCAAAACCATGATAGGCACCTTTATACAATTGAAATTTAACATCAATACCTTCATTTTTTAGAGCTTCAATGTAGGCAATTGTTTCATCTTTGAATGGTTCCAAATCTCCCACAAAAGATATAGTTGGAGGAAAATTAGTATAATCTTTATTTCTTGCTGCTGCTGCATAAACAGGAACTTCTTCATTATTATTCCTAATATCTTTTAGATAAGAATCCCATCCTTTTTTATTAGATTTAG
>CAYPZN010000078.1:0-15898 GCA_964415335.1 uncultured Crocinitomix sp.
ATGCTTTTAGGAGCAACACTTACTGGTGTTTTAGCATCATTTATCATTGATTTTTTATCACGAAAGGCAAAAATTCAAGGAGATGCTTCAATTGGAATAACATATACACTACTCTTTGCAATTGGAATGATAATGGTTTCATCCTGGCTTAAAGGAAACGTTGATATTGATATGGAATGCGTTTTATACGGCGATATTGCATTAATCAATTTAGATAAAATCATTGTGGATGGAAATCTTTATCTCGGACCCAGAGCATTTTACATTGAAATAGTAGCTTTTTTGATTATTATAGCAACGGTAATAGTTGGCTTTAAAGGATTTCAATTGCTTTCGTTTAATGAAGATTTTGCAAAGTCCCTTGGAATAGGAACAGGAAAATGGCATTATGTTTTAATGACATTAGTTTCTATGACAATAGTAGTTGCATTTGAAGTAGTTGGAGCTGTATTGGTTGTTGGTTTCCTTATCATTCCTCCTGCTACAGCAAAACTAGTAACAAAAAGACTAAAGCTAATGTTGCTTTGTGCTTGTTTGTTTGGAATAGGTGCAGTAATTGTTGGCTACTATATTGCGATCTGGCTAAATGTTAGTATTACTGGCGCAATGGTTTCTGTTTCAGGACTTATCTTTTTTACGTTGTTTTTTGCAAAACAATTGACGCCATCTGTAAAGCAATTGGAAAAGAAGTACGGTATGGAGTAGGGGAAAATAGCTTAGAAATCGTTTATCTAATGACCAATTTAATTTATTGAAATGATGAAGTCTAAGTGTTCTATTTTTTTCCTTTTTGCTAGCTTTTTAAGTTTTTCATCTTTTGGGCAAGTATTTAATGAGAATCCTTCAAACCCTGTAATTGACACATTGTTAACGGATAATCCAACTGAATTTTGGACAAGATGGAAAACGGACCCATATATGACCCATTGGGAAGGAGGTAGTTTAAGAATTTATTATGGAACGAATAATTTTGGAGTTGATACGCAAATTGGAACAGCTGTTTCTGCTGATGGAAATGAATGGGTTGAAAACCGTGAACTCCAAATTGTAAAATTAGGACCTTCAGGAAGTTGGGATGATTTAAACGTAGAAACTCCTGGAGTCATTCATGTACCAACGAATCCTGATTCAATGCAGTACATGTTATATTATTCAGGAGGGACAGAAGCTTCTAATTTGATGGATAGTATTATTCCTGGAGTTTATCCCTCAGAAATTTTTCAAATCGGACTAGCTTATAGTAATGATGGGATTCATTTTACAAAATACAATGATCCATCAAACGATAGTAATCCACTTTACAGTGAAAGTGATCCTGTTTTTTCAATTCATGAAACAATTGATGGTTTGCCGATAGAAGTAACTCCTTTTTATGGGGCGGTTGCAGAACCTAGTCCAATGTATGATGAAGAAGAAGGAATCTTTAAAATGTGGTATGTTGGAACCGGTTGCAGTAATCCTTCTTACGCAGGAGAAAATGATTTTAGATTTAGGATTTTATATGCAGAATCTACAGACGGAATTAACTGGGGGCCTTATGAAATTAGTTTGGATATTAGAGAAGCTTTTGCTTTTGATGATCAAGAATTTATGCACCTCATGTAATTAAATTAACACCAACGACTTATTGGATGTTTTATGGTGGAAACAATACCTCTGGAGACTTTTTCCTATTCTCACAAGAAATTGGCTTAGCTTCTTCTTCAGATGGCATTGCATTTACAAGATTAAAAACTACACCAGTCATTGAGAATAGAATGAGTGAAAGTTGGAATACTTTAGGTAGTAATTACCCTGCGTCCATTCTTTATAAAGATACCTTACGAGTTTATTATATTGGGGTACAAAACTCTATGTTTAATTTTAGACCTGGAATCGGTTATTCGTATTTGGATTCTTCTTTGTTAAACTTATATGATTTATCGTTTGATTCTCCCGACGTTTTTGTTTATCCAAATCCTTCAAATTCCACTGTTTTTCTCGAATCGAAAGAAGAAGTATCTATTCAGGAAGTAAATGTTTACGAATTAAATGGCAAAAAAGTAAGGTCAGAAAAAGTCATGCAAAATCAATTTTCATTGCATGTAAATAATTTGCCAAAAGGAATGTACCTTATCGAAATAAGACTCTCAAATGGAGTGGTAAAGAATAAAAAAATTATTCGAAATTAATTCACTTCTCGTATCCAATTGTATTGAAAATCGCAGGTTGAAATAAATTCAGGAGCAATTTCAATGTAATTTTCACGAATCTTTTTTTCAATCCACTCGTCAATTACTTTTTGCTTTTTCTCATTGATTGCTGCAAGTTCAATTAACTGACGGTCAGTTTCTAAATCAGCTAAATGTGGGTCAGATTTCCCCAATAATTTTACAATTCGAATTCCTTGTTTTTGTTCAAACGGATTATTATACAATGTTGGGGTTGAGAATTGTCCAATGTTCATTCGCTCAACTATTCGCGACATTTGCGGGTCAATGTCGTTGATGTTTTGAATATCCCAATTGTAGTCATTTGTATAAGGGTTAACAATTTTCCCGTTGTTAAATTTTGAATTATCATCATCACTAAATCTTCTTGCTGCTTCTTCAAAAGTAATTGTTCCTTTTGTTACCTCTTTGTGAATACTGTCTATCGTTGTTGCTGCTTTAATTAAAGCTTGCTCGTCAATCTTAGGAGAAACAAGTATATGTCTGCAATTATAATTATCTCCTTTTCTATCAATCATCTGAATAATATGATATCCAAATTGCGTTTCAAAAACAGGAGAAATTTCATTTTTTTCTAATTTGAACAATGCCGCTTCAAATTCAGGAACCATTGTTCCTCTTGTTTGCCAACCTAAATCTCCTCCGTTTAACTTACTTCCAGGGTCATCCGAATTAAGGGTTGCAGATGTTTCGAAACGTTTAATTCCTCCACTAATATCAGAACGTAAACCTTTTAATTTGTCATAGGCTCTTTTTTTATCAGCTTCAGTAATTTCTGGATAAAGAACTAAATGAGCTACAGTTACTTTTGAATTGATATAAGGAATGCTGTCTTTTGGAAGCGATTTATAGAATGTTTTTACCTCTTTCGGAGTTATCTTAATATTTTCCGTTATCGTTTCCTTCATTCGCTCTGCAAGCATCCTTTTCTTAATTAATTCAAAAAATTCAGCTTTAATTTTAGCCACCGATTTTCCATAAAAATCTTCTAATGCTTCAATGCTTCCAATTTGCTCGGCAATAAATCGAATTCGATTTTCCATTTCAGCATTAACAACATCATCAGGAACTTGAATACTATCAATTGCAGCTTGATTAATCAATAATTTTTGATACATGAATTCTTCAAGAATATCACAATCGGTTGAAGCGTCACCTTCTTGACCATCCTGAAGTAATTGTAATCGTTGATTCTGAACATCAGATAACAAAATAATTTCATCACCAACACGAGCAACTATTTTATCAATTACTTTCGACCCATTTATTTGACTAAAACCACCAAATGAATAGATTACAACTGCAAAAAACGTTATTGTAATTCCTTTAATAAATTGAAACCTCTTCTCGCTCATATGCTTTTTTAATAATTTCATTTTTAATCGACTCTCTACGTTTTTTTACACGCGTATTAAGAATTCGCACTTTAATGTTTTCTCGCTCAAAACTCAAAGGAGAAATACTGTTCTTTAATTTGTAATCTACAATATTCAAAAAATAATAAAATCCGTTTTCTTCAAAACGCAATTTTGAGCGTTTGAGTATAAAACGATCTTTATTAATATCATGCAAAGGTATCTCTTTTAATAAATCATCAAAATATATCCAACCATCAATGTCATAATAAAAGTTAGAAGCATACTTTTTTGCATAAAGTTCTATCGTTTCTAAGTCATTATCTTTTCTAAGTTGATAAGCGGTTCCAATTTTTTCAATTTCAGGTGCATCCAAAGGAACTTTTAAATATAAAACTTTAACCAGATAATCGTTCAATTCAAATTCATCTTCATGCGATTCGTAATACGCTTTGATTTCGCTTTCTTCTACTATTGTATCTAAAGCCTCACTTATCTTTATATTTTCAAGCTCATGAATCAATAATGCATTTTTAAATTCTAATGCTTTTCTCTCTATTAAATCAAAATCAATCAATGAATCTTGCTCAGCAGTGCAGACCAAAATTTGAGATTCTACCCATTCATCAATATAATTGGATACTATTTTTGCACTATCTTTATAATTGTAGTAGTCCGATTTAAACAAAAAATCTAAGTCCGATTGATAGAGTTCTTTTTCATTAACCTTTGCTAAAAGTCTACCCTTGTTTTCTGATGAATTACAGGAAAAGCAGTTTACCCCAATAAATAGAATAATGGCGAACAAATTTATACGCCCTTTGATACTGCTAAAAATAATCCTTGAGTAATTCATGATAAGGTTAAACTAGAACTAACCAAAACTAAAGTTAAGAAATAAAAAAAACCAACCACAATAATCATTGAATGGTTGGTTTTTTTTAACAATTATTAGGTTATTTCAACCCATAAAGTATTTCTTCATGAATTTCATAAGAATACTTCTTTCTTAGCTCTTCAAGCCATTTTTGTTCGAGTTCATTTTGATAAGCTGCTGTTACAAGTCCTTTAGCTTCATTGAATTCGCGTTGTCTTGGCTCCATTACTTCTTGGACATTTAATAAGTAATAAGTTCCTTTGTTTTTGTAAGCTTTATTAACTCCTTTCTTAAAAGTCTTCATTTTCGTTTTACCATTTTTTTTAGTAATAGTAAAGGCTTCAGTCGTTTCAGAATTAAAAACTTGAGATCTTACATCAACGTTTAATGCTGAGGTTTGATTAATGCTTTGTTTTATTTCAGATGAAGATAATTCTCCTTGTTTTAAAAGTTTAGAAATGGCTTTGCTTGTAGCTTTATCCTTGCACGAATATAATTCACCTCTATAGCGCACAGGATAAGTAAAATCATTTCTATGAGCATCATAATATCCTTTAATTCCAGTAGTGTCTTTTGAAGCTTTTTTCCAAATTTCATCCTGCATGATTTCAAAGACAAGAATTCCATCTCGATACTCTCGAATCAATGATTTAAATTCAGGATACTTTGATTCCAATTGACTGTCTTCATAACGCGTAATCTCTTCTGTAACCATTCTTTCCATCATCCCTGTTACAAATGTTTGCATATTTTGACGTGCCATTTTCGTTTGATTGGAAATTAGGTATTGCTCAAAATCCTTTATTGTAAAAAATTTATCCTTGAAATCGAATAAAATATCACTGTCATGACTATGGTCAACTAATCCTTGCCAAGCTCCTGCAAAAATTTCTTCTCCAATCGTTTGATAGAAAATTGGCAATAATTTTTGCCCATGATTATTATAATTATACTGCTTTTTTAAATCCTCTAAAAAAGCCTCTTTTGTTGATTCAGCTCTTACATCACGCTCAACTTTTAGTTTGAGCTCACGATACATATCTTCATAAGATGCAACAGGTGTGTGGTGCACTCGTTTGATAATATGATACCCTAAAACTGTTTTTACAGGCTTAGAGTATTCTCCATCATTGGCAATTTGATATGCTGCTGTTTCAAATTTAGGTAACATTCGCTTACGTGCTCCTGAGCCAAAAACCTCAAGTAATCCTCCTTTGTTTTTTGAAGACTGATCCTCAGAATACTTTGCCGCTAAATCTTCAAATTTCTCTCCATTTTCAAGTAATTGGTAAATTTCATTTATTTTTTTCTCAGCTTTATCTTGTACTTCGGCAGAAGCGCTTTCATTTGCGATTATGAAAATATGAGCAGCTTCCATTTTTCCTTTAGCCTCTCTCTTGTCTACAACATTAATCAAATGATAGCCAAAACGTGTTCTGATTGGCATTGAAATTTCACCAACCGGAGTTTCAAAAGCAGCTTCTTCAAATGAATAAACCATTTGCAATGCTCCAAAATACCCTAAATCACCACCATTAATTTTTGCAGAAGGATCTTCTGAATGTGAGCGTGCAATTTTTTCAAAATCAGCACCATTAACAACCTGACTTCTTAATTGCATAATTTTTGAGTAGGCGGCAACAGTATCTTTTGGAGAAGGGTTTGGTTTAATTTTAATTAATAAATGACTTGCACGCACTTCTGATTTTGTTCGTGCATAGGCCTCTTCAATCAAACCTTCGTTTTTTTCCTTATTTGTCATATAAGGCAATGACAATTGTTTTCTATATTGGGCTAATTCATTAATTAAACGAGGAATGGTATCATACTTTAATTCTCGCGCTTCTTTTACTTTTAGCTTATAATTAATGAATAATTGCATATAATCATCCAACGAATCTTTATCAAAAGAAGGATTATCATTATTCTTAGAATAGATATACATAAACTCAGAAGCGTAGACATCCTCTCCTTGAATAGTTAGAATAGGCTTATCAGTACCTTGCGCGATTGAACTTAAAGAAATGATTAATCCAATCAATAAAAAATATGTTTTGGTCAGCTTTTTTTTCATGGTATTATTATAATAGTTATAATTCAGTTTTTAAACGTGAAAATGATAAAATAGGTTGATTCTACTTTTTACTATAGTTTGGAGCTTCTCTAGTAATCGAAATGTCATGCGGATGACTTTCTTGAACACCAGCAGAAGAAATGCGAACAAATGGCGCTCCTTTAAGATTTTCAATGTCTTTTGCTCCACAATATCCCATTCCAGCTCTTAAACCTCCAATGATTTGATGTACAACCTCTTCTAAGTTTCCTTTATAAGGAACACGGCCGGAAATACCTTCAGGAACTAATTTCTTAACATCATCTTCAGTATCTTGAAAATAACGATCTTTAGATCCTTTTTGCATAGCTTCTACAGACCCCATTCCACGATAAGACTTAAATTTCCGCCCCTGATAAATAATTGTTTCTCCAGGAGACTCTTTAACCCCTGCAAACATTGAGCCAACCATGATTGTATCCGCTCCAGCGGCAATAGCCTTTACGAAATCACCAGTATAACGAATTCCTCCATCCGCAATGATTGGAATACCTGTACCTTCTAAGGCTATAGCAACTTCATTTACAGCAGATAATTGAGGGACACCCACGCCAGCAATAATTCTTGTTGTACAAATTGATCCTGGGCCAATTCCTACTTTAACAGCATCAGCTCCAGCTTCAACCAAATATTTTGCAGCTTCAGCAGTTGCGATATTTCCAACAACTACATCCAAACCTGGATATTTTGCTTTAACCTCTTTCAATTTTTCTACAACGCCAAGTGTATGACCATGAGCAGTATCAATTACAATTGCATCAACTCCAGCACTTACAATTGCATCAACTCGTTCAATTGTGTCAGATGTAACTCCAACTGCAGCTGCAACACGTAGTCGACCATATTGGTCTTTACATGAATTTGGATGTTCTTTTACTTTTATGATATCTCTAAAGGTAATCAACCCAATCAATTTATTGTTTTCGTCAATTACAGGTAATTTTTCAATTTTGTGTTTCTGAAGTGTATGTTCAGCATCCATTAAGTTTGTACCCTTAGAAGCTGTTACAATATTATCAGAAGTCATCACTTCAGCAATCGGTTTTGAAAGTTCTTTTTCAAAACGTAAATCTCTATTGGTAACAATTCCCTTTAAAAGCCCTGAAGAATCAACAACTGGAATTCCACCAAT
The DNA here is from genome assembly GCA_964415335.1 of uncultured Crocinitomix sp. Lineage (GTDB taxonomy): Bacteria > Bacteroidota > Bacteroidia > Flavobacteriales_D > Crocinitomicaceae > Crocinitomix. The sequence goes on from CAYPZN010000078.1 coordinate 7,688, forward strand.
TTTATTTTCTCGCATTAATCGGAGTGCATCACTTACTTTAGCATTCGCGTCTAATGTGATCGGGTCTTGAATCATTCCGCTTTCAGAACGTTTTACTTTTCTTACTTCCAGCGCCTGTTGCTCAATCGTCATATTCTTATGAATAACTCCGATTCCACCTTGTTGCGCGATAGCAACAGCTAGCGCAGATTCAGTAACTGTATCCATTGCTGCTGAAATAATAGGAGCATTCAATGTAATATTTCGAGTAAATTTTGTCTCTAAGGAAACTTCTCTGGGAAGGACATCCGAGTAGCGAGGAACTAGTAAAACATCATCATATGTCAAACCTTCTTTGACATTATTTAAATCTGCTACGGGCATAAATTTGAATTTATTTCATTTATAAATTCCCACAAAGTTAATAAAAAGGATTTTCATACGTTCATTTATTTGTGTATGCTGCTTAAATTTTGTTAAATAGTTTTGATTGCTTACACTTTATGGTGATATTTGTACAAGACATTTCATTAATGAAAAAACTAATAATATTCTTTCTAGCCCTTTCAGTTTCAATGAGCTTTGCACAATCGACAAGCCTTGGAAAAGAAAGTACTGTTAAAGACACGGTTGAAAGTCCATTATTAATTCAATTGACTGGGATTATTATTACAGATAGTTTATATCGCGTTCCTTTTACAAGGGTAGCTGATGTTTCTACAAGAAGAGGCTCAATAGCTGATTACTATGGTTATTTTGCCTTAGTGGTGCACCCAGGAGATACAATTTTGTTTTCGTCTTTGGGGTATAAAAGGAATACATATGTTGTTCCAGACACAGCCACTCAATCTATTTCAATTGTTCACGTAATGCAACAAGATACGATTGAAATTGATCCTGTAGATGTATATCCTTGGCCTTCGAGAGAAGAATTTGCGGATGCGTTCTTAAATATGGATATTCCAGATGATGAATTAAGAATAGCACAACAACGTTTGTCACCTCAAGAACTTGCTTTTGTTGGTGCCTCTCTAGAAGTTGATGGAACAGGAGCCTATAGTGCTTATCGTGTAGCTCAAAGTCAAGCAACATATACACGAGGGCAAACTCCTGCAAATAATTTGTTAAATCCGGCTGCTTGGGCGGAATTTCTGCAAGGAATAGGAACAGGTAAATATAAAATAGAACCCTAAATTATTTTATGTGTTGAATTTGAGGGGGTTAGTTAATTAGTTCTTGCAAAGCGCTATATTCTGGGATTTTTTCTAAATAAGTCAGCTCATTTTTTGAACTGTTAATTAATGCGCAATAATGTTCAAGACCATTTGTCAAAATCAATAAAGGAGCATTAAGAACATGCGCGTATTTAGCAATTTGATAAAAAGTATCTTCTGTAATTTGTATTTTTGGTGCTTTACATTCAACAATGACTTCCACTTTTTTTCTTGTGCCAAAAACAGCAATGTCACAACGTTTATTCATAGCGTTATAAACCACTTTATATTCAACGACCATTCGTCCTTTAGGGTAGTTTAAATGATTAATTAAATAATTGATAAAATTTTGACGAACCCATTCTTCTGGAGAGCATTTGACATATTTCTTTCTAATTTCATCCCAAACTAAGTCTTGCTTAGTTTTTAATTGCATTTCAGGAAGGTTTAATGGCTCGTCCATGTGTATAAAAGTAGCGAAAATACAGATAGACATAAATTATGTAAAGCATATTTGTATCTTTGACAAAGGTTGTTTTTAACCTGGCCTCATGATAAATTTAGTAAATGTACCTAGAGAATCTAGCGTTAGTTAATTTTAAAAATTATTCCGAAGCAAATGTGGATTTGTCTCCAGAGATAAATGTATTTATTGGCGAAAATGGAGCGGGTAAAACGAATATTTTAGATGCGGTATACTATCTTTCTTTTTGCAAGTCTTTTTTAAACCCAATTGATAAACAATGCATCCGATTGGAAGAAAAGTTTTTTTTAATCCAAGGTTCCTATATCAAAGAGGATAAAAAAATTGGAATTACTTGTGCAATAAAAGAAGGGCAAAAGAAAAAAGTAAAACGAAATACAAAAGAATACGAAAAATTATCAGATCATATAGGGCATTTTCCAGCCGTGGTTATTTCGCCATACGATACGAATTTAATTGTTGAAGGGAGTGAAACAAGGCGTAAATTTATTGACAGTATTATTTCTCAGTTTGATCGAAATTATTTAGAGAAATTAATTCGTTATAATAAAGTATTACAACAAAGAAATGCACTTTTAAAACAATTTCAAGAAATGCGAATTTTTGACCAAGAGAGCATTGAGGTTTGGGATATTCAATTAATTGAGTTGGGTGACTTGATCTATCAAAAGCGGAAAAAATTTCTTCTTGATTTTATTCCTGTTTTCCAGAAATTTTTCAACGTGATTTCTAATCATAAAGAAGAAATTGACATTTCGTACAAGTCTCAATTGGAAGAAGAAAACTTAGAAGATTTATTGATTAAGAATAGAAGAAAAGATAATGCTGTAGGTTATACGACTGCTGGAATTCATAAGGATGATTTAATTTTTATGATTCATAATCATCCGATTAAAAAATTTGGTTCTCAGGGGCAACAAAAATCGTTTTTGATTGCACTTAAATTGGCACAGTTTGAAATGATCAGTACATTGTTAAAAACAAAACCAATTTTGCTTTTAGATGATATTTTTGATAAATTAGATCATGATCGTGTTTCGCATCTTATGCGACTAATTTCAGCACATATTTTTGGTCAGGTTTTTATATCAGATACAGATCGGGACCGAATTGAAAAAGTTTTTGATGGGATTGAAATAAATCGACAATTATTCAACGTTAAGGAAGGACAAATTGAAAAAGGATAGAAATCAAAATGGTATTCCAATAAAAGATGCAATTAATGGATATTTTAAAGCATTGGGAATTGATGATAAAATGATAGAAACCGGAGTGCTTTCAAAATGGGAGAGTATTGTGGGAAAACCAATTGCTCAACGAACAATTCAAAAATATATCCGTGAAAAAACACTTTATTTAGAAATGAATTCATCCGTTATGAGGGACGAATTACAGCACTTGAAAGAAGAAATTATTACCAAAGTCAATGAGGCTGCAGGAAAAGAATTAATTACAACTATTTTTTTAAAATAAGCAGTAATTTTTTTAAATTGTAGTCGTATTAAATTTAAAACCAAGCAAAATACCATGAAAATAAAAAAGATACTTTTAGGACTTACGATAATTGCTGGATTGACTTCTTGTGGAGGTTATACAGAAAAACAAGGAGAAGCAGCAGAATCCATGTGTGAATGCATGGAAAAAGATGTTTTTGGAGATTACGACATTAACTGGTATGAATGTGATACAGAATTGAGAGCTTCTTATAACCCTGAAATATTTGAGGAAGATTCTTGGGTTCATGCTTTAGAAGAGAAATGCCCTGAAGTTGCATCTCACTTAGAGTAAATAATTATAAAAAAAAACTCCGTTTTGACTGTTCAAAGCGGAGTTTTTTTATGCGATAATAGTTTTATCCTTCGATAACAATTGACTCAATTTTATCTCCTTCTCTAATATCATCAACGACATCAACTCCTTCAATTACTTTTGCAAAACAAGTATGATTGCCATCTAAATGAGAAGTGTTATTTCTACTGTGACAAACAAAAAATTGAGATCCACCTGTATTTCTACCTGCATGCGCCATAGAAAGAACTCCTCTGTCATGGTACTGTTTTTCAGCATTTATTTCGCAATCGATAGAATAACCAGGACCACCAACTCCAGTTCCTTGTGGACATCCTCCTTGAATTACGAAATCAGGAATTACACGGTGCCAAGTTAATCCATTGTAAAATCCGTCATTGACTAATTTTACGAAATTACTTGTTGTTATTGGTGTTTCCTCATATAATTCGGCTACCATTACACCTTTATTTGTAGTTATTGTTGCTTTCATTTTTTTGAATTAAAATTTAGACAAAATTACAAAACACTTTTGAGAGAACAATAGAACAAAATCGATCAAAAGAGATAAAACCAGCTGAAAGAATATTAATTTTATGATGTAATAAATACAAACAATTTGAAATGAGTAATCGCACAGACAAAAGGGAAAATATTTTTAAAATAGTTACTACGCTAGGCTATATAGGAAATATTATTTTGGTGATCGCTTTTTCAATTATGTTAATTGCGTGTGTAATTAATGGTAAAGCACTTTTAGAATCCGTTTCTCTTGATCAGTTTGTGGGAAAAATTGTATTCGTTTACGCTTTTTTTAGCGGAATTATGGTACTACTCGGAATATTTTCAATTATAGGTTTAAGAAGAATGCAAAAAGGAATAAAAAGAGGTTTTTTATTTTATGTAATACCAAATTCTATTTGGGTATTAAACTTGTTTTACGCATCCGAAGGAAGTGTTACTTTTATAGTTTTAGCGGTTGTTTCTGTGATGTTTATCATATATTATGTGTTTTATCAGCAAGGATTGGAATAGGGTTACGTCAAAACCCAGCATAAAATCAATATTAAAAAAATAGTTTTTAAACGGAAATCATAATCCGTAAATTTGTACCATGATTCAACAAGAATTTTCATTTACCGAATTTGGATTCTCGTCTCAATTGATACGAGATTTAGTAGATAATAATACTACAATAGATCCTTTTATTGAAACGCCTTTTTCTTATCAAGCGTTGAGCGAACAATGCGAAAAAAAAGTTTTTTCTAGTGAACAAAGAGAAGTATTAGTTCAGCAACTCAATAAGCAAAATAATTCAGTAAGCTTATCAGAAGTTTCTCAAAAAAATATAAATGCAATTCAGAATGAAAATGCATTTACAATTACGACAGGACATCAATTAAATTTAATGACTGGCCCATTATATTCGCTTTACAAAGTTGCACAGATTATAAGCATAACAAAAGAGATGAACAAGCGGGAAGAAAACCGTCAATTTATTCCTGTGTTTTGGATGGCTACTGAAGATCATGATTTTGAAGAGATTAATCATATTCATCTTTTTGGAAATCGTATTGCTTGGGATAAAGAAGGCCAAGAGTCTAAAATTGTAGGTGAAATTAAGCCAGAAGGAATAACTTCTTTTACAAGTCAGATTGCAGAAAAATACCAAGATGAGACATTGGCTGAAATATTAAAATCATTTACAGATGTTTATGCAGAAAGTAATGATTTAGCTTCTGCTACCAGAATAATTATGAACAAGCTTTTTGGTGAATACGGCTTAGTAATTATTGATGGAAATGATAAAGAATTGAAAAAGTCTTTTCGAGAAATTGCGACAAAAGAAATTAAGGAGTCGTTTGTGATGTCGTCTGTGAATGACGTTAATCAACGTCTTGTAGCTGCTGGTTATCACAATCAAGTTTATGTTAGAGAATGCAATCTGTTTCACATAAATGAAAATGGAACAAGGGAACGAATCATTAGAAAAGGGAATGAATATGAATATGGCACAAATGTAGTTAGCCAAGGAGCATTGCTTGATGAATTGAATGCATTTCCAGAAAGATTTTCACCGAATGCACTTTTAAGGCCTGTTTATCAAGAATTAATTCTACCCAATATCTCCTATATTGGAGGTGGAGGAGAAATTGCATATTGGTTACAGTTAAAATCTGTTTTTGATTCAGTGAACCTAATTTTCCCTTTGTTGCGTGTAAGAGATTCTATTATTGTTTTGAAAAATAAAGAATTGAACGAACTCGAAATACTTGAGACATCAATTGTTAGCTTAAAACGTAATATAGATGATTTAATTAAAGAAATTGCATTAGATGACGTTGAAATAGAAATTGAATTAAAAGAAGAATTAGCGGATTTAGATGCAATTAAAAACAAATTATTGGTCAAAGCGAGTCAAGTAAATAAAGGGTTAGAAGGGATGATTGGAGCTGAATTTGCTAAGATGGAGAAATCAATAGAACGGATAGAATCAAAATTGATTAAAGCTGAAAAGGCTAAACACGAACAGAAAGCCAATAAACTGAGACGATTACAAGGAAAAATATATCCAAATGGTGGTTTTCAAGAACGATACGAAAATTTTATTCCTTATTTTCTATCGGATTCAAATTTTGTTTCAAAAATTATTGATGTACTCGAAACAGCTGATGAGCCAAAAATCAGAGTTCTAGAAATTTAAATAATTTTAGTTTTTCTATAATAGATAAACGATATCAATGAAAAAATTTGAAGCCTCTGAATTAACTTTAGATCAATCCGGAAAGATATATCACCTTGGAATAAGTGCTGAGGATATTGCCGACACTATTATTCTTGTTGGAGACCCTGATCGTGTTAAATTCGTAGGAGGTTTTTTTGAATCAATTCGATTTGAAACACAAAATAGAGAATTTTGTACATTAACGGGTTCATACAAAGGGAAAGAACTTACTGTTTTATCGACAGGAATTGGAACCGATAATATAGATATTGTTTTAAATGAGTTAGATGCTGTTGTAAATATTGATTTAGAATCAAGAACAGAAAAAGAAACTAAAAGAACATTAGACCTTATCCGGATTGGAACATGTGGTGCACTGCAAGCCGATATTGAGCCTGGAAAACATATTATTTCCAAATACGCTATTGGACTTGATGGGGTGGCTCATTTTTATAAGATGCCTTATACAGAAGATGAAAAAGAAGCACTTTCTTCTTTTTATGATAATGTAAATTGGAATAAAAGTCTTAATCCTCCTTATATTAAAAAAAGTAGTGATCGTTTGAGAAATCTATTAAAAGATGGAATGGAAGAAGGGATTACAACAACAGCAAATGGATTTTACGGACCACAAGGAAGAGCAATTCGTATTCCTTTGAGTTTGCCTGATTTTAAAGAAGACTTGCGAAAATTCATGTGGCAAGGAACACGAGCAACAAACTTAGAAATGGAAACTTCTGGACTTTATGCCTTAGCAAACGCACTTGGGCATGAAGCAGTTACTGTTTGTCTCGTTTTAGCAAACAGATATAGTAATAAGTTTGAGCCGAATTATAAAGAAAAAATGGCCGAATTGATCCAGTTGGTTTTAGGTAGATTAACAAAATAGCGTTAAAAAGATTTGTTAATGGCATTCATTACACCAGCTGAACTGAACTACCTTTGTTCTGGTGAAGATTGCAAATCACATAACAGATACTCGCGTAACTTCTTTAATTCGATTAATAGAAGATCCGGATCCAAATGTATTTAATCATGTTAAGAGTGAACTCGTTGAACTTGGAAGTGATGTAATTTATACTTTGGAGTCTAGTTGGAGCCGTCATTCAAAGGGGACGCATTATCAAGATCGAGTTATTGAGATAATTAGGCAAATTCAACTGAATGAAATTAAAGAAGAGTTAGAGCGTTGGAAGGACTCTTCAACACGCGATCTATTAAGAGGGTCAGTAATCATTAGCAAATTTCAATTTCCTGATATTGATCATGAGAAAGTGGATCAAGAATTAGAAAAAATTAAACAAAAAGTTTGGCTTGAAATAAGCGAAGAACATACAGCATTTGAAATTGTGAAAATATTCAATCATGTCCTGTTTGATATTTGTGGTTTTAAATCAAGTGAAAACAATTTTTATACTCCTCAAAATTCTTTCATTAACACGGTTCTTGAATCAAGAAAAGGAAATCAATTGAGTTTGTCTATTTTGTATGCCATAATTGCTCAAAAATTGCAAATTCCTATTTATGGAATAAACTTACCCAATCATTTTGTGTTAGGTTTTATGGATGAGTTTCAAACCTTAAAAATGTTAGGTTTAGATCAAAGTGATCGTAATGTTTTGTTCTATATTAACCCATTTAGTAAAGGAAGAATTTTTGATCAAAATGAGATTGAAAATTATTTAAAAAGCCTTAACTTACCACTTCACAATAATTATTTTGAGCCTTGTTCCAATACAGCTATTTTGAAAAGAATGATTAATAGCCTTTCATATGCTTATAAAAAAGTGGGAGAAGAACATAAAGTCCAAGAATTAGAAGAAATCAAGTTGATTTTAGATTAATCTAATTGTTTCCCTGGTGAATCATTCTTTGTCTGGTAAAAGAAGAGAGTCCAAATTATTAAACCAATAGGAAGGTAATTCAAGAATGATTTAAAGTATAAATCAGTTTCTAAAAAAAATCATTGTAGCCTTACCCTTTTTCAAACAGTGATTAAATATAGTTAATTGTTATTTATT
>CAYPZN010000079.1:0-15889 GCA_964415335.1 uncultured Crocinitomix sp.
TTATATTCTGCTCGGTGGCTAACCCACCCGTTTCACGGTTCTCTTCACAAAACAGTCAGTCCTCTAGTATTCTTTTGTTCGTTCATGCCGCCTTGCGGAAGGGATTTTTAAGGGTGAGAAATTTGGTGATTTTCATTGAAAATTACCAAATTTCTCACCCTTAATACCCCCAAGAGTAGCAGCATGAAGGAACGATTCCGCAGGATGAAGGTTCTGTGAACCTTCAAGTGATAGAACCGTGAAACGGATGGGAGTGCTGCGTTCGGAGGACATGTCAAAATGATAAAAAACCTTTTACACGTTGTACTAACTGCTAAGGTTGAAGTTGAAATATTTACCCCATCTGCTTATCCTTATCCAGTTTGTTAAAAAGCGCATTCAGCTTATACATTTCATCTAAAGTATCATCTAGAAATACTTGAAATTCAGGAATTCTCCGGACATGCTTTCTAATTCTTGAAGATAGTGCTTGCTTTAAACGATGATATTCTTCTTCCATTTGTAGGATGACTGCTTGTTTATTTTCTGTATTATAAACGCTTAGATATATTTTAGCTTGACTGAAATCAGGCGTTAATTTGACGGAAGTGATGGTTACAAGTACTTCACTTCCATATATATAACTACCTTCTTGTTGTAAAACGATACCAAAGTTACGTTTGATTGTTTCTGCGACCTGTAATTGTCTTTTTGATTCTTTAGCCATGATTAGTACTAATTAATTAAATGATAGTTAATGGCTGTGGAATTAAATTGCTGACAGTTGAGAAGCGTTGTCGGTTATCAGTTGTCAGTTATCAGTTAGATTCGCAACTAGGGAACTGACAACACTTCAAATTAAACTGATATTTATTTAATTCCTAGACCACTAGTGAACTGCAAAAAAAATATATCCTCAACAAAATAAATTCATTTTCTTGAAAGTATAAACCCCAAAATTAATCAGATGAATTAAATTTTCTATTGCTTCTTATTTCTAGTTGGGACAATAAAAAAAGCTAAACCGAAAGGTTCGATTTAGCTTACATAATATCTTTGTAAATAGTTCCCTTGTTTACCAACTCATATCATCCTCCGATTCTACTGGAGCTGAAGTTTCTGGTGTGGCTGGTGCTTCTGGTGTAGCTTCAGGACTAGTTGCATTTTCCTTATTTGCAGTTGCGGTATCTGTTGCAGGTGTGTCAAATTCACCTGCTGCTCTTCGTGCTTCGTACTCTTCGTGACGACGAGTATATTCATCATAATCATAATCAGGCATCAACTCAGTTTTTACATGAGTGATAACCTCTTCAAGACTCGAAAGAAAACGGTTAAAGTCTTCTTTGTAAAGGAAGATTTTGTGACGTTCGTATCCGTCACCATTAAATCTCTTAGTACTTTCCGTAAGGGTTAGGTAGTAATCATCCCCTTTAGTTCTTCGGACATCAAAGAAGTAAGTTCTTCTTTTACCTGCACGCACCTTTTTGGAATAAACACTCTCAAATCTCCTTTGGTTCTCGTTATCCACTTTTAAAAAATTTTGTTAATAAAAAGAAAATATAAGTTACTACTTTAATAAAGTAAACATCATTAAGAATTAGTAAGTTATATTATCAAAAGCTAATTACTCTACAAAAGTAAGTAATTACCAATAAAATCACAAAGACTAATTTTTTTAATCTATTATTTTTTTTTATTTAGAAAAAAATGTTTTTAAATTATTGATAATTAATTGGTTAGGCATCTTGATTACATATAACTAAATAAAAATTTTATGTAAAAATTGTTCAAGTCTACAAAATAGTCTCTTTTTTTGAAAAAAATTATTAAATTATTAAAATATTTGTAAACAGAAATTATAAGCCCTAAAATATTAATTAAAAAAATTTTAGTATTTTTAATTATGAAATGAAATTAAGATTTACTTACCCCCAAAGCCCCTTTCCTCACATTAAGCATAATATGAAGAAATGTAAGTTTCTGAACCCAAAAGAATAGGATGCCCGTGACTCAGTAAAAAATGTACGGTAGAGAATGAACCATTACCTATACACAATTTTATAGTATCATCCTGTTTTTATTTTAAAAATTATTTGAACTAAGTAAAAAATTAGTCAATAAGCTAACGGGTTATTTTAGTAATAAAGTGGTAGCTTTGCAGCTCTGATAATAATTTAAAGTAGAGAGAAGATGATAAATAAATTTTTGTTTTTTTTTCTCGAATAAAATAGGTTTTCAAAATAAAATTTACCCAAAAGTATAACTTCATCACTTTTTTAGCGGCATTTATGTCATCAAAAAAATGATTTGTTCAACAATTTGTGACAGTTATTATCCTAGAAATTTTTAAAAAACAAATAAGAATTATTTTTTTTTAAAAAGTTTTCCAAATCCATTTTTTTTATTCAAAATTTTTCTCAATTTTGTAGTTCACTTTAGAGATGATGGGACATGGCTTTCAAGTGGAATAATTAAGCAATCGACTATATGATTAAATGAATGAATATTTATTTCTTTAATTTATAAAGAGTTGTCTTTCCAATAACTACACAATATTATAGGCAGACATACTAAACAAATGATTTCAATAAAACGTACTACTATGGTAAGGAGTATACTTTATTGAACCGATGAGAAAACTATTACTAAACTACGGCTCCCACACAGAGGCGAAATCAATCAGGAGAATGGTAAATGATCACACAGCCGTTTGGGATAGTTGCCTGGATACAATACGCAGGAACGTTAATTCCCAAAGCTTTAAAACTTGGTTTGAGCCTATCAAATCTGTAAGGCTGGCTAATGAAGCACTAACAATCCAAGTTCCCAACAAATTCTTTTATGAATGGTTGGAGGAACACTATGTACAATTACTTAAACGCACAATTCGCGAAGCACTAGGTGATACTGGTAGATTAGAATATCAAATTTTGATGGGTAAACGAAAATCCCTTAAAAATACCATTAGTGCAAAATCAATCCAGAAAACTAAAAAGGGTATTGAACCAGGTGCTATGTCTGGTGCTCAAATTAAAAACCCTTTCGTTATTCCTGGGATTAAGAAAATGAAAATTGATCCACAGCTTAATTCTAGTTATACTTTTGATAATTATATTGAGGGCGATTGTAATCGTTTAGCTCGTTCTGCGGGTATGGCGGTAGCTAGTAATCCTGGTGGAACCGCATTCAATCCATTAGTTGTATTCGGAGATGTTGGGTTAGGAAAAACACATTTGGCACAAGCTATTGGTAATGAGGTATTGAAAAATAATGATGGGAAGACTGTATTATATGTGTCTTCTGAAAAATTCACTAATCAGATTATTCAATCCATCAAAAATAATGCGGTTAATGATTTTGTGAATTTCTATCAATTGATAGATGTTTTAATTGTAGATGATATTCAATTCTTAGAGAATAAACAAAAGACCCAAGAAATATTTTTTCATATTTTTAATCAATTGCATCAAAGCGGTAGACAAATTGTGCTAACTTCTGATCGACCACCTAAAGATATGGACGGAATGGAAGCTAGATTGATTTCTAGATTTAAATGGGGCTTATCTGCTGATTTGCAGACCCCTGATTTAGAAACTAGAATGGCGATTCTAGAATCGAAAATGAACAAGGAGGGTATTGATATTCCTAATGATGTTACTGAATTTATTTGTTATAATATAAAGAATAATATTCGAGAACTAGAAGGAGTGATGGTTTCTTTGATGGCACAATCCTCTCTAAATCGTAGAGAAATTGATGTAGATTTGGCAAAAGAAGTCATTAAGAACTTTGTTAATCAAATTAATAAGGAAATTACCGTTGAATATATCCAAGAATTAGTAGCAGATCACTTTGATGTGGATGTTGCCAAATTAAAAGGACAAACTAGAAAACGATCGATTGTTATTGCTCGCCAATTGTCGATGTTTTTAGCCAAGAAGTTAACCGATAAGTCTCTAAAAGCCATCGGCGCTAATTTTGGCGGAAGAGATCATAGTACCGTTATTTATTCCTGTAAAGCAGTACAGGATATGTTAGATACCGATTTGATTTTTAACGATACCGTAACAGAGTTAGAAAAGAAAATAAAAATGAGTTTAAGCGACGGCTAATTGAATTAAATCTTTCAAAAAAAGTATCAAGAACAATACGGAAAATAAAAAATAAGACGAAACAAGATAAACAACTTTAAAGTATCCAATAAAAGAAAAATAAAGAAGGAAGCTCCTAAAAAAGCTTCCTTTTTTAACCTCATTAATCATATAAACGACAATAAAAAATCAAGTAGGAAAATTATAAAAGAATATTATTTTTTACTTGGAATTAAGATTAGAACGTTATATCTTTGCGCTGCTTTACAAGAAAAGCATTTTTTACCTACATATTTTCATTAAAATTTGGTAAAATTCAGACAAAATCACTTGGAGAAGTGGGAGAGTGGCTGAATCCACCGGTTTGCTAAATCGACGTGCCCCAAAAGCGTACCGCGGGTTCGAATCCCGCCTTCTCCGCCAATTTCTTGGCATCCTTTTTGGATATTTGGAATCGGAAGCTTTATCAAATTTTTGTTTGGTAAATCCTTCGACCAATGGTCGTTGGAAAACGTTCGGGGCGTAGCGCAGTCCGGTTAGCGCACCTGCTTTGGGAGCAGGGGGCCGCAGGTTCGAATCCTGCCGCCCCGACTTAGTTTAGAATTAAACCCTTGATAATCATTGTATTATCAAGGGTTTTTTCTTTTGGGGGTCGTTTTGGGGGTCAGATTTAATTTTAGAAAAACATTTTAGTTGACACCTTCATATTTTTTCAATGAAAGTAAACCTTCCTTATTCTTTCTTTTTACACCTTCCATCGCACTAATCAAGTCAAAGTACATCAAAGTGACTAATTTTATCAATCTTTCGTTAAAGATAAATTAAAAAGTAAAATTTCCAAAATGAGGAATTAACTTAGCGATTATTTTACCCCAAAACCGATTTTGTTAAATGAAGGATTTTACCTATCAATTATTCTTATTTATTTTCCTAATTAGCTGCCAGCAATCATCAGAATTAGTTAACAAGCCTTGCAAAGTTCCTATTGGTAATTCGAAAAAAACGGTACTGACTTCCTCTTTTTATGATGACGTTCCAGTAGAATTTAGCGGACTAAAAGATAGTATCTTTAAATATGAAGAACAGTATGATATTGACCCACAGATAGCTTTTGATTCTATTGCTGAACTTACATTACAAAAAGTAATTACATTGCCAAATATTACTAGAAATCATAAGGTTGATTTATTAAAATCAAAAGCATTTCAATTATATTCTACAGTAAGCAGTTATCAATTACAATTTGATAAAACAGTAGCGAGGTTAAATCAAGCACAATCGCTCATTAGTCCGCTAGGTAGTATTCAAGATTCTGTAGCAATGGCAGGAATAGCCAATCTGTTGGGAGTGGCATTTGAGGCATTGGGAAACTACCCTCAAGCCCTTTATTACCACAAACTGTCTTATAATTTAAATTACCAAATGGGAAGAGCGAAAGGAGTAGTAATTGATCTAGGGAACATTGGTATTATTTTTCAAATTGGTAGCCAGCCTGATAGTTCGATTTATTATTTAGAAAAAGTAGCTTGCATATTAACTCAAAATCCTAAGGAGATTAAGCTCCCCTTAACTGATTCACTTGGAGTCTATTATAATCTCGGTAGAGCATACTTGGAGGCAGCGGAAAAGGCAAAAGATAATAGCAAGACCGTTTTAGCCAATTGGTATTATGAACAAGGTATAAATCAATCAAGAGAAGTATTAGAAAGAATACGGCAAAGTCCAGAGGTTTTTGGTGTTTATCCTTATTTTTTGGCTGCTCAAAACGTTGCAAATATTTTTTTGAAATACAACCGACCAGACAAATTCACTGCTGATAGTACTATCCATTACTTGAATATAGCTAAGATTCCTTTAGAATCATTTTACAAAGCACAAAAAAGTTATCCTCCTAATTTACAAGAAGTAGTTTTAATAAGAACTGCTGCAGCAATGGCACAGCGGGGTGAATGTATTTCAGCTAGAGATTCTTTTTATAAAGCAGAATTGATGTCCCCTTCTCTAAGGTATCTAATGGAACTTAATTATTTGAAAGCACAAACTGATGGAATTTGTATGGACTCATTTGGGCATCGAAATGACCAATTAAAGTCCCAACTTAATCACTATAAGAAAACGATCTCTAATCTTGAAGAAATATTGATTACACCAGGATTAGAAAACGTTGTTGCTGCTATTAAAAAGCGATACCAATATAATTTCAATGAGGCTATTGCTGTTGCTAATGAACTTTATGAAATGGATGAAGGAAAAGAAACCTTCAATGAAGTATTTCAATTATGTGATAGAAGTCAGAGTTTTAATCTAAAACAACGTATCTATCAAAAATTGGATGAAAATAATTTAGGAAAAGTTGAGCAGATTCTGTTTCAGCGAGAAAAACAACTTCGAGAACAACTAAAGGAACAGCCTAATAATTTAACTTTTAATATTGCTTTTAAAAATTTTATAACCGAACTTAAAAATTCTAACAATACTGAAGAATACACTTATTATTTAAAAAGATTTAATAAAACTGCCTACGATATTTCCGATATTAGACAGCAACTCCTTAATGACACTACTGCATTAATTCAATACCATATTACACCGACAAAAGGATACGTTTTAGTTGTTTCTCAGCAAAGTGAAAAAATATTCCCACTAGAAATAGATTCACAGATAATAAGGATGGGGGAAAAGTTTTATGAAAGTCTAAATCCCAAACTACCCAAAAATAGTTTATTCCGAGAATCGGCTTTTCCTTTATACCAAAAGGTTTTTCGGCAAGTTGATAATTGGCTTATAGAACAAGGAAAAGACATTCAAAATTTGATAATTATAAGAGACGGGTTTCTGCAAAAAATTCCATTTGAAGGCTTATTATCAAAAGCGCATCATGGAAAAGATTATAAAGATTTAAATTACCTCATGAACCGTTATACCATAGCTTATCATTACTCTGTGAGTAGTATGATTGGGCTGAAAAAACTAAAAGTCCTGACACTCAAAAAAGCTAATACTGACTTTCTCCTATTAGATGCAACGATTTCAAGGAGCATAGATAATCAACGAGGAAATAATCTTCCATTGCCTGCCATTAACAAAGCTGGAGGAGAACTACTTAAAATGATGGACAAAGCAAATATTTCTACACACTTTGCAGAAAAAGCACAAAAAATAGATTTTTATAATTGGGTGAATAGGGTGACCGTTTTACAGTTAAATATGCATGCTTATTTGGATAATAGCAATCCGCTAAAATCTTATTTTCAATTCTACGATACTGAAACTGAATCAAAGTATCAACA
Organism: uncultured Crocinitomix sp.; assembly: GCA_964415335.1. Taxonomy (GTDB): domain Bacteria; phylum Bacteroidota; class Bacteroidia; order Flavobacteriales_D; family Crocinitomicaceae; genus Crocinitomix. Next base: position 7,361 of record CAYPZN010000079.1, read on the forward strand.
GCTAAATGTTAAAGAAATTTATGAGATGGATTTAGCTAATTTAGAGTTGGCAGTACTTAGTAATTGTAATTCTATAGATGGAATGGCGTTAGCAGGAGACGAATTGATAAGTCTAGTGAGGGCCTTTACCTACTCAGGGTGTACCGCAGTAATTGGGGCAACGCATACCATAGAAGACAAATCTACTGCTGCTATATTGATTGAATTTTACGAAAATTTACTATCAGGGCAAACTAAAGATAAAGCATTAAATAATGCTAAGAAAAATTTTTTACAGACGAACCCAGATGCGCATCCACAATTCTGGCTTAATCTAGTATGTTTAGGAGATAATAGCCCTATTGAGTGGAATCAACAAGCAAAATCTTGATAGTATTTGGAAAATCACTTAATGTGAAAGCCTGTTCTTTAATAATTGTATTAGCTTTTTCATAATCTCTTTCCAAGGTATAAGCTATAACCATATAATAGTAGGCATCTTTTCGATAATCAGAATTTTCGTCAACCGCAAGTTCTAGATATTTAATAGCGGTTTTAGACTTATTTTTAAATAATAATAAAGTTGCACCATAATAGTAGCCAGTTGGTGCTAAATTATCTTGGGTATGGTCTAGTTTATTTTTCATTTTTCCTAGACCATCTTTAATTTTATCATAAAAAACTAGTTCGGGACCTGACAAACTCAATTTATTGGATTCGTTGATGGCTGCAACATTAATATCATATTCTTGTTTTATTTGTTCTTTTAAGGCAAATTGCAATGTTACTTTTTCGTTTTCTGATAACTGATTTTGCTTAAATAAGAAATAAGACATTATTGCAAGGAAACCTACCACTATACTTCCGATCACTATCCTTTTTAACGATTCCCTTCTCCTATTCCTTCTTATCTCTTCTAATAATTTTCTTTTTAGATTAGGGCTTGGTAAATCTGTTGATTGCGTACCAATTTTCATGGCACTCGCAAATGCTAAACGTTCTGCAAAATCTTTATCAGTTCTTATCTTTTCATTTACTAAAATAACTTCTTCTTCAACTAATCTATTATGAATAAAATCTACAATTAACTGCTCCTCATCTTTATTATAACCCTTCATTATTGTGATTATTTTGATTAAACAATTTGAATTTTTTTAAACAACCAGATGATTGTGTTTTTACCGTTTTTTCAGTCTTTTTTAGTATTTCTGCCACATTTCTGATACTAAAACCTTGTAAATAGCGTAGTAAGAGAATATGAAAACAATTTTCATGCTTTTGTTTGAATAGGTAAAGTGATTTCCAAAAAGGAATGCTATCCAAATAGGTACGAATGTATTGAATGATATTTTCATAGTTATTATCACTCAAGTTTTGTAAAAAATCTTGGTCAAGGTAGGTTATTTCTAATCTATTCCTTCGTTTTTCTCTTCTAATAATATCTATGCATTTTTTCTCAAATATTTCACAAAAGTAGGGTTTCATTCCAACCGGTCGATGCTCATAAGTTGCCTTCGTCTCTCCTTTTAGATTTTTGACAAGTTTTTCAATTGCCTCCACATAAGCATCCAATCTTAGCCCCTCATCTTTTAATAATCTTCTGAAAGGCCGTTCATCAAAAAGGGGGAGGAAATAGCTATATAGAAAATCCTTTGCTTGGCTCATTTTTTCTTTGTCCAAACGATAGTTTTCAAAGATACGCAATACTTCTTCCTCTGATAGTTTTCGCTTCATACTACGGCTGCTAAAAAAAAGTTGAAAAAAAAATTCTTTTTCGATTGACCTTTCCAAATTTATTTCGGGGATACAAGTGAGGCCATTTGGCAAACTACTTTATTCCTCTTTCTAATTGTCTGCTTGACAATTTTTAAGAATGATAGAGTAGCATTTTTAACACTAAGTAACCATGACTATTCAAGAAATTATCAAAGGTTTCTCTAGAAATTGGTCGTTGCTTTACTCACTCCCTTATGATTAATGTCAATTGTAAGAATGGTAGTCTATTGGGGAAAATTCGCCCACCTCCTGCTTGATAGCAAAATAGCGAATTAACCTTATTAGATAATTTTTCAATACAATAACATGATTTTTAATTTATTTAATATGCGAGCAATTGTGCTTTGCATAGTAGGAGAAGATATTGTTACCATCTAAATAGTTATTGATAACTTAATCTTCATTTGGCACAGAAAATTCACTTTTTCTGTGCCATTTTTTCAAGTGTTTTTTCTATCCAATCCCCATGAACAATATAGGTACAGTTGTTTCTGAAATTTACTACTTCATCATAATCTTTTCCGTTCCAAAGCATTTCTAATATATCAATTAAATTTCTTGACCCAGTTATTATAGTGGCGTTTAATTTCTTTTTCTTTTCAGCATAAGTATAAAAATCTCTTGCATTTTGTATTTCTTGTTTGAAAAAGGCATATTTATTATCCTCAGAATAAAGCGCACACAATCTTATTAATCGCACTCGATGACTAATATTGACATCTTTTAGCTTTATTTCTAGAATTCTAGTAGCACTATATGCCTCTTGGTAATCTTCTCTCGCAAAATGCCAAATTGCCTCTGCTAAATTTTTAAGTGTTTTTTCGTAGCTAGCGTTTGTGTTCGTTAACTTTAACCATTCCTCAATAAAATCCATGGATTCTGAGGGGGCAGCAACTTTACTTTTTACATCTACCATATTTAGGAATCTTCTCTCTGATAGTTTTCCATTATTTAAAGAAATGCCTGTATGTAAGCCAAATTCGTATAGTTCTAAGATTTCTTTTCTGTAAGCTACATCTTTGGCTCTGATGTAATAATTACAAGTATTAATTAGGTAGATGTGAATCACTTGCTGTAATTCCTTCGAATAGGTATCCAAATTATTAAATAAATCATTCTTCAAAAATTTAAAACTTGCTACCTCTTTTAAGGTAACTAATTTATTTAAAGCAGATAGTATCGTATCAATTGGATGATGTTTATTTTCTTTGTTGGAAATATCTACCTCTTTGTTGTAAAGTTGATGTATATTTTTTGCCTCCGTTGAGTAATAGAACTTCAGACTTTGATAAAATTGTTCCAAATGCTCCATTGATTGCTCTAAAAAAATAATTTTATCCCCCAAATCCAAAATCTCAGAAAAATACCGCTGATGATGCCATTCTAGTAATTTTAAATTAGTAAATAAATCATTGACTTTCAATTTTTTAGAAGTCTTTTCGGTTGGTTTTTGTAAATCTTTATACAAGTGATACAAACCTCTTTTTTTGTAAATTTCACCCAGCAATCTAAATTTTTCCATTTTGTAAGTCTCTGTCTCTTGCACATTACTAACTAGAAAAGATTCTATTTTTGCTTTTAGATAGCTCCTTTTTTCTAAAAAACGCTTTCGCTCTAATTTAGGTGCAATTTTTTTATTGATTGTTAACAAAATTAAGGCATTGTTTTCCCAGTCTTCTCTATACCTTTTTATATACTTAAATAGTTCCCATTCTATCCCTCTTTCCCTATACTTCCATGCTAAGAAATTAGTACAGTCTCTCCATTCTGCTTTACTAAAAGTTTTAAGTAAATCTATGATTTTCGAGTTTTTCATATTGCAATTATAAGGATTCTAAGAAAAACCTAGATTCTATTTGTTGGTAAAAAACGTGTAAAATTATTTTTAGAAATTAATGTAAAAAATATTGATATTCAATTTCTTATAAAGAAAAATATTATTTAATTGATGTAAAAAAATGATGTAAAAACCCTTTAGATTCTACTTAAAAACATCTTATAGTTTTCTCTTTTCTGCTTGATGATTGTCTAGTTTTGGTATATAATTTTTTCTCTTTTACACTTAAAAACCTCAAAATAATGTACAAATCAAATTTAAAACTAAAACTAAAAATGCTGAAGGGACTAAGCCAATTTTTTTTGCTGGTTATTTTTATTTTTTCTTTTATAGCTGAAATATCCGCAGAATGTGCTACCATTTATTTTTATAGAAAAAATACGGTACAATCTGACCGAACACTATATTTTTTTAATGGTAGTGAGAAACTAGGAACAGTTGACTTAGGAGACCGATATAAAGCTACGGTATGTGCCGATGGCAATTATTCTTTTGTAGTTAAATTAGAAGAAACAGGAATGTCTATTCATAAAAAGACGATAAATGTGCAAGCTGGAAAAGAATATTATGTGAAAATAAGTTGTGTGATTGGTGCAGATTTACCTTCTATAGCACTTATGGATACAGGCAAAGGTCGTAAAGATTGGAATAAAGGGTCTAAATTTTTAGGGCAGATTAAACAATTGCAAGTAGGTAATAGTAATGGTTATGTTGGTGGTGTTACAAGGGGTAGAGGTGGTCATATCACTCCAAGTAGTAAGGATTTTAAGCGTACTCAAATCGTGAATAACTTTAAGTTTGAAATAGTAAATATCGCAAGAGTTGGCATTACAGCACAAATTAGCTTTAAAATTACAAATTTAGAAAATGATGATAGACAATTAAAATTCGGTTCTCCATGTATCAGTTTTTATGATGATTTAGGTTCAATTGTAAGTGCTAAAGATGCTTGTATTGCAGGACGATGTCAAGGGGAGACAAGTTATTCTTTTGATGGAGATGTGAATAAAATCAAAAGAGCATACAAAAATAGAAACGTCAGTACCATTGAAAAATTGATGCCTTCAAAGATACCTTTGAAGGCATCAATTTCTTTCAATACTTTACATAAAAGAACAACTAAATTTATTCGAGGTTCTATATGGGCTCAATGTTGTGGACAATCGAGTGAGGGTCCAATCTTTGAAATCCCCTTCTATAATATCGTTTTTCCGAAAGTAGTTGATATTAACAACCCCAATAAAAGAAATTTAGGAACTGGTTCGATGGAGTTAGTAAATATCAAACGAGATGGAAGTAAAACCGTTGCTCATTTTAAATTTCAAAATTTATCAGATGCCAATCAAGAATTATTACTAAAAGAAGTTACTACCTATGATGACCAAGGTAATCAACATGAAGCAGATAAGATTTCTTTTGTAAGCAAATACGATAAGCAAGATAAATATAGATGGAAATATACGGTAAATTCAGGTGGTCAAATTGATTTTTATGTATTTCTAAGCTCAATTAAATCAAATGTCAAAAACTTACCTCGCTTTACCATAAATCTTGGTCAATACAAACTAGATTGGGAAAATATAGCTATTGAGGGAGACAGAGTTAGCATCAACCGAACGCCTACCGAGACAAATAGAAATCAGACTGGTAATAACTTCACACAAACATCTGGAACAGCCCGCTATATTAAATTCAATAATTTAGCATCTAATTTATCTAACTATGAATCTAGTGTAGGGTCTAAAGTCATTTTAGACAATATATATTTCAATTCGGGAGAAGATAAATTATTGCCTAATTCATATCCTCAATTAGATAAACTTACCACAATTTTGAAGAGTAATCGCATTATAAAATTGAGTATATCAGGTCATACAGATGATGTTGGTGATGACACTTCTAATTTAATTCTATCACAAAAAAGAGCAGATGCAGTAAAGTATTATTTAATGGGAAAGGGAATAGATATAAGTCGTATGTCTAGTGTAGGCCAAGGTGAAAATAACCCATTGGATTCGAATAGCACACAGCAAGGAAAACAGAAAAATAGGAGAGTGGAGATTGAGTTAGTTAAGTAGTAAAATAATATAGTTTCTTTCTTTTAAACGCCTTAAAACCATCAATTATGCGTATGCGTATCGCTATTTTTATCATGGGGATTGTATTAATCTCTTGCGGTGACTCTGGTTCTATATACAAAGGTAAGTTGTACAAAGGACAATTAATTTTTTCCGAGGGAACAGATATATCAGGATTGAAATTTGGTCAATTATCTGTTTCATCTGTTGCAGATATTGTCAAAGATATTGGAGAAATAGAAAATCAGGAAGATTTTAAACGCATGAATACTTGGGGAGAGACAGCCCTTGAGGAAATAAAAAATGCTCCTAAGTCAGAGCAGGAAGCTAAAAAATTGCGATATATGTGCGATATTTTAGAGTTCATTGATATTGATTTTTTAGAACGTTACACCGAATCTAGTGAACTCCGTGACCTTTTAAGTAATTCTATGACTGTTAAAACTGCTGAATACCGAGACCGAGTTCAGTATAAATTCTTACCACAGGTTACTTATTTCTTCGAGTTTCAGATAAATAAAAATGAGCCTATTTCATTTGAACAGAAAAAACAAACGCATGAATTTCTTAAAGTGAACTGTGCAAAATATAGAGCAATAATGGAACTATTAGAGCAAAATCCATTTGAGAAAATAGAACGGAAACCAACTAGTGATAAAGAAACTATTGTAATTAAAAACAATATTGATATAATTAAAAAATTTATAAAACGTGCGGATAAAGCTTGCGAGCCTTTACCGGAAGAAGATAAGATTAATATATACAGTGATGCAGTTTGTCAGATACTCTCCCTCCATCCTGAACAACAGATTTTAGATTCTCAATTTATTTACGCTTCTTTATATACTGATGTAGTTGACGAAATTTTTTCTAAGAGCTTAGTCCGTTTAGGAATAGCCTCAAGTTTTAATGAGAAAAGAGCTTTTTTTAAAAAACTTTCAAAGTCTTGCCCTATTTATGATTCCTGGATGAATTATACTCGTCAGCGTAGTTTAAATCACATAAAATTTTTCGGTATAATCGATAATGCCGATGAGAAAACAAATAATTCTCTCAAAGTTCCAACTTTGCCATATAATAACTTTAAAGAACTTGAAGCCTCCATGGAGTCATTTAGATATGAGTGGGAAGAGAAACAGAGCAAGGGCTCATCAGATTTTCTTAATTGGAAAGTGCAAAAAACTTGTAAAATCCTTGGGGACTTAGATATGGATTATGCAAACAACAAGGACTTTACAAAATTGTACGGTATTGCAAAAGTTAACTATAAATATGGAGTTGAACAGCCAGAAGATATTAAGATTTTACTTTATTCTCAACTATTAGCTTATTACGGAAATTTATTAGAAACTGGGTTACTTTATAATTTCAAACGTGATAGGGGGAGTATTTCCTTGCGGAATGGACCAAGAATGAGATATAACTATAAACTCAAAGAACAATGTTCTGAACAACGAGAAAAATTAATGAAAATTTGCAAAAGAAGTTACTTGAAAATTGATAGGAAGTTTTTTGGATATTAGAGTTACTCTTAAACTATGTAACTACTAATTTATATCTATGTCAACTTTATCATAATATCTACTCCAACTGATTCCAAAAATAATACACATCTAATTATGAATAAGATAAATTTATTATTGAATTTTGCTCTTCTCATAGTTAACCCTTTGTATAGTCAGCATTGGGAAGTACTTGGTTCTACTTATGGATATAATAACCCTTCACTTTCGGACAGCCAGATTGATATGGATATAAATGCACGAGGTGATATATATGTTATTGGTGACAAAGAATATGACAGTTTTAGTAATAGATTTGGTAGAGTAGTAGTTCTAAAATACAACGGGACAAGGTTCGAAAAATATGGTAATGAAATTGTTGGAACAGGGATGTTTGATTTAGTAGGTCAATCTGTTAGTTTAGATGCTACAGGTGATATTCTCGCTTTTAATAGAAGATGTGGCATGCTAGGGGAACCAGGGGAATGTTGGGAGGTGCTAATTTATAAATATATTGATGGGAAATGGGAATCATATAGTAATACAATAAGAGGTTTTTCGTGTGAACTGTCAGCGGACGGTAGAACAATAGCTGTTGGAATACCTTGGGCAAATGACGAAAAGGGTGAACTAAAAGTTTTTCATTTATTGGAGGAACGTTGGGAACAAAAGGGTAATAGTCTGATAGGGGAAAAAGACCGTGGTTTCTTAGGTGGTAAAATAGCATTGAGCGGAGATGGAAATACGGTTATTTCATACAACGATGATTTATTCAATTCCACTTTTGTCATTTACAGATGGAATGGGCTTAGATGGGAACAACTAGGTCAGATAATAGAGGCTGGAGAAGTTAGTGAGCCCATATTATTAGATGTAGATTTTGCAATTAACTATGATGGCAATGTAATTATAGTTGGAATGCCTGAAAAAGACCTTATAACTCCAAGTGATAAAATTGAACATGCTGGAGAGGCTAGAGTATATATTTGGAACGGATACTCATGGATTCAGAGAGGAGCAATTTTTCATGGAAAAGACGAAAAGGAAGTTCTAGGACTATCGGTCGATATTAGCAATAAAGGAAATATTGTTGTAATAGGGGAACCTTATAATGATTTTAGAAACATCCCGGATGGAGTGGGAGCTGCGAAAGTCTATTCATGGGCAAATAATGAATGGATACAACATGGAGAGAACATCTTTAGCGATTTGTGGCCTAATAATAATTCCTTTGGTAGTACTGTTGTAATGAATGCTCAGGGAAATGTCGTTGTTCTTGCAACGGACTACGATAAGGTTTTATAGGGATTGTTTAATAAACTGTGTCAAAAATTAAAAAATAAATTCAAGAACCAAA
>CAYPZN010000080.1:0-15511 GCA_964415335.1 uncultured Crocinitomix sp.
ATTTTAGTAAATTTAGTTATCTAAACTCACCGTCCCAATTTTTGGGGTATCTACATATAGCTTAAAGAAATGAGGTGCTTAAACAATACACGAACATCATTATTATAGAATTCAGCATCATTGGAAAACTCAATTTTTCTGACGGTAAAACCTTCTGATTGAAATTTGATGTATTGCCCTTTTTCAAGAAAAATTGCTTTTTCTTGCCAATCGAAGTAATTTTTGAAATCTACTTCAATGCTTCCTTTTCCTGAAAGAACGTATGCTTTTCAATGAAGTATATCTTATTCAGTTCAGGTGCAAATTTTTTAACGTTCAAATCTAAGTGTGCTTTAAAAGAGTCGATTTTATTTTTCGAAGATACATTTTGTTCTGTTTTTACCTTCTTTTTTGTAAACCTTTTTAAGAAAAGATAATTTCTTATTAAAGTTAAAAATATTGAGAGAAATAAAGATAAATGTAAGTTAGAATTGCTTCTCCAATAAAGAGAGCGAATATGTATTTGATAAAGTTCATTTTTGTTTTTCCAGCAACATAACAGATTAAATCTGTAGGAACGGCAGGGAAAAATGCCCACGCTAAGACAATCCAAAACCCATATCGATTGATTTTCGCGTTTACTTTTTGAATTTTTTCAGATTGGTTTTTATTAAAACGCAAAAAATTTGCGGCGTAGTAAATAAACGTTCCAGAACATAAAATCCCAATGATCGAAATTAAAAAAACAATTAGTAATTGATCTGGAAATAATAATGCTCCTGCAAGGACAAATGGTGTACTTGGAATTAAAAATAATCCACGAATTACTGAGATCAACAAATAAATTATCAGAGCTTGTTGATTGTATTTTTTTAGAAAAATTGCAATTCCCTCTGCAGTAAAATGATTTGGGAAAAAAAAGTAACAACTAATTCCTCCAGCAATAAGTAGTGCCCAAAAGAGAAGCAACCCTTTTTTAAATGAGGGCTGCTGAATTGTATTTGCTAATGCTTTAATCATTAAAAATCACTCTTAATAAAATGTAGATTTACTCATTTTAAGTATCGTTTAGAAATACAAGCGAAAAACCTCAATATTAGAGTAAATATATATAATTTCTTATAAGTGGTAATTTCAGAATCATTGAAACAACTAAGAGTAAACCATTAGTCATTTTGAAAAAGAAAACAATTAAAGTTCCTATTCGGAATGTTAAATAAATTAGAGCTAATGATCTAATTTTTTGGAAAGAAAAAACCCGATTCAAATCAATTGATCGGGCTCTCGTATTAATATGAATAGGTTACACCTGTCAACGTTTTTTTATTGCTTCTTCAATTTTGAAATCAAAATAAGTTAAGCCCATTAATTGCGCAGCAAAAAATGGATTTGACCAATTTGCAATATGTAATTTTCGTAGACTCACTATAATTATTTAGCCATTAATATGACAGTATTTATTTTCACGTTGAATGAAACGGGATAAATTAAGAAAGGTTGCTTTTTCAAAAATTTTTATGAAAAAACTGAGTTTAACCGCTTTTTGATTCAAATTGAGATATTGTACTTCTAATTACTATAATATACGAAAAAAAAGAACACAAATCAAGTTCATTTAATACGCGTACAACAAACTATAATTTTATAAATTAATTCATGAAAGCGAATAACGATCGCGATTTCATTATGATAACTTGTTACGTAAATTTATAATTAACTTTAATTATACTCAGTGGCCTTATTAATCCAATTTAAGATAACGTTTACTTACCCATTTATCTTCAAAATTTACTTTGCACCATCCGTTTTCAATTTTATCGATCCATAGTTCTGTTCCTTTTTTATAACTATCAATTCGTTCGTATTTAGTTCCTGGTCCTAAACGTGCGTTTAATCGACTTGCTGTAACCCTACTCACAAAAACGTCTTTAGCATATTTTCCAAATACCCAATGCGATTTAGAGCTAGAAATTTTATACCAACCATTCTTTTCTTCATAAACTCGAAGAATTGCCCCTAAAGAAGCCGCTTCTCTATCTTTAACACGTTTGTTTTTTCTCTCAGCACCGGCACGTATGTTTAATTTACTTGCAGTAACACTTACGTATTTAACGAGTGTTGAATTAGGGGTATTTTCAGAAGTTCCTTTGAGTTGCTCTTTAACCAAAGGAATAAAATTAGCTTCACAGTCATTAACCTTATTTCCATTGAAAAAATTGGTGCCTGGACAAGATTTATTCTTCCCAGTACCATTGTTTCGTTTTCCAGTAGATAGGTTGAACCAGTGATGATAAACAATTTTATCCGTATTAACTTCAATGTTAAATTTATGGCAAATGGAAGCAGTCATCCTAATAATAGCTGCTTTATGTTCTTCTGTCATTTGATCTTTTCCAAGATCAAAATTCCCGATATGTTCAATACAAATTGAATTTGAGTTAAAACCATAAATGCAAGCAGGTGTTTTTTCCAAACTACGGCCAGAAACAATTTTTCCATCTGGATAACTAGTAAAATGCTGCCCAATATCTGACCATCCGTTTGAATTAACATGATGGTTTTTCATACTTTTTTGCAGTTTAAAGTGATTATTCCCTTTGAAAGAATTGTAGTTTGGAATATACGTATGATGTTCCTGTACTGTTCTAATTGTTCGAGCAATACTTAATTGCTTGATCCATGCTTCAAATTCACTAATTGTAAATTGATTAAAGCCGTATTTCGATTTCATAATTTTTGGGTTAAATATGTTTACAAAAGGTACGAATTTTAGTTTAACATACCCTAGAGGAACAAAAAGAAATGAATTTTCGTAAACTCTAGCATTGTTTTTGTATAAAATCAATTAAACAAGATTGAATTATGAATAATCAGCAATTAAAAGCACTTCACTTAATAGATCGTTTTCAACCAAAATGCGAACAAGAATTTTGGGCGTTTCCATTAATACAAAAAGAAGACTTTCTAGAATCATTGAAGCAATTGGTTGCAAACCCTTTGAATATTTCGCAAGGCAATCATCCAATTTGTGGAATTACAAGCGCAATTAAAGTTGCTGCCGCTCTTGATCCTGTGAGTTTAGTTAAAATGAGTGCGCATTTTTTTGCAAATGGAAAATATGAGACACCTTCTTTTTTGTTGAAGTCAATTAAGGTTCCAAAGGTTTTAAAAAAATCAGAAAATACTGCCGGACTTTCCGCGGCAAGTTATGTTTTACAAACGACAATAAAATCATTTTATAACCCTTTGACAGGTTATAATAGTAAACCAGGGAATAAGTACAATGAGTGGCAAGGAATTACTTTTCCGCATCAAGTATCTAATTTTCTGACAAATTATTTCAGAATACAACGTGTTCCAGCAAAGACATTTTTTCATACTATAAAAGAAATTCAGTCTTTATTGAATGACGGAAATCAGATTATCGCATGGACGTCTTGGAATCAAATGAAAAACCCAGGAGGCCGTTTTAAATTGCTACAACAGCATTATGTTGTGATTAAGTCAGTTGAAAATGTTGAAGGGCAAATTCATTTATCAATTGATAATCCTAGAAAGGGAGATGAAAGTTCGGCCTTGTTTAAATTTGAGAATGAAAAGCAATTCTATAGTGCAATTATTGGAATCTACGCGTTTAAAAGAAAAGCTTAAATTTTACTCTAAATTGTAATTCGTTAAGAATAAAACGAGCAAGTTTTATTGTTCGATCAATTAAATTTTATCGTCTTTTTCGAAAAAAATAAAATTGATTTTGTCATATTTTATTACTTCTTGTAACTAATAAGGTAGAAACAAGAAATAGATGAAAAATCAATCAAATCATAGTTTTGAGGAAATCTTAGACTCTAATAAAGAGAAAATTTATCGGATTTGTAAAATCTATGCAGTTTCACCGATTGAACCGGTAGATCTTTTTCAAGAAGTGATTTATCAGATATGGAGATCGTTAGAAAACTTTCAGAACAAAGCGCAAATTAGCACTTGGGTCTACAAAATCGCATTAAATGTATGTATTCGCTCAAAAATGAGTTTAGAAAAGAAAAACTTAAAAGCAATGCGCTTAGAGGCAATTGAGTTTCTGCAATTCGAAAACGAAATTGACGAAGCGGAAAAGGAAAAGTATCGATTCTTGCGTGAGTGTATTAATCTTTTGACTGAAACAGAGCAGTCTATAATCATCTTATTTTTAGAAGAGCTTGCATATAAAGAAATTTCAACAATTACTGGGTTTACTGAAAATCATATTGCGGTAAAAATGAAACGGATTAAAAAGAAATTGTTTGAATGTATAACCCCTAAAATTCAATAAAATGTTAGAGAACGAATTAAAGAAAATTTGGAAATATGCTTCTCAAACAGAGAAGGTTAAATTTGAAAAATCACGATTATTAATTGAATTAAAAAATAGAATGAAAAGTATAAATAGTAAAGTAAAAAAACGTGATGGAAGAGAGATTGTAGCGGCAGCAGTTGGAATTATACTCTTTACAATCCTTACTTATGAAGTACAATCTATAATTTCTAAAGTAGGAGGGTTTTTGGGAATTCTTTCAATGTTATTAATCATTTATAAATTACGATTTAATCAAAACAAGTTTAGTTCTGATTTATCTCAATCATTCCGTGAAGAGCTTGAAAATGAGAGAGTTTTTGTTGAAAAACAAGCAAAATTACTAAATAATGTTTTGTATTGGTATGTCATACCACCATTGATTGCACAGATCGTATTTATACTGGGATTAGATAATAATATGACACAGGATACTCAAGGATGGCTAATTCAACATTTACCGTATTCAGAAGAAAGTAAATTGAAGTTTATAATCGCAATAATTGCCTTTAACGGTTTTGTTGTATGGTTAAATAAACGAGCTGTAAAAACAAAATTAAAGCCAATGCTTAAAGAGATTGACCGCGTTTTATCACAATTTGAAAACGAAGACAATTCACCTAATTATACGGTTAAATTGTAAACTATGAATTCGTTCATATACTTACGATTAAAAAAGAAGAAAAATGAAACAATTAAAGAACATCTTAATTTTCACATTATTCATGCCGATTAATGTAAATGCTCAAGATTATAAAGAACAAATAGAAGTTTTTGCAAAAAGCTTTGATATGAAGGATACAACAATTATAAATAAGTATTTAAGTCCTGAGTTAAAATTTGATCCAATTCCAATGGAAAGTACGCCGGCTATAATGAATAACATCATTACACAATTCCCGAAATTAAAAGACTTTGAAATTTTAGAGATGGAGAAAGGAAAAGCAAAATTGGCTTATAACTTCTCACAATTAGGAAAAAGCGAGTCGTACTTATTTTTTGATGAAGATGGTAAAATCAATCGAATTGAATTGATTGAAAATTTAATTCAGCAACAATTGGCTGAACAAGAAAGAATGGCGAAAAGTGTAAAGGTTCCAGACCTAACAATGAAAAATGAAAACCCGCCAAAAGAAGTATCTTTTAAAGCATCTGACGGTCTAGTTATTTCAGGAGATTTATATGAAATTGATGCAAAAAAACCGGTTATTTTATTGTGTCATCAAGCAGAGTATAATAGGATAGAGTATGCGGATATTGCGCCTCAATTAAATGCTATGGGGTACAATTGTTTAGCGATTGATCAGCGTTCTGGGGGTAGTTTTGCTGAGGTTGAAAATCAAACGGCAAAATTAGCCGAAACCGGGAGTGAAAAAAGGCCTACAATGCTTGAAGTGCAACAAGATTTAGACGCCGCGGTTGCTTATTTAAGTGAAAAATATGGTCAGAAAATAATTCTTTGGGGAAGTTCATATTCGGCGGCTCTATCAGTACATGTTGGGTCAAGTAATGATCAAGTAAGTGCCGTCATTGCATTTAGTCCTGGAGATTACTTTGAAACGAAAAGGCCAGAACTTAAAACTGTTTTTAGTGAAATTCAAGTTCCATATTTTATTACTTCATCAAAGACAGAATCAACTAATGTCAAGTCATTTTTTGAAGAGGTAAAATTAGACGCAAAACATGTGCATTTCATTCCAGAATCCGAAGGCTTTCATGGGTCTAGGACTTTGTGGAAAGGACAAGAAGGATCAGAAGAATATTGGAATGCAATTAAAGTTTTTTTGAAAGAAATAAAGTAAAAAAGTGTTGTATTGAATCAAACTGAGTTATTTTTTTTGAATCAAAGGTTACCTTTTTTTAATTCAGACATAAAGAGATGATATAAGCAAAAAGTGCAGTATAATCTCAAAGCGGGAAGAGCTGAACTTAACCAAATATCACCTTAACGAAGCTGTATATTTGGGATTAACAATTGATTTGAAGAATTAGAGGTATAAACAAGAAGAAAAGTCTAAGAGATACCATTTAACGACGAGATTCACCAACACACCTTGATATTCTTCCATAAAAAAAGCGTTCGCCTAAGACGAACGCTTTTTTAATACCTTTTTTGTTTTACTTGACAACTAAACGATCGTTTTTATTGTCGTAATTCACGTGATAAATCCCCTTAGTTAACGTTGAAAAGTCAACAATAGAATTATATCCTTTTTTAATAATATTTCCATAAGTATCAAAGATCTCATACTTTGTTTTAGTACGTTGACCATTTGCTTTGAATTCAATAATTTTTTTACCCCTAATCACTTCTAAAGAAGGTTCTTTAATTGTATTGCAATCGAATTCTACAGCTTCAGTGACTCTCTTTTGACCTGTATTGTCTATTTGTGTCAATCGAATCATATTTTCTCCTGAGTGTGGTAAAATATTAAATGTATATTCACTCAATTCAGGAATACCCGTACCAGTAACTTCGCCAACAACAATCCACTTGTTCCACTTGTATTGTTCGATTCTGAAATTTAACCTTCCAGACTCCTCAGTTGTCGACCAAGACACTTTTCCTTCTGGAGAACATCCCAATTCTTTTAATACAAATGTACTTTTTGGAAGTAATACTTCTGGATTTAACAATTTAGGTTTGCATCCTTCGTCGTGCTCGAAAAGAATAATTACCTCTTCTCCTACAGTGATATCGTGCTCGCTTAAATCAATTTGAAAAGCACTTGCATACATATCTACTGGAATAACTTCTCCGTTTACAGTAACCTTGTTAATGCAAAATCCGAAACCATCTTCTGACTCAGGGCTTTGAACATAAATTCGCTTTCCTTGATAGTGGCCTTCTATTGAAAAATCAGCATACGAGTACACAGAAAACCCTAGGAAAATCCCAACAGTAATCAATGCTTTTTTTAGCCATTTTTCTATTCTCATTTTTACAATTTCCATAACTACTTAGAGTTTATTATGTAAGTTATATAAAAGACAAAATTACGAATACTTAGTTGAATGACAAAAAAAAGCACCTAACTGATAAGTATAGGTGCTTTTTGAATTTATTTTTAAGCTTAAAATATTGATTTATTTCTCAAGTTTCCACGCTAATCCAACACCTAAAACTTGTTTGAATTGAACTCTTGGCCCTCTTGCTATAACAGCACCATTGACATCTGTAACGTCCACATCAATATCATCATCATAAATTAAATGCGTTGATAAATTAGCGTATAAAACTTTCCATAGTTTTACCTCTAAAAGAGTTTCCCAGTTAACATCAATTCTTTCAGGATTCTCTCTATAGTTAGTAAACAAATCTAAATTCGTTGTAAAAGTTATGTTTTCAGCTAATTTCGTTTTGAAACGCGTTCTTAAATAACCCCCGAACTCCGATCTAAATCTACTTCCTGGATCAACACCAAAAGCTCCTTGATTTGACAAAATTTCGTCATTAACAAATGTCAATTTAGAAGTGATTGGTGCAACGAATAAACTGAATTCCGAATCTTTATTCTCTAAAGTAGGTTTAAAATCCATCCCAATTGGAGTAATTAGATACGCCGGCGCTAAAAACCCTGAAATTTCAGTTACATCATCAATCGCATAATTGTAACCCGCAGTACTTTGTGTTCTGAAATTAAGCAATGCAGCATAATACCAATCAGAACTTGCAGCTTTTCGTCCATACTTTGATGTAAGGTCAATACGGTCATCTGTCTTAATCCATTTTTCACCATTATCTCTAAACAATTGCTCACTTTGTCTTAATAGACCATAAGCTAAGGTTAAAGAGTTTTCCCATGTAGCATCACCTCTTTTTAAATTTGCATACAAACCAAGGTTTGCATTACCTGAAAGTGAATTTTGTCCACCGGCAACCCAATTGGTTAAGTTCACCTGAGATCCGTTTATAGCAAATCCAATCCCCTTTTTCCATCCATCTACAGTATCTTTACTTACTGTTGTTAAATCTTTTTCCCCATCAGTTACTTGAGCAAAAGATAACCCTGTCGCAATTGTAAATGCAACTAAAAGTACTTTTTTCATGATAATCTATTTTATAAAATCTTATTTCTTTAGTAAATCTCTAATTTCTCCTAACAATACTTCTTCTTTTGTAGGTGCAGGTGGTGCGGCAGGAGCTTCTTCTTCTTTCTTTTTAGTTTTGTTATATGCTTTTACAATCATAAAAAGAACAAAACCAACAATGATTAAATTGATGATTGCATTAATCCATACACCATATTTAATAGAGTTTTCTGCAATAGCGGCAGCCGTTTCTACTCCTTCAGCATTTGTAACTGCAGGGATAGCTTCACTTAAGATAATTTTTAACTCTGCGAAATCTACTCCCCCAGTAAAATGCCCAATAATTGGCATCATGATATTATCTACAAAACCTTTAACTACAGCTCCAATTGCTCCAGCTAAAATTACCGCAATGGCAAGATCAATGACATTACCTGTCATTATAAAATTCTTAAATTCCTTTAACATACGTTTGTTTTTTAAATTGACTATTTTAAGCGGCTAATGTAAATAAATTAATAATTGTTAAGGGCGTATTTATCGTCTAGGAGTTGTAAATTATCGACAAAGGGTTTTTAATAAAACAATAATTTAAATTAAAATGATTCCACAGAAATTATCGAAAGAGAGGCTAAAAAACATTATTTTTAGCCTTCAAGGGAATTGATGAAAGAAACTGATTTTATACAGCAGAATAAGAAGAAATGGGCACGTTTTGAAAAATTATCTTCGAATAGCAGTAATGATCCTGATGAAGTTTCTGAACTTTTCACAGAAATTACAGAAGATTTGGCTTATGCAAGAACGTTTTATCCAAGAAGATCTGTTCGTGTTTACCTCAATCAATTATCGCAACGCGTTTTCACTAGTCTGTATAAACAACGAAAACAACCCATTGGAAACTTTTGGAAGTTTTGGAAGGAAAGTGTCCCTTTAGAAGTTTATCGAGCACGGTATAATATGCTTGCAGCATTACTGTTTTTTGTTCTTGCTGTTATTGTCGGAGTTGTATCTCAACATTATGACGTGGATTTTGTAGAAATCATACTAGGCGAGGGATATGTTAGAGATACTGAACAAAGAATTGCAGAGGGAAACCCTATGGGAATATATGGAGAATCTCAGCAAGCATCAATGTTCTTTCAGATTACGATAAACAATATAAAAGTGGCCTTCATGGCATTTGCCGGAGGAATCGTTTTTACGCTTGGAACGTATTGGATTTTATTACAAAATGGAATTATGTTGGGCGCTTTCCAATGGTGGTTTAAAGCGAAAGGATTGTTATTTACGACCTTTTTGGCAATCTGGATTCACGGCGCATTTGAAATCTCCGCAATTGTTATTGCAGGAGCTGCGGGGTTGACCGTTGGAAGTGGCCTAATCTTCCCAAAATCATATTCTCGTGTACAATCCTTAATTTTTTCTGCAAAACGCGGGATGATTATTATGCTAAGCCTAGTCCCTGTTTTTATTATGGCAGGGGCATTAGAAAGTTTTGTAACACGATATTATTTGGAAATTCCCACAGTAATAAAACTTCTAATTATACTCGGATCTTTTGCCATTATTATTTTATACTATGGGATTTACCCTTTCATTGTTGCAAGGAAATATCCAGATAAAATTGATGTAAGCGAAATCCCTCGATTTATTCCAGAAAGAAAAATAACATGGTTTAAAATTCGGAAGCCAGGCGAAATTTTCACAGATACTTTCAGTATTCTAATTGCGAAGATGTCAAAGCTGTCTCGTATATTTTTTAGCGTTATTTTTCCAATAATTGCAATTATGTTGGCAGTTATTTTTACGATCCACTTTAATCGGTTTAATTACATTCTCGACTGGGATGATATTTTCGGAAGACTTTTTGGAACAAGAAGTGATTTTGAAATATATAAAATGCTCGGTTGGTGTCTGCCATTCACAATGGTAATATCAGCCGCATATTTCGTTTTAAAAGATGAACAAGAGGAAAGCTTAATATTAAATTACATTAAGTTTACTTTTCGCCATTTTGTCTGGTTATACTTTTATGCAATTATTGTTTATGCCGCGTTTGTCTTTTTACCCGGAATACTTCTGCTTTTAGCTATATTAATAGGGCCTTTCATTAACCTTATTCCAGCCATCATCACATTCGAAAAAAAGAATTTTTTCACAGCACTTTCTAAGGCTTTTAATATGGGGAAAGATGGTTACGGGGATGCATTAGTTGCTTTTTTAGCTTCAATTGGGATAACAATTATCTTCTTTTTTATTCTAGAAAATCCGTTTGAATTGGGGCTCATGACGATAATTAATGACTGGTTAAAAGATTTGCTAATTACAAGCGTAGATGCTTACCGAGTTGTTATTGCCATTGTTGGTGCTGCTGTTTACGCCATTTACTTGTTTTTTGTGCTAAACATCTGCATGATCTCTTTTGCTCTTTCGTACTATACTGTTGCAGAAAAAAGGACTGCAACAGGTTTATATGAAAGACTTGCAAAATTTGGAAAAAGAAATAGAAATTTTGAATCGGATTTAGATTTTGAATAAATATACCTTCATATTATTAAATGTGCTTTTATCGGCATTTTCTTTTGCGCAGGAAGACGATTTATATGATCATGGTTTAGACCAAGATAAATGGCAAGACATTAGAGAAGGGATTCGTTATGAAGGGCAACACCAAGGGCCGGGTAGACAATGGACGTACGAATCCGAAGAAGAATATAATCAAGAACGTCAAAAATATGAAAATGGAGAGGGGAGTGGAGCGTCAAGAGATAATGAAGGAAATGGGAGTGGTGATGGAAGGTCGATAGAGCGTGAAAGACAAAGGCAATATAATCCTCCTCCTAAAATTTCAAACCCAGAATTACCGAATTTTGCCGGTTTGGGGGTAATAGGATGGATACTTTTAATTATTTTTTGTGTAGGGCTTGCAATATTGATTTTCTACTTATTCATTAATGCAGAACGAAAAGGGCCAAAAATAAAAGGAACTCCGATTAATTTTGAAGAGGTAAATCCAACCGAAATCCCTTTGACAGAACTAGAAAAAATGTTGCAGGCTGCACTTGCAGAAAAAGATTACCGTGGGGCAATACGGATTTACTTTATTTTCATTATTCGAGATCTTTCTGAGAAAAATTGGATTAAGTGGGAGAAAGAAAAAACAAACTTCCATTATCTGCGCGAAATGTCAGGTAAAAAGGAATTTGAAGACTTTAATATCTCGGTGAGTTACTTTGAGATTATTTGGTACGGAAAAAGAGAAATCGACGCAGCAAAATTTGAAGAATTAAAACCAAAATTCACACGTTTTTTGGATAAACTAGGGGTGAAATAATTGAGTAAGTCAGCAAAAATATCAATTATAGGAGGAGTAGTGCTCATTTTGGTCGTATTACTCTACATCTTCGGATTCAAAGACAAAGATGAAACTTATATTTCTGATAATTGGAGTCTTACATATGACCCTGATGATCGTGGCCCTTACGGAACATATATGCTTAAAGAGTTATTAGATACAACAGGTTTGTTTGGTAACTTTTTGGAACTTAATGAAGATTTAAGGGAAACACTAAAAGACGATCCTGAAATTAATGACATTTACTTTTTTGTTGGATCAAAAAATCATCTTTCCGATTCATCAACACAATTCCTCTTAGATTTTGTACGCGAAGGAAATACAGCATTAATGGCCGCGAGTTCCTTTCCAAATGAACTTTTAGATGTTATTTGTTATGATAGAGATGTCTTTTTCGAGACAGATAATGTGATCGATTCGGTACAATACTTTAAGTTTGAACATTCAAATTTTAGAGGAAAACGGTATAGCTTTAGTTATATTAATAACAATGAAATTCGATTAAAGACATGGAAGTATTTTGATCAAGATGCAATAGTGTTAGAAGAGGAAGAAGATAGTCTTATTTTCCTAGGATCGAATACAGAAGATAAGGTTAACTTTTTGAAAATTAATTACGGAGAAGGGCAAATATATTTGCATAGTACGCCATATTCATTTACAAATGTGAGTATGGTTAAACGAGAAGGATTTCAGTATGCAGAAAACGTGTTGAAACATATTCCACCTGGGCGTGTTCAATGGGATTATTATAATATTAATTGGCATTCAAATAGTAATACGCAAAATAATGATAATGGAGGAGGTGGTGAATCAAGACGGAGTATGCTCGAATTTATTGTAAAAAATCCTCCATTGCTCTGGGCACTACTTCTTTTGCTTGGAGGAGCAATTTTATACGCCTTTTTTAAGGGGAAACGAATGCAGAAAATAATACGAGCTACTGAATCAAAAGAAAATATGTCTCTAAAATATATTGATACGCTTTCGTCACTTTATTTACAAGAAAAAAAACATAGTAAACTCGTCAAACTCAAAGAAAAAACATTCTTAAACTTTATTGCAGAACATTATTATATTCAAACCAATAAAGCGGATGAAAAATTTATTGAAAAAGTAGCAATAAAATCTAACGTTCCGAAAGAACAAATTGGCAATATATTTAAATCGTTTAGTAAACTTGAAAAACAACCAGAAGTGTCTGATCAAGCTTTAATTGAATTACACCAAAAAATAGAAAATTTTTATAAAACCTGTAGATGATGGAAGAACAAAACAATGTAAATCAACCAGAAGAAAACAATGAAAATTTACCTTCTTCAAATGACCAACCATCAAATGAATTAGAAGGTAATACGTCAACTGAAAATGTAAATACTGCAGAGAATGTTGAGGAAACTCCAGAAAAAACAATTCCCAATGAGAATTACATTTCAGAAGCAAGCGAAATGTTTAGTTCAGGATTAAACTTGGGTTTTATCAATCGAAAAGTTTCTGCGACAAGAGAACAAATCGGAAACTTTGTTATCGGTCAACATGATATGGTAGATTTACTTTTAATTGCCATTTTTTCAAATGGACACGTTTTGTTAGAAGGTGTTCCTGGTGTAGCAAAAACATTGACAACAAAAGTACTTTCGAAAACGCTTTCAGTTGATTTTTCTAGAATTCAATTTACACCAGATTTAATGCCTTCTGATGTGATTGGAACATCTGTTTATAATATGAAAGATGCATCCTTTAGTTTTCAAAAAGGACCTGTTTTTTCAAACATTGTTTTAATTGATGAGATTAATCGTGCACCAGCAAAAACACAAGCTGCTTTGTTTGAAGTAATGGAGGAAAGACAAATTTCTTACGATTCTAAAGTCTATAAAATGGATTTTCCTTTTTTGGTTTTAGCAACTCAAAACCCGGTTGAACAAGAAGGAACATATAATTTGCCCGAAGCGCAATTGGATCGATTTTTATTTAAGATCAAAATTGATTACCCTTCATTGGCAGATGAACATGAAATCTTAAAACGTTATAAAAACAATATTAAAGCACCTTCTTTAGATGCAATAAAAGACGTCTTCTCAGCAAGTGATTTAGAAGAAATTCAGGGCTTGATTGAGCAAGTGCGAATTGAAGATCAGATTTTGAAATATATTGCGGAAATTACAAATTCAACACGAAATCATGCCAAATTATATTTAGGAGGTTCACCAAGAGCGTCTCTGTCAATGCTAAAATCTGCAAAAGCTTTTGCAGCAATTAGAGGTCGAGATTTTGTTATTCCAGATGACATTCAATTTGTAGCGCCTCATGTATTAAACCACAGATTAATTATGACACCTGAGGCAGAAATGGAAGGATTGTCAATAGAAGATTTAATTACTGAAATTGTTCAAGAAATTGAAGTTCCAAGATAAGCCATAATTGGATGAGAATAATAAGAGAACTTTTTCTTTCATACCGTTTTTTTATCACACTTATTGGCGTTGCGACAATATTTGTAATTGGATTTGCTTTTCCAATCTTTTTTATAATTGGACAAGCATTACTGGCATTAGTTGTTGCTATTTTAGGATTAGAAATCTTTATTCTCTTTAATAAAAAAGCACCAATTTCAGCAAAGAGAAAAGTAATGAGTCAATTGTCATTGGGAGATGATAATAAAGTTGATTTGGTAGTAAAAAACAACTTTGGATTTACAGTTAATTCCATTATATTCGATAACCCTCCTTACCAATTGCAATTGAGAGATTTAAAGTTTAATACTAATCTTTCAGCTGGAGAAGCAAAAGAATTTACTTACTTAATACGACCTACTGAACGAGGAGAATATACCTTTTCAGATATTTTTGTTTTCGTTTCTACGCTTACACAATTTGTCCAAAGAAAAGTAATTGTAAAGAATAAAGAGAGTGTTGCAACTTACCCTTCAATTTTGCAAATGAAACAATATGAATTAAAGGTATTTGCAAAAACAGCTCAATCAGGAATAAAAAAGATAAGACGTTTAGGACATAATAATGAGTTTGAGCAAATTAAGAATTATGTTCAAGGGGATGATTTTCGAACGGTTAACTGGAAAGCAACTAGTCGACGAAATGAACTGATGGTTAATCAATATCAAGATGAACGTGCACAACATGTCTATTCGATTATTGATAAAAGTCGAAGTATGAGAATGCCTTTCAATGAATTGACTTTATTGGATTATGCAATTAATTCAACATTGGCTTTTTCAAATATTTGTTTAAGAAAAGGAGACCGAGCGGGATTAATGACATTTTCAGATAAATTAGGAGGAAAGCTAGCGGCGGAACGCTCAGGGAAGCAATTGCAAAGAATAATAGAATTGCTTTATAAGCAAAAAACGCGCTTTTTAGATGGGAATTTTGAAATGCTTTATCATGGAATTCGAAACCATATAAAAGGGAGGAGTCTAATCATGCTTTATACAAATATTGAATCTGAATATGCATTGAGACGAATTTTACCGTTGTTAAGAAGAATTAATAAACTTCATGTGTTGGTAGTTATTTTCTTTGAAAACACAGAGGTTGCTAAAGCGGCGGAGATGGAGCCTGTTTATGTAAGGGATATTTATTTCAAAACCTTTGCTGAGAAATACGGAATGGATAAGAAAAAAATAGCATTGGAATTAAGAAAAAATGGAATTCAAACAGTCTTAACAACACCAGAAAAACTCAGTGTTGATACAATCAATAAATATTTAGAACTAAAAGCAAGAGGAATAATTTAATTATCTCCCCTTACAAGCTGTATTGTTCCTTGTCCTTCAATAGTGAGGTTATTATCAG
>CAYPZN010000081.1:0-9525 GCA_964415335.1 uncultured Crocinitomix sp.
GTTCTTTTATGGTTGTTTTTGTGTGCGACTCCATTCGTTTAATAATAAGATCAAAGTAATGATCTCGCATTGCTTGTGTATCTTCTAAATCTGGAGCTATTGGAATTAACAAAAAGATATTTTCACTATTTTGAGGTGCAACATCTTTATCCGTTTTTGACGGAACACATGCATAAAAAAGCGGTTTTTCAGGCCATTTTGGCGTTTCGTAAATTTCTTTTCCATGTGCATCAATATCTTCATCAAAAAATAAATTATGATGATCTAATCCGTCAATTGTTTTTTCTATTCCCAAATAATAAATCAAGCAACTTGGTGCAAGTCTTCGTTTATCCCAATACTTTTTATTATACCTACGAAATTTGGGGGGGATTAGATTTTGTTCAACAAAATTATAATCTGCTGAAGCGATTACAGTCTCCACTGGAATTGAATTTTCTTCAATTTTAATGTGACTCACTTTTTCGTCTTCACAAATAAATTCGCTAATTGCTGAGTTAAAATGAAACTGAACGCCATTCTTTTTCGCAATCTTAAACAAGGCTTGAGGTAGCGCTGACATTCCTCCTTCAGGATACCATGTGCCTAACCCCATATCAGCATAGTTCATTAGGGTATACAGTGATGGAATTTTATTTGGCATTTCTCCCAGGAACAATACAGGGAAATTTAAGATACCTCTTGCTCTGGCAGATGAAAATCTGCGAGACACATCTTTTTCTACTGATTTAAAAACATCTAATTTCAATGCTTTTTTCAGTACATTAAAATTTACAATTTCTCCTAATTTAAGTCCTGGTTTTTCTAGAAATTCTGGGACTGCTATTTGATATTTTTCTTGCGCTGCTTCCAAAAAAGAAGTTAATTTCTTTCCTCCATTTTCTTCAAATGTGTCAAATAGTTTGAATAATTCTTCTCTACTTGTTGGGATTTCTGTCGGTGACTCATTTTTCCAAAAAACTTTGTATGAAGGCTCAAGTCGGTGGAGTTTAAAAAAATCTTCTCTATTTTCGCCAAGGTCGTTGAATAAACTATCTATTAACTCTGGCATCCAGTACCAAGAAGGTCCCATGTCAAATTTAAATCCATCCAGTTCAAAAACACGTGCTCTTCCTCCTACGCTTTCATTTTTTTCGTAGACATGCACTTCATGTCCTTCCTTAGAAAGATAACAAGCCGCATATAAGCCTGACATTCCAGCCCCTATGATATCTATTTTACTCATTTATTCAATTGGCGTGATAATTTTTTTCTTGCTAAAAATACACGACTTTTAACAGTACCAATGGGAATATCTAATTGTTCTGCTATTTCTTTGTATTTAAATCCTTCTAAATGTAATTCAAAAGGGCTTCTTAATTCAATATTTAATGCTTTAATTTCATTAACAATTTGATTTTCCATCATTTGATTAATAGGAGTATAATTAAAAGCTTCTCCTACCATGACCTTATAACTGTCAGAATCACAATGAATCATTTGGTTCGATTTTTTTCTAATTCCATTAATGAAAATATTTCGCATCATTATTTTTAACCATCCTTTTAAGTTTGTATTTGTTCTAAATTTTTCACGATTTATGAACGCTCTTAAAATGGTTTCTTGCGCCAAATCTTTTGCATTTTCAACGTTTCTTGTATACTCTAATGCAGTCCCATCAATATAATCAGATAAATTGATAATTGCTATTTGAAAATCTCTTGCAGTCATTTTGTTTAACTTTTAATAGAAATTATTAAACAAAACTAGATAAAGAAATTGTTTCTGTCAAATTTTTGTTTATTTTTTTTCAAAAAAGTTTAAACAAAACATAATCAATTGCTAACCAAACACTTGTAAATCATATAAAACATTAAAGAAATTGGAATTTTGATTTAGGTTAAATCAATATTATTTATTTCATGAATAACATTAACTCCTTTTGGAATACATGTTTCAAAAACACCTAATTGATATCCCCCAACGAATAACCGATTCAAGTTAAAACATGCTGATAACTCTTCAAAGAATTGAATAAATTCTTTTTCGTTCATTTTAGCAATTAGGCTTGTAAAAATATAATCTGGTTTTACTTCTTCTATAATCAACTTAAGGTCATCAAAAGGAACAGCTTGACCAAGGTAAATACAATCATATCCTCTTTTTTTGAGGTAGTAATGGTAAAAAAGTATTCCTATTTCATGGTATTCGTTTTCGTTCAAAAACAAAAGAACTTTAGCCTTTTTATTTTTAGGAATCTTCAATCGAACCGTGTTTTGAATGATAAAAGCACGGATTAAATTGGAGAAAAAATGCTCGTGTGTTACGTTAATCGCATCTACTTGCCAAAGTTCACCTATTTTGGTTAATACGGGAATAATTATTTTAGAAAAAGTAGTTTCCATGCTTTCGTTAGTAAGCATTTCGTTCAATTCTTTCTTAATGGCAGTTTCATCAAACTGAATGATGTGATTAATGTAAACATCTACTTTGTTGACTTGATCTCCGTCACCAACCAATAGGATTTCATTCGCTAATCGAAAAATTTCAGTTTCTGAAAGTTTTGCGATCTTAGAAATTTTCAGGCCATTGTTATACAACAAATTAATATTGAGTATTTTCTTTAAGTCACGTTCTGAATAGAGGCGGATATTTGTCTCAGTTCTTTCTGGATTCAACAAATTATACCGTTGTTCCCAAATGCGAAGTGTATGCGCTTTAATTCGCGTAAAGTTTTCAAGATCTTTAATAGAATAAACCCCCATTTCTATAGAACAAAGAAATGTTCGTTTTGTTCAAAAAAAGTTAAAATAAATTTCTACTCAAAAAAACATTGATTATTCTACCTGATTTTTTCGTTCGTTTCTTTTCTTATTGCGATTCTTTTTACGGATTTTTTTCTTGTATTCTTTCGATCGCTTTTTGTTAAATTTAATTTGATTTTTTCTACGCTTTTCTTTCTCTTTATAAGCCAGCTTATCAACAATTATTACTTCATCATTAAATTCTATTCTTCCTGAATGAATATCGGACAATACTTGTCTAGCTATTTTATCTTCTTCGACTTGATTGGGTTTAAATTTTGCGTTTAGGTTTTGATCCCAAATTTTTGCCATTACATTAAATATTTGGGCATTTTTTTTCCCTCTGTATTTTAATGAAATATCATAAATGGTCATTCCCGTTTCATGATGAATTAATTTCATCAACATAGCTCCCTCAGAAGTGTACATATCTTGAATGACATATCTGAAGTCTTCTTTTATGTGTTTATATGAATTTTTATAAAATTTATTTTTCTTTCTTCTGCGATTAATCGATTCGGCATCTTGGTCAATTTCATCAATCAAGTCAGCTGCATAAATTGCGTACGGATATGTTTTTACAATCAATCTTTTCATTCGATTGTATTTACGCATGTAGTCCTTTGTATAGACAGCTATAGGAGCTGTTTCATATTCTTTCAAACTATCTTCAGGTAAAATCTCTATTTGAGAAAATCCAATAGAAGACCTGACGATTAAAATAAGTGTCAGTAATTTTTTCATACAAGAAAAATTACAAGTTTTATACCATAATTTACGTATTTTTTTTCAGATTATTATCTTTGACTGATAATACATAATTTGTACAACCATGAAAAACCTTGTTTACATTTCTATCTTTTTTGTTTCAGTGTTCATTTATTCGTGTAATGGAGCTGAGAATTCAGTTGTTAATGAATCAGGTAATGATTCTCTTGCGATTGATACTTCAATGATTGACACCTTAACGATTGAGCCAATTGATACTGCCGTTATAGATTCATCAGGATATGCAAATGAAGAAGAAGTTTTAGCCACAGTAATTGAAGAAAAATTTGGAGAACAGTGGGACTTTTGTGATTGTGTTGTAAAAAATGATTCTGTAAATAAAGCTATTGAAACTGCTGGAGATGATGAATTTGATGCTTTGCTCGAACGGATGGATGTTATCGATCAACATTGTAAAGAAATGCTAACCACTCCAAATACAACTCCTGAAGAGCGCTCTAAACATGAGCGAAAAGTAAACAAGTGTTTGAGGAGCGCCAAGTAGCGGTCTACTTAACATTCTACTTCATACATTGTTTGCCGAAATAGGCCCAATGTTCTTTTTCTTTTCTTGTTTATCATAGCTAAATTTAACTGCTGAAAAAGCTGTTCCCATTCTTCTTCACTTTTATTTTGATAAGTCATTTTTGAATGTCCCCAATTTATTAGGGTATCCATAAATTGTGTTATTACTTTTTGAAATTTATTCGCATAAGTATCTTCAATAATAATTATTCTTTTCGATACTCTTTTTGCTTCTCCAAGTAAGGCTTCAGGGTTTTCGGAATGATGTAAAACTGTTAGTAACAAAACCGTATCATAAGTTTCATTTTGAAAAGGAAGTTTTTTTCCATCATAAACAATTGGTTTTAGCACTGATAAAATGGAAAGGTCTTTAATATCAACTGGAGTAACAGTATACCCTTTGTTGATTAAGGCATTTGCTATTGTGCAATTTCCACAACCTAAATCTAAAATAGACTCTTCTGTACGCAATAAGTTTTCAAAAAATTCTAATTTGTTTTCAGTCCATTTTTGCCCAAATGAAGTGTAGATTTTTCTGAACAAAGGAACCTTATTAATTGACTTTAAAAGCATTGCTCCTTTTCAACGTCAAATCAAATTAATTATTTTATGATTTCACTGTCAATATCTTTATTAAGATCCTTATTTTTAATTAAAATTCAATTGCAATTGAATTCCAGGAGTCCGGTTTTGTAACAGTGTTGGTTGCCAATTGAAACTTAAATTTTCATTGACATCAAATGTCACGAAATGTGCATCTACATATGCTTCAATTACATTTAATCCCCAAACACCTAAAAAACCTATAATGAAATAATCACGCCTTTGAGAGAAAAAATCGAATCCTTCTAAATCTTGATTTTGCCCTGTAATTAAACTTTGTGTTCCTTCATATTCTGAAAAACGTTCATCAAAAAATAATCCAGGTGCTTCAGGGTCTGGTTGCGCATCTCGAAACAAAAATTCTTGTTTTAAAAGACTGGCTTGTTTATTATTTTGAAAGAAAAAATAACCGCATGCCCCTAACCCTCCATAGATTATTGGAACTTTCCACCAAGCACGGTGTTTTTTTTGCGGAATAATCCAATATCCTCTTTCATTATATATTTGGCCTGCTCCTGGTATAACTGCTGACCAAATTGCAGCACGTTTTGGCATATGCGTATAATCACTCTTATTCAACAGAGAATCTTGTCCATAAGAAACGCTAGAAAAAATGCTTAATGCAAATAAGATGAGAATTTTAGGCATTGGATTGATCTATAAAATCGATTATTTCGTCCAGTTGTTTTTGTGAACTGAAGTTAATAACGATTTTTCCTTTTCCTTTATTGTTTGATGAAATTTGAACTTTTGTGTCTAATTGCTTAGAAAGCTTTGATTGAAACGCTATTACTTCTCTTGCTAAGTCCGCGCCTTTTTCTTTTTTCGAAGGAGCTTTTATTATTTCTTTTTGGCTTTTAACCAACGCCTCTACTTCTCTCACAGATAGCTCTTCAGCAATTACTTTCTTAAAAATTGCAATCTGCGCGCTTTCATCTCCGGCAGAAACAATAGCTCGTGCATGTCCCATTGAAATTAAGCCTTCTCTGATTCCAACTTGAATTGTCACTGGAAGTTTCAATAAACGAAGAAAATTGGTAATGTTTGAACGACTTTTACCAATTTTTTTACTCAATTGTTCTTGCGTGAAATTACATTCTTCAATTAAACGTTGGTATGACAACCCTACTTCTATAGCGTTTAAATCAACCCGTTGAATATTTTCAACCAATGCCATCTCAAGCATTGTTTGATCATTTGCAATTCGGATATAACAAGGTACTTCATTTAATCCAATTAATTGAGATGCTCTAAAACGACGTTCTCCTGAAATTAGCTGGTAACGGTCTCGTCCTAATTTACGAACTGTTAACGGTTGAATTATACCATGAACATTAATTGAATTTTTAAGTTCTTCTAACTGTTCTTCTTCAAAAGTTGTTCTGGGATTAAATGGATTTGCTTCGATTTGATCAATGGCAATTGAGGATATAGAACCAACAGTTTTTCCTTCTAATCCGATATTTTTTGTTGTAATATCAGTATTTGCATTTTCTAATAACGCACTTAACCCTTTTCCTAATGCCCTTTTCTTCGTCATTCTCAGCCTAAATTATATGAGTTGTTTGTCCTTATTTTTCATTTTGGTAAGGTCATTTTTTTGCAATACTTCTCGCGCAAAATTCAAATAATTGATTGACCCTTTACAAGTTGCATCATGCATGATTATTGTCTCACCAAAACTAGGAGCTTCGCCTAATCGCGTGTTTCTATGAATGATTGTATTAAAAACAAGTTCTTGGAAATGCGTTTTAACTTCATCTACTACCTGATTTGCCAGTCTAAGGCGAGTATCATACATAGTCAATACAATTCCTTCAATATCTAGTTCAGTATTCAATCTTGTTTGAACAATTTTAATTGTATTTAACAATTTTCCTAATCCTTCTAATGCAAAATACTCACATTGCACAGGAATAATTACTGAATCAGATGCAGTTAATGCATTTACAGTAATTAAACCAAGCGAAGGAGAACAATCAATGATTATAAAATCATAATCATCTTTAATGCCTTCTAACGCTTGCGTCAATTTATATTCTCTATTGGGCATGTTAATCATTTCCAACTCTGCGCCAACAAGGTCAATATGTGCCGGAATGATATCCAAATTAGGATTTTCAGTTTCCAAGATTAACTCTCTTGGATCTGTATCATTTACCAAACAATCATAAATACTTTTTTGAACATTTCTAGGATCAAACCCTACTCCAGAAGTAGCATTTGCTTGAGGGTCTGCATCAATAATCAATGTCTTATATTCCAAGACACCAAAACTTGCACCTAAGTTAATAGCTGTCGTCGTTTTTCCAACTCCTCCTTTTTGATTTGTAATTGCAATTATTTTACCCATATGAGCGTATCTAGTATTGAACGAATACCAAAGATACTTTTTTTATGAATAGAAATTTGAATTGTTGAAAACTAATTATTCGCCGTTTCGCTCTCTTAAAGTATACCAAAAAATAAGTCCAAAACCGAGCATTAACATACCTTGAAACGGAATCATTCCATAGAATTTATACGAATAACTAATGTACACTCCTACAGCAAAATACAGGGCTAATATTCCTTCTATAATAGTTGAAAATTTGACTTTTTTATAGAGATAACTATTTTTTTTCCATTGTTTTTTTTCAGCGGCGTTAAACTTAGGTGTTCTGACAAATGCCGTTTGTTTACCTGCATAAGCGAGTAATATTCCTTGTGTATTATAATAAGACAAACCTAAAGAAACTGTCAAATATTGAAAGAAGCGCCAAATGAAAGCTGGTATTTTCATCCAGATATTCGGATATTCTTCGCGAAAGGACACCCAATAAAAACACATTAAAAGAATCGTGCTCGAAAAGAAAAATGCCATCCAAGTTAACAACTCAGAAATTGCAGGGTTTCCTTTTGCTGCATAAATTAATGGAACGGTGAGCAAAGCAGCCAAAAAAACAAAAATATAAACGCTACTATTAAATAAGTGACCTAATGCATGAATTCGGCTAAGAAAACCAAGTTTTTTTGTTGTAATCAATCGACCAAACATCTTCTTGAAATTCTCAGCACCTCCTTTTGTCCAGCGGTACTGCTGACTCTTTAATGCTGAAATGGCAACAGGTAATTCTGCTGGTGATAATATATCTTCGCGATAAACAAACTTCCATCCTTTGAGTTGCGCACGATAACTTAAATCAAGGTCTTCTGTCAAAGTATCGTGCTCCCAACCTCCAGCATCTCCAATTGTTTCTTTTCTCCAAACCCCTGCTGTTCCATTAAAATTAATAAAATGATTCCCTGCGCTTCGACCAACTTGCTCGATACTAAAATGGGCATCTAAACCAAATGCTTGTAATTTTGTTAATAAAGATGTATTTCTATTTAAGTGCTCCCATCTTGTTTGAACAACACCTACTTTAACATCTTTAAAGTGAGGCATTGTTTGTTTTAGAAAATCTACACTTGGAATAAAATCGGCATCAAATATTGCGATAAATTCTCCTTTTGCAATTTTCATCCCATAATCTAACGCACCTGCTTTAAAGCCTACCCGATCAGTCCTTCTTATCAATTGAATGTCAATTCCTGTTCCTTCAAGTTCATCAATTCTTTTCTGTAAAATTTCAGTCGTTTCGTCAGTGCTATCGTCCAAAACTTGAATCTCAAGTTTTTCTCTTGGGTAATCAATTAGTATAACAGAATCCAATAAACGTTCTGCCACATATTTTTCATTAAATAAGGGGAGTTGAATTGTCACCATTGGACAATTATCCAAATCTTCTTTTGTACAAATATCATTTCGTCTCTTACTTCTTAGATAAGAAATCGTCAACGAAAACTGCAATAACGCATAAACGAAAATAACAACGAGACATAAAAAGTAAAGTCCTACAACTATCCAATACATATTTACAAGTACTTAAAGATTGCAAATATAATCTTATATCCGGCCAAAATGGTACCTTTTATGGTTCCAGACACTTTTGACACACCAATTCGCTTTTTATAGTTTACCGGAACTTCGATATAAGTAAATTTTTTCTTAGCGGCTTTCAGTTGCATTTCTATAGTCCAACCGTAGGTTTTATCTTGCATTCCAAGCATTTCCAATTTATCATATTTTATTGCACGAAATGGTCCTAAATCCGTATACCTTACCCGATAAAAAATTCTCATTAAACGTGTAGATAACCAATTACCGAATCTTTGAGGAACTGTCATAGATCCTTTTTCTTTTGCACCAAGTGCTCTTGAGCCGATAACAAGGTCAATATCTCTTTCTAGGATTGGTCTAACTACTTCTGTCAATTCTTGCGGGTAATCAGAATAGTCGCCATCAATAAAGACAATAATATCAGGTTTTTCAGGCATTTCAGCTGCATATTCCATCCCTTTTAAGCAAGCCCATCCATAACCTGCTCTTGGTTCGTCCAATACCGTTGCTCCAGCCTTACTAGCAACCTCAGCGGTACTATCTGACGATCCGTTATTACAAACAAGGACTTCAGAAACAATATCCTTAGGTATATCTTGAATTACTTTTCCAATAGACTCCTCTTCATTCATAGCTGGAATAATCACAACTATTTTTGGTTGGTTTTGGTTTTTCAAATCAGAGCAGCGTTTATCTACAGAAATGGTGTTAATATGTTAATTATTGATCCAATTTGAATCCATCATTCCCCAAAACAATCGGTCCTTCATTTCCAAAACGATTTTCTTCGGGTCCATTCTCTAACTTTAACACTCCTCTTGGACAAACTGCAGAACAAACACCACAACCTACACAAGATGCACGAACAATATTTTGCCCTTTTTGAGCGTATTTTTTGCCAAAGTCCATCATCAGTCATTAAGT
>CAYPZN010000081.1:9535-15262 GCA_964415335.1 uncultured Crocinitomix sp.
TTGTTCACAATATGTTGAACAGTTACCACAAGAGATACATTGCCCTCCATTTGTTGTAATTCTGAAACGTGATTTAAAACGTTGAATAATTCCCATGTATCCAGCCATTGGGCAACCAAATCTACACCAAACTCTATTTCCTAATAATGGGTAAAATCCTACTCCAATTACTCCAGAAAATGCCGCTCCAATTAAAAATCCATATGGCTTTTGGAAGAATGTGTAAATGTTTAATCCTAAAAATGTTTGAGACTCTGCATAATACCCCCAAAGCGTTGCTGCGGTCATTACAAAAACCAGTACCATTACAATATGGATGATCCATCTTTCGAATTTCCATTTTGAAACTTTTTTACTTGAAAGGTGACGGTAAGAATCTCCGGCAGTTTCAGCTAAACCTCCACATCCACATACCCAAGAACAATACCACCTCTTACCTACATAGTAAGTCAATAAAGGTGTTACAATTAGAAACATTGCAATACCAAATGTTAAATATAAAATTCCCACAGGTTGGTATGCATCTTCAGTCATTGCATCTAAATGCCAATCATTAAAGAAGTCATAATCTAAAGGCCATGTATTTTTGATGTCAGTATCAAACCAACCTAAATATTCTCCTGTAGCACTTGTAGCACTATTATAATCTAATGATTCTAAGATTTCAGGAATCAAATAAGCCAAAAATAATTGAGAAATAATGACAACAATTGTTCTTATTAAATGATATCTATTATGCTTGTATTTAACAATAAATTTTATCCCTAACGATAAAATTAAAATGGTATATAATGTTCCATAAACAAACCACTGAGAGGCAGGCTTACCTTTAAACAACATACTAAGGGGATCAAACAATCCTACCAAACCAGTATTTGTTCCGCCTTCTACTAAACCAAGGTGCTGTGGATACCAATAAAGAAAGACGTAAAAGGTAGTTAATACAACTCCAGAAATCCATCCGATAACGCCTCTATTTGAAAGAGATCGGAAAAATACACCGTTATTTTTAATTCCTTCGGGAACCCCTTTATAAGTACCATAAGTATATGTCATGGTGCCAACAAAAATAGAACCTAACGTAACTGTTAACATTAAACCATTGTTCGGGTAATCAAGGCCAGCCCAAGACAATAAAATAATTGCTAGTCCTAAACCTGCAATTAATAATCCGAGTTTTTGAATTGCGTTTAATTTCTGAGCACGGTTTCCCGCTATTGATAAATTAATTTCTTCCATTAAAAAGTGATTTAAATCTTCTAATTATTTATGCTTATCCTACAATTAATTTTTCCCACCACTTCTTCGCTTTCATCTCTATATTTCTTCCAGAAGATGCATTGAACTTTTGGATGATTTCTTTTTCGTAATGTCTGTAAAATTCTGGGTCAAAATTAGCTGTTGCTAAATTACCTACAACTTCATCAACTGAAGCGTTATTTCTTAACCAATTATCAAACAGTTCGTGTCTTAATCTTATACCAAACGTATTTAATCCTTTGAAAAGTCCTGTTTCTTTATCCCAAACAATATGGATACAAATTTTACCTCCTTCATGTTCCCAATAAAAATCTGTTTCTCCTTCTTTTAGCTGAGAAAAAACCCAACCGTATGTTTGATACTCAATATCGAAGAATTTTGCAGAATTGAACCAAGGGCCAGGATTATAAGCTGTTTTATTTCCACAGATTGTTTGTGCTACAGTTTCTCCCATGATTCTACCTGTATACCACACTTGCTCTATTGTCCTTCTTCCATTAATTGATTCATTGAATTGAGCACAATCACCTACTGCGTATACGCCAGGAATATTTGTTTCTAAAAATTTATTGACTTTAATTCCTCTTTCTACTTCTATATTGGATGACTTTACAAATTCTACATTTGGAGAAACTCCTGCGGTTAATCCAACAATTTGACAGTCTATTATTTCTCCGTCTTTTGTTTTAATTCCTTTTGCTCTTCCATTACCGTCATCAATAATCGTATCTAATTCGGTGTTGAAGCGTAAATCAACATGATGTTCTTTAATGTGTCTTGCAATCAATTCACCTTCTTCTTTTGGTAAAACATTTCCCCAAAAACGATTTTCGCGCACTAAGAAAGTGACTTCAATTCCTCTTGTCAGCATCATCTCAGCAAGCTCAACTCCAATTAATCCACCTCCAACAATTATTGCTCTTTTTGCATTTACCGAGTTCTTTTCAATTAGTTCTAAATCTTGAAAAGAGTATAGTCCTTGAACGCCATCTAGATCTTGTCCAGGCCATCCAAATTTATTTGGCTTAGACCCAACAGCTAAAACTAATTTATCGTAAGATACTTTTTCACCGCTTTTAAGGTTCAATAGTTTTCCATCTGTATCAATAAGATCTACGCGATCAAATTTTAAGTCTATTCTATTTTTTTCCCAGAACCAATCTTCATACGGTTTAATATCTTCAAAACGCATGTGCCCCATATAAACATACATTAAGGCTGTTCTAGAGAAAAAGTGCTCCGTTTCTGCAGAAATAACTAAAATTTCATTATCACTATTTTTTCGAATATGACGAGCCGTTGTAATACCAGATACTCCATTTCCAATGATGACAATTTTCTCCATAATTTTTTTTCTATATTAACACGATTTAGATAATGCTTCTAATCTAAACTAATACAACTCTTTTATAACTCAAAAATCACAACGATAAGACGCGATTTCAAATAATTTTCTACAAAGAAAGAAATTTATTTGTAAAAAATGAATAGATTGTAACAATATTATTTATCTAATCTTGTATTCATAAATCAATCTCTTTTTTTTTGATTTAAAGCATAAAAAAAAACAAAATCAAAGCACTGATAATTTGTGTTTTAAGTATTGTTCTATCTTCATTAATGATGCTGTATCAACAGCATAAAAAGTTATATTTATAAGTCCTGCGCTTTGAATTGAAACAATGTTATCTGTTTCAGGAACCGCCCATGGACACTCATAAACCCATTGATTGATTAAATTAATCGCGCTTTCTTCGTTTTCATTTCTAATGTTTACGGTAATTTTCCCAGACAATAATTTCCCTTTTGTTCGCCGCTTAAGAAATGTTTTATTTAATAATTTGTGATAAGAAATATAAACAAGTTCTTCCTCTTCTGTTTTAATTTCAAGGTGTGCATTTCCTAAAGCATGTACTACTCCGCTGTAAGCTTCAAAACGAATGGGTTCATTTAATGTAAATTTGTTTTCCAATTTAAATAATAAACCTGGGAAAAAATTTTTCCAAAAACTATATCCAGCGGCAGCTGCAACCAGTAAGATTCCCATTGTAATCCAAAAACTATCGGTTAGCAATTGCGTCAATGCAAACAGGGTGTAAATTGCCCAAATTAATACTTCTATTCTGTAAAGTAGTAATTTAGCCTTGTTAACTGCTTTAACTGAATTTAAAAAAGGAATTACATATTTTTTTAAGATATAAAAAACCCCAAAAATTAAAGCTGCAATTAGCAATAACCAAACAATGATATCAATTCCTATTCGTTGTTGATGGAACAGCACTGCGTTATTTGATAAATCCTGATTCATTTAACCAATTTTCAATATAAGGTTTTGTTTCTTTTTTTAGAATAAATTCTCCTCGTTCATTTTCGATTACAATATTGGATGTTCTCAATGCTTGCAGCACTCTATTAATCCAGTTTTTATTTTCAGTTCCGTAAATACGATACAGTTCTTCACGTGAAAGATTGTAATGAATTAATAGTTGAAAGATCATGTTTTTCCATTCTTCTTTTTCTATCAATGGAATTTCTTTTAAATCAGGTGTACTTAAAGTCAATGTATTTTCATCAACATCCTTAATAGATTCAACCCATTGATGCAACGCTAAACCTATATTTCCATCAGAAGTAGTGTGGAAGCGATTTAAATGCTTATTTAATTTGGATACTGAAACATGTTGTTCTTTTTCTCCTTCGAGTTTAATTCTGAAACCTCCAGTTTGATGTCTTGACCAAATAACATCTTTTATTTCTAAAGCAGTTAATGGCGGTAATACTGCCGACTGAATAATTGCATCCTGAATAATTGCAGACTTTATCATTACTTGATAAGCGTAAATATTGCTATTTAAAATAAAGTAATGTTTTGATCCAAACTTATTGATCAATTTAGTAAGTTCGTTTATAATTTGATTTCCATCCTCTGCTTTTAACCACCATTGCTCAAGGTTCTCAAAAATTATTGTGGATTTAGCAGGAAGTTTATTCATTAATTTTTGCAATGGTTCATTACTACCTGTTGCTCGTTGAAGTGCTATTAATAAATCATCTTTAGTCCACGATCGTCTTATTGGAGGAACAATCTTATAAGTCCCCCCTTTAAGCAATTGATTCATTGCATATTTTGTCAAATATGTTTTTCCGCTTCCCGCTCTTCCTAAAATCATTATAGCTCCAGCATTTCCTCCATCAATTCTATGAATAGCTGCTTTTATTTTATCAATTTCAGCTCTTCTATTTTCTAGGGTTTTACTATCAGAATAATGTGTTCCGATAAACAATTGTTGATAATAGAACGGTATGCTTGGAATAGGTGTTGTCTTTTCAACAAACTCTGCAAACAAACCTTGTTCACTAACAACATCACTATACTTTTGTTTATATTCTATCGCGGAAATATCACGCTGTCTTTGTGCGATATAATTCAAGAATGAATTTACTTTTTTTCCTGCAACTTGATTGGCTTGTTGTAAGCTATCAAAAATTTTGTTTCTTCTTTTTTGCTTTTTAACGTATTGTCTTAAAGTCTCTACTTGCTCAACAATTTGATTAATATTGAGTTCTTTGTTTAAAATTTCCTGCCGATCTATTAATTCTGTTTCAAATAACTGACAAGCTGTATCAAAATCTGCATTTAATTCTTTTAAATCTTGATTTGCTTGATTAAGTGCTTCTTTTAGTGCAGTGATTTTTCCAGAACTGGCATAATTATCAATTCCTTTTTGTACAAGAATTGTTGCATTAATCAACTTACTCATAACTCTTTTTAGCTGGTCGTAAAAGACTTGAATACGCTCATGTAGAGGGTCTACAAAACTTGATCGAATGATGTATTCCGAAATATCTTTTAAAGCTATTTTTTCCGTTACTATTTGATCTCCCTGCGCTTCTCTGATTGCATTTATCGATTTAGCCGTCATTAATTCTATTTCTTCAGGAAGAACTGCTGTCATCTCTCCTACTCCATTCATTAATGTTGAAATAACATATTCTGAATTAAAAAAGAGTTCTTCTTTAATTCGATAATTATTGACTAATATTTCACTTTCTAAATCTTCATTAATCTGAGATTCTATTCGAGTCAAAAGTTTTGAAACATCAGTTATATTTTCTTGAATTTTTGACAAATAATTTTCAGACGTGTAACTATTAATCTTTTCTATTAGCCCCTCAATTCGAACAGTCTGTTCTATTAAATAGATATCTGCATTTAGATGATAGGTAAACAAAATCATATTTCGATACCAATAGCTAGAAAATGTCTTGTTTCCTTTACTTACCAGCTGAAAAACTTTATTTGGTAGTGGTTGATATTGCTCCTGTAATTGCTGATTGTATTTTTTAGAAACCACAATTTTAGCCAAACTATTTAACGTTTTTCTTTCGTTATTGCGCAATGATTTATATAAATCAGAAGCAAGATTGAGTGCTTCCTTATTGATTTGACGAAATTTATTATCTAAA
>CAYPZN010000082.1:0-15223 GCA_964415335.1 uncultured Crocinitomix sp.
TGAATTTAAGTTGTAAAGAGAAACCAAAAAGATTTAGAACGATATCGTGTCCTTCGTTCTAAAAAGGCAAACCTTTCGTGCTCAGATTTATTTGTTTGGTTAAAATTGATTGAGCACGAATGGTTTAAAGTAGGAGTGGTTTCCTACTCCCGATTTTAATCGGATTTAATTTCTTTGTTTTAAAAAGGAGGTTCATTTTTGAACCTCCTTTTATTTTAAATATATTTTCTTTTAAGTGTAACTTTTTACAGTATTAAATTGTTTTGGATGTATAGACGAGCTAGTCTTGTTTTGAATAAAATACCGGTAATATTCAAGACATAAATTCACCTATTTTTTTATCACTTTAATCAGTTTTTATGAAAGAAATTATTCTTGCATTAGTATTTCTATTGCCTTTATCCGGTATAACCCAAGATCCGGAATTCACACAATTTTATGCAAATCCTATTTACCTCAATCCTGCTTTAGCTGGAGCCGAGAAATCAGGTCGATTGAATTTTAATTATCGAAATCAATGGGCAAAATTACCCGGAGCT
Source organism: uncultured Crocinitomix sp. (assembly GCA_964415335.1). Classification (GTDB taxonomy): domain Bacteria; phylum Bacteroidota; class Bacteroidia; order Flavobacteriales_D; family Crocinitomicaceae; genus Crocinitomix. Next base: position 540 of record CAYPZN010000082.1, read on the forward strand.
TATGTTACAAATAGCGTTGCATACGATCAATTCGTTTCTGTCTTACATGGAGGAATTGGAATTAATATAACAAATGATATTGCTGGAAATAATGTTTTAAATACATCAACAATTAATTTGGTTTATTCTTATCACTTAGAAGTTTCTAGGAATTTCACATTATTGTTTGGTGCACAAGCTACATGGAATCAACGTTTTTTAGATTGGAGTAAGCTCACATTTGGAGATCAAATAGATCCATTTAAAGGGTTTGTACTTCCAACAGGAGATTTGCCGAGTGGATTAATTGGAAATACAACCTGGAGTACAAAAGGCTATTTTGATGTTTCCACAGGAATTGTAGGTTATTCTGAAAATTTTTACATTGGATTTGCAGGAAAACATCTGAATACGCCTGAACAGAGTATTATCATAAATCCAGAAGGTGATAGTAAATTACCAATTCGTTATACAGGGCATTTAGGAGCAAAAATTCCACTTAAATCAAGTAGTATTGGAAGTTTTTTATCTCCAAATGTGATCTTTACACAACAAAATTATTTTCAACAACTTAGCCTAGGAATGTATCTTTCTCATGGCGCCTTTACTGCTGGTGCTTGGTGGAGAACTGATGACGCATTTATACTATCAATAGGGGGAGACGCAGGAAAATTCAGAGTTGGTTATAGTTATGATTTGACAATTTCAAGATTAACAAATGCAACTGGGGGTTCGCATGAATTATCACTCACTTTTTTATTTCCAAATAAGCAGAGATCTAGTGAATACAGAACAATTGTATGCCCTTCTTTTTAGATGTTATTCACCATCAAAAACCATTTGTCCATCTAAAAAAGTTTTTACGACGTAGGTATTCAATATTTCCGAAGGATCAATTCGCATAATGTCTTTAGTTAGAATAATGAAATCAGCAGATTTACCAACTTCTAATGACCCTTTTTCGTTTTCTTCAAAATTAGAGAATGCAGGCCAAATTGTCATTCCCTTTAATGCTTCTTCCCTCGAAAGTAATTCTTCCGGATAAAAACCTCCAACTGGAAATCCCTCCTTGTCCATTCGAGTTATAGCCGCATAAAAGGTAGCGAGCGGAGAAATATCTTCTACTGGAAAATCTGTACCCAAAACAATTTTTCCGGCATTATTTAGTAATGTTTTATATGCATAGGCTCCTTTTATTCGATCAGAACCAATACGATCTTCAGCCCAACGCATATCAGAAGTACAATGCGTTGGCTGAACAGAAGGTAAAATTCGAATAGACTTAAAAAAATCAAAATCATTAGGATGAACAACCTGTGCATGCTCTATTTTCCAACGGTGATCAGGTTGATTTTGAATAACAGAGGCGTAAATTTCTAAAAGAGTTCTATTTGCAGAATCTCCGATACAGTGCGTATTTAATTGATATCCAATTTCCTCAGCCAACAAAGCAATTTCCTTTAAATCTTGTGTGTCTCTTAGCATAAAGCCATGATTGTGTACTGCATCAGTATATGGATCAATCAAACATGCTCCACGAGATCCTAATGCACCATCTGCAATCACTTTAAATGACCGGATAGTTAAATTACCTTCCTTATAAACAGCTTGATTTGTTGCAAATCGCATGTTGTCACTATCAGGGAATAACATAGCATAACTTTTAATGACCAACTCATTATTCGCATACCAATTCATAAAGAGTTCTCGATCATTCGCATCAATTCCTGCGTCATTAACAGATGTCAGCCCTGCTTGAAAAAGATTGTATTCCGCCTGCTTTAAATAGTTTAATTTTAACTCATCTGATAAAGCTGGAATATGTTTCGTTAAAGAATCAATCGCATTGTCTAACAAAATGCCAGTCAGTTGTCCATCTTTTTTCTCAATTAAACCTCCTTCGATTTGAGTTGAACTATTGATTCCTGCAATTTCTAATGCTTTAGCATTGGCCAAAGCGGCATGACCATCAACACGTTTGATAAGTACAGGTTGATTTGGAAATAGGACATTTAATTCTGTATTGTCCGGAAAAATATCTTCTTCCCATAGCGTTTGATCCCAGCCTCTTCCCTTAATCCATTCAATTTCATTTTCGGCAGCATAACGTTTAACTCGTTCTAAAACTTCGTCAAAAGAATTTGTGCCAATTAGATTTACTTCACTCAATCCAATAGCATAGTTGAGTAAATGCGCATGTCCATCATGAAAACCAGGGAAAACGGCTTGTGTTTGAGCATCAATGATATTATCACATTTATACCCGTTCAAAATTTCTCTTTCTGGTCCAAGTTGAATTATTTTCCCATCTCGCACTGCCATAGCATCAAAGACACGAAAATTATCATCACAAGAATAAATTGTGGCATTGTGAATAATTAAATCAGCAGTGTCAGCTTGATAACAGCTGAACATAAATAGAGGTAGGTAGCATAGAATCAAGTACTTCATGATGCATCTTTTTTTAAGGGATCGAAATAGATAAAAATGGCAATAAAAATGAAAAGCTCTGCAGCAATTTTATAACGTGCAATTGCGCCAAGAATAGGAGTTGTCCAGCCAATTAAAAGTGCTACTGTTAAGGCTGAAATTACAAAGAAAAGAAAAAGATATTTCTCTTTTAAGGCGAGTTTTCTTCTCCGAAATAATGAGAAAATAAATAACCCAATTAAAAGTAAATTGTTTAGAGAAGAGAAATATTTGGTTTGATTCCCTGGATCTGAATAAAATGGGCGAAGAAAAACGTTTGTTAGTACTTCTGGAATGGACAATAATAATGTTTTACGGCTATAATTAATAGGGGTTGTTTCTATATAGCTGGCTGATGGCGTCTGAATTAAATAAACCCCGTACAATGCATCAGAAGGCTCTATTTCAAATGGAATAAACCTTGATTCTCCAAAAAGTTTATACGTTCCTCCAACAGCTTTTTTCACCTGAATTAAATCATAAGACTCCCTTTCAAACAGTTGAAAATTATCTAAATCTGTATAATTAAAGGTGCAAAAAGATGAATCAGTAACAAAAAAAATTCCTCCTTTACCAATATTAATGAGATCATTCTGCTTATAGGAGATTTTCTCAAGCAAATTAATTTTTTGAGGAGCAAAGGTCAAGCCAATACTAGCCATAATAACAAGTGTCGGAAAGATATAGAGGTAACGTTTATGCCATGAAAACCTTTTCCCAATTAACAGTAAAATAGATAACGAGATAATAACTAAACCAACATAAGGTTTATTTAAAAGGAGAATCAAAATACCAATTAGTAATAATATCATGGTAGTGTAATTTCTGGTTTTGAATAATTTCAAAAATGCAAAAAGGTACAGCCCTAAACCGAAAATCAATAAACTTTCTTTTGTAATTCCACTTGTCCAAAAACCAATTGATGGAATATAAATTAAACCCCAGAAGAAAATTTTCTTTGCTTTTACGTATGGACTTAGAGATTTAAATAGCAGTAAAAAACCATTAAAAGAAATGAACGTCATCACTAAAGCATGGACATAAATATTTCCAAATGAAATAAAATGAATCAATGAATTAACTCGAATCATTAAGCGGTTGTCATTCATAAAGTCACCATTATCGCCATAACTCCATATGTTTGTATTACGAAGTATACTCGTTGTAAACTCAACTTCATTCGGAGGAAAACCAACTAATAATTTAAAGTATGCCCATGGGTTTTCTTGTGCGTATGATGCAATTATTTGACTGTCATTCATGAAGTTAAAAGCATCTCCTTGAATAGTACCATTGCCGTAATAAAACGTGAAAACAAAAATAAAGGCAAATGAGAACAGAACCTTAACAGCCCAGGCAGAATAAAGTGTTTTTCTTGTTAAATCAATTTTTTCACTCCAATATTTTAAAGAAAAAAAAGAGATCAATAAGAGTAATATAAAAATTAAAATTCCCATCATGAATCATTGCAAAAATAACAAAATGAAAAAAGGATTATCATTGAAATTCATTGTTGAAAAAAAAATGGAACTATTCCACTAAAAATAGGACTTAAACAATGAGAATAATTAATTTTGTAATCTAAATTATTTTAGCCGAAAATGGAAAACAAAACGCAAACATTGGCAACTGTTGAAGATGCTATCGAATTAGGATTATTAGCTGAAGAATTTGAATTGATTAAAGAAGCTATGGGAAGAACACCCAACTTTACGGAATTATCAATTTATTCTGTGATGTGGTCCGAACATTGTTCGTATAAGAACTCAATTAAATGGCTAAAAACGCTGCCAAAAGATGGTCCTCATATGCTTGTAAAAGCAGGAGAAGAAAATGCAGGTTTGGTTGATATAGGAGATGGAGTAGGTTGCGTTTTTAAAATTGAATCGCATAATCATCCAAGTGCACTTGAACCATATCAAGGAGCAGCTACTGGAGTAGGAGGAATTAATAGAGATATCTTTACTATGGGAGCACGTCCAATTGCTCAATTGAATTCATTGCGTTTTGGAGAGATTGAAAATGAGCGAACAAAATGGTTAGTTAAAGGTGTTGTAAAAGGGATTGGAGATTATGGAAACTCATTTGGAGTTCCGATCATTGGCGGAGAAACAATGTTTGATAAATGCTATAATACAAACCCGTTGGTGAATGCTTTTTCTGCAGGAATTTTAGAAGGTAAAATGATTTCGGCAACATCTGCTGGACCCGGAAACCCTGTTTATATTGTTGGATCAGCTACAGGTAAAGATGGTATTGCAGGAGCAGCTTTTGCAAGTAAAGACATTACAGAAGAATCTTCAGAAGATTTACCATCAGTTCAGGTAGGAGATCCTTTTCAAGAAAAATTATTACTTGAAGCAACATTAGAATTGGCGAAAACTGATGCAGTTGTAGGAATGCAAGATATGGGAGCGGCGGGAATTACATGTTCGTCATGTGAAATGAGTGCAGCAGGGGATAATGTAGGAATGGATATTGATTTATCAAAAGTTCCAACACGTCAAGAAAACATGAAAGATTGGGAAATTTTATTGTCCGAATCACAAGAAAGAATGCTTTGTGTTATTGAAAAAGGGAAAGAGAAAATTGTAGAAGATATTTTTGAAAAATGGGATTTACATGCTGTTCAAATCGGTGTTGTAACTGAAGGGGGAATGATCAATTATTCAATGCACGGAGAAGTAGTTGCTTCCGTTCCGGCTGAATCACTTGTTTTAGGAGGTGGAGCACCAGTTTATGAAAGAGAATATACAGAACCTGCATATTATGAAGAATTTAAAAAATTCTCAATTGATAATATTCAAGAACCAGACGATCTAAAGGAAGTTGCAATGTGTTTATTGCGAAATCCAAATATTGCCTCAAAAAGATGGATTTATGAGCAATATGATTCAATGGTAGGAACAAAAACTATGACGACAAACCGTCCTTCTGATGCTGGAATTTCAAACATAAAAGGTTCCAATAGAGCATTAGCTATGACTGTTGATTGTAATTCAAGATATGTAAATGCTGACCCTGAAGTGGGAACACAAATAGCCGTTTCAGAAGCCGCACGAAACATTGTTGTTTCAGGAGGAATTCCAAGTGCAGTGACAAACTGTTTGAATTTTGGAAACCCATATAACCCAGAATGTTATTGGCAATTTGTAGGAGCAATTAAAGGAATGAGTGCTGCCTGTCGTAAATTTGAAACACCTGTAACTGGAGGAAACGTTTCTTTTTATAACCAAACAGTAATGAATGGTAAAGAAGAGCCTGTTTTTCCGACACCAACAATTGGTATGATCGGAGTAGTTGAGGATAAATCAAAAATCATGACAATGGATTTTAAATCAAAAGGAGATTTAATTTTCATAATCGGAGAATCTAAAGATGATATTTCTTCTTCAGAGTACCTTGTTTCTTATCATAAGGTAGATGCCTCACCAGCACCTTACTTTAATCTAGATGATGAATACGAACTGCAAGAAACAATAAAAGGATTAATTAATGGACAATTAATTAATGCCGCACACGATTGCGCAGACGGAGGTTTGTTTATTGCATTAACCGAAATGGGAATGCCAAATGAATTAGGCTTTGATATTGTAACAGACGCCGAAATTAGAGAAGATGCATTTCTTTTTGGAGAAGCTCAAAGTAGAGTAGTAGTAACTGTAAATGAAGATCAAGAAGAAGAATTTATTGAATTCATGATTAATCAAAATGTACCATATACTTTATTGGGGCATGTTACAAAAGGAAAAATGTGTGTTGATGACGAGCACTTTGGTTATGCAAATGAAATCAAGGATGTTTATGATAATGCTTTAGAAAAAGCGTTAGCTTAATTAAGTAAACTCCATCCATTAAGTTTTTTACACTTTTGTTATTTATTCAAATGAATAACACACATGCCTATTTTAACGAATTTTAGTTGTGAGTTTTTTCAAACGTAAAATTGTATTTATACCCTTATGTCTATTAGTATTAGTAGGCGGTTTTTATATGTATTGGACATATGACCCCATACCAAAGTATAAATTGGAAAAACTCTATTTAAATATTGATGCCGAACAATTTGAGAAACTGAATAAGTTAAGAGTTGAAGCAATAGAAAAAGGATACTTAGAACGAAGTGAAGGTGATTATGTTCCTGCTGAAGTCATTTATCAAAGCAATGTAAGAACCGGAAAAATTCGACTCAAAGGAGATTGGGTTGATCATTTGAAAAGCGATAAGTGGTCCTTTAGAATCAAACTCAAAGACCCTTTGAGTGATGGCTTAAAAACATTTAGTATACAAGAGCCTTCTACCCGTGGTCATTTAAAAGGCTTTATGTTTCATAAATTATTGAAACAAGAAGGTATTTTAACCAACGAATTTCGTTTTGTCAATTTATTTGTAAACGGATCTTCTTGGGGTGCATATTGTTTGGAAGAACACTTAACATCACGACTTATTTCTAATCAAAACAAACCAGAAGGAGTGATTTTAAAATTTAAAGATCAAGCCTTTTTTGAAGCTTTTACAAACCATCAAGAAACAACTGGGCTAATTAAAACAGCTGAAATCAAGCTTTATGGTGACGCTAAAAAAGATGATAGATATGAAAAAGAAGTTGCAAAAGCCAAGCGAATAATTAAAGACTATCAGTTTCAAAGAGATTCAGTATATAATTATTTTGATGCAGAACAAATGGGAATGTACTATGCTATATGCGATCTTGCTGCTGCATATCATTCAATGGGGTGGATTAACATTCGATTTTACTTCAATTTTGAAACGAAAAAAATGGAGCCATTAGGATATGACGGATACCCAGTTTTGGAATGGGGAAAACCATATTTGGGGCATAATGCTGATGCATATGTAGGGGATAAATTTGAGACTAAAATGATCGTTTATAGTGCTTTGAAGAATGAAGCAATTAAAAAAGCTTACGATCGTTCATTGAGAAAATTGACTGAACCAACTTATGTGCAAAATTTCATAAAAAAACATAAAGCAGAATTAGACTTTTATCACGACGAATTGCATAAGGACAATAGACATTTTCATTTTTATGAAAACTTTTTATTAGATAATACTACTGCAATTCGTAAGGCACTTAGTCAAAATAAATAAAGAGTAATCAAATTTTGATTCAAAAGAAGCGAACCGATAAGAATTCAAAAATTAAGGTTGTTCATCAAAAATAATTTCAAAACTCATTTCTGAAAAAGCGCGAAACATTTCATAAACACCGCAATATTTTTCAATTGATAAATCCACAATTTTCTTCAATTTATCTTTTTCCAATTGATCTCCTTTAAAAGTGTAGACAAGATGAGTTGATTTATAAATTTTTGGATGTTCATTTGTCAATTCTGCTTTAGCTTCAATTTTCATATCAGCTACATTAAGACGCATTTTTTTTATTAAAGAAGTAATATCCATCCCTGTGCACCCAGCCAAAGAAGAAAGCATTAAAGACTTTGGCCTTAAACCTTCATTATTACCCCCTGATTCGGGAGAAGCGTCTAAATTAATTTCACCTTCATTACTCTTTGAAACAAACTGCATGTTTCCTTTCCAACTTACTTGAATAAAATCTCCCATATAACGCTATTTTAGTCAAAAATAAACATTCATTTCTTGGATGCTTCCAAATTTTGAGTTATAATTTTAGCTTATATAGAATTCTTATCCACTAATTTAATAGGTTGGCTTGTAAGTATTTTTTTTTCAGTTATTTGTATTTATTTGAGTAGTCTTTGTATTCAATTAAATAATAAAACAATGATCAATTTAATTAAGTATTATCTTTGCATTATGAAAAACACTTCTGTTCCATGCATTTTTTAGAATTAGGATTACATAATAGCTTATTAAAAGCAATCTCTGATCTAAAATTTGATCAACCTACACCGATTCAAGAGCGCGTAATTCCTATTGTTCTAGAAAGGAAAAACTTAGTTGCTTCTGCCCAAACTGGAACAGGGAAAACAGCTGCTTTTGTTTTACCTGTTTTACAAAGTTTGCTAGACAGTAGAAATGTCGTTAAAAGAGGAAAGAAAATCTCTACATTGATTATTAGTCCAACACGTGAATTGGCAATCCAAATTAATGACGCTATAAAATTGTTTGCTAAACATACCAATATAACATCAACAGTGGTTTACGGAGGTATGTCTATTGAACCGCAAAAAGATGTACTCAGAAAAGGAGTCGATATTTTAGTTGCCACACCAGGAAGATTATTGGATTTATATAAACAAGAAGAATTTCGATCAACTTATATCGAAACATTAATTTTAGATGAAGCTGACTTGATGTTGGATATGGGGTTCATTGATGATGTACGTAAAATTGAGAAAATTTGCCCTGAAGAAAAACAAATTTTACTTTTTTCGGCAACAATTCCACTCAATGTTAAAGGACTCATAAATAGTATTCTAAAAGAACCCGAAGTGATAAATTTATCGCCAAGGTCAACAACAGCTTCGACAGTAGAACAATTACTTTATTACGTTCCAAAAGCGAAAAAAATTGAACTTTGTTTGCACCTGCTTAGAAATGAGGTTAAAGGAAGTATTATTATCTTTAGAAGAACAAAATTCGGTGTCGATAAATTAGAAAAAACACTTTTAAGAAATAATTATAAAACAACATCCCTTCACGGCGATAAGTCACAATCTAAAAGGCAAGAAGCACTAGGTTCATTTAAAAAAGGGGAAGTAAATATTTTGATTGCTACAGATGTTGCGTCAAGGGGAATTGATGTCGAAAATGTAGATGCCGTAATTAACTTTGATCTTCCAAATGTTCCAGAAACATATGTTCACCGAATTGGACGAACTGGAAGAGCAGGAGAAAATGGACAGGCACGTTCTTTTTGTTCTGCTGATGAGCGAGATTATGTAGTTAATATTCAAAAAATGACGCATCAATCGATTCCCGTAATTGAAGACCATCCTTATCCTCTAGATCCTAAGGCGAAACCACAAGTTCACAAGAGTAAAAAAACAAGCAAACATAGAAAAGGAAGAAAGTCGGCAGCTTCTAAAAAAAATAAAAAAAGGTGGTATTAAGCGTGAATTATCCTTCTGTATAATAAGTTGGAGGATTAAATAAATCAGCCTCCGGCTCCAAAAATTTAACGTTAGAAATTATAGCTTCTCCCAATTGACCCTTTAAGCCCTCGTCTTCTCTCCAGACATGAAATTGCCATTGATGTGCAATTGGAATCCCTTCTATTTCTTGATATGACGAATAAACAATTGCGTGAGGATCTACTTCAGCTTCTTCTAATGTTTGTCCTGCTGTTACAATGTATGCAAGAGAATGTAAAAGATGTTTTTCATCATCAGCATAGGCAATATACCAATCGTCAGGAGCATCTCCTGTTCCTGCATCAAACGTTAATTTCTCTGCAAGATATGTTGATCCGTTAAGTGTATTATTTTCATAATTATTCCAATTCGTACCTCCGTCATTCATTTTATAAGGAAACAAGAAAAAATATGGCCAAGTATAGGCGTAAAATCGAGCATTTTCAAGATTGTTTTTTGAAGAGTCGTAATAGATTTTACTGTTATCAAAATAAATTTTGTCACCCGTATTTTGTGATATGATTCCTTTTTCAGAATCGGTAAATAATGTCATTTTACCACCTAAAATAATTTGCCCTCCAAAAGAAATTGAGACATCCATCTCAACAGCTTTATGACTAAAGAAATTGCTTGATTTATGCGCAAATTGAACTTTTTCAGTAAACGTTTCAGGTGTTTTTTCTTGACTGCATCCAAAAATAAGAACAGTAAATAAACTAACGAAGATTAACTTTTTTAACATGAATGCAAATTTAATTAGTTTCAGGATAATACTTGATAAATTGATTTCGTTTTATTAGAAATAAACAAGTTTTGCGCAGAAAATTTATTCAGCTGTTTTAGTTGATCCTGCAACCAAACGATTGATTTCTTTCAATTCCTTTTCAGTAATATTTCTCCATTTCCCTGAGCCAATATCCAAATGAATGTTCATGATTCGAATACGCTTTAGCTTTATTACATCATAATCTAAAAATTCGCACATTCTTCTTATTTGCCGATTCAATCCTTGTGTTAAGATAATGCGAAAAGTGTTTTTACCCATTCGTTCAACAATACACTTCTTTGTTACAGTTCCTAGAATCGGAATTCCATTCCTCATTCGCTTTAAAAATCGCTCATCTATAGGACGATTAACAGTAACCACATATTCTTTTTCATGATTATTATTAGCTCTGAGAATTTTATTGACAATATCACCATCATTGGTTAAAAATATTAAACCTTCACTTGGTTTGTCTAACCTCCCAATAGGGAAAATTCGGTTGGGGTGCCCTATAAAATCTATAATGTTATCCTTTTCTTTTTTTGTGTCCGTAGTACAAACAATACCAACAGGCTTATTAAAAGCAATATAAATTGACTTTTCCTTGGGAATAGAAATAGGTTCACCATCAACGCAAACCTTATCATTCAAACTAATTTTTGTCCCAAGTTCTGGAATTTTCCCGTTAATGGTTACACGCCCTTGATCAATAAGCTTATCTGCTGCTCTTCTTGAACAGTAGCCTGCTTCTGTCAAAAATTTATTAATCCGTTTAAGTTCTTCAGCCATTATAAATAGTAGTTCTGAGTGCCAAAATTAGTCAAATAATTTTCAGAAATAAAGCAGAGATAACATCAAAAATCAGATTAAGATTTTGGTCGTGGTTTGTTCCGTTTCCAAACACTTTTATTTTTAGGTCTTCTTCTTTGATTTTTTCCTTTCGGTTTTTGTGTTTTTTCAGGAGGGATTTCACTATCTTTTCGATCATCTTGAAAAAGGTGATCTGTGATGAGTGATATTTTTTGATGGATTAACTTTTCTATGTCTTTAAGATATGGACGTTCTTCTAAATCACAAAAAGATAAAGAAACACCACTTGCATCTGCTCTTCCTGTTCGTCCAATTCGGTGTACGTATGTTTCGGGAACATTGGGAAGATCGTAATTAATAACCAGTTCCAAACCAGATACGTCAATTCCTCTTGCAGCTATGTCAGTTGCTACTAAAACCTTGGTTTTGCCAGATTTGAAATTTTTTAATGCTCTTTGGCGTTGGTTTTGAGACTTGTTACCATGGATTGCTTCTGAAGTAATTGAAGCCTTATTTAACTTTCTCACGATTTTGTCAGCTCCATATTTTGTCCTAGAAAAAACGAGTGTAGAAATAGCTTCTTTTTCCTTTAAAATATGTTCGAGTAATTTAGGCTTATCGGTCTTTGCTACTTTATAGACAAATTGTTCTACTTTTTCAGCCGTTGCTTGTTCAGGCTTTACAGTAACGCTTTTCGGGTTTCCTAAAATTTCCTTTGAAAGTTGTACAATGCGTTTAGGCATTGTTGCCGAAAAGAAAAGAGATTGACGTTTAGAAGGTAATTTTAGAATTATTTTTCTGATATCATGAATAAACCCCATGTCTAGCATTTGATCCGCTTCATCCAAAACAAAATATTCGATTTCCTTTAAAGAAATAATTCCTTGTCCAATTAAATCTAATAATCTTCCTGGTGTGGCAACTAAAATATCCACTCCTTGTTTGAGGGTTGAAACTTGCTTCCCTTGTTTTACTCCACCAAAAATAACTGTGTTTTTTAATGAAGTATATCGCGAATAAGTAGTGAAATTTTCTTTAATTTGAATAGCTAACTCACGTGTTGGCGTGACAATAAGAGCTTTGATTTTTCGCTTACCCTTAGTCTCTTCTTTACGCAAGTAAAGTTGTTGAATAATAGGAATAGCAAAAGCTGCAGTTTTTCCAGTACCTGTCTGAGCACATCCCAATAAATCTGAGCCTTGAAGTAAAATTGGAATTGATTTTTCCTGAATAGGTGTAGGGTTCGTATAACCCTTTTCTAAAATTGCACGAAGAATAGGTTCTTCGATTTTTAAATCTTTAAATGTCATTCATTTGTTATAAGTAATCAAAGGTACGTTTATTTTAGAGAAACAAATTTGTTTAACACAACACGAATTGAAAATAAACAATACAGTAGTTTATAGTAACTTTGTACTATTAATATAATAAACAGAAGGACTTTAACAGATGCCGAATACAATAGACCTTAAATTGAACAATACATTCATTAATAAACTACCTGCTGATGACAATGAAACAAATGTTCCACGTCAGGTAAAAGAAGCTTGCTATTCTTTTGTGAATCCTACACCTTCTAAAAATCCAAAACTCATTCACTTTAGTAAAGAAATGATTCAGGAATTAGAAATTGAAGATGTAGATGAAAATTTTTTTCTAAAACTAGTTTCAGGAGGTGTTAATTTCGATAATATGAAACCATATGCAATGTGTTATGGGGGGCATCAGTTTGGAAATTGGGCCGGACAATTAGGAGATGGCCGAGCAATTAACATTGGAGAAATCGAAACGAAAAATCAAAGATGGGCTCTTCAGTTAAAAGGGGCAGGACATACTCCTTACTCTAGAAATGCTGATGGTTTGGCAGTTTTACGTTCTTCTATACGCGAGTACCTGATGAGTGAGGCCATGTTTCACTTGGGAGTTTCAACAACAAGGGCTTTATCGATAGTTACAACAGGAGATAATGTTTTAAGAGATATTCTATATAATGGAAATGCCGCTTACGAAAAAGGAGCAATTGTTTGTCGTCTTGCGCCTTCTTTTGTTCGATTCGGAAATTTTGAAATACTTACGGCCAGAAACGATATTGCAACATTAAAAAAATTGACTGATTATGTGATAAGTGAATTTTATTCTGAATTAGAAGAACCAAGTAAAGGAACATACTTAAGTTTTTTTAAAGAAGTTGCCGATAAATCGAAAGAAATGGTTCTAAATTGGCAACGGGTCGGATTTGTGCATGGTGTTATGAATACTGATAATATGTCAATCTTAGGATTAACGATTGATTACGGTCCTTATGGATGGCTTGAAGATTATGATCCCGGATGGACACCAAATACAACTGATGCTCAATTTAAACGTTATCGTTACGGTAATCAGGCTTCAATAGTACTTTGGAACCTGACGCAATTGGCAAATGCGTTATATCCTTTAATTGAAGATGTTTCTGCTTTGGAAAACATCTTAACTGATTTCAAAGTGACATATCAAAAAGAATATTTATCTATGATGTTAGCTAAAATTGGACTTTTTAATACTGAAAAAACAGATAGTCAGTTAATTAATGAATTGACAAATAACTTGTATAAATCAAAAGTCGATATGACTCTTTTTTTTAGAAACCTTACTTTATTTGATCCTGAAGCTAGAGAAAAACATTTATTAGTTATTCAGGAAGATAGTTATCTAAAACAAGAAAATTTTATAGAACTAGAATCGAGTTGGAAAAAATGGCTAGATGAATATGCAGATAGATTGTCCAGAAATAATGGGATTAATAAAAATGATCGGTTAAAAAAGATGAATAGCATTAACCCAAAGTATGTTTTGAGAAATTATATGGCACATTTGGCAATAGAAGCAGCAGAAAATGAAGACTATTCAGTTTTAGATGAATTAAGTAATTTACTTAAAGCCCCATATGATGAGCAAATCGATCAACAAAAATGGTTTGCTAAACGGCCTAATTGGGCAGAAGAAAAAGTGGGATGTTCTATGTTATCTTGTAGCTCTTAAATTTTTCTAAAAGTGAATAAAATTGAGATTCTCCCTTTTCAAAAAAAACATTTGAATGATTGTTTATCAATTTTTGAAAGCAATTGTCCTCCCTTTTTTGATCCATCAGAGAAAATACTGTTTACACGTTTCTTAGATAGTTTAATAACAGATAAACCTATCCGCAAATCAATTCAAAAAAATTTTTTCTTTGTAGCAGTAGCAATTAAAACCAATGATGTTGTTGGATGCGGCGGTTATTATAGTGTTAAAGGAGCAAAACAGATTCGATTTTCTTGGGGAATGGTTTTGAATTCATGGCATGGAAAAAGAATCGGAACTCAATTGGTAGATTACAGAATTGATAAAATAAGAAGAAATTTTCAAGGATTCGATATAAACCTAGATACTTCACAGCACACGTTTGAATTCTATATGAAAAATAAATTTAGCGTTCTTTCAATTGAAAAAGAGGGATATTCCAAAGATTTAGATAAATACGAGTTAAAATACACTCGGTAAATATTTAATTCCCAGTCTTTTGCGATTATTTGGTAATTTTTTTTCAAAAAAGAATATCA
>CAYPZN010000083.1:0-14869 GCA_964415335.1 uncultured Crocinitomix sp.
TCCTTCAGGAAATTTTCATGATCCAAATGATCCAAACTCTGATCCTGAATACATTGTTAAGCGTTATCTAAATAAGATTTCTGGACCACTAATGGATCGAATTGATTTACATATTGAAGTATCCAATATTCCTTTTCAAGAACTTTCTTCACGTAGAAAAGGAGAAACAAGTCAAACCATTCGTTCTCGCGTTATTGAAACACGCAAAATTCAAGAAAAGCGTTACAAATCAACTTCAGATGTTCATTACAACGCACAACTTCAAGCACAAACAATTGAATCATTTTGTCAAATAAATGAGGAATGTAAAACACTCTTAAAAAGGGCAATGGAAAGTTTAAATCTATCCGCTCGATCTTATGCAAGAATATTAAAAGTTTCTAGGACTATAGCCGACATGGAAGGTGCTGAGGACATCTGTCCAAAACACCTTGCAGAGGCCATTCAATTTAGAAGTTTAGATCGGAAGTGGCATTGAGTTTATACTTGTTTCAAACGACGTTTTTTTGAAAAATGAGTTTTGAATTTACCATTCAATTAAATTTTTGAACAAGGAATTCTGTTCTTCTATTTTTTATATCAAACCAAACCTTTTCAAATAACAAAACGTCACCTTAATACACTCAAAACTAAAATCTATGTGTAAAAATTTCATTTTCGCAGCAGCCCTTTTTTTCTCATCTGTGGTTATTGGGCAAATTTCAAATCGAATTGAGGGTTTTTTTCATGTCGGAATAGAAAAAAGTGTCGTTAAGCATTTTCCAAATGATTCTAAATTTACGAGCGGATGGACAACAGCAGAATACCTTACTGGTAATTATAATCCTTCCTATGTCCTTGGTGTAAATTTCAATACGTCAAAAAAAATTCAATTAAGTTCAAGTCTCGGAATTTCTAACCTAAATTTTGATGCAATAAATGCAATACAACTTCACACTATCAGTATCGGTCAACATTCAAACGGCCAAGAACCCTATTATGAACAACTCGATTATCGGTTGAAGTTTAACTTTATTTATGCAACTCTTGGGATTGGCTACCCTATACGATTGTCAGAGAACCTTTCTATTACCCCAACGATTTCAGGAAGTTTAAGCTTTTTACACTTCTATTCTTGGAAGGCACGGAAAAAAAACGAAACATGGGACAACATTGATTATTTTTCAAACGAATGGAAAAAATTTGAAGATCGTCCGATACCTGGTCTAATCCCCTCAGTCAGTATTGATTATAAACTGAATAAGAATAAACTAAAGAATGTTATCCTAAGGTGCGGTGCTAGCTATCATCAACGATTCTCCTCATTGTCAACTTGGGACATTGATTTCTGGCTTTCTGCTTTGAGTTTTAACACAGGGATTATTTTTCCAATAAAAGGATCCCATCCACCAAAATAGGTTGATTTGCATATTGAAGTAAAATTCAAATGAAAGGTAAACACCTTAAAAATGACCAAAGGTTACTTTTTATATTAATCAACATTAAAGTATGTGAAAAGTTCAATATTCTTACACATTAACCCTAATATTAGAAACAAATGAAAAACCGATTCATTCTTTTAAGTTTTATTATTGGAATAAGCATATTTTCTTACGGACAAATTGGAATAAGTGGAAGCATTGGTAGTGGTATATCAAAGTACCGATTAAAAACAAACAATTATTCAAAAGTGAAATCCGATTGGATCCCTTCGTTATTAGCCGATTTTTATTTGGATTTAGAATTATACAAACAGGTTGATCTTTCGATTGGTTTGGGATATTCGATACTTGGTGACAAATGGGAAAATGTTTTTGACACTCCCATAACTGATGTTGAATATGTCCTTCGAAAATTGCATTATGTGGACCTTGGAGTTGGACCTAAATTTAAAACTGGAACAAATTGAAAATTCTGGTTGCGTCCAGAATTCTCCCTTTCATATTTAGTAAAACAACATTATGAAAATTTTACCATGGCCAGATCACTTCCAAAAGTTTCACATTATAAAATTAGATTTGCGGTGTACCGTTTCCTTAGGGCTCTCAAAATCAACAAACAAAAACTATGACTTTTTCATAAGAATGAAAGGTAGTTATGGATTAAAAAGAGTTGGTGATTCCAGATGGGGAGCTTTTTTAGATTTCTTTGATACAGGAATGACATAGCCAATTTAGCGACTCATTTGTCTATCGGAGTTCAAATTAACTAAGGTTACACAGCCGTTAGACCTAATGAAAATTAAGTTAATGTAGTGTCTAATACTTAAGAAAGGAAAATTTTAGACAAACAAATGATCTACTCTATAATTCTTGAAAATGAAAACCCCGAAAAAACGTTATTGGATAAATATAAGTGATTTAATTAATTAGCTCAATCGATATAGGAAAGTATTTGAAGCAAAATATATAATAACCTCAATCCAAACTTCACAAAAAAATAATTAACAACATCCTAAGTCTCAAATTATTGACTTTTCATTGTTCATTACTATTGAGCTTAATGTGTTTTGCATTTTTCTTTTTTGTATATTTACCTGTAAACCAACATTTATGGAAAGAAGATCAATCCTTGTGCCCCACGACTTTACTTCGGTTGCGGATAAGGCCGTTTCTTATGCTATTAATTTAGCACAGTCTATTGGAGCAAATGTAGACCTTTTGCACGTCGTAAAAGACAAAAAAGAAACCAGTGCCGCTACAAAGAAGTTTCAATCCATTATTGAAAAAATAGAAAACAAACCTGCAGAAGTAGGTGTTAATTTTCATATTAAATCAGGTTCAATTTATACTGATATCGCTGCTCAGGCTACTGAATTACATTCGACATTAATTATAATGGGAACACATGGACCTAAGGGAATGCAAAAGGTCTTTGGAAGTTTTGCAATAAAAGTAATTACCAGTACACACATTCCGTTTCTTGTTGTGCAAGATGAGTTTACAGGCGTTGATATGAGTAAAATTATTGTTCCTATAGATGAGTCTCAAGAAAGTTTACAAATTGAGCAAGTAGCAACTGGTTTGGCTGAAATTTTAAAATCTGAAATTCACGTTGTTTCTGAGAAAAAAGTAGATAGCAATCTTAAACTTAAAAATGCCGTACATAGTGGTTTGATCACAAAGCAATTAAAAGCAAAGAGTATTCCATATGTTAGTGCAGTTTTAGAACGGAAAAAAGGATATGCTAATGATATTGTGAATTATACAGTATCGGTTGGAGGAAACCTAATTGCTTTTGCATATCATTCTGATCGTTTGCTTCCTCAGTTTGATACTTTCGCTCAAAGTTTAATTACAAATAAAAAAGGAGTTCCTGTATTGGTTCTTAACTCGAAAGAAGCTGGAAATTATTTCTTTTAAAGAAGATAAAATAAACGCAATAAAAAAGCCCGTTTTAGACGGGCTTTTTTATTGAATTCAAATTTGATTAACTGTGAAAAAAATTCTTCATTTTATCGAAGAATCCTTCTTCTTTACCTCCTGGATTTGGTTTGAAATTTTCTGAATCTCGCAGTTTTTCTAATGCGGCTTTTTCGTCAGAAGAAATTTTCTTTGGGGTCCAGACATTAACATGAACCAATAAATCACCACTTCCATATCCTTGTACACTTGGAACTCCTTTTCCTCTAAGCCTAAGCATTTTTCCACTTTGTGTACCTGGTTCTATCTTTATTTTCGCTTTTCCTTCAATTAACGGAATTTCAATTGAAGCTCCCAGCACAGCATCTATGAAACCAATATATGCTTCGAAATGTAAGTTATTACCATCTCTCTGCAAATCTGCATGCTTCTCTTCTTCAATTACTACAAGTAAATCACCAGGAACACCATTAAAAGGTCCTGCATTTCCTTTTCCACCAACTTTCAACTGCATTCCTTCTTCTACTCCAGCTGGGATACTAATCTCAACCACTTCCTCTTTTCTTTTTAGTCCTTGTGCATCAACTCCTGATGGTTTTTTGTCGATTAATTTTCCCGTCCCTTGACATGAATTACATGTTGATTGAGTTTGCATTGCTCCGAGCATTGTCTGCGTTACACGCATAACTCGCCCTTGTCCGTTACAAGTTTTACACGTATTATATGTAACCCCTTCTGCATTGACAAGTTTATTTACTTTTATTTTTTTGGTAACACCTAAAGCAACCTCTTTCAGGTTTAATTTGATTTTAATTCTCAAATCAGATCCTCTTGCAACTCTTGACCGGCCACCACCGCCACCACCTCTTCGACCTCCGCCAAATGAACTTCCAAAGATATCTCCAAACTGATCAAAAATATCTTCCATATTCATTCCTCCAAATCCACCATGTCCTCCTTGAGAAGCACCTCCTACACCTTGATGACCAAATCGGTCATATCTCGCTCTCTTATCCACGTCACTCAAGATTTCATATGCCTCAGCCGCTTCTTTAAATTTATCCTCTGCAGATTTGTCATCTGGATTTTTATCTGGATGATATTTAATTGCAATTTTACGGTAGGCTTTCTTGATGGTCTTCTCATCAGCATTTCGCTCTACTCCTAAAATGTCATAATAATCTCTTTTTTCACTCATTTTATTTGCTTTGGAAAGTATTTATTGGCCTACAACTACTTTAGCGTATCTTAACATTTTTCCACGTAGGTTATACCCTCGCTCAATTACATCAACAATTTTCCCTTTCTCATCATCCGATCCAGCCGGTATATTTGTAATTGCTTCGTGTTTATCAGGATCAAAAGTATCGCCTTTGCAATCCATAGCTTCCAGCCCTTTATTTTTTAGGGTTGTAAAAAATTTATTATAAATCAATTCAAATCCTTCTTTTAAACTTTCTGGATCTTCATTGCCTTTATTGTTACTAATCGCGCGTTCAAAATCATCCAAAACGCCTAACAAGTCTTTCATTACAGAACCACTAGCTGTACTAATAATATCAGCTTTTTCTTTTATGGTACGCTTCCGAAAATTATCAAAATCAGAATATAAACGAACGTATTTATTATTTAATTCCGTTAATTGTTCTTCTGCCGTAGGTACTTTCTTTGCTTCAGTTTCTTCAACTTTGTCTGCCGCTTCAACCTCATCTACATTTGTTCCATCATCAGTTGAAACTTCTTCCTGATTTGTTGTTTCTTCTATTTCTTCGTTTTCTTTTTCCGACATTATAAATTCATTTAAAATTTAGTTGCTCAAAAATATTGCCATGATTGAGTTTACGCCAATCTGTCATTTTTTCTTGAATTTTATTAAAAATTCAACTGGCAAAGTGTCAACTTATTCTTCTAATAATGGCGGCAAAGTTAATTTAAACGAGATATATGACAAATAAATAAGCGGACTTAATTCGTTGATTTCTTATTTAATTTTTCAACCACGCCAAATTTCTTCGCATAAATTGAAATTGCATAAATGAATAATGCGATAGCCAAAAACAATGCTATCCGTCCAATAACATCTCCATAACGGACAAAAAAGGTGATCTCCGTATTTTTATTTAATTCTGCCTGAAGTGCACCTCTTTCATCCCAACCAATTTCTTGGATAATATCGCCTCTTTGATTAATAAAACATGAAATACCTGTATTTGCTGAACGTGCTAAACTTCTTCTATTTTCAATTGCTCGAATTTGTGAGAATGATCGGTGCTGTTTATATCCCGGAGTATCTTTCCACCAACCATCATTTGTAATTACACATAATATTTCTGCTCCCCTCGCCGTAAAATAAGAAGCGTAATCACCATAAACAGACTCATAACAGATTAGTGGAGCGAATTTAGTTTCACTCGCATTAAAGTTCAATGGTTCATCCCCCAAAGCAATCATTCCTGAGGTGCCTCCCAATTCAACAGAGTATTCTTTTAGTTTAGGAAACCAGTTCAAAAAGGGAACCTTTTCAGCACCTAAAACAGGTTTTGCTTTATGATAAATTTGAGTGGGAAGGTTTGGTTGAATCAAAAATGCTGTATTATAACTTTCTAACCACGAATTATTATATGCTAAATAGCGTGAAGCTTCACTTTCATTTTTAGAAAACAAATGTGAACTTGCTCCAATCAACATTGGTACATCATTATGTTTTCCCAAAAACGCCTCAATATAATTCATTAAAGCCTCGTGTTGAATATTTCCTTCATTTATACTACTTGAAATTGCCGTTTCAGGACATACAATTAAATCTGTTTCTTCACTAATCTTTTGCTCAGCTTGATCAAAAATTATATCCAATTGACGTTGTGTAGGAGTAGAGAACTTTTCGGTATACGAATCTATATTGGGTTGTACAATTACGATATTAACTGGGTCTATTTCTTCTTCATAACTATAATACATTATTAAAGAAGAAACGATCGGAACAAATAAAGCTAATCCAAGAAAAAGAAAAATTGGTGTTTGTATTCTAAGTGATTCTTTTTTGATCCATAAGTTTCTGACGACAAAGTAGGCTAAAACATTAACAATTAAAACCCAAAATGTACCACCAGTGACTCCGACATAGGAATACCATTGTATTAATGAAGGGTGATTTCCAAAAACATGACCAAAACTTAACCATGGCCAAGATAACTCCCAATAATAATGGGCATATTCAAAAGAAAGCCAAAGTACAAAGAAAGCTAGCATTCCTTTATTTTCGCCTAATTGTCTTGTTATAAAACCTGTGAAAAAGAAAGGCAACACCATTAAAAGTGAATTACACAAAACAGCCATATACATTCCTCCTTCAGATGCGTAGTAAATCCACCATGTTGTAATTGCGTTATAGATCAAAAAGGTTGTGTAATTCAGCAAGAAACGCCATAAAAAGCGTTTTTTTTGTTTTTTGTTTAATTGAAAATTAACAATAATTATAGGGACAAAAGCGATAAAAGCCAAAGGAAATAGGCTTCCAGTAAAAGGGAAACTAATCCCCATTAAAACCCCACTGGATATGCTCAATAAGAAAAGGTAAATTAATCTAATCTCCATTTAACAAAGGTATAAATTTGAAGTGAATAGTGCCTTTAAAAAAATGTTGTAAAATTGTTTTATATATTTGTTGGTAGCCAAAACTTATTATTCGATAGAATGCCTAGGAATAAACGATTACATTTTAAGGATATTCATGGACTAAGAGCAATTGCCTTTTTCCCAATCTATTTTTACTGTATCCTTTCACTTATTAATGAAAAAAATTCAGGAATTTTATTTGAGTCGATTCATTTTATTGAAAAAATAACGCAAAGTAGTTTTGATTTTTTCTTTTTCTTGTCTTCGTTTTTATTGACTTCTCATGCGTTACGCGAATATAAATATTTGGATAGCTTTTCATTGAAAAACTTCTTTATTCGAAGAGTTTTAAGGCTAATTTCTGTACTTATTTTAGGGTTGATTTTTGCCTTTTTCTTACATCCTTGGCTTGTAAGTGTATTAGATCTTCATGCAATTGCTTTACCTGTTGGTAGTAATTTTGCGTTTTTAGTTCCAAATTATCTCTCAACATTTCAAGGGGACCAATTGATCTATTTGAAAATTATATCTTCCATTTACATGTTTATCCAATTTTATCTTATCTGGGGGATTATTTTGAAATACCTTGTACGTTATATAAAACCAATTGCATTTCTCTTAGTTATTATTGGTATAATCATCAGAATTATTCATTCGGCAGGTGGTGTGTCTTTTTCGTTAGACACACTAGCCTATGGTATTCCTATCGGTATTGGAGTTCTTACTGCTGCTGCAATTCGAAATGATTCAAAAATCGTTAAAATCGTTAAAACTTTTTCTAAACGAATAAACATTACTCTTTATGTTATAGGAATATTCCTTTTCTTATTGGGTTATATTTTAATGGAAAACTACTATTTTGCAGCACTTATTCCATTATTCACCTCATTATTTTTTGGGTTTTTAATGATTGAACAAACTTTTGGAGAAAACTCGTTTGTCCAATTAAAAAATTATAAGATACTCAGTTATCTTGGCAAAATTAGTTATGGAATGATTGTTTATCAAGCAATTATAGGTGTGCTGATTATGATAGCAATGGAGTCTTTGGACTTTGATTCTACTTCTGTTTATACAATCGTATTAATTGTTCTTGCCGGTTTTATAGGTACAATGGTTATTTCTGATCTGAGTTTTAAACTCTTTGAAAAACCTTTAATCCGAATTCGTAGGGAATTTAAAAAGATTTAAACTTCCTTAGATTTAAATTCATCCAATTCTATCGAAGCATTTTCCCATCTTTCCATTGCTTCTTCAAGATCTCCTTCAGTCTTCGTAAATAACGCAGTTACTTCGTTATATTTTTCTGTTTCTTCGTAGGATGTTTCCTCTAGCAATTTTGTCTTTTCTTTCAACTCAATCTCCAGTTCTCCGATTTTTTGTTCGTATTTCTTAACTTTTGATTCAAGCCGTTTCAATTGCTTTCTCTCTTCATGACTCAATTTATTTTCAGCACTTGTTTCTTTCTGTTCAACAACAGTTTTCTTAGGTGCTAAAGATTGATTATCTTCATAACTGATTCTGTTCAAGAATTCATTAACATCAAAATAATGTGTTTTAATTTTCCCTTCTTGAATTTCCCATATTTTATTACTGAGTCCATCTAAAAACTCTCTGTCATGCGATACTAGTAAAAGTGTTCCTTCATAATTTTTAAGTGCCTCCTTTAGAATATCTTTACTCTGAATATCCAAGTGATTTGTCGGCTCATCCATTATCAAGAAATTAAATTCCTGGAATAATAATTTACAAATTGCCAAACGGGTTCTCTCTCCTCCTGATAAAACCTTTACTTTTTTCTCAGATTCTTCTCCTCCAAACAAAAATGCACCTAAAATTGCTCGAATGTCTTTTCTTTTTTCGCCTTTTGCTATATCATCTATTGTTTTAAATACTGTCTTTTCGCCATCCAATTGCTCTGCTGAATCTTGCGCAAAATATCCTACAGAAACGTTATGACCGTATTCAATCGTACCATTGTACTTCGTTTCATTTGTAATGCATTTAATTAAAGTTGATTTCCCAACCCCATTTGGTCCTAGCAACGCAATCTTTTCTCCTCTTCCTAAAACAACTTCTAGTTCCTTAAAAATCTCTTTATCACCAAAGGATTTAGTAAGGTCATTCATTGCAAGAACTCTTTTTCCTGATGCTGTTTCTAGTGTAAATTTTAAATTGAATGCTTTTCGTTGAATAGCATCAATTTCAATACGTTCAACTTTATCTAATTTTTTAATTAAACTTTGTGCAAAAGAAGCTTTATTTGCCTTTGCTCTGTATTTATTAATTAAATCCTCTGTCCGCTTAATTTCCTTCTCTTGATTTTTCTTTGCTTGCATTGTTCTTTCCATTTCTTCTGCGTGAAGAATGAGATACTTCGAATAATTGCATTTATAATCATAAAGGCGTTGATTAGCAATCTCAACTGTTCGATTAGTCACATTATCTAAAAATCGGCGGTCATGCGAAATTAGTACTAATGCTCCTTTAAAATTGATTAAGTAATTTTCTAACCATTGGATGGAAACAATGTCTAGGTGATTGGTTGGCTCATCTATTAATAAGACTTCTGGATTATTAACAAGTAATTTTGCTAGTTCTACTCTCATTTGCCACCCACCACTGAAACTTCCAATTTCGTTGTCAAATTCGTTCTGTCTAAACCCAAGTCCTTTCAACACTGTCTCTATTCTTTCAGCAAAAGAATGCGCGTCGAGAACAGTTAATCGATCATTTATTTCAGTTACCTCATTAATCAAATTAAGGTAAGCTTCAGACTCATAATCGGTTCTTGTTGTCAACTCACTGTTTACAAAATCTAATCGCTCATTTAAGTTGGTTATTTCTTTATTCGACCGTTTAATATATGATCTAACTGAAATGTTTTTCTCTATTTCAATGTCTTGCGTTAAATAACCAATCGAAGCTGTTTTCTCAATTATAATCGTTCCTTCTGTTGGTGTAATTTGCTTTGAAATTAACCCGAGTAATGTCGATTTTCCAACGCCATTTTTACCTGTAAGTCCTATTTTATCACCACGATCTATAAAAAGCGAAATCTCTTTATACAAGAAGCCCTGCGGTAAATGATACGATAAATTTCCAATTCTAACCATTCCTTTTATGAAAGGAGACAAAGTTAAAAGATTAACCCGAATTACAGTCATTATCTACCATGAGAGATAATAATATAATTCGGGTTTGCATAAAATGAATGTTAAATACATTTCATTTTTCACACGGTTTTAATCAACTGTTTTTATCTCACTTGAAAGGATAATGAGGCACGCTCTATAACTTTTGAAGGGTCAGCGTATTTAACAGAAATTGTTACTGTTTTTCCTGATGATTGCCGCAAGATGTTTTTCGCATTTTCATCTAAAAATCCTCCGCTTAATATCTTTCCCTTTTTATTCAGTTCACTAACTTCAACTTTTCCTTCTTTAATCTTAAACTTCACATCAGTCAAATTAACTGATGGATCGAGATTCATTCGAATTCTGTTTTGCGCAACTACTGAATTTTTAGTTGGTGTATCACCCGATTTAATTGATCCTAAATAGATAATTGGGTCAGGAATTGGTTTCACTTTAAATCCGTATGTTCCTACTGTAACACTAGTTCCGTCTTCTCGTTCTCCTACTACATTTATTGTCGCATTTCTTACACCATTTTCAACAGTAGCAATCCATTTACCACCATTTCTTCTTACTGTGCAACCATTTCCTCTCAAAGACACCATGTCAGCTGGAAAACCAGAAGCAGATCCTTCTAAAATATTTTCGTATCCACGATACAAAACACGCATTTCTGGCTGAGCGATTGCTCCTGTTGGTTGCCCTACTTCATAATCATACTCCCATGGTTTCCATACTAACCCTCCTCTTTCGCGCACACCAATCGCACCTTTAATCCTATGTTTTCCGGGAGATGCCCCATCCAAATTAATTCCTCCTGTTGTTTCTTTCCATCTCTCTGGTAATGTATCTTCATTCATTCCCCATTTGACGCGATAAACTTCAGTAGAGTCGTATGCCGCAATTAACACATTCAATTGCATTGAATCTCCAATATTGAGGTATCCTGATCGCGCTAATGTCATTGGTTCGATTTTATTAATTGGATAAGGTGGTTCTTTTATTTTGCTTAACATGAACTCAGAAGCAATGGACTCAGCATTCTTAACGTCAACTTTAAGTGCTGTAAACATTGCAGTAGCAGCAACAATAGGCGCACGATTAAATGTTACAGAAACCCAAGGCATTTCTTTTGCTTCTCCTTGATCATATAATGTTTCAGGAATAGTTAGTGAACGATAAAAATGATTTATTCTTTCTTTGTCTTTCGGATTTACTGTCTTTAATGCCTCATCCAATAAATTTTCATCTTCGGGAGCAGTAAATCTCCATTCTTTTTCCCCCTCACTATATGTCCCCATCATTTCTGTTACATCATTTCTATAATCATGAATCATTTCTCGAATTGCAACTCCTCTATCAATTGGTTTTGTTGGATCTCCTCCGATAAAAATTTGCGTAGGAATATCATAATTATCCTTAACACCAATATCCATTAAAGGTTTCAATTTTATAATTCCTCCATCTTCATTTCTTCCATTCTCTGCAATCCAATCTTCTCCTTCGGCTGCTTTAATCATTGCATTGCATTCTCCTAGTAAAAAATCCACCATTTGGGCCGTTTGAATTTGCAACGAATCTGCTTTTCCTTTCCAGGTGTTAAACAAATCAAGATTTGCTCCTTTTGCTAATAGTGTCATTTTTTTTAAATCGAATTCCGTATAATCTTCATTGATCTTATTTCCGATAATTGAAGAACTTGCATCTAATTTATCGTTGATCGTCACAAATGCATTAACAACTTCTTTTGTAACATTAAGTGCCAACAATGCTGTTAAAACCAAATACATCATTCCGATCATTTTCTGTCTTGGTGTTTGTTTTCCTCCTGCCATAGTTTTTTGATTTTAATTGTTCCATTACTATCAATGGTTTAATCAATCAATTCAGGAAATAAAAAAAGTAACAACTGAAATTATTTAGCACAAAAAAAAGGGAAGAACATAATGTTCTTCCCTTTTCAATTTTATTAAGTCTCAACTAGAAACTCCATAAGTCATGTTCAAAATTAAATATCTTTTCTTTAATTCTTTCAGACTCTAGTAATGCATCAACACCAGCTTTATAACTGTCTATTTCACGGTCATACAAATTCGTCTCTTTTACAATATAGCTTTGGAACATTCTTTTCCAAAACAAATCATCAAATGACATTCGTTGTGAATCGTTGTGTCTACTTTGTACAAAGAAGTTTTGGAAAACATAACGACATTCAGGAAAATAAAGCCAAAACAGCTCTCTAAACCCAGTAATGTTGCCATTATTATCTCTTTGATAAATAACTGGAGCAACTCCAATTATTCTACGATCTAAAACAGATCTTTCCTTATCAAAAAACCAATCCTCTTTGATTTTATACTGAACAATGTTTTCAGATTTAAACCAAAGTGTATCACTTGGAGGATAAACAGCTTCAGGCTCACCATTAACATAGATGACACTATCCTCTTCTGGATACTCATTACTTTTTAATGGCGGAGCAAATGGATCAACTAATTCAGTTCCAATATAACTGAACATAGCTTCTCTATACTCTTTACTATTGTAGTAATTAGCTCCAACTTGAGGAACAGTAACAGGATATTTAAACATATCTCCATCTTTCCAATCTTCCCAATCAGGGTTGTATGGTGAATAGATCGTTAAATCCCCACTTAAAACATGGTGTCTAATAATCGTCCATAAACTCCAACGTGAAGTATTTTTCTGCCACAATCCTTCCTGTAGATCATCTAAAGGATAATAAAGTGGATGATTAAATTTCTCTCTTAAGTCGATTACACTCCATACACGCTTGCTCCATGTCACATCAGCTTCACGAACATACTCGTATGGTACAACTTTCTTTGTTGGAATATGTTCTTTAACATATACTCCATCCAAAACTCCTGGCGCCGGATTCGCAATTGGTCCACGAATGTCCTGAGCAAAACTTGCTCCTACGCTCATCATCACTAAAGAAAAAACTAATCCTTTCATATCTCACGTTTAATATTAGACGTTATTATCTAGTTGTAAAAACTAAAGCGGTTCTTTTTGAGATTCCATCCGGTCCACGATAGTTAACGATAATCGTAACTTGTTTTCCTCTGGATTGCTTCAAAATTTTCTTTGCATCAGCATCCAAATTTCCACCACTTGTAACTTTACCTTTTCTTTGCAGACCTTCTACAGTAACAGTACCACTAGAAATTGAGAACTTAACTCCAGTTAATGGAACACTCTCATCATATCTACAATTTAATTTTGTTTGTGCTTTAACACTAGAAAGTCCAGGTGTTTGTCCTTGAGAGATACCTCCCAAATACAAGTTTGGTGTTGGAAGTGCTTTTACTTTAAACTTAAATGATCCTAAGTTTACAGATCCACCATCTTCTTTACGTCCGTTTACGCTAATCGTAGCTTCACGAGTACCTGCTCCAACTCTTGCAACATATCCTGTTCCTTTCTTACTAATAGAACACCCACTACCCGATAAGGTTACACGATCTGCAGGAAAACCTGAAGCGGTCCCTTCTACAATATTATCATAACCTCTATAAAGTACACGTAATTCAGGTAAAGCAACTACACCAGTAGGCTGCCCCACAGTGTAAGAATATTCCCAAGGTTTTTGTACTTCAACACCTCTTTGCTTAACATAGATTACACCTTTTACTTTATGTTCTCCTGGAGTAGTACCAGGTAAAGCAAATCCAGATAAATCTTTATCTAAATATCTCACCCAGTTATCTCTATTCGCAGTATCATCATCAATCCCGTAGTCTAATTTAACAGCATCTGTCGAATCATACGCTGCAATCATTACTCTAAGATTAACCGAATCACCTTGGTTAATATAACCACTTGAAGCAAATGCCAATGGTTCAATTTTATTAAAATCGAATTCTTGTACATCTACTTTAGATAATAAAAATTCAGTAGCCATTGATTCTGCATTTTTAATGTCCAATTTCAATGCCGTCAGCATTGCTGCTGCAGCTACAATTGGTGCATGATCAAACATCACTGAAGGCCAAGGAAGTGTTTCCTCTTCTCCATGAATCTTTTGCGTAATTTCTTCAGGAATATCCAAAGCACGCATAAAAGACGCTATGTAAGCTGTATCTTCTGGATTACAAGTAGACATTGAAGCGCTCAATTCAGCTAAGCTTTCAGGAGCAGTAAATGTATACTTCCCTTTAGGTGTATCATAAGTTGCCATAATTTCTGCTACAGCATTACGATATTCAATTACATGAGCACGGATATCCATTCCTCTTTGAACTGGCTTATGTGGATCTCCTCCAATAAACATATTTGTAGGAATATCATAGTTATCCATTGCTGATATCTCAGATAATGGTCTTAATTCTACAATATTTCCTGCCTCATCAGTTCCACCTTCTTCCGCAACCCAATCTTGTCCTCCTTCTGCAAGCTTAATCATTTCATTACATTCGCTTAACAAGAAGCTAACTGCTTCAGTTGTTTTATCACGAACAGTAAATGCACGATCTTGCCACACTTTTACGGAATTAACATCTCCGCCTTGTGCTTTAACAGTAGTAATCTTCTTATCGAAAGAAGAATAATTACCTTGGTTGTTTTCATTTATAATTTCGGCACTTCGATCTAACTTATCGTTAATCGTAACGAAAGCTGCAATTACTTGCTTAGAAACGTTAAGTGCTAGAAGGGCAGTCAGTACTAAGTACATCATACCTATCATCTTTTGTCTGGGGGTTTCTTTTCCTCCTGCCATGATTTATCTATTTTTTTTTGTTGTTAACATTA
>CAYPZN010000084.1:0-14535 GCA_964415335.1 uncultured Crocinitomix sp.
CAGTTATCAACATAATTAACTGAATATCTTATAGTTAATAATCGAACTCAGGTTTTTAGGTGTTTCATTAAAATAATATGGTGTAAGCATCTCAGTAAGTCCATAAGAACTGTACATTTCAACTATTTCTTCGACTCCTTCACTATTTATTACCGTGTATTCATCATGCGTAAAAAACTCCAATTGATCTGCTATTAATTTCTCAGCAAAGTTTACTAAAAAACTCTCTTTGTCATTAAAATTAATTTCGGTAAAATTTTGAAGTTCTGTCTTTTCTATCATACCAATTGCTTCATTATCAACTAAAGCTTGAAGTATTCGCGTAAAGCCGCCAAATAAACCTTCTTTTGGCAGTTTATCCATATTATCTATATTTAAATAATGCATTATTTCTTTTATTAATTTCCTTACTCTATTTATAATTTGGCTTTTCAGGATGCGCCAATTATTGTGATTATTTTCTAATCACTTAAATCTATTTCCATCCTAAGTCTTCAAGATTTTCTAATTCACCATTGAGATAAGTCAAACGCTCATCCATTATTACTAAACATTCCCTTAACTTATCTGTAGCTGCATCCCATTCTTGAGTCTCAGGAATATCCCCTGAACCACTAAAATCTGCAGTCTCATGATAAGTTTTTTGTATTTGACTTTGTCTTTCCATTACCTTAAGACAAGACCCCATTAAGGTATTTTGCTCCTTCAATTCTTCTAAATATTTTCCTAATTCTCCAAAATATTGTTTCCATTTTTCATTCATATCATCTTGTTTTTTAGTTTAAAATTCTCCCTCCTTTATGTAAAAAGATGGCCGGGGCACACCATTTATTGCGTGATGATTTTTCATCTACTTTATATATAACTCTGATCGTTTCCCAATAAAAACATCAAAGTCTGTTTTGTATGAATCCATTGAATAGTAATCTGATTTTTGCCAAAATTTATACCCTTTGTTTTTCCACGTTTCAGGAATTACTGGACTTGAATCACCAGTGTATTCTGCTAGCCATAAAGGATATTTTGCAAAAGATGAATTCAATAAGTATTTATTGGCAAAGTATAAGTTAACATAGACAATCGGGGTTCGATTACTCAAGTGCGCTAATCGATTCAGGAATTGAAGAAAATCAACTTGTAAATTGATTAGGTCTACCTCATCCAAATTGGTTAAACTTCCTTCTTCAATATCAACTATTGGAGCAATGTCATTATC
The DNA here is from genome assembly GCA_964415335.1 of uncultured Crocinitomix sp. Taxonomy (GTDB): domain Bacteria; phylum Bacteroidota; class Bacteroidia; order Flavobacteriales_D; family Crocinitomicaceae; genus Crocinitomix. The sequence continues at coordinate 1,217 of CAYPZN010000084.1, forward strand.
ACTTAATGGTTGAATCGTTCTCCAAAAATATTCTGCTTGTTCAACAGGATTTTCATTTGTCACATAAAAATGATAAGCTCCTCTAATCCATCCTTTTTCTGGAATTGCTTTCCAATTTTTTTTAAAATCTGGATCTTGAAATGAAATTCCTTGTGTTGCCTTACAGATTACAAAAGAAAGGTCATTCTTTGGTAAAATATCAGTCAACAGATTTCCATTCCAATGCGAAATGTCTATCCCATATAAAGTATCGACTTTGGCCAAAGTCCGTTCATATTCAGACGTATCTTCAACAAAGGTCAAGACTTCTTTTTGGTTAACTTGAAATGCATTTTGATTTTCACCTCCTTGTCTTTGACAACCTAAATAAAGAAGTATTATTATTCCTAGTAGAAATAGTAGAAAAGGAATATTTATTGGGCTTTTTCTATTTGACATAATTTTTTTTTTAATCCTCAGGTTCGTCCGTTTTCTCTTTTTCTTCTTCCGTTTTTTTTTCTTCTTTTGGCCAATATTCAAGCATCCAGCTTCCTTGATCTACAGCGAAATACCATTTCTTATCATTAATGTCATTGTCTAATGTTGGAATTTCTAGTTTTTCTAGAATTGAATTTGTGTATTTATTCCATTCCGAAACAGAGCCACCAAATGCTGTTACATTTACGTATCCTACTGATTTAATTGCTGAAACATAAGCTTCGATTATTGCTCCTAATTCACTTTTAAGCGCTTCTACTTCTTTTTCATCTGCACCAGTATGTCCGGTAACAGGCATAAACTTTTCTGATAACGAAAAGTGTGTTCCTGAAATGAATCTTGAATCGTTACTAATAGCAATTAGGCCTAAGCATGAATTCATCTGATTAAAAACTAAGACGTTATTTGCTCCACATGTCCATTCAGAAATGATTGGTATTTTATACATTAATCCTGCGTCTGATGTCTCAATATGAAATTCAGTGATTATTAAGTTATCCGTGACTTTTTCTTTAGCAACTACTTTGAATTCTTCGTTTGCTTTTTCTATAATATTGTTGATTGTTAGCATTTTGCTGTATTTTTTATGGTTTATCATTGATGGGCTCTTCCGTCTATTTGGTACTGATTTTGTGAATCAATTCGAACCGCATTTATTTTTACTTCACCGAGCATTAATGCTCTCAAAATGAAATTCTTTACTCATTAATTTTTGATTAGTTTGATTGTAGTGGTTTCTTTACCTGGAGAGGCTAAACGAACAAAATAGATTCCATCCGGACCGTCAATTGTGTAATTTCCGGTTTGAAAATTTTCGTGTTTTGTATTTGAAATAACCTGATGGAGAAGATTATAAATGGTAACCTCTACATTACTTCGTGCTTCGCTTAAGGTTAATTGAAATGCACCGTTTGTTGGATTAGGGCTCAAAGTTATTTTTTCATCTAACTCTTCTTGCAAAATTGATACTGTTGAAGCAACACAACGATAAACTTGAACGAATCCAGTATCAACAATAGTACCTCCAAAAAAAGGTGCACCTACGGCTAGTGTATCTCCGTTATAATTTAATCCGATTGAATATCCAAAAACATCTCCAGAGTTTTCTCCATTTAGTGTATTTCCTTTTTGAATCCACTCACCAAACTGTAATTGATACGTTATAACCTGTCCAGAATTGATTCCTGCGCCATCATGATCAGGTGCACTAGCTGTTAATGTGTTTCCATCTTCGCTCAAATCAACACGAAAACCAAAACGATCTCCAGAAGCATTACCAGTTATTTGGTTTCCTCTAAGAACCCAATCTCCTGTTTTAAGATCAAAAACACGAACACGGCCTAAATTTTCATAAAACGGTGACCCAATGGCTAAGGTATTTCCGTTGTTTACCAGTTTAATAGAAGTTCCTGATTCTTCTCCTATTTCTCCTCCAATAATTATAGGTCCTAGTTCAATCCAATCTCCTGTTGAGAACGAATAATTATGAACACATCCATAACCTAATTCATATCCTGGGCTACCTACGGCTAATCGACTTCCATCAATACTCAAACTGATTGATTCACCAAACCGACCAAAAGAAGTTCCCTCTAATAAATCAGTTCCTTTTTGGACAAGTGTATCAGTTTCTACATCATAAACACGCACTTTATTCACTCCGAAAACAGCCTCATTCCTTGTACCAACAGCAACTGTATTCCCATCTCCGCTTAAGTTGACAGTATATCCTAAATGACTATCAAATGAGTCTAACGAATCAGCAGTGATCGTTTCTCCTACAGGTGACCAGAATATACCTACTCGCTTATAAACTTCAAAAAAACTATTGCCCTCACTTGTTTTCGAAGGTGCGCCAATGGCAATAACATTTCCATCATTACTAATACTTACTGAATGTCCGAATAAATTATCTGTAACTTTTCCATTGATAGGCAACCCTATTTGCGACCAAGTTTCATCAATATATTCGTAAACTCTAACTTGTCCGGCATCATTAGCCATATCATCATTATAAGGAGCACCAACGATAATGGTATGTCCACTACTGTCTATATCTATTGATCTTCCAAATTCATCCGCATCCATTTGGCCGTTTATATTGGAGCCTATTGTCGCCCATTCTTGGGCATAAGTTGTTGTGATGACCAAAGTCATCATTATAAAATATAATCGTTTCATTTTTGTTGTTTTTAGTTTTATGTAATGAACTTACCAAGCTATTGAAATGCGGCTTTATTACCCTTCCAATACATCAGCATTCGCTTTATAGGTAGATTTTACAGTTCTTTCTTAGACTAAACTCAGCGTTCAGTTCACTACAGGTTTTCTTAATATTCAAATCATTGTATTCTAAACAGAAACCTCAGGGCATTCGAATCCTATTTTCCTCTATCTTGTGTAGAGAAATTTGATACGCTCAATAAACTTATTCGAAAAAATTAGAGGCTACGCCTAGCTACAAAATCAATGTTTTTTTACTTTCCTCCCAAACTAATCATGTAGGCCTTAATGCCTGGAAAAGCTCGTTCCATATCTTTATCTACATTTCTCCAATGAACACTGCCATCTGGATTTGTATAATAACATGTTGATTGTGATTCGGGATAAGCGAAAATAAATGTTCGTTTTTCAGAATAAATTTCCCAACGCCCTAAATCTTCTGCCCAACGTGCCCAATTTCCACGTTCATCAATTGCCCAAAGACGATTGTCTCCTCCTACACTAATTACTTTTGCTTCGATACCGGGAAAATGACGTTCTTCATTTTGATCAATATTTCGCCAGTGTACGCTCCCATCTGGATCGACATAATAACACGCTTCATCCGTTTTTGGATCGGCAAATATAAATTTGCGTTTTTCAGAATATGTTTGCCATTGTGCCAAATCTGGCGCCCAACGTGCCCAATGTCCATTTCTTTGAATTGCCCATAAACGATTATTTCCTCCTACACTTATCATCATGGCTTGGATTCCATAATAGCTATGGTCTTGATCTTTATCGATATTCCGCCAATGCACACTCCCGTCTTGATTGACATAATAACATGCTTCACCTGTTGTTGGGTCAGCAAAAATAAAATAACGTGATTCGTCGTAATCTTCCCAACGGTTTAAATCTGGTGCCCAACGCGACCAACATCCGTTTTCTCTTATCGCCCAAAGACGATTTACTTTTTCTTTTTTTCTATTAAATATTGACATGATTTTTTCTTGTTTTTTGTCTCAAGTAATTTAAACCTTATTAATTAGGGGTATTTATATCTCCCTCTTCGTTTATCCCATTTAACTTAATTAGACCAATAAGTTCGTATTTCACATCTCCATTATTGGTTTGTTGAATCACTTTAGGTACTAAAAGAAAGGGGTTTTCATTATGATACGTGCAAGGCATTGGATCTACATACCCTGTATTTGGAACACCCTCTCCATTTAATCCTTGATCTTCAGTTATCTTATAAAAGTGAATATCTGCTCCATTTTTACAAACTCCCATAAAACCTTTATAATTCATGCTTGCTGTTGAGCTTAGTTCCTCACATAATTGCATATAATTTATGATCTCAGAAAATTCAATATTTTGCTCATCTAATAATTGGATAGCTCTCATAAATAGATATGCTTTATATGGGATATCTTGTTCGTTAAACATTTCAGAAATGCTATTACATTTATTTGTTGCAACAGCACCTTTGATTCCATTATCTGTAGCAAATGCAAGACAATTTGCGTAATCTGACATAATTTAAATTTATTTAATTCTTACTCTATTGTATAGGCTTTTCAGATACCACCTTTTTGTAGCCAGGGGTATTTTTGTTATTCTTTTTTAACCAATTTTAATTAACCCCAATAAATCGTATTGAATTCTATCATAACTGGTGACATTATCAACATCTTGTACAACTGTTAGTACATCATTCATCATAGAAAATCGACATGGCAAAGCATCAGAATTTGTGGGGCTTGAAATTCCAAAACCATCTATTCCACCTTTAAAGTCTGCAATTTTGTAAAAATGTACATGTGCTCCCTTAATGCAAACACCGATATAATTGTTAAAGTCAAGGAACTCATTTGAGGTTAATTTTTCGTACAGATCCGAATAATTAATGCGATCTATTTCTAGTTTTTCATGATTGGCAACACCAATTAATAGACTGTATAAAACATTTCTGAAAATGATGTTTTTATACCCTTTATCTCTTTCAAAGAGCATAGTATTAATTCGTTCATACTGTTTTACTGCATTATTGTTAGAAAAAAAATTTTCACTTGCGTAGGTCAATGTATTTATCATCTTTATTTATGATTTAAAAGCCTGAGATAAAACCAAAACGGAACAAGTGCCGTTGGTTTAAGTTTACTAGTCATGAAACCCAATTGTACTGCGATAAATTGGACTTACTTATTTTCTTTGGTTTATCTCAGGGGTATTTTAAGTTTTTATAGGTTTGCTTTTCGTGCACTACTGACCATATCTTGCGCCAGCTGAATTTCTTGTAAGTGCAACTTTATTTCACCAGGTACCTCCATTTCCATTTCCAAATGGCATCCTGGACAATCAATCTTATTTTTCAGTAACAAGTCGTTGATATTAAATCTTATTTTGAAGTTACACCTTGGGCAATGCATTCCGTTTTCTTGTTCGTTTTGATTATTCATTTTCGTCTTTTTTATTTGTTAAATCTCCATTTAGTAAGGCTAAAATTTTAATAATACCGCCAGGCATGCTACTTTCTTTCATGTTTAATTTTACTCGCATGTTTGTTTTTAAAGCATTCGCCTCAGTTAGGTTTTCATGTGGTGTCAAATACCCCTTTAATCCTACTTTATTTTCTTTTTTAGGCTGCTTTTCAGTTAAAAGAGAAGGTAATTCTATTGGATTATCATGATTTTCAGCAACAGTCAGCATTTTAACATGCAAATCAAATTCAGCGTCTTTGATTCCCAATAGTGGTAATGTTACGATTGATAATACAGGAATATTAATCGTCTCTACTTTACCATTAACGATATATTTAAAATTGACTTTTCTAATTTCGCCTGAAGCTGTAAAACCAGTCTTCCAAATAAATTTTTTTATCTTTTTAGACAAACTTATTTCAGCATCAATCACTGCTTGTAATGGAGCTAAAAAAATGTCATGCAATTCTGTTGCTCCTGTATGGTATAATCCTTTCATATAATTTTTAATCAATTTTTATTTCTTCAAGATCATCCAGTTTAACATTAAGCGTCATGTGCTGAATGGCTTTTCGAGGCAATGTCTTCAAGATCTTTGAATCTACAATGATGGTTGTGTCCTGCACTTCTTTTTCAATTCTTCTGTTGATAATTTGTTTGCCTAACAATTTTGATTTTTCAATCGAAATGGGTTGTATTGAGTAACTTAACCACTGTTTATCTCCAGGTGATAATTGGAGTGGAGCAAGATCAAAATGATCGATAACATAAAGGTCAAAATTGTTAGTTACAGTAGTCTGATAATACTTTTCATTGAATTCATTCTCATCATTGACTAATGTGGAATAGTTCTCTTTTAAGGCACTGAAAATAGTTTTTGTTACATAATTTGGCAACTCCTTTTCCGTCAGACCTTTTTTTATCTTATCCCATTCTTCCAATTCATCTGTTTTATTTGTATCTACATAAGAAATCAACTGGTTTATTCCCTCTTTTACAATCGATAATGTTGCTCGTTTTACATCCATCAAAAATTTCTTTTTATCAACCGTTTTTATCGTTGATTCTTTTAAATCATCTGTATAAGCATATTGCAATTGAAATGTCAAATCTGAAACTTTTACCGTTGGAATAGGGAACAGTTCATCTTCATCCTGTTCCCTTTTCAATTCAAGTGAGTATAGATAAGCTTCGTACTGCGCTTTCACAACGTCTTTAAAAGCTGATTTCAGTAAATTTTTAAGAATCATAATATTGTTATTAACGCTTGCTATTTATACTACTCTTGCCGGTTTTATCCTTTTTTGTCTTTTTCAGAATTGGGCTTTTTATCGTCCTCAGGTTTTGGCTTGTCTTTTTGTTTGACTTCGGGCTCAGGCTTAGGTAAAGCACCAATAATGCTTAATTCTGCAGTCGTTTGTAAAGGTTCTTTGTCTTCGCCCTGGTTGACTGTAAAGATTAAATCACCTGTATTTGGTTTTGAATCTTCTTTAGCTGTACCTTCAATTTTAAAAACAGCCTTACCTTGTTCATTTGTTTTACCTCCATTTCTGGCGTTAACTCTCATGTCAAATTCTCCTTCAAGATCTTCAGGCAGTGTCAATACGACTTCTTGATCTTTAACCAATAATCCCTCACTATCTTTCACTGTTGCCTTAACATCAATAGAAAATTTATTCCCAATTTGTGATGCTAAGTTTACTTGTAAAAAAGAAGGAGAAATAGAAAACGTCCCTGTCAAATCAGCATCTGTAATACTCGATTGTAAGATATTTAATACAGATGCTAACCCTGCTGGCATATCAGACTGACCGGCATGTACAGAAACATCCATAGTATATTCTACCGAATATTTTGATTCTTCGCTTGCTTTAGAATTCTTTTTACTCGAGTAGTTTGCATGAAAATCTGAAGAAATTTTAAAAATCCCATAGTTTAACGAAACTTCTCCATCTACTCCTGCATCCATTTTTGTTGACGAACTAGTTTCTGTTGTTGAAGAAGAACCAGCTGAAATATTTGCCATAAAGTTGATCTGAATATCATCAATGGCGATATATGGAATGGGCACAATGGTTAATAGCGGTACAATTAACTTGGTTAAATTTCCATTTTTATTGTAGTAAAATGTTACGTTAACCGCACTTTTTTCACCTGTTTCCGGATTGGTATTTAATCCTACTTGCTGAATAAATTCCCAACTTGTTTTAGCAGCCATTGCTTGTGCTTTAATTGCCGCATCCAATGGGCCTCCGATTAATGATGAAAATGGGATAGCTTGTAAGGCTCCCGTAGCGACTGTTGATGGTGTTGTATCAATTGCCATTTGTTTAATGATTTAAATTTTTCCCTACTCTATTTTGGTTTTTCGGATTCCACCTTAAGCAATTTATTTTGTAGCTAATTACAGTGCAAATTTGTGGATGATTTGAAAGTTGTCTATGGGGGTAAACCCTGATTTGAATGAATTAGGGGAAAAACTGTAGTGACCAATTTTATATAAAAATGGTTTTACATCACCTTAGTTTAATTTGATAAGAAAGTTCTCAAAACTATAGGTAATAACAAAGATTAATAGACAAGAATAACTACTGAATCAATCAAAATAGACAAAGAAAATTATACTATAAATATCGAATAGACTGATATAAAAATTTGAAAAAATCGCATAAAAAAGTAAGATACAATTCTTACTTTTGCAGCCAAACCCAAAACGTACCAGATTATTTTGATAAAGTATTTTACAGTAAAGTCTGCTGCACTAATAGCTACTTTTAGTCTAACTTTTATGAGTTTTATTTTCGGGCAACAGGTCACCGAAGATAAAATCGACGAATTAATTGAATTTGTAGATTCAAGAACATATTTCGACAAAGAAGGCGAAATTATTCGCTGCAAAGAAATCGACAGTCTTTCGCGATTAATCAATTATAACGAAGGAATAATGTATTCCAATTTTGTATTGGCTAATAATTACTTAAATGATGCTCCCAATCATGCTTTGAGTCATGCTCTTGTTTTGGATAGTTTAATAACTATTGACGCTATTCATTTAAATGACACTATATACGTCAATTTTCATTTACTGAAAGCCTCTATCTATGGAAATTTAGAAAATCCAATCCTAGAATTCGATTATTATTCACGTGCTGAAAACCTAGCCAATGAAGTTAACAATGAATATATTAAGTCTTCAGTAGATCATGAAATAGCCGCATATTATTTCAGCAAAAATAAGTTTGAAGAATCGTTAAACTACTCAAACAAAATACTTCGTTTATATAAAGACTTAACGGGAGATGATAATATTTTTAGGTACACTGTAACCTTAGTTGATTGTGCAATTTGTCATTACGAATTATCAAATTATGATAGTACAATTTATTATATAGATAACGCAATCGAAGGAGGATATAGAAATTACTCAGACATGTCTCGTGCTTATATCACACTTGGAAATACTTATTTAAAAAAAAATGACTTAAATGAAGCCGAAAAATATCGTTTGTATCTTGGCGAAATTTCTAAAAAAACTTCCAAGTATACGGTTAGACAGAATAAGAATTTCTTATTTTTTGGAGATTTTAGTCTAAAAAAACAAGAATATAAAGAAGCTATTGAGTACTACAATACTGCGTTAGAAATTGCAGATTCAATTGGAATTCCTAAAATTCAAGAAGAAACACTTTTAAAACTCATCAATGTTAAATTAGTTCAACTCAATCGTTCTGATTTGAGTAATCAGTTAAATCGCCTTAACACAATTAAAGATTCATTGTCCAATGTCACAGCATTACTTCAAGAAAATCAGTTGTTTATTCAATTCGAAACGAATCGTAAAGAAAAAGAAATTGAAGACCTCAAATACCGCGACCAAGTAAACAGAACTGCACGGGTCATTATTATTTCTTCTGCTATTATTCTGTTACTCATTGCTTTTCTAATAATTTATCAAATGCGATATAAGCGAAAGTTACTTGCACAAAAATTATCAACGGTTAAATTAGAGAAACAGATAATTCATTCAAAACTTAATCACTCAATAGAAAACATAAAAGAGAATATTAATACCATTAATCAATTAAAGTCTGAATTAGATTCGAACAAGCATTCGAATGAAAGTATTACACAAATGATTCAGATTTTAGATCAAGGTTATATTGATGAAAAAAATTGGACTCAGGTAATTCATCACTATGATCAGTTAAATAGTGGCTTTACTCAAAAAGTAAAATCAAACTATGAACGAATAACTAAAAATGATTTACGCTTATTGATTCTTGTGAGACTTGATTATTCAAATAAAGAAATTGCAACGGTTCGAAATATCACAGAAAGTGGGGTTAAAAAATCAAAACGACGTCTACTTCAAAAACTTGAATTGAGTGAATTTTCTCAATTAAACGTTCATTAAGTAATAATTTAATTTTTAACACTAAAAATTAAATACGTTTAATCAATGAAATAATCCTATTATAATTTAAAACATACCGTTTAAAACAAATTTGACAATTCTTGAGACTCAAATCATTTTTCACTCGTCTAATTTTTTAAGGTGTAGTTTGTTTAATGATCTTTTTATTCATCAGACAATTTCCACCAAACCGTAAAATAAGCTAGATGAAATTACAACAATTAATTACCCTTTCTGCCTTTCTTTTTTCAAGTATTCTTTTTTCACAAGAATATGACTGGTCGCGATCAATGGGAGGAACAAGTAATGACAGAGGAGAAGCAATCACAAGAGATTTAGACGGCAATATTTATACTGCTGGTTTTTTCCAAGGGGAAGCTGATTTTGATCCAAACGACGGTGTTTCAACACTTTCTTCATTAGGAGGAACTGATATTTTTGTTCAGAAACTGACTGATGCAGGTGACTTCGAATGGGCAATTCAGATTGGAGGATCAGGGCCTGATCTTGTTGAAGAAATTACAGTAGATGAAGCTGGAAATGTATACATCATTGGTTATTTTGAAGATTCAGTTGATTTTGATCCAGGTGCTGGTGTTGAAAGTTTTGTTTCTAACGGCGGCACAGATATTTTTATAGAAAAATTTGACACGGACGGAAATTTTGAATGGGTAAGGCGAATTGGCGGAACATTAGCGGATGAAGGTGAATCTGTTAGTCTTGACGAAGATGGTAATGTTTTTATTTGTGGCGGATACGAAGGAACTGTCGATTTTAATCCTGGCCCAGGGGTAGTTGAGTTTACTGCAGCCGGTGACGAAGATATTTTTATAACAAAATTAGACAATGATGGAACCTTTCTTTGGTCACGCAACATTGGAGGAATATCAACTGATCGAGCAAAAGACATACACATTGACTCATCAGGAAGTGCATTAATAACAGGGATTTTTGCTGACACTGTTGATTTTGATAATGGTCTGGACGAATTTGAACTTGTTTCTGCAGGTGGTTCTAACGACATTTTTATAATGAAATTAAGCAATGATGGTGACTTTACTTGGGCCAATCGATCTGGAGGAACTTCATTCGATATTCCTTTTTCAATTGTAACAGATACTTCTGGAAATATTTACACAACTGGAAGCTTTCAAGAATCAGCAGATTTTGATCCAGATTCGGTTGAAACATTTGATCTCATTTCTGCTGGATCAACTGACATTTTCATTCAAAAATTAGATGGTGACGGGGATTTATTGTGGGCAAGCCAATTTGGAGGTACTGGATTTGATCAAGGTTTAGGAATTACGGTTGACAGCGCAGGAAATGCATATGCAACAGGTCGGTTTTCTGAAACAGTTGATTTTGATCCAGGACTGGGCGTAAACAATGTTACCTCAATGGGAAGTCGTGATATTTATATTCTCAAATTGACACTTGATGGAAATTTTGATTTTGTAATTCCTTTTGGATCTGCCAGTGCCGATAGAGGTACTGCAATTGTTACTGATATGGCCGGTTGTATTATTGTAACAACAGGAGGATATGATGGAACGATTGATTTTAACGAAACTGAGGATGGCGTTTCTGAATTAACCACAAATGGCGCAACGGATGTATTTATTCATAAAACGGCATGTGAAGGGGATCCACCACCTCCACCACCATATTGTGCGGGATCGATCTCTTTTAACCCTCCAACTTGTTTTGGTTTTTCTGATGGATCAGTAACAGCAGGTATTGGAACTAGCGTTGGTGACGTTACATTCACCATTACTGATATGGACGGAACTGTTGTTAATGTAGACAATAGTAGTACCGCAAATACATTAAACGAAGGATGGTATTTTGTTGAAGTAACAGACGATTCTGCATGCGTATATATTGATTCTGTTTTCTTGGATGATCCAGATCAAATGGAAATTGAAGTATCAGTGTCTGATGCGATTTGTTTTGGAACAAATACAGGGCAAGCCGTTGTCGATACAGTAATCAATAATACTGGAGATTATAATGCTATAAGTTATTTATGGGCTCCAAACCCAAGTGGGATGAATGGTATTGGAGAGGACACACTTGAAAACGCTCCTGCGGGAACTTATATTATTACAATTAATGATGCCAATGGGTGCTCTATTGTTGAAGAGTTTACAATAAATCAACCTCCGGCACTGGAATTTGCGGAATTAACGGTAGACCCTGCTTTTTGTCGGGTCAGTGATTTTCAATCTGGGAATGGAGTCGTCGCTGCTGCAGTTATAGGAGGTGTTCCTGACTATGATTATTTATGGACAGAACTATCTACTGGAGCAACAACAATAAATAGTACTTGGGGAGGAAGAAATCCAGGGTTATATCAAGTAATTGCTACAGATGATAACGGTTGTCAATTAATTGATACAGTGTTGGTTGACTCATTGAATCCAATTGCGGATTTTGATTTAACTTCTCCACAGTTTACGTCTAATTATCAAGGAACAGCAGTTGTTGATGTTCATTTCACTAATTTATCTCAAAATTTTGCAAATCCGAATAACCCCGGTGCTGACACTAATTTTGTTTGGGATTTTGGATTGGGAAGTACAGTACTTAGCTCGAGTGTTTTTGAAGAATTTGATATTTCTTACGCAGATGCTGGAACATACCAAGTTTGCTTAACTGCATTTAACAAAAATGGATGTCAAGATACGAAGTGTAAAGAAATCATAGTATTTGACGAATTTTTATTTGAGCCTGTCAATATTTTCTCACCAAACAATGACGGAAATAATGATGTCTTTACTTTTGAGAATTTTGCTCAATCCGTAGAAATATTTAATTGCGTTATTGTGAATCGTTTTGGTGTACAAATTGCAGAATTAACAAGTATTACGGACAGTTGGAACGGCCAAACAAATGGAGGCACTCCAGTTTCTGATGGCGTTTACTTTTACGTATACGAAGGAAAAGCATTTAATGGAACTGATTTTGAAGGGCAGGGCACAGTGCAGATTATTCGTTAGATAATTTTTCCTTTAGTCAAATGATGTTAAGGGGGTAATAAATAGGAACTAAATATTTTAGGCATTTAGTTTGAAAAAATAGCACTTTAGTATAAAAGAGTTCAGCAAAACGCTTTTAACCTAACGTATATTATTGTGAAACAACAAAGCGCAATGGCGGGATTTCGCCCTTTTGCGGAACAATAAAATAAATCCCTGCAGGCATATTTCGTACATCAATAACCTACATTAAATTCTACTTGTTTGAGGTAATACCTCATACTTACTTCGATAAGTAAGTGAACATTTTGCTTATTCATTAATTTTTTTCCGCTCTTCATATGAATTAAGAGTTCAAAATACATGATTGATGTATTTTGAATGTACTTACAGCAGTGGAGAATTTACCAACAGTCTTTTTTATTAATGAAGTTAACGCATGTCCCTACATTTCATGATCATTTAATAAATTTTCTTACACTTGGAAATAGTTTTGGTATCATCAAAGAACTCAATGGAGCACTTAATCTTGCTACAAACGAAATCGAATTAAGTCCCTCGAAAGCATAGCCCAATCCTTTTCATTCGTTTATTACACTAGAAAATGAATACTACTTATCAAAAGTGTATTCATATTAATTAAATTAGACAAAAAAAAACTGGTTATTGGTGTAGATACCCCATTTCTTAGGACAGGTTTTATCCAAAGTTAATATAATTATTGACCTCCTCCCATTTATCAGACAGTTGTAATTAGAG